>NZ_JBTWFK010000011.1:0-195072 GCF_054788175.1 Bacillus sp. NEAU-Y102 | reverse complement strand
TTAGAGAAAGCATTGGAACGTTTACCTGAAACGCACCAGCTACTGATGCATTCGGATCAAGGATGGCATTATCAAATGAGACAATACGTCCGTACTCTTGAATCAAGAGCTATCGTCCAGAGTATGTCTCGAAAAGGCAACTGTTACGACAACGCAGTAATAGAAAATTTCTTTGGGATTATGAAATCGGAGTTCCTCTACATAAAAGAATTTGAAAATGTAGAGCACTTTAAAATAGAATTAGAAAAATATATAGATTATTATAATACGAAACGGATTAAGGCAAAATTAAAAATGAGCCCGGTACAATACCGGACTCACTTTTATCAAGCTGCCTAATGAAATAACCGTGTCTAACTTTTAGGGGTCACTTCATTATTATGACTGCTCTTTTTTATGGTAAGAAGTACAACCTGGGTAAGAAGCGGGCTTATACTACAGATAGTATTTGAGGAATATCGAGTTTTATTCACAAGGCGTAGTTCCATTCTAATAATAGAGATGTTGCCTAAGTACAGTGTTTTTTTATTAAACTTAATAATTTTTTCCGTTTTGATTTTGTTTCTTAAATATAAGAATAAAAAGTATTTTCATGCTTAATGTATCTTTTAGTCTACATATTTTCCATAATCGGGTAAAGCGATTTTATCAAATTCTTGAACGAGTGTTTTGAGGCTTGTTGATAGCAATTCACCCGACATCGGTATCCCATGTCCAGTAACAGCGGTTAGAGGCTTTAACTTCTCTAGCTTAATAACTGACTCTTTAGCGGCTTTCCAGTCTGTTGTTAAATAACGAGGCGGACCACTTATTTCCTGTTCTTGAGTTATTACTTTATACAGATACTCCTGTTTCACTGTAACAAAAGCGTCCCCAGCAATTAAAGTTCGTTCTTTTTCTCGGAATAATGAAATATGCCCTGGAGTATGTCCTGGTGTATGAATCCATCTAAACTCTGGCATATGGGGAACAGTTCCATCGGTAGGTAGCGCTTTTACGTTATTTCCTAAGTCAATTGGTTCGTTTGGGAACAGAGGAGACATTTTTGCTACCATACCACCTTCAACTGTAGGGTCTGGTTCTGGATAGCTTTGTTGTCCGGTCAGGAACGGTATCTCCATCTGATGTGCATAGACGGGAACATCCCAATACTTGATGAGTTCAATTATTCCCCCAACATGATCAAAATGGCCGTGAGTTAAAATAATGGCTTTTGGGCGACTATTGGTACCAAATCGATCCTCAGCGATAGAGATAATTTTATTTGCACATTTAGGCATTCCAGCATCAACTAAAACAAAATCATTGGTCTCAGGATTTCCAACAAAGCATATATTGACGATTTGAATCGTGTAACAAAATAAATCAGGCAATACTTCAATGCCATGACCACTTTCAATTGAAGTTGCTGGAATAAACTTGTAATCACTTCCATAATTCATTTCATTGTCCAATTTTTCTCCCCCTTAATATATTTTAATACGACATTATAGTTCCCTAATCTTGAAAATTCATTTTGGCGAATTTGAGAAAAGAATTAATGTGGGATTAAAAAACAATAATTTAGTCCTAGAATTAAGAGAGATTCATATCAATTTATATAAAGTGCAAACAGGAAATATTGATTTTACAATTGTAGTTTCTACTATTTTTTGAGGAGGGATTACGAGTTAATAAAAGATTCATCTGGATATTATAATGTAAGTTTATACAAAAATTACATAACAGTAGCTGATATAAATCCATTAAATAAGACGATTACTTGTATCGATGCTTTTCATAATCAAAGAATGTTTAAGTTTGGAGATATAATTGAAGTGAATTCGAGGGGATAAATAAAAAAGATTATCTCTTCCTAACTTAATTATATCATGTAAATCAAGTTCGAAATAGACTGTTTCTTCTCATTTACTACTGATACAATCAAGAACACAAGTAAAGTAAGGAGAGATGTTACATGAGTTCTTTCGTTCTCGATTTTCAGGAAATAGAAAACACGTACCTTTCACTTGTCGGTGGAAAAGGTTTGAATTTAGGGGAGTTATCCAACATTCAAGGGATACAAGTGCCAGAAGGATTTTGTGTTACAACGATAGGGTATGAAAAGGCCATCGAGCAAAATGAAGGGCTTCAAATTTTGTTGCAGCAGCTAACGATGCTAAAAATTGAGGAACGAGATCAAATTTGTGAAATTAGTAAGAAGATTAGAGAAGTCATTATGGCGGTGGAAATTCCAGTTGATGTAGTGGAATCAGTAGCTCATCATCTCTCTCGATTTGGCGATGAACATGCGTATGCAGTGCGTTCGAGTGCTACTGCTGAAGATTTACCGTATGCCTCGTTTGCTGGTCAACAAGATACGTATTTAAATATTATTGGAAAAGAAAGCATTTTGCAGCATATTAAAAAATGCTGGGCTTCTTTATTTACAGATCGAGCGGTTATATACCGAATGCAAAACGGTTTTGATCATAATCAAGTTTCTATATGTGTTGTCGTTCAAAAAATGGTTTTCCCTGTGGCTTCAGGGATTTTATTTACTGCCGATCCGATTACTTCGAATAGGAAGGTGTTGTCAATCGATGCCAGCTTTGGACTTGGCGAGGCGCTAGTATCTGGATTGGTTTCTGCCGATAATTATAAGGTAAAAGAAGATGAAATCGTCGGAAAGGTCATCGCAACGAAAAAATTAGCCATCTATGGACGAAAAGAAGGCGGAACAGAGACAAAGAAAATTGCTCCTAATCAGCAAAAAGTTCAAACACTTACTGAACAACAAATTTTACAACTAGCACGCATCGGAAGACAAATCGAAGTTTATTTTGGTTGTCCGCAAGATATTGAATGGTGTTTAGTTGATGATACATTTTATATAGTCCAAAGCAGGCCGATTACGACTTTATATCCAATTCCAGGAGTAAATGATGGGGAAAATCATGTGTATATATCGGTTGGTCACCAACAAATGATGACCGATGCGATGAAACCACTTGGGTTATCTTTTTTCTTGTTAACGACTAGTGCCCCTATGCGTAAAGCGGGAGGCAGGTTATTTGTTGATGCTACGCAACAATTAGCTTTACCTGCTAGCAGAGATTACTTAATAAACACTTTAGGAAAATCGGATCCACTCGTAAGAGATGCATTAACGACTATAATCGAGCGAGATGATTTTATTCAATTGTTACCGGATGATGAAAAAGGAAAGAGTGCTAGTAAAAGTAAGCAACCTGCAAGTTCGCAAACAGAAATCGAAAATAATACGGCAATCGTTACGAATTTAATACAGAATAGTCAAGAATCGATCGAAGAGTTAAAACGAAACATGCAAACGAAATCAGGTGTGGATGTATTTGATTTTATTTTGCAAGACATCCAGCAATTAAAGAAAGTATTATTTAACCCGCAAAGTATAGCTGTTATTATGGCTGGTATGAATGCTTCAACATGGATGAATGAAAAGATGGAGCAATGGCTAGGTGAAAAAAATGCAGCAGATACACTTTCTCAATCCGTACAAAATAATATTACTTCAGAAATGGGTTTAGCATTATTAGATGTTGCAGATGTGATTCGGCCGTATCCAGAAGTCATTGCGTATTTACAGCATGTAGAAGATGACAGCTTTTTAGATGAATTAGTTCAGTTTAAAGGCGGGGAAAAAGTTCGGGATGCAATCGAGGCGTTTCTAAGCAAATATGGAATGAGATGCAGCGGAGAAATCGACATTACGAAAACGCGCTGGAGTGAAAAGCCAACAATCATTATCCCGATGATTTTAAATAATATAAGAGACTTTGAAGCTGGCGCTAGTAAACGAAAGTTTGAAGAAGGACTACAGGAAGCTTTGAAAAAAGAAGAAGAGTTAGTAGATCGATTACAAGACTTGCCGGATGGAAAACAAAAAGTAGAAGAAACGAAGCGAATGATTCGCAACATCCGTAATTGTATCGGTTATCGTGAATATCCAAAATACGGCATGATTAATCGTTATTTTATATATAAGCAGGCGTTATTGAAAGAAGCTAAGCAACTTGTGCAGAGCGGGGTCATTCATGAAGTCGATGATATATACTACTTAACTTTTGAAGAACTTCACGAAGTCGTCCGCACAAATAAACTAGATTACGTGCTTATTCATAAGCAAAAAAATGAGTACAAATTATATGAAAAACTAACGCCGCCGCGAGTTATGACGTCTGATGGAGAAATCATTACAGGTAAATATAAACGAGAAAATCTCCCAGCTGAAGCAATAGTAGGTTTGCCTGTTTCTTCTGGAGTGATTGAGGGGAGAGCACGCGTTATTTTAAATATGGAAGACGCGAATTTGGAAGAGGGAGATATATTAGTTACGGCATTTACCGATCCTGGCTGGACACCTTTGTTTGTTTCTATAAAAGGGTTAGTAACAGAAGTCGGTGGGCTTATGACGCACGGAGCAGTAATTGCACGTGAGTATGGATTACCAGCAGTCGTCGGAGTAGAGAATGCTACGAAACGAATAAAAGACGGTCAACGAATTCGGATACATGGAACAGAAGGGTATATTGAAGTGTTGTAAGTAAAAGAGCATCCACTATTATAGTGGATGCTCTTTTATTATATAGCTGACTTATTTCTTTAAACCAGCCGCATAAAAAGGTCCATGAACTGCAATAGTTGATAAAAAGCGAGCAATCTCCTCAGGTGTTTCTTTTTGTCCATTATTTAACCATTGCTGTATGACACCTATATGTGCAGATGCCATATAAGAAGTTAAGTATTCGCTTGGAACAAGTAAATTTTCCTTATTAATGAGAGGACCATTCGTATCTTCAAATAATGTTTTCCACATAAAATCTTTCAGTTTTGTTTGGAAAGATAAATCTCCATTTGGGCTAAGCACAGCTCTCATAAAATCACTATTTTCATTTAGAAATTCAAGAATAGAAGTGATAAGTATAAATGGCATTGTTGGAGAAGGATTTGTTCCAAGATCAGCAATAACTTCCGGGAATTTCTGTTTGGCAATTTTAGAAAACTCGTACATAATGTCTTCTTGGCATTTTGTCATTAAATCAAATTTATCTTGATAGTGCGCATAGAAAGTACCGCGATTAATGTTTGCTTTCGTTGTAATATCTTTCACTGTAATGGCGTCAAAACCTTTTTCTTCAATTAGCTCCACCAATGCATTTCGTATGGCGGTTTTCGTACGAACAACACGCAAATCTAAATTGCTATCGCGCAACGCATGTCCCTCCTTAATTTTACTCAACACATTTAGAAAATGTGTCTTATAACCGACACATTCCCGATTTTTGATTATTGTATATGGTTCAACTCGAACATATAATTCAAAATATAAATAAACAACACGTTGTTGATTATTATAAATCAAATTAAAGGAGGAAAAAAGAAAATGTTTAAAAATAAACTTTTATTTTTATCACCAGTTATTGCACTGCTTGTTGTTTTTATTTTTTCATTAACGTTATTTCCAACTGTTCAACCGCAGCCGAAAAACTTGCCAATTGCAATTGTAAATGAGGATCAAGGTGTAGAAATTCCAAATCAACCGAAAATGAATATGGGGCAAACAATTGTTGATACGGTGAAAAAATCATCGAAATCAGTTGAAGAACCTGCGGTAAAGTGGGTAGAAGTGAAGAATAAGGAAGCAGTTCAAAAAGGGCTAAATAATAAAGAGTATTATGCAGCGTTAGTCATTCCGAAAGAATTTAGTGCAAAACAAGCATCGTTACGAACACCACAGCCATCTTCACCTGAGATAGAAATATATATTAATCAAGGAATGAATACGGCTGCATCAACTATGGTAGGGCAAATATTACAGGCGATCGTTGATAATATGAACAATACTGTTCGTACACAAATATTAGAAGGGTTGAAAACAAAAGGAGCTACTGTAACAACAGACCAAGCTGAGAAATTAGTAACACCTATTGTAAAGAACGTGAAAAATGTGAATGAGGTCGGCAAAAATAGTGCGAACGGTAACTCACCAATATCATTGTTCCAACCGTTATGGATTGCAAGTTTAGCTAGTGCAGCGATTATTTTTATTGCGATTAGTAAAATGCCAGTAAGCTCAAGAAAAGAAAACTTTCTGTTAAAAGTAAAACAAATCGTAACAGGGGCTATTGCGACACTTGTAATTGGGTTTGGTCTTACATGGATTGCAGATGGGATGGTAGGGTTAAATATTTCGAACTTCACGGATACAGCTCTATTCTTATCTATTACTTCTTTTAGTTTCTTCTTAATGATATCTGCGGTACTTTCATTAGTTGGGCTAAAAGGAATCGGTTTATTCGCTTTATTACTATTCTTCGGGGCGCCGTTATTATCGTTAGCACCTGAGATGTTGTCTCCGTTTTATCAAGACTGGGTTTACTCATGGTTACCAATGAAATTTATGATTGAAGGCCTAAGAGAAATCTTCTTCTTCGGAAAAGGATTAAGCTGGAATACACCTGTTACTGTACTCGTTTGGATTGGTATAGTAAGTATGGTTACTATATTAGCAACTACATTCAAACGTAGTGTAGTAAAAGGGCATAAAACAGAATTGAACGCTTAAAAAAAGCCGTTTCACTAAATTAGTGAAACGGCTTTTTTGTGATGAAATCTAAAAGCTGAAGAATGAGTATCTGCTGTTGTCGCCTTAGAATTAAGTCGGAATCTCTAAAAATCGCGTACGTTCCAAACAATCTCACCACGTTCATCATCCCACGTACTGTGATGACGCTTAAATCCTATCTTTTCTAGTACCCGGAGTGAAGCGATATTCCAAGCGCCTACAGTCGACCAAAGTCTATGGCGCCCAGTAGCAATCGCAGCGTCCAGTACAACGGATGCCGCCTCAGTTGCATAACCTTTATCATGGGCGCTGCGGAACAACTCGTATGCAATCTCCGGCTCTTCAAGTGTGGAACGACCGATAATTAAGCCGCAGTATCCGATGAAATCGCCTTCATTGCGCCTTCGAATAGTGAGAAGGGAAATGCCATTTTCCTCTGCCTTCTTGCGCATCTCAATGAGCCGGTTACGAACGGAATCAACGGCTGGAATGTCCACACCACGTTCGCCAATTAATTTGCTCAGCCAAACGGAATCGGATTCCTCCCACATACTAAGCTCAAGTCTTTCGGTTTTCAGCTGGAAGGCCATAGGTTTAAATAAAGATGGCATAGTGGTACCTCCTAGTTATATGACTGGATTCATAATAGCTTCGCATCTCAACACCACATCTGGTTGGAAACCTGATTCATTCGCGAATTTATAGCAACAGCGTACAAAAAAATAGTGATATTTTATCCGCTATTTGCCGTGTAGTAAAATCCCCATTGATTATAGTTTCACTTTATGAATAAGCAATTCCTTTGCAAAATAGACCCTTTTCTCAAACTTTACTTTCAATCTAAAGTCGTCCCGTTATATACACAGGCTCCTACTATTTCTAAATGCATAAATGTTAAGCGAAAGTATGGAGGGATACGATGTATAATTCGAATTATTATGATTGGTATAGACAAAATGATAAGTTGATTAGTGATATTGAAAAAGCTATAAACGGAGAGTATAGCGCTATAAGCTGCTATGCAAAATTAGCGAATATGGCTCCAAATCAAGTAGAACAAAAACAAATTCTTGAAATTCGTAATGATGAAATAAAGCATTTTCACAACTTTGTACAAATTTATACGAGTTTAACTGGTAGGCAGCCAAAACCACAAATTACTGAAGACTGCCCAAATACGTATTTACAAGGATTAGAGTTCGCTATACAAGATGAACAAAAAACAGTAGATTTTTA
Organism: Bacillus sp. NEAU-Y102; assembly: GCF_054788175.1. Classification (NCBI taxonomy): domain Bacteria; kingdom Bacillati; phylum Bacillota; class Bacilli; order Caryophanales; family Bacillaceae; genus Bacillus; species Bacillus sp. NEAU-Y102. The sequence goes on along the minus strand of NZ_JBTWFK010000011.1, from coordinate 187,250 downwards.
TTTGGAAATTTCAGATGAGACATCGGATGCATATCTGAAAGAGTTGTTGCGGAGAATAGCTGCGGATGAACAAAATCATGCAGTATGGTTTTTATATTACTTCGTGAAGTCGAAGTGAGCATTAAGAATGAACGACTGATGTGGTGCATATATTAAAAAATATTTTAAAACGTAGTGCAACAATTGAATGAAATATTTAAATGTAAGCAGAAGGAAACCGTTTCGCTAGTAGTGGAGCGGTTTTTTTATGATGTACATATGTATCGACAAAATATAGTAATTACATTTGATATATAATGTATGAAATGAAAATGAATAAGTTAGGAGCAAGTATATGAAAAGAGGGATTACAGTAGATATTCTAGATGGATATGATAATTTACTTTGGAAAGTATTAAAGCCAATTGATATTACTGTATTTGATTGGCAAGTCATGGGAAGGGAGGAAGCTTATATAATAATAGGGAATGAATTAGGTTCAGAATTATTTTCAGAAGATAACGAGATCATGGAAGGATTAGAATTAAAAAAGCTAATAAAAGATAACATATATTATCTTTTATTTTTAGATTTAAAAGCATGTCCAAAAGGAGAGGTACTAGGAGAAATTGCAACATTTGAAGAATTTAAGGAGAGTAAGTGTGAAGTAGTCGTATTAGTAGCGGATGGTGAGTATATACAAATTTATGCGAAAAACCAAGAAGAGATTGAAATGATGTATGAAAACGCAGTGAATCAAGGATTTTATGTAGAATATATTACAGATGAAAATGATGGAAGGACGCATTTGTCAGTATGGTAGCAATTTGAAAGGGGAACGGCAATATGGAGAGAAATATAAGTAAAGAACATGAAATTCGAATTGCTACTGAAATTGAAAGTGATAGTATTCTCCTTTTATTAAAAGAAGTAGCGCAATGGCTACAATATAAAGAAGTGGATCAGTGGCAGTATCTTTTAGGAGAGGAAGCTACGGCTGAAATACTAGAATGTATAAGAGAAAAATATACATATGTTGTTCTGAAAGAAGATGAAATAGTTGGTACGGTTACAGTTTCTCCTAAACAAAATGAATGGGATGAACATATTTTTGGTAAAGAGGAAGTTTCTAATTCATTATATATTCATAGATTTGCGGTGAAACGGAAGTATAAGGGAAATGGAATAGGCGAATGGATTTTACAGTGGGTAGAAGAGAATGTGCAATGTGATAAAGAGTATTTGAAGTTAGATTGTGTGGGGCATAATCGTACGTTGAATGATTTTTATAAGAAAAATGGTTTTGAATATGTTGGAAGTACGGATGGGCTTAGTAAGTTTCAAAAGAAAAGGAGAATGTGAATGCATCTAATTAATGTAAGTTTAGTTGAAAAGTTAATACAGGAACAGTTTCCCGAATGGGCCCATTTAGAAGTGAAACCTGTAAAGTTTAGTGGGCATGATAATAGGACGTTTCACTTAGGGGATGAGATGAGTGTAAGATTGCCAAGTGATGTGGCATATGCACCGCAAGTAGAGAAAGAAAATAAGTGGTTACCACTATTAAGTAAGAGGCTTTCTTTACCGATTTCTACCCCACTTGCGAAAGGAAATCCGTCTGAAGCGTATCCATTGCCTTGGTCTATTAATAAGTGGATAGAGGGGGAAACAGTTACGAAACAAAACGTTCGTGATTTAAATGAATTTGCAGCGGATTTAGGATCTTTTTTAGTAGAATTGCAATCTATTGATGCGAGTAACGGATCTTTAGCTGGAACACATAATTTTTACCGGGGCGGACTTATATCGGTATATGATGAAGAGGCGAGAGTTGCTATTGAAAATAATAAGGATGTTTTTGACGAGGCATTATTAAAGCACCTTTGGAATGTAGCACTTAGTTCAACATGGGACCGTAAGCCAGTTTGGGTTCATGGAGATGTAGCGCCAGGGAATTTACTCGTTAAAGATGGAAAGCTTTGTGCTGTAATTGATTTTGGTATTTTAGGAGTAGGAGATCCTGCATGTGATGCGGCGATGGCTTGGACATTTTTTGATGAAAATAGTAGAAACGTATTTAAAGAAGTGTTACGTATGGACGAAGAAACATGGAATAGAGCGAGAGGATGGGCACTTTGGAAGGCGTTAATTACATATGACGCAAATAAGGATAGTAATGAGAGGGTGGCAGAAGAATCTTATCGTATCATTCAAGTGATTGTGGATGATTATAAAGGGGAATAGAAAAGCCTATTTCAAAATAGGTTTTTTCATATGATTAAATAGTAGAAACGGAAAGAAGGAATATAACATAATTATACAGAATATTTAGATAATAGGAGGTGTCGAATTTTGAGTGAAATTGAATTAAAGAGCAATATAATTAAGGCAGGGCGAGAGAAGGGGATTATTCTCCGGTTTATACTTGCTAGTCTCGTTGGAGTGTTTATGTTTTTCGTTCCTGTTACGATAAACGGTGCATCGTCTATTATGATTGATCACATCGTATCGTGGATTAGGGCTTCGGTTCCTGACGTAGTACCTTATTATGCATTATTTGTTATGGCAATTGGTGCGATTTATCCATTTTATACGAAGAAATGGAATGCATCTATCGTAGACATTTGTTTTTCTATTTTAAAAGTAGTTGGCGTTGTTTTTGGCATATTATATTGTTTAAAAGTAGGACCAGCTTGGTTCTTTGCGCCAGATGTTGGACCGTTTTTGTATGAGAAGCTAGTCATATCAGTAAGTTTGCTCGTTCCAATTGGCTCGGCGTTTTTAGCGTTATTAGTCGGATATGGATTGCTTGAATTTATCGGTACATTTTGTCGTCCGATTATGAGGCCATTATGGAATACGCCGGGGAGATCGGCAATCGATGCAGTTGCGTCCTTCGTTGGAAGTTATTCGCTTGCTCTCCTTATTACGAATCGCGTGTATAAAGAAGGAAAGTATACGACAAAAGAAGCGGCGATTATCGCTACAGGATTTTCTACAGTATCCGCTACATTTATGATCATCATCGCAAAAACATTAGATATTATGCATTTATGGAATGTTTATTTTTGGACTACGCTTGTTGTAACATTCATCGTGACTGCTATCACCGTAAGAATCCCACCCCTCAGTAGAAAACCAGATACATATGTAACAGAAGAAGGGTTCCCAGAGCCTGTTTATAAAGAGAAAATGTTGGAACGTGCTTGGGAAGATGCGTTAGAAGTATCAAAGTCTGCACCGAGCATTATGAAAAATATTGCAGTGAATTTAAAAGACGGATTTATTATGACAATGGGAATTTTACCATCCATTATGTCAGTAGGATTAATTGGTATCGTCTTAGCGAAGTTCACGCCAATATTTGATTGGATCAGTTATATTTTCTATCCGTTTACATGGCTATTACAATTACCGGAAGCAGACTTAGCTGCTAAAGCGGCATCCGTTGGTATTGCAGAAATGTTTTTACCGTCATTATTAGTTGTAAGTGCGCCACTTGTGACAAAGTTTGTCATTGCAGTTGTTTCCGTATCATCTATACTGTTTTTCTCCGCTTCAATTCCTTGTATATTATCAACAGATATTCCGTTAAAAGTATCTGAACTTATTATTCTGTATGTGCAGAGAACGATTTTAACGTTACTTATTATTACGCCGATTGCTTATTTGTTGCTTTGAACTATAATGTAAGTTCTAAATATATGACGTTTACTAACTTGTGTAAATGAATATTTATTGTAAAATCGTAGGTAGTGCAAAATTATAAGTGCGATGCTTGAATAAAGGCATCGCATTTTTTATTTTTAGATGTACTATATGTTTATGGTATTAATTTATTTTTATGTATATATTAATAAAAGGATGTTAATGATATGATATAGTAACAACAAAGGGGGCTTAAAAATGGAAATTATTCACGAAAGAGCAAAGTTGCGGTTAATGGATAATACTGATGTCGAAACTTTGTTTTCGATTGTAGAAGGAAATCGGGATATTTGGGCGTATTTAATCTCTAAAATGGATAGTGTGCAAGATATGCAACAATACGTTCAAAAAGCGATAAAGGGTTACGGAAGAGGTACTCAAATACCTTTCATAGTCGTAGATCAACAGTCGAATAAGATTGTAGGAAGTACACGTTTATATAATATTTCAGTAGAAGATAAGACAGTTGAGTTAGGGCAAACGTGGTATCATCCGAGTGTACAACGTACGAGTATAAATACAGAGTGTAAGTATATGCTTCTTCAGTATGCTTTTGAAAAATTGCATATGCTGAGAGTGCAAATTAAGACGGATGCAAGAAATGAAAAAGCACAACGAGCAATTGAAAGGTTAGGCGCAGTAAAAGAGGGTGTGCTTCGAAATGAAAGAAAATTACCGAATGGTTATGTGAGAGATGCGGTGGTGTACAGTATTATCTCGAGTGAATGGCCAGGCGTAAAAGAACAATTGTTAGAAAAATTAGAGTTGTATAAAGAAAAGTTATAATTCGTGTTTTGAAAGGTATATTGTTCGTGAGATATGAAAAATATACCTTTTTTCTTACAAAATGCTACTTTATTTTAATTCCTTTTGTTTCATCGTTCCCTTCTGAGAAAAAATTCGTTACAATGTAGTTGTATGGTAATAAACTTATGAATTTAAAAAATGTAATGAAAACCGCAAATGAAAATGAATTGATAATCCTCAATTTTAAATGAAAACCCTTTTATACATAAATAACAAGTAAAGTTCCTTCTTTTTAAATAAACTCAAACAAAACGATTTGATATAAATGTTTTTTATAGAAGTATGGATGATGTACGGAGGCAATTACAAATGAAAGAAAATAAGAAGAGTAAGAAAAGACGAATCTTTCAAGTATTTTTACTAATGATTTGTTCTGCTATTTTATATGTAAGTTATGCAGCTTACGATATTTGGAGTTATCGTTTTAAAGCAAATGATGACGTGAAAACGGATGCTGGTATCGTACTAGGAGCAGCTTCATGGAACGGAAAACCATCTCCTGTATTTAAAGAAAGAATTAATCATGCGATTTCTTTATATAAGAACGGAAATATTAAAAAGATTATTTTTACAGGTGGTACAAAGTTCGAGGCAGAACTTGAGGAAGCACGTACTGCAAGAGTATATGCAATGAAACAAGGTGTAAAAGAGGAAGATATTTTAATTGAAACTAAATCCCTTTTCACTGAAGAAAATTTAAAAAATGCGAAGCAAGTTGGAATAGAGAACGGCATACAAACATACACGATTGTAAGTGATCCACTTCATATGAAACGCGCAATGAGAATCGCAAAACATATTAATATTGAAGCGTATGCTTCACCAACGCCGACATCAGCATATAAAACGTTAGATACAGAAATACCATTCTTCTTTAAAGAATTATTCTCGTATATTGGATATGTAACCTCTTTGCCGTTAAAAGCATTGAAGGGAGACTAATAAGAAAAGAACCTATCGTTAAATAGGAACTTTTCTTATTAGTCAAAAACATTGTATTTTTATCGGAATAGTGAAACAATAGAGAGGTAGCTTCATACAATCATAATGACAAAATGAACGGTTTATGAATCGAGCATAAAGTGAAACTTTAATCAGTGGGTGGGTTTCCCACTGATTATTAGTTGAACCAATCGGGCGTTTACGGGCAGTTGATCTCCCACCTAACTTCCTTTGCTTCACCTGAATTTTTAGGTGGGAGTTTTACTGCCCGTTAATGCGGGATAAAGGAGATTATAGTATGGCACTCTCATTTGTTGAAACAGAAGAACAGTCTTTAATTATTGAGAAAATAAATAAATCGATTCCGAAGTTCATGGAAAGGGAGCATCAGCTAAGTGAATTAGGATCATTTCCGTATGAAAATATAAATGATTTGAAAGATATCGGATATACGAAATTAACGTTACCGAAGGAATTTGGTGGTAGTGCCATTTCTTTATATGACTTCGTTTTATTTCAAGAGAAAATCGCGGAAGGCTGTGGAGCTACTGCATTATCGATTGGCTGGCATCTTGGCATTGTGAAGGAGCTAGCGGAAAATCGCTCTTGGAATGATGAGATGTTCAAATGGTTTTGCGAAGAAGTACGTAATGGTGCGCTCTTTAACAGGGCAGCAACAGAACCGAAAACAGGGAGTCCGACGCGTGGCGGCAAACCAGAAACAATAGCGGTTCAACAAGGCGAGAAGTGGGTTATAAATGGAAGAAAAACTTTTACAACGATGGCGCCAGTACTTGATTATTTTATTGTTTCAGCAAGTATGGAAGGCCAAGAAGAAGTTGGTGAGTTTGTTATTCCAAGAAATACACTCGGTGTATCTATTGAAGAAACGTGGGATAGCGTTGCAATGCGAGGGACTGCTAGCCACGACCTTGTCTTACAAAATGTAGAGATAGACAACCGCTTTTTTACGGATGTAAAAGGCGGGAAAGTGAAACAAAAGGGTATTGGCTGGTTGCTACATATACCAGCATGTTATTTAGGAATTGCACAATCAGCAAGAAATTATGCAGTTCAGTTTGCGGGATCATACAAACCAAATAGTTTAAACCATTCTATTAGTTTATTACCGAATGTTAGAAGATTAGTTGGAGAATTAGAACTTGAGCTTATGCAAGCTCGTGTCTTTTTATATCAAATTGCGAAAAAGTACGATGAGGCAGAAGATAAACTATCACTGCAAGAAGAATTAGCAGCCGTGAAATATGCTGTAACAAATGCGGCGATATCCATAGTGGATAAATCAATGCGCATCGTAGGAGCAAAAAGTTTATCAGAAAAAAATCCGCTCCATCGTTACTATTTAAACGTCAGAGCAGGATTACACAATCCACCGATGGATGATGCAACATTGTCTATGCTGGCGGATGCGGCGTTTCGGTCGTAGTTTTTAAAGCTTATATTTTATTGTTTATGGATAAAATAGTTGTTTTGAAAGCACGGGTTTGATTAGTGATCAAATCCGTGCTTTTTATGTGTATGAAGTACTTGGTTGAGATGTAGGTTTTTAATATAAATGATTATCATGGTTTTGTGATTGTTTCTTGTTGAAAAATTCTTGTTGTAATGCCAGTTTGAAGGCTGTATAAACATTTTTCGTATTTAATCCCAAATTAATGGTCTTTCTAAGTTTATCATTCGTAAATATTGTAAAAATTGACCTGCATGGACCGCATCATGATAGGCAATTCGTAATAGCATGTCTCCTAAATATCTTTGATAGCCAACATCGCTTCGATCGATAAGGGTTGAATCTAGCTCTGCTATGTTTATGGATTGAACATACTCTATGAAGTCAGTAAAGTATGATTGTGCCAATTCAATTTCTTTTTTTACACAAGTAATTGGCTCTTCATCATACGGGAAATGTATATCATTTATTGAGCCGTTGTTTTTTAAAATCATATGATAGTAAAAAGTTGAGCTCCATACGTGACGAATCATCTCACCAAAAGAAATAGCCTCATTATCAGGCCTCCAATTAAGAAAATTATCGGGAAGAGAATTCCATAATTTTTCTGAGCGCCTTCTCGTCTCTTTCAAATTTAATATACTAAGATCAATTGCATTCATAATAAATTCTTCTTTACTATTAAACTTAAAATAATTGTATCAATTTAACAGTTAGGGTATCATCGAAATATGAATGTATATCCGAATATCTCATATATAGCTAAACTAATTGCTGAACCTACAAGAGCAATCATCTTAGATTGTCTAATGAATAATCAGGCACTACCTGCTAGCGAATTGGCTTATATGGCAAAAGTGTCACATCCAACAATTAGTTCTCATCTTTCTAAATTAGTAGAGGGGAATCTACTTACAGTTGAACAACATGGTAGACATCGTTATTATCGACTTGCTAATCAAGAAGTTGCAGAAGTGCTTGAAAAGTTAGAGACAATCGCACCAACAGTTCAAGTTCGCTCTTTAAAACAATCAGGTCAACTAAAACAAATTCGTTATGCTCGAACTTGTTATGATCATCTTGCAGGCAAACTCGGTGTAGAGATAACTGAAAAATTACTAGATAGGAAATTTATAATTTTAGGGGATGGAGAATACATTGTAACAGAACAAGGTAAACAATGGTTTCTGAATTTTGGAATAAATGTTGATGAGGCAGATACAAAAAGGAGGGTATTTGCAAAACCTTGCCTTGATTGGAGTGAACGGCGTTACCATATTTCTGGTTGGCTAGGGTCTGCAATTGCAAAACTGCTTTTTGAACAAGGATGGATTACGAAAACGGATAAGAACCGAGCTGTCCATCTTACAAAGAAAGGTGTAAAGTTATTGGAAGATCAATTAGGCATTGATATGAAAACTGAGGAAAGAAAAGCTTGAAATTAGAAAAGTCCGTCAAAATGACGGGCTTTTTCATTATGGTAGGAGTGTACATGAATAATAGGATGTTACCAATAATCGTTGCCAATAAAAAATCTTTCTTTTCATTCTTCTTTTTTAAGTTTTAAAGGAGAAAGCTAGGCTTCTTATTTTTACTAATGTTATAATAAGAAAAAAGCACGAAAAGAGGTCATCTCATGTTAGAGGTTATTGCAACATGTTTAGAAGATGTAAAACGAATTGAAAGCGCTGGCGGGAAGCGGATTGAATTAATTTCATCTTATACAGAAGGTGGTTTAACACCAAGTTATGCTTTTATAAAAAAAGCGGTAGAAGCGGTGAGTATACCAATTCATGTTATGATTCGTCCGCATGCGAAGTCTTTTACATATACGGAAGAAGAAATTGAAATGATGAAAGAAGATATTATAGTTGCGCAGAAGTTAGGAGCAGCTGGTGTAGTATTAGGCGTATTAAACGAACAAAATGAAGTAGATGAAGAGAAATTAGCGGATTTACTATCTGTTGTAGATGGAATGAATGTAACGTACCACCGTGCGATAGATGATATAGAAAATCCAGTAGAAGCGATGAGAACTTTAAAGAAGTTTCATAAAGTAACTCACGTTTTAACTTCAGGTGGACAAGGAGATATTGTAGACAATATTCCGGTGCTTACAGAAATGCAAAAAGTAAGTGATGGTCAAATTCAGCTTGTAGCTGGAGCTGGCGTGACGAAAGAAAATATAAAGCGATTGCTAGATGAAACTGGAATTTCGCAAGCACATGTCGGTACAGCGGTAAGAGAAGCAAAATCATGTTTTTCTGAAATAGATCCTAATGTAGTACAAGAACTAGTTGAAATAATAAAATAAGTGCTTAAGAAAGAGGAGAAACGATGAAGGAAAATACGAAGAAAGAATTATTCTCTTGGGCTAAAACGATAGGGTTTACCCTTGTATTAATTGCTATTATTCGCGGTGTTTTATTTACACCTTCTTTAGTACAAGGTGAATCGATGATGCCCACTTTAGAAAATAACGAACGAGTTCTCGTGAATAAGATTGGTTATAGTATAAGTGGATTAGATCGCTTTGATATTATCGTCTTCCACGGAAAAGAAGGGTACGATTTAGTAAAACGAGTAATTGGTTTGCCAGGCGATACAGTTGAGTATAAAAATGATGTTTTATATGTAAACGGCAAAGCGATGGAAGAACCATATTTAAAACAGTTTAAAGAAAAAGCAGTAGGCCGTGTATTAACTCCAGACTTTACGTTAGAACAAATCACAGGGAAAACGAAAGTGCCAGAAGGCCAAGTATTTGTTTTAGGGGATAATCGTGAAGTTTCTAAGGATGGTCGCATGTTTGGCTTTATTTCAGAAGATGAAATTGTCGGAAAAGGACAAGCTGTTTTCTGGCCGTTAAAACAAGTAAGAGCGTTATAAAGTGTGGTGAAGTATGGGAGAGATATTCTTCCATACTTTTTTATTTGCTTAAAATCTATTGATCGAATTGAAAGAATATTTTATAATTTTAAATTATATGTTTGTTTCGAAAAATGGAATTTAAGTTCCGTAATTCGGAACGAAAGGGAGATAGAATGAGTATAAATAAAACGGCAGTTAAGACAATGGATATTTTAGAGTTGTTTTATGAGCATGAAGAGCTAAGTTTAACTGAGATGGTTCAGCTTACAAATATGCCGAAAACATCTGTTTATCGTTTAATTGGCTCGTTAGAAGAGATGGAGTTTTTAAAAAAAAACGAAAAGGGGAAATATCGTTTAGGGGTCGTATTTTTACGGTTCGGTCAACTTGTTTCACACCGGTTATCAGTAAGAAATATAGCAATTCCTTATATGAAAGAACTTAGAGCTAGTTTAGGACAGGCAGTTAATTTAATAATTCAAGATGGTAATGATGCAATTTATGTTGAAAAGATGGAAGGTGTTCAGCCGGTACGCGTGTATACGGCGGTTGGAAGAAGAGCACCACTTTATGCTGGCGCATGTCCAAGAATTTTACTATCATATTTCTCTGAGGAAGAGAAACGGAGATACATAGAGGAAGTGGATTTAAAACAGTTTGCAGATGGAACAATCGTGGATAAGAAACAATTGTTAGAAGTGTTGCAAATGGCAAAAAAGGAAGGCTACACAATTAGTTATTCTGAGTTGGAAAATCATACAGCCGCGATAGCAGCACCCATTTTTGCGAGCGATGGAACGGTTGTAGCAGGCATTAGTATTTCAGGATTAGCAATTGAGTACAGCGAAAGTAACATTTCATATTTTATTGCGAAGGTGAAAGAAACAGCGCATCGCATTTCGAAAGAACTCGGCTTTTTGGCATAGAAAGAGGGAGTAGGATGAAATTTTCTGCGTTAGGGGATCAAGCAATTATTGTTACATTTGGTGAAGAAATTAAGATGGATATATATGAGAAAGTACAGTGGTTATTTCAAGCACTGCAGCAACAGCCGTTTGCAGGAATGATTGAGTGCGTTCCGTCGTTTACTTCATTAGCTGTTTACTACAATGCATATGAAGTATGGAAGAGAAATGAGAGAAGTGAAAGGTCATATGATTACGTTCGTCAGTATATAAAGGAGCTGTGTGATTCTTATAAAGAAGAAGTAAAACAGGATGTGAAACATATTTCTATACCAGTGTGCTACGGGGGAGAATATGGACCTGATTTAGAAGAGGTTGCACATTATAAAGGTTTACAAGTAGAAGATGTGATTCGAATACATAGTGAAACTACATATTTTGTATATATGCTTGGTTTTACACCAGGGTTTCCGTATTTAGGAGGACTATCAAAAGAATTAGAAACACCTAGAAAAGAAACGCCACGATTACAAATCTCTCCTGGTTCAGTAGGTATTGGCGGAAATCAAACAGGTATTTATCCGCTTGAAACACCAGGTGGATGGAATATTATCGGCCGAACACCTATTACTCTATTTAATCCGAACGAAGAAATACCAACATATATTCAAAGTGGTATGTATTTACGATTTATCCCAATAACGAAGGAAGAGTACGTATCGCTTGAGGGGGCTAAAAAATGGATGTAGAGGTTTTGCATGCAGGGATGTTTACAACAGTCCAAGATTTAGGGCGATCTTATTATCAACAATATGGTGTACCTGTTGGCGGGGCTATGGATCAAAGTGCAATTCGGATGATCAATATGTTAGTTGGTAATGAAGAGAATGAAGCGGCACTCGAAATGACGATTATGGGACCTAAATTGTTAATAAAGAAAACGACTTTACTTGCGATTGGTGGAGCAGATATGGAACCGTTACTGAATGGAGAACGTATCCCGTTATGGCGTCCCATTTTAGCGGAAGAAGGTAGTATGCTTTGTTTTGGAAAAGTAAAAAGTGGTTGCAGAGCGTATGTGACTTTTGCGGGTGGCATCCATATTGATCACACTATGGGAAGTAAAAGTACGTACATACGTGCTGTGATTGGCGGTATAGAAGGAAGAATGCTCAACAAGGGTGACTACTTCCAAATTGGTGCACAACCAGAAATGGCGAATCGTTTCATTCAAGACTTACAAAAAAATGAGCGAATAAAAACGAAATGGGCAATTAGCAACAGCGTACTACCAAAATATAAGAAACATCCTAAGCTTCGTGTCATAACTGACTTTGAATACGATCAATTTACAGAAGAAAGTAGAAAGACATTTTTTACGAAAGAGTATAAAGTATCTAATTATGCTGACCGTATGGGCTATAGGGTTGAGGGAGAAGTTTTAAATAGGATTGAAGAAAAAGAGATTTTATCGAGTCCTGTTACATTTGGAACCATTCAAGTTCCTAATGGTGGACAGCCGATTATATTAATGGCAGATAGGCAAACGACAGGTGGCTATCCGAGAATGGGAAATATCATTTCAGTAGATTTCCCTCTTCTTGCCCAGCTAAAGCCGGGGGACTATGTTTCTTTTGAGAAAATTACGCTTGAAGAAGCGGAACAATTGTACATAGAACAGGAAGTAAATATGAATCTATTAAAGAAATTCATCGCTTTACGAAGCTGGAATTAGGAGGAATACATTGTGACTACAATCGATTTAAACTGTGATTTAGGAGAAAGTTTTGGAGCTTATAAAATGGGGAATGATGATGAAATTCTTCCGTTCGTTTCCTCTATAAACGTTGCTTGCGGTTTTCATGCGGGTGATCCGTCTGTTATGCGTCAAACTGTTGAAAAAGCTTTGGAGCATAACGTAGCGATAGGAGCGCATCCTGGATTTCCTGATTTAATTGGATTCGGTAGAAGAAACATGAATGTTTCAGCAAGTGAAGTATACGATTATGTTTTATATCAAATCGGCGCATTAGACGCATTTGTAAAAGCGGCAGGCGGGAAAATGCAGCATGTAAAGCCGCATGGTGCCTTATATAATATGGCGGCAACGGATTCGAAAATTGCAGATGCAATCGCTAAGGCAATTTATCATATGAATCCGAGTCTATCGCTTTACGGATTAGCAAATAGCGAGGCGTTTATACAGGCTGCAGAAAAATACAATGTAACTCTCGTACAAGAAGCGTTTGCGGATCGTACATATAAGCAAGATGGAACGTTAACGAGCCGTACAGAAGAAAATGCACTTATAAAAAATGAAGACGAAGCGATAAAGCAAGTGCTTCAAATGGTGAAAGAAGGCTATGTAAATTCGGTCAATGGAGAGGAAGTAGCAGTTCAGGCGCAGACGATTTGTTTACACGGTGATGGAGAAAAAGCAGTACAATTTGCGGGAAAAATATACAGAATATTCGAACGTAATGGTATTTCTATTTGTGCACCGAAATAAAAAATAGGGGGAAGTGCTGGGATGATTAAATTAATCGGAATACTACTTGTTGCAGTGGGCTTTTTATTTAGATTAAATACACTTTTAGTAGTTATGGTTGCAGGTATTGTTACGGGGATGGTTTCAGGATTAAGTTTTTATGATGTGATCAGCATGTTCGGTAAATTTTTCATAGAAAATAGATATATGTCTATGCCAATTATATTAACTTTACCGGTAATCGGAATTTTAGAGCGTTACGGTTTAAAAGAAAGAGCAGAAGCACTTATAACGAAATCAAAAGGAGCAACAGCTGGAAGAGTATTAATGTCATATTTTACGATAAGAGAATCGTCAGCAGCACTAGGGCTTAATATTGGTGGGCATGCACAAACGGTAAGACCGCTCGTTGCACCGATGGCAGAAGGGGCCGCGCAAGGTAAATACGGTAAACTTCCTGAAAAATTAAGAGAAAAGATTAAAGCAAACGCAGCTGCTGCGGAAAATACAGCTTGGTTTTTCGGAGAAGATATTTTCATCGCAACTGGTGCTATTTTATTAATGAAAGGGTTCTTCGATTCAGTAGGTATGCATGTGGGTGTATGGGATATGGCACTTTGGGGCATTCCAACTGCAATATCTGCACTTATTGTAAGCTGGATTAGATTTAGAAGGTTTGATAAATATATAGAGAAAACAATGAAGGCAGAAGGAAAAGAAGAGAAGGAGGCAATCTAATATGAACATCATCACAATGGATACAATCTATTATATATTAGGGATAATCGTTGCTTTTATCGCTGTTCGTATCGCATTCGATCGTGAACATCCCAACAGATTCGGTTCTAGTTTATTTTGGGCATTGTTTGCAGTTACATTTTTATTCGGAAATGTAATTCCTTCGTTTTACGTTGGCTGTATCGTGCTCGCTATGGTCGTTTTAGCCTCGCTAAATAAAGTAACAAAATCAGAGGAAAAAGAAGTTCCAGTACAAGAGCGTGTAAAACATGCTGAGAAATTAAAAAATAAAATTTTTATGCCTGCACTATTAATTCCTATTTTTACAATTATCGGTACGTTGACCTTAGGGAAAATTAAATGGGGAAATGTCTCTCTTGTTGATCCAGATAAAGTAACATTAGTTGCATTAGCGCTTGGTGCATTACTCGCATTCGTTGCGGCGATGCGTATTACAAAATCAAAAATAACAACGCCTGTACAAGAAGGAAGCAGACTATTACAAGCTGTCGGCTGGGCTGTAATTTTACCACAAATGTTAGCAGCACTTGGCGGTATATTCGCGAAGTCTGGCGTTGGACAAGTTGTTTCAGATTTAGTCGGACAAGTGTTACCGACAGAGTATCCGTTCGTTGCTGTTATGGCGTATTGTTTAGGAATGATGCTTTTCACAGTCGTAATGGGAAATGCATTCGCAGCGTTTGCCGTTATTACTGGCGGAATTGGTTTACCTTTAATTGTTCAAATGCACGGTGGGAATCCAGCAATTATGGCAGCACTCGGTATGTTTGCTGGATATTGCGGAACGCTACTTACGCCAATGGCAGCAAACTTTAATATCGTTCCGGCGATGCTTTTAGAACTAAAGGATAAAAATGCAGTTATTAAAGCACAAGTACCAATTGCTCTTTCAATCTTTATTATCAATATGTTTATTATGTACGGCCTTGTATATCGTTTCTAATTAGGAGGGAAAACTATGAAAACAGTATTATTAACAGGATTTGATCCGTTTGGCGGAGAAAGCATCAACCCAGCTTGGGAAGTAGCAAAAAGTTTGCATGAAAAAACAATTGGAGAGTACACGATTATTAGCAAACAAGTCCCAACGGTATTTCATAAATCAATAAAAGTATTAAAAGAATATATAGAAGAACTAAACCCTGAAATGATTATATGTATCGGACAAGCTGGGGGCAGACCAGATATTACGATAGAGCGTGTCGCAATTAACGTTGATGATGCAAGAATTGCTGACAATGAAGGGAATCAGCCCATAGATGTGCCAGTTGCAGAAGAAGGACCAGCTGCTTATTGGTCTACACTTCCGATGAAAGCAATCGTAAAAAGACTGCAAGAAGAAGGTATACCAGCTTTCGTTTCACAAACAGCAGGTACATTCGTTTGTAATCATTTATTCTACGGTCTCATGCATGAACTAGAGAAGCGTGATAAGAAAATAAAAGGCGGATTTATTCATATTCCGTTCTTACCAGAACAAGCGAGTAAATATCCAGGGCAACCGAGTATGTCACTTTCTACTATTCGTAAAGGGATCGAATTGGCAGTTGAGGTAACGACAACAGTTGAAGTAGATATTGTAGAGGTTGGGGGTGCGACGCATTAAATAAAACGAATTGTACAACACCTCCTGTAAACAACTGGTATAATAAGTATAGGAATATACATAGAGGTGATTTTTGTGCAACAATTTGAAGAAGTACGTTCAATTTTAGAAAAAGCGAAGAAAATTACAGTATTAACAGGCGCTGGTGCAAGTACGGAAAGTGGTATTCCAGATTTTCGTTCAGCAAATGGATTGTATGCTGATGCGAATGTGGAGATGTACTTATCAAGAGGGTACTATAACCGAAGTCCGAAAGAATTTTGGAAGCATTATAAAGAAATCTTTCAAATTAATACGTTCCATCAATATAAACCAAATCGTGGCCATCGCTTTTTAGCTGTGCTAGAAGAACAAGGGAAAGATATTACGATTTTAACGCAAAATATTGACGGTTTACATCAATTAGGTGGCAGTAAGCACGTCATTGATTTACATGGAACACTTCAAACAGCACATTGTCCAAAATGTAAATCAGGCTATGATTTACAGTATATGATTGATCATGAAGTACCGCGCTGTCAGAAGTGTAATTTCATTTTAAATCCAGACGTTGTTTTATACGGAGATACACTGCCGCAATATCAAAATGCGATGAAACGTTTATATGAAACAGATGTACTTCTCGTTATGGGAACGTCATTAAAAGTACAACCTGTCGCTTCATTCCCGGAAATCGCAAAGAGGGAAGTAGGAGCAACAACCATCTTAGTAAATGAAGAGTTAACAGGACAGGAATATAACTTTGATTATGTTTTTCAAAATAAAATTGGTGAATTTGTTGAGGGATTATCTTCAATGAAATAAATTATTAAAAAAACTGAGGTATCCACCTCAGTTTTTTATTTGAATAATCACTGTTTTAAGCCATATGAAAACATTTTGATAATGTAGTAACCAGATCTCTATAATTTATAAAAATCAATTTGCCCCATTTTTCTTTTAGAATAATATTCATGTTATTGTGCATTAAGGGAATGGTAATAAATAGGATAATTAATTAAAAAACTGAAAATTAAATCTTTTATTTCTTTTGTAATTAATATAAAATTCTATATATATCATATAAATAAATTTGATACATAATGATTTTGCGTAGAAATGTTAATAGAATGAAGCGAGGGAGCGAAATGAGACAGAAAAAGGAGCAGAAGAAACAATCGAAAAAGAAAAAGACTCATATTCCTTTTCGGTTAAATGTACTATTTTTTATTGTCTTTCTTTTATTTTCAGCTATTATAATTCAATTAGGTAAAGTACAAATCATTGATGGAGAAACGTATAGAAATGAAGTAAACAAAAAGGAAGATGTAACGGTAAGCACTCCCGTTCCTAGAGGGAAAATGTTTGATCGGCAAGGTCACGTTATTGTAAATAATAAACCATTGCGAACCGTTACATATACGAAAATGAGAGGAGTAGACTCGAAAGAAGTTTTACAAGTAGCAAGAGATTTAGCCAAGCTGATTGAAATGTCGCAAGAGGACATGGATAAGTTAACAGAGACAGATAAGAAAGATTTTTGGATGCAGTTAAATGAAAAGCGGGCAGCAGCGAAAGTAACGAAAGAAGATGAGAGTAAATTTAGAAAGCAAGAAATAGAAGGAAAAGAATTAGATAAAAAAGTAGAAGAACTGCGCCGGGAAAGAATTACACAAGAAGAATTAAATGAGCTTTCAAAGGAAGATATAGAAGTATTAGTAATTAAAAGCAAAATGAATGCGGGATATAAAATGACGCGGCAAATCGTTAAAAAAGATGTAAGTCAAAATGAATATGCTGTCGTTAGTGAAAGATTGGCAAGTTTACCGGGGGTAGATACGACAGTAGATTGGGAACGTGAATACCCAAATGATAAAATACTTCGCTCTATACTAGGTAGCGTTTCTAATGAAAATGAAGGGTTGCCAAGAGAACAATTAGATTATTATTTAGTTCGTGATTATAATCGAAACGATCGTATTGGTAAAAGTTACATTGAAAAACAATACGAAGATGCACTACATGGAACGAAAGAACAGTCTAAAAATATTATGGATAAAGCAGGGAAAATTGTTCGAACAGAAAAAGTGACCGAAGGAAAAAGTGGAAATAACTTAATGTTAACAGTCGATATGGATTTACAGAAAAAAGTAGAGGGAAGCCTTGAAAAGAATTTACGAGCTTTTCATGCTGCAGAGCCGATGATGGATCGTGCGTTCGTAGTAATGATGAATCCGAAAAACGGTCAAATTTTATCAATGGCAGGAAAGAAAATTGTAAATAAAGATGGCGGTATGCAAATAGAAGATTATGCATTAGGAACGATGACAAGTTCTTATGAGTTAGGATCAACTGTAAAAGGTGCTACTTTATTAGCTGGATATCAAACAGAAGCGATTAAGCCATATACACATTTCTTTGATGCACCAATGTATTTTAAAGGAAGTTCTAAGCCGAAGAAATCGTGGAAAGAATTTGGGGATATTGATGATTTAAGAGCTTTACAAGTTTCATCAAACGTTTATATGTTTAATACAGCTTTAAAAATGGCAGGCATTAATTATGTCCCAAATAATCCATTAGATATTAAACAAGAAACATTTAATAAAATGCGCTACTATTTTAGACAATTTGGCCTAGGTGTGTCGACTGGTATTGATCTGCCAAATGAAGCAATCGGTCAAGTAGGTAGAACTGATAACATACCCGGATTTTTACTTGATTACGCGATTGGACAGTATGATACATACACGCCTCTTCAGCTTGCGCAATATATTTCCACAATTGCAAATGGCGGTTACCGAATGAAACCACAAATTGTACAAGAAGTTAGAGAGCAACCGAATAGACCAGAGGATGTAGGAAAAGTCGTTCGGTCGATTGAACCAGTTGTATTAAATCGAGTGGATATGGACACTTCGTACATTAATCATGTAAAAGAAGGGTTTAGAAGAGTTTTTCAAGAAGCTGACGGAACAGGTACCGGAACGTTTAAAGGTTTACCATATAAACCAGCGGGAAAAACAGGAACAGCTGAGACAGTATATGGTGGAGAAAGTGATATTGGAAGAGATGAGAATAACAACCGAAAAAAATGTTATAATTTAACTCTTGCCGGTTATGCACCATATGATGCTGATCCGGAAGTAGCTTTTTCAGTTGTTGTACCATGGGTGAATGATGATAAATCAGGAATTAATTCTGCGATTGGTAAAGAGATTTTGGATGCGTATTTTGAATTAAAAACAAATAGATCAAATACAAATTCAATTCCAGTAGAACAACCGAACAAGGCACAGTAAAAATAGTATCACTGCATGGAAACATATTGTGCAGTGATATATTTTTTGAGTTAAAAAGCGCTTTATAAGGTGGGAATGGATATGAAAAAGGAAATTAAGAGAGGCTGGGGAAAGTACATACTATTTATATTGGTGATGGTAATAGGCTACCATTCTTTTACTTTATGTAAAGTGGAAGGGGAATCGATGCACCCGACTTTATATGAAGCAGATTACGTATTTGTAAATAAAGCAGTAGTACGTCTTTCTAATTTACAACGCGGAGAAATTGTTATTATAAAGGAAGCGGATGAATCGAAATATTATGTGAAACGTGTAATAGGGCTTCCGGGTGATGTAATTAACATAACGAACGGAAAGGTATATGTGAACGATAAAAAGCAAGAAGAACCATATACGAACAAAGATTTATTTAACAACACACAAGTGTTTTATAACTTTCAAAAGACAAAAATTCCGCCAAATAAGTTATTTGTAATGGGAGATAACCGCGAAGTAAGTAGAGATAGTCGAAATGGCTTAGGATATATTGAAGAAGATAACATAATTGGCAAGGTGGAATTCGTATATTATCCTTTTTCAAAAATGAAAATGATAGAATAAGTGGGGGAGAAGCAAAACCCCACTTATTAAAGTTTCACTTTATTTTCTTTAAAAAACCTTTTGGATTAAATGATATGAAAAATTTATGTTTAGACTCGTCGATTATGAAGTTATTATTTTTAGTTAAAAACTCATCCACAGCCTCCATCGGACCAGGACCCCAATCGGGAAGAAGCGGATTTCCATTAATGGAGGTATCTTCTACAATCATATAACTGCCAGTAGTGACGATAGATTTATATAGTAATAGTTCTTTGGATACATGCTCTTTACTATGATCAGAATCTAAAATAACTAAAACCACATCATCAGGTTTGCGCATGCTTACTATTGTTTGGACGGCCTGCACAGAAACAGAAGAGGCTGTTAAATACGTAATCCGATTATGTGATGGCCGATTTGGCTGCGGAGTTATATCGATAGTAAGTACGTGACCTTTTCCAATTAAATCTAACATAGAAGCTAAATACAGTGCACTACCACCGTGAAAAGTCCCGCATTCAATAATTAAATCGGGCTTTAATTCATAAATAATTTCTTGATACAAAAAGAGGTCAGAGGGAAGTTTACAGATTGGAACTCCGAACCAGTGTGTATCGTTTAACCACACGAGGCTGTTGTAATATTGGTTTAGAAATTCATTGCTTATATTATCGATTTTAAATTCTCCTTTCTAAAAAGGATTCTCTCGTTTGACGTAAAGTGTTTACGCATGAAAGTTGTACTATATATTATGTAGTAAAGAATTGTAAGGCGAGTGTTTTTACTTGAAAATAAGCCAAATAACTCATGTGGAAAATGAAAGGAAATGATTGTATGTACAAATACACAATTTGTTTTATTAGAAAAAGCGATAAAATACTGCTATTAAATAGAAATAAAAAGCCGAATATGGGGATGTGGAATGGTGTTGGAGGAAAAATAGAAGATAATGAAACGCCATACGAAGGAATAATTAGAGAAACGTTTGAGGAAACGGGTATAGAACTTTCAAGTGTAATGTATAAAGGGACTGTTGGTTTTAAAGGTAAAGATGAGCCCCAGGCTAGTGAAGGAATGTATGTGTTCGTTGCTGATTTGCCAGATGGAATGCAAATGAATACACCATTTCGTACGGCTGAAGGATTATTAGAATGGAAAGAAATTGATTGGATATTAGATGGTGATAATAGAGGTGTTGTTAGCAATTTACCAAAATACTTACCGACAGTATTAACAGAAGAAAATAAGTTAAAACATATATTCACGTATGATAACCGGAATATTATTCATTACACAACTGCATGTTTGACGGAAGATGATGCGAATAAGCGATATGAAAAACAACTCATTTCTCAATAGAAGAGGATAGTGAAAAATCACGTTTTTGCTCTCATTATATATGCGAGGTGATTATATGTTTCAGAAATACAATTCATTGGTCAGAATTGTAATATATATGATATAACTTTTCTTATGGTGAAAGAGTAGAGAATATACGTAAACGGAACAAAAAGGAGGTGGCTTTGCCACCTCTTTTTGTTAGCTACGAATCGCCTTAATTATAAATCGATGTTGATTCACATCTAAATATCCTTTTTGCAAAATAATCTCATGTATACGATATAACTCCTCAAAGTACTTTTCGACAGTAAAATCAGGAATTTGCCACGGAATTGCTTTTAAATAATAGATGATAGCGCCAATATCATAAAAACGTTGGAAAGGGAATTCTTCTTTTGCTTCTAAAATAGTAAATCCATTTTGGTTTAACTCACTGCATGCAGTTTCGAGAGACCAATTTGCAAACTCACTATTTAGAGGCGTACCCAATTGTTCATTAAGTTCAACGCAATCAAGACCGCCAACTTGTTGTGTAAGAAATATTCCATTAGGAGAAAGTATTCTATTTACCTCAGAAGCAGAATAGGATTCATGTTGATTCAGAATGAAATCAAACTGTTCATTTTGAAATGGTAAAGCAGTATCATCACTTACTGCCACAACTGTAACCCCTAAAGGTTCTAATTTCTTCTGAGCAATTGGCACGTTTGGAGCGTAGCCCTCAGTAGCGAATGTAGTTGACGGGAACGGTTGTAACATAGATAAAAACTCTCCGCCACCAGTACCCATATCGAGCATTGATTCTGCACGTTGCATAAGCTGAAAAGCAGTACTGCCGTACGACCACGATAATGGCTCGCTCTTCATTCGACCCGTTTCTGAAATGAAAGAAAAATCCCAGCCACTAAAGTTCGTATTTGCACTTTCTAATAAAGTTAAAAATAATGGATCACGTTTCATAAATTTGTCCTCCTATTTTTTAATGGATAATATGATGAGAAAAGAAAAAGGGAGGACCTCTTATTAAAATGAAGCAGTTTTATGTTTCATGTTCGAATAGATTCATATAAATTCGCTCCTTGTGAGAATGGTTATTTATATATTCGGGATAAATAAGTGGAAATCCTTTGATCAAGAGCTAGGGAATTTAGTAGATATGACTAAGGAAGTTCTAAATCGCTTGGAAAGCATGATAAGTGATAAAAATATATTAATTGGAATGCACCGAGAGAAATAATCGTTATTCACGAAAAAATATAGATGGAGGAAGCTTTGTTAAACCTGTTGAAGAATGCAATAGAACATTCTAAACCAGGTGGTAACATAATGATTCAGGTCAAAAATTCTCCAATCTATATCGAACTAGTGATCCAAGATTTTGGAGAGGGAATTTTAGCTGAAGAATTACCTCATATTTTTGAACGATTCTATAAATCAAGTAGTTCTAAAAAGCTTGGCTCGAATGGAATTGGGTTGGCACTTGTCAAAGCTATTATTTAGGCTAACTAACATATTGTATGTTTCAGTATCTATTTTATAAAAAAGAAAATAGATGTAACGGTCCTCCTTTTAATAAAAAAATCCTATAAAAATATAGTGCTCTTAAAAAATTTTGTTACAAATTTGTTTTGTTTGACTTTAAAAAAGGAAAGTAATATTTATTTGTAGAAAATTTTTAAGGATAAAAATAGGATGAATATCCATGGTAAGAAAAAGGGGGCACTTAAATGTTAACAAATGATTTAGATTTTCGATTAGAACCACGTTTAAAAGAACTGTATGAACAACATAAAATAAGAGCGCAGAAGATAGACTGGGCTTATCATGAGTTTTTACCATGGGATAAGGGAATGGACTTTAAAAGAGTTCCTTGGGATGAAAGTCAAGTTACTCTCCCTTCTGGTGTAATTACGGCCATTGAAACAGCTTTATTAACAGAAGTGAATTTACCATGGTTTACAACGTATTTATCTGCGACTTTTAAAGGTTCCCTTTCTGTTATTACAGACTTTATTCATACTTGGACCTCAGAAGAGGATCAACATTCGAATTTATTAGAGACATATTTACTACTCACTCGAAGTGTAAACCCTAAACGTATACATGAATTAAGAAAATCAGTCGTTGAGTGTGGATTTGAGCCTGATTTTCATACACCAATCGAAGCCATGACATATACGACGCTACAAGAACTTGCAACAATGGTGTTTTACAATAATGTAGCTAAGGTGGCAAGTAAGCATGATCCAGATCTTGCTACATTATTACGCCGTCTTGCAAAAGATGAAATACTTCATTATGCGTTTTATCGAGACGTCATTCGAACACATTTAGAATTGGAACCAAATTATTGCTACCATATTGCCAATGTGATTAGGAATTTTAAAATGCCAGGTGCCGTCATGCCTGATTTTGAAAATAGAATGGCTGTGATTGCAAAAGAAGCAAACTATGGCCCACTACAATATTTTGATCAAGTACTTGATGTAGTGGTTGAGTATTGGGGGTTAAAAGATTTACGACCAATTGCCCCTCTAGCAGAAAAAGCAAGAATTGAGATTTTGGAGTATCATATAAGATTGAAAAAAATACGGGATCGATTTGGCCGTTTTCAAGGGGAAATTGATCTACGTTAATGGGTGGAGATTTCAGGATATACGCGTATGGATTCCCTTTTCTTTTATTGGAAATCTCGAACGCTCTTTGGTATTTTACGGCTGTTTTACTTGATTTAACTTTTGAAGAAAAAAGTAATTGACACCTAAAATGAACTTGTGATATTATTAAATATTTGATAAAAAACAACATATGTGTTAAGCTTGAAAAGGTTACCACATATGGAGGTGGATTATATGTTTCAAATTGGCGATAACATTGTTTATCCAATGCACGGAGCAGGTATAATTGAAGCCATAGAAGAAAAAGAATTCTCAGGGGAAAAACAACAGTATTATGTCATCAAAATGTCAATCAGTAATATGCAAGTCATGATTCCTACGGGTAAAATATTGAATTCGAATATACGCCCAGTTACTGATATACTTGCATTAAAACACATTATACACATTTTTCAGCATGAAAAATCATGTAAATTACTGCCGTGGAAACAAAGGCATAAAGTGAACACGGACAAAATAAAAACGGGTGAAATACAAGAAGGTGCTGAAGTTGTACGCGATTTAATGCGTATGAAGAAAGAAAAAACACTGAATACAAGTGAAAAAAAATTGTTGGATGATGCATATAAGTTTTTGGTCAGTGAACTAGAATTAATTAAAGGAATCACTGAAAATCAAATAAAAAGTTTCTGTTAAGGTTTATTATAGATAATGTATTATATCTCCCGAAAACATCCTGAATTTTTCGAGAATATGATGAGTATTAAAAGTAAATCATTTCAAAGACATTCAATTTCTTCAACTCACTTTTAGAGTAGGAACCTCTTTTGTTATTACTTCAATCTAATCCATTTTTATTTTTAAATTTATTTTACGAACATTCGAAGTTTCATTAAATAACTCGATTAAATAGTCACTTGATTTTTGCAATCCTGATTCACACTGGCACGGACAAGGAGCCGTAAGGATGAAAGAGAGGTAGGGCTTTCATTGTTTTAGGTAATATACTATCTAAGTCATTATTTCTAGAAGAAAAAACAATCAATCTCACCGCCAGCTTTAAGAGTTCCTTACATCTACTGAGACAGTGAATAGTAATTGTTTATCTTCTTTACGTAAAATTGATAAACGAACTGGTAACACCATATGGTAAACTACAAAAAATGGTTTCCAGACCAAGAAACCATTTTTTATTTTATTTACATAACAATAGTAAATTAAGCAGTAAGAAGGAGTCCGCACATGAAAAAAATGTTAACAAAAGAATTAAGTAATGAATTAAAGAAGCGAGAAGGGATTATTTCTATTACAGTTGAGCCTTATGAAAAAATCGAAGTTGGTGGAATTCGTGTAGATGGACCAGCTATTATTCTAATTAATCAAGAATAGGTAAAAATAGTTGCATGCAAGGAGAAAAGGATCAGCCTTTAAGAAAAGGGGGATCCTTTTTGCTTGCTGCAGCTAATATGGGATATACATAACTTTTATCTGATGTGTTGGGGTTAAAAGGAAGGAGAGGATGGAGATTATCATGGTGGAAAGCTTAATATTGGTAGGATTTCTTTTTACGTTATATAAATTAGTTGATAAAAAAACAAACTAATTATTTAAAACGATAGATTGTTTCCTTTTTAAGGCCGAGATTTATCTGAGAGTGAAATGGATCATCTAAAGGAGGAATTAAAATGGATGCAAGGAAAGAACGCATAAAATACGAGAAGATGTCAAAGAATTATGATCGTATTTATTTAGTTTCGTTTATCCTATTAATTGTACTTGTTTGTAGTAGTGTGATTATCATAGGAGCTACAGGCGGAAAATATGGAGTGTTTTTATTGTTAGCAATTTTACTTAACGCACGTATTACGAAAGAATCTCAAAAAAAGTATGAGCACTATTCTAATAAAGGGCGTATTTAAAATGATACATAACCAGAAAGGAACAACCTAGATGTATATTCAAAATATCCCTTTATCATCTCCTATTAACTAGTAAAAGTAACTTTATATAAATCATTTTTTTAGCAATGTAGAAATAGAAACCGTACCCTATTAAAATGTTATTTCCGTCCATATAATGAATTATCCTTCTAGCATATTTATAAGATTTATATCATATATTAGTAGAAAGAATGCAAGTTAGAAAGGAGTTTTATAGAATGAGTTATTTGGAGGGAAATGACTTTAGTAAACAAAATATGGTAAGTGTGCCTAATCCCTATGTATATCAGACATTACAATCAGTAATTGGTAAACATGTGGTTATTGAAACTGTAAGAGGCAATATAAGAGGTAAATTAAAGGATGTGAAACTAGATCATTTGCTCATTGAAGATACGGTGCCATATATTGTACGCATTCAACAAATTGTATGGATTATGCCAAAACAATAATCACATGTAATTTGATTTATAATAGATTAGCATTATAAATCAAATAAAAACACAGGGTTTTATCTCTGTGTTTCTTCAAATTTTCGTTTTTGGATATATGCTTGAGCATGGATAATTTCTTTCTGAAGTTCTTTTAATTCTTCCGTAGATCCAGATTCAATCCTCATGTACGTAGTAACTAGACTAATCATCATATCCATCTTCTCTACTATATTTTGAATGACCTGTTCAGATTGCTCTTTTTTAGGGTGTTGTATTGCTATTAGAGCATTTTCTATATAATTGTTCTTTCTTTGCTGGATATCATAAATAAACTGTTTTGTGTTTGAGTTCATTTGTTATTCCTCCGTTTTGGATATACTTCTATTCTATCATATTTGAATGGTGAATATTAGATTCCCCTAAATATACACCTGTCACATACATCTCCTCAAATATAGAAACTAATTCCTTAACGTACAGGGAGCTAATCAAAATATGTTAATTTTGTGTCTAAACGTACAATTTTCGTTTTTGATATGGTGAGCCCTAATTGTAGTGCCCAATCCGATGTAAATTCCTCAATAACAACAGATTTTTCCATATCTCTAATACCCTTATGTATTTTGTGCTTGAATATAATATCAGATTTAGATAAGCAAAACTATTTCAAGTGAATAGAATCCACTCTTTAAGAATACATAAAAAATATATATACAAGCGTATTCTAATCACTGCATCATTGGTGAAAGTAGAATTCTATAAATTTTGGAGGAAGAGATATGCAAAAAAAGGTTCTCCTGTTTACAGATTTAGGGATTGATGATGCGTTTGCTATACTGTACACCTTTTTTCGTAAAGACATTCAACTTGTAGGAATTGTGGCCGATTATGGAAATGTATCAAGAGAAGATGTAATAAGAAATATTAACTATTTAAAGTACATTGCGGGAAGAGAAGAAATACCTGTATTCCTTGGTGCTTCTGTACCGTTGACAGGTATAGTGATTCAGTATTTCCCTGAGGTACATGGAAAAGTTGGATTAGGACCTATTATTCCACCTGAAATTTCATATCCAGTTTATCCTTTAAATGATATTTATCAAATTATAGAATCAAATTTAGAAGATCTTACAATTATCAATTTAGGAAGACTTTCTTCGCTAGCTACGACTTTTGTATTAAATTTAGAAACAATGCGAAATGTAAGAGAATGCATTTGCATGGGGGGAGCTTTTTTCTATCCAGGTAACGTAACTGCTGTGGCTGAAGCTAATTTTTACGCAGACCCGTATGCAGCAAACTTAATTCTGCAGCATGCAAAGAACTTGACGATTATTCCTTTAAATGTGACTCAACACGCGATTGTTACACCCGAAATGGTCCAGCAAATTGATGCATTTCATCGGAGTACACAGGATCTTGCAGGACTCATCATCAAACCTATGTTAGATTATTATTATAATTTCTACTCCAAGTCTAATCCTGGTATAAGTGGAAGTCCTATGCATGATTTTGTAACAGTTTGGTATTTGCTAAATCAAGACGCTGTTAGTCTTTCAAGAGTACCTATTAAAGTAATCCCTGATCAAGGAGAAGGATTTGGTCAAAGCATTGCAGATTTTCGTTTTGTTACTAATCCAGGCTATAAAACGCATAATGTAGCTTTTCAGTTTGATTATGAAAAATTTAAGAAAGATATTATGGAAACGTTCCTAAAGAAGAGAGTGTAATAGACTTTATTAACTTCAGATAATACGGATTATGAGAATCAAATGTCACTTAACTTAACTGTAAATATCAAATTAACAAAACAAGTTCCCCTAAAATAAAAAAGACGTTGACTTCTCTATGTAATTAACTGTCGTTTCATGTCCAGCGATGATGAATAGCCAAATTGTCGAAAGAAGCTCGTTCTTATTCAACTTGTTTTCTTGCTCTCTTGTTTGAATGAGATCGTTTATCAAATCAGAATCAGGATTTAGACGCTTTTCGTTAAGTAATGTCTCAATGTAATGAATAAACTTTTAAGTGTTGTTTTAACTTCAGTTCCCTGAATAGGTTCCACAGAGGTGTCCATGAGTTTTTTGTCTATTTGCGGAACTGGTTTCGATCAGTGGCGGGAATCCCAAGCACCTCTGAAATGAAAATAATGGGTAGTGGTTAAGCAAAATCTGCAATAATTTCCATCTTTCCTTGTTCTTGTACAGCAACTAACAATTCGTCGGCAAGTTGCTGAATACGGGAACGAAGGTCCTCAATCATACGTGGTATAAAGGGTTTAGAGACCATCCGACGCAGGCGAGTATGATTAGGAGGATCTACCGTAAGCATATTCGGACTCTAGATTCTACAACATTTCAACTTACAGACAAGTTTTCTTGACATATACATTATTTTAGACAAGCCTTTTATAATGCATATAGGGTAAATTGTTAAATTTTGATTTTTTATATGTAAAATGATAATAAAGTTATTTAATTTCAAAAGTCCAAATAAGTATAACCCGATCTAAATTTAGATCGGGGTTAAAAATATAGTTGTTTAATCTTGATGTAAGAAACGTCACTAGATTGAAAAATATAACAAAAAAGTTATTGAAAAATGAATCTTTTCACTTGATATATATTTCTTCTGGAGCATTTATACATTTTCATAGTAACCAACCAGCTAATCAATATGATTCCTGCAAAAAGTAATAGTAAATTACTATACAAATGAGTGAAAGAATTAGCATTCATAGGTAGTAATTTTCGGTTTAGCAAATGTATCGATAATAATCCACCTACAATCGCAATCCCCATTCCTTTCGTTAGAAAGCCTGGGAAATTAAGCAAACTCATTCTAGTACCAGCAGCCTTTTGTTCCAAACTACTGAAACACTGATAGAGATAACTGTTTTGGTCATGAACTCACTGTTGTAATATGTCTAGTGTGTCTTCATGGTATGTTTCAAGAAAAGGCCGAATGGCATATTCAGCGTTATTCCTTTTCGTTATTTCATACATGGTGTTGAATGAGGTTTCAAAATCGTTCAGACCATATTTTTCAACGTATTTTGCGATAGGCATGTACATATATCCGTTTGTGAATGTGCCTACTTCTGTTGTATTTTCTGGTCCTAATGTTTTCAGTAATATATGTATTGCTACATTAAAATCTTTTTGTAAAGCATTGTGTAATTCATCTGCTATTACTTCAATACGTTGTTTTAACTCTAAATTTTCAACTTTATATGTTACAGAATCTACAAAGATTCTTTTAGAAAAATTAGGATCGTGTTTACAAATAGAATCAGCTATTTTCTCTGCTAATTCTTCATTAAATAAAAATTTTAACGGAACATATTTACCCATTTTTTCACCTCGGTGGTCAAATGAAAACAATTTTTATTTTTTAATCGACAATCCATAAACTAAAGTCTCACTCGGAGTCGTAATACTAAAACCTGTCGTCTTATAATCAAGTTTCACTGTATCACCAGTGTATTCTTTCGTGAATGAATCCATTTGTACGATAAGCTCTACATCTTCATATACAACATCATCTGCGTTATATGTATCCCAAATTAAATCGACATCAACGAAAATACTACAAGAGTTCGTCATTGTTCCTCTAATGCGAACGATCTTTTTATCTTCACGTTCTAATCTACGTATAGCTGCTTTTGCTTCATCAGTAATACGAATGTTCATTGTATCCCAACCTTTATTTATATTTCCTTTATTATTGCAAAAACAGGAGCAATAATAAAGGAAAGAGGTTTGCAACAAAAAACGAGCAAACAAATTTGTTTGCTCGTTTCACTTTATTTTAGTTCACATTTATCAAGTGGAATCACTTTTGTTTTTTTCGTAAATTTATAACCTAACCATAGTACTAAGAAGAGTGGTAAACCGATGTAAGAAACGAGTACACCGTTCCAATCAATTGCTTCACCCATAAATGCGCCGTAGTTTTGTCCTAAAATTACGATGATACAAAGTGTAAATGCGAAGATTGGACCGAATGGGAACCATTTTGCTCTATATGGTAAGTCTTTTAAATCTTTTCCTTGTGCGATATATGCTTTACGGAAACGGTAATGACTAATTGCAATTCCGACCCATGCGATAAAACCAGACATTCCAGATGCGTTTAATAACCAAATGTATACAACACCGTCACCGAATAAAGAAGCAATGAAAGCAATACTACCAACAATTGACGTTACGATTAATGCGTTAACAGGTACACCGCGGCTATCTAATTTACCAAGAAACTTTGGTGCTTTTCCTTGGCGAGCTAAATCCCAAAGCATACGAGTTGATGCATACATACCAGAGTTACCAGCAGATAGTACAGCAGTTAAAATAACAGCGTTCATAACAGAAGCAGCAAAGGCAACGCCCGCTTTTTCAAAAATAAGTGTAAACGGACTTACTGTTACATCACTTGCAGCAAGGCTTTCAGTTGTATAAGGAATTAGTAAACCGATAACGAGAATCGCAAGGATATAGAATAAAAGAATACGCCAAAAGATTGAACGAATTGCTTTTGGGATATTACGTTCTGGATCAGATGTTTCACCAGCAGCTACTCCTAATAATTCAGTTCCTTGGAAGGAGAAACCAGCTGCCATAAATACACCGATAATTGCCATGATACCGCCGTTAAATGGTGCATCTGCAACTGTGAAGTTTTTAAATCCAACAGTTTCGCCGCCCATAATTCCGAAAATCATCATGAAACCAACAATTAAAAAGATAATAATAGTAACTACTTTAATAAGTGCGAACCAATATTCAGATTCACCAAACCCTTTAACAGATAAATAGTTTAAAAGGAAAATAATAGCTAAACATAATCCACTCCAAATAAGAGAAGGAGTATCTGGGAACCAAAATTTCATAATTAATGTTACAGCTGCAAGTTCAGCAGCAATCGTAATTGCCCAGTTATACCAATAGTTCCATCCAAGTGCAAAGCCAAGTGATGGATCAACAAATTTTGTTGCATACGTACTAAAAGATCCAGTAACAGGCATGTAAGCTGCAAGTTCAGCTAAGCTTGTCATTAAAAAATAAACCATAATTCCAATTGCGGCGTATGCAATTAATGCGCCACCAGGTCCAGCTGTATGGATGACACCACCGCTGGCAAGAAATAGTCCGGTACCAATTGTACCACCGAGAGAAATCATCGTAAGGTGACGAGATTTTAATCCGCGTTTTAATTCACCTTGTCCTTGTGTAGTTTGCGTTTTAGAGGTAGATTGATTTGTTGCGCTATTCATGTTCAACACTCCTTTTCTTGTAGGTTAGGAAGGAGCGGGGGAGAAAAATACAAAAAACCGCCAAAGGAATTTGGCGGAACGTTTCACAAATAACCACCCCATCATACCCTTCCGTTAAGATAGCACCCCACGTTTACACGGTAATTTGTAAACGTGACAGTTCTGTTCCTTTCGGAGACAGCCCCAGCTCATATTTCCAGAGAAGAAATATAAACTTCGGCAACCTTTCCTTTCAAACGGAGTTGGTGACATTCTCTGTGTCTCGTCCGTTTTACTCATAAAAGTCGCAACCTCTACCTCATCGGATTGATGAGGATTTGATATATTGCTAAGATTTTTAATATATGGCAATTGTAATGACTTTCTGAATATATTGCAAGATATTTTGTTAGGAAAAGTCAAAAAATATCGGTTATTGTATAGGAAACGCTTGCAAAACTCCACCCGAACCTACTATTATGTAGCAATAAGCAAAGAAAAAATTGTTATACAAATGTTTCGCAAAAAATATTGAAAAACCCTCTAAATTAAAAGAAAATTCAGAAAAATATAATTCGACATTCATGATAAAGTCATATTATTTGTTATAATTAGAGTAACGTTTAAGTAAAAAGGGGAAATCAATATGAAATTAGAAACAGAAAGGCTCTATATAGTGCCGTGTACAGAAGAGAGGATTCAAATTGCTAACGAGCAAGGATACAATAGCGGTCCGCATATTGTAGGGCATGTAAAGAATGTAAAACAAGATGCAGCTATATTACCATGGGGCGCGTGGTATGTTCTTCGGAAAGAAGATGATAGCGTTTTAGGTGATATTGGGTTTAAAGGGAAACCAAACGAGAATCAAACAGTAGAAATTGGCTATGGATTTATTGAGAAATATTGGAATCAGGGCTATGCAACAGAAGCTGTAAGAGAACTAATCGATTGGGCTTTCAAAACAGGAGAGGTAGAAACAATAATTGCAGAGACAATCCTAGATAACTATAGTTCGATTCGTGTTTTAGAAAAGTTACATATGAAGAGAGTAAATGCTACAGAAACGATGATTAATTGGAAAATAGAAAAATAAAAAATACCGCTCGAAGTATATCGGGCGGTATTTTTATCGTTATGGTAGCATTTGTTTTTGATCATTCGGATATCCGGCTGTCGATGCGTTAGAACGCTTGGAATGATTGCGAACAGCAATGAAAATAGAAATAATAACGACAAGACCAACTGCCACGTAAGAAAGTGAAATAATAGTTGGATCCACTTTAAATGTAGTCAGCAGTGTACGTATATTCGTAAAGATAATAAGACCACCAACTAATACCCCAAGTAAATGTGCTGGAACGATACGAACTAACCATGCAGCAATTGGAGCTGCGACAATACCGCCAAGCATTAAGGCAAATACCCAAACCCAGCTTACTTGTTCCCAGCCAAGTGAGATGAAGAAACCAATTGTTGCAGCGAGTGAAACAGGAAATTCACTCGTATCTACAGATCCAATAACTTTTCTAGCTTCATTTCCTCTTGCTAGAAGAACGGGTGTCGTAATCGGCCCCCAGCCACCGCCACCAGTTGAATCAACGAATCCAGCGAATAAACCAAGCGGCACAAGTTGTTTTGCAGACATACGCTTATTTGAAGCAACAATTTGTTTTTGAAGGACGAATCGTAATAAAATATAAACCCCTAAAGTAAATAAAAAAACGGAAATGTACGGTTTAATTACATCGCCAGGTAAATTACTTAAAAAACATGCCCCAACAAATGCACCAATTGCTCCAGGTAATGTAAGTCTGGAAACTGTATATTTATCAACGTTTCCAAATTTGATATGAGATGCACCGGAAGCGGCGGTTGTAACGACTTCAGCTAAATGAACAGAAGCGGAAGCTACAGCCGGTGCGATACCAAACATTAATAATAGTGAGGTAGATGTTACCCCATACGCCATTCCAAGTGCCCCATCAATCAATTGAGCGAAAAATCCGATAATAGCAAAGACAATTAATTTCTGCATAAATAATCCCCCTGTAATAATAAATGAAAAAGGCACTTTTCCCGTATGAGAAAAGTGCCTTTGGTTTTTCCAATCAGCAATAATTAAATTTGTTTCATTATAATACATATTAATCGTATAAATCAACTGGGTTTTAAAGTTTTTTGAATTGAATGAAAGAAAAATAAAATATACAATAAAAGGATGGAGAGAAAGGGGAGAAGGACATGTTGCGATTTGATCATCTAGTACACGCCGTACATTGTACACCGGAAGAAGCGGCAAAACAAATGCAGGCGCACGGATTTTATACTGCAATAGGTGGAGAGCATATTACTTGGGGTACTTGGAATAGTTTATGTTATTTTGATTTATCATATATCGAATTTTTAGCAGTGCAGCATGAAGAAAAAGCGAAAGAAGCAGACAATCCATTAGTACAAGAAACAGTAGTGAAATTACAAGACGGAGAAGGAATGCTGCAAATCGCAATTCGAACAGATGCAATTGAAGAGCTAGCAGTAAAGTTTAGTAAGCACGGTTTACATACGATAGGACCATTTGAAGGGAAACGTATGAGAAAAGATGGCCGCCTTTTAGAATGGAAAATGTTATTTGTAAAGCAAGAAGAGAACGGACCGAAATTACCTTTCTTTATACAATGGAATGAAACGGACGAAGAAAGAAGAAATGATTTACGTAACATTGGAACAATCACGGAACATAAAAATAAAGTACAACAAATTGAAACGATCCATTATGCAGTGAAAAACGTTCGAGAAACGGTGCGGAAATGGAAAGAAGTAATGGGGCTATCTACAAGCTCAGTTGTGAAAAGTGAAAAATGGAATGCCGAGTGTCAAAGTGTAGTATTTGGAGATATTCATGTGCAGTTTTGTGAGCCGATTGGAGAAGGGCTAGTGCTAGAACATCTGAATAAGAATGGCGAAAATCCTTTTGCAGTGGAGTTTAAAGGTGAAAATAAACGAGAGCATGAAGTGCTAGGTAGTTTGTACATATATTGATAGAGGTGAACTTTGTGAAGGAAACGCTTAGAGAGATAGAGAGAAAACTAGAATGGCCTCATATTGTAAAGTGTACAGCTATATCAAAAGGTTTTTCACATGAAGAGAAATATAAAATAGAGTTAGAAAACAGAGTAACATATTTTGTAAAAGTATGTGATGCTGTTCATTTTGAACGTAAACAAGAAGAATATATGTATATGAAACAATTAGAGTCATTACATATTCCAACGCCTAAGTTAATTCATTTTATAAAACTTGAACAAATAAATAAATGTGTTCAAGTATTTGAATGGATCCAAGGTATAAATGGTGAAGAAGGTTTAGGGAAGCTATCCGTGGAAGAACAGTACCATGCAGGAAGAAAAGCAGGAGAAGTACTAAAGAGGATTCACTCAATTGGAAGAGAAAGTGCAAGTAATAAATGGGAAACGGTTCGATGGAATAAATACGAAAGATACGTAGAAGCGTTAGCAAATTATGAAATAGACTTCCTTGATTTGAAGCCAGTATTAAGATTTGTAGGGGAGCATAAACAATTATTGAAAAATCGCCCTATTACCTTTTTACACGATGACTTCCATCCAGCAAATAGTATGATTCATAATAAGGAGTTTATCGTTATCGATTTTGGTGGATATGATTTTGGTGATCCAATACATGATTTTTATAACGTAGCGATTTTTACTACAAGAATAAGTAAACCATTTGCGGTTGGACAAGTTCACGGATATTGCGGAGGCGAACCGTCGCTTCATTTTTGGAAACTGTACTCATTATATGCAGCAATGACATTCCCAGCTGATATCGTATGGACAAACCGAAGCACGCCACATTTAGTAAATGATATGAAGGAAAGATTGAACGGAATTTTAGAAGATCATAATCATTTTTCATCCTATATTCCAAAATGGTATCAATCACAACATGAGGATATAATAAACTATAAGTAATGGAGGGATTCATTTGGATAAAATAGCGGTAATTTCAGATATACATGGTAATATTCCAGCATTAGAATCTGTACTGCAAGATATTAAATTAAGAGGAATCGAGCGCGTCGTGTGTCTTGGAGATTTAGTCGGAAAAGGTCCTCATTCTAGCGAAGTGATTGAAATCATTCGTAAAGAATGTGAAGGAGTTGTAATGGGGAACTGGGATGATTTCATTACAAAACCGACTGAATTTGAAACGTTAAAATGGCATCAAAAACAATTATCGGAAGAACAAAATGACTATTTAAGAAGCTTACCATTTTCAATCGAATTTTTTATGAGCGGCAAACTGATCCGTATGTTCCACGCTTCACCGAGAAGTTTATATGAAAGAATTCAACCACATGCCTCAAGAGAAGAGCGTATTAGTATGTTCGAAAATAGTGAGCTCACAGAGAATATAGAAGGGGAAAGAAAACCAGATGTCGTTTGTTACGGTGACGTTCACCAAGCGTTCGTTCAAAATTTCAGAGGGAAAACGTTATGTAATGCCGGTAGCGTAGGAAACCCACTTGAAATAACACAAGCTTCCTATTTAATATTTGAAGGAACTTACAATGAAAAAGAAGCAGCGAGCTTTTCTATTCAACTCGTACGAGTACCGTATGATATTGAACTAGCCATCAGACTAGCAGAAGAACTCGATATGCCAGAAATTGAAGAATACAAACAAGAATTACGGACTGCTTTATATCGAGGGTTTAAGGGAAAGTAAGCCAATCATAATATATCAACGATTTTTTTCGATATATCGACGATTCGAAAAAGAATATTGACTTGCCGACAAATAGCGACATAAGTTATAACTCATAATTATATTATGTAAACCGATTGTGTGGAGGCAATATCATGAACCGAAAACAACAAATCAAAAAAATTGCAGATCATATTTTAAAGCTAAACTTAACCCATCCAACAAGAGTTGGAGTAAGTGGTATTACAGCGTCGGGAAAAACAACATTTGCAAACGAACTAGCGGAAGAAATAAAAAAACGAGGATTACCAGTAACACGCGCCAGCATTGATGATTTTCATAATCCGAGAGCAATTCGATACGCGCAAGGAAAAGAATCTGCAAGAGGGTATTATGAAGATGCACACGATTATACAGCTTTCAAAGAAAGATTATTAAAGCCTTTAGGGCCTAACGGGAATTTACAATATGATACGATTTCTCATAACTTAATAACGGATATACCTGTCCATAATGGGCAGCTATTGGCTCAACCTAATATGGTACTAATAGTAGATGGGACGTTTCTATTGAAAAAAGACGTAGAGCATTTATTTGACTATAAAATTTTCGTAGATACAGATTTTGAGATTGCGAGAAAACGTGGTGCAAAGCGCGAGACTGAGGCTTTTGGAAGTTATGAAGAAGCTGAGAAAATGTTTTTAAACAGATATCATGCGGCCTGTAAGATGTATATAGATGAGCATAATCCGAAAGAGTGTGCGGATGTTGTATTTCAGAATAGTGATTTAGGAAATCCAGAAGTTATATTTCATGAATGAGCGTATTACATAATCAGAAATATATGTATAGCCTTTTGTTTATTGTTATAATTAAATTAATTTTATGAAGCAAATAAAAGGGGATAAGACAATAAAAAACGCAAAAAGGGGACAAGAAATATAATGAATGAAGTACTAGAACTAAAAGAAGAACTACTACAAATTAAAAATAATAATTATGCTGTACCAGAAGACGTAGATGCTTATCCATATGCACAGTGGATGTTAGATTATATCGGGTCAACTGATGCTGAATTACGCGATGATTTAATTTATAGTACGCTTCACAAATGGATTACAAATGATGTGTTTAGACAAAAAGAATTACGAGGATTAATGCTGCAAGCAATTAGCCCTGATTATTTATTTTATAAAATTGGTGAAAAGGGAACAGATTCTGTCTTTAAACGTGCGTTCTCTGTATTAATTCCGCCGCTTATTTTATCTGTTCATGAAAGAGAACCACTGTTATCTGAAGAACAGCTGTATAGTGTGGCAGAACAAGTACTAGAATATGTATATTTAGAAGAAGATGTAAGAGGATACGTAGAAGGAAAAGGCTGGGCACACTCTACTGCACATGCAGCAGATGCGCTCGATGCTTTAGCACGTACAATCCAAAATCGTGAGTTTTCATATGCGATTCTTGCAGCTGTTCGTCAGAAGGTTCGATTAAGTGATTACGTGTATGTGCACTTTGAAGATGAGAGGTTAGTAAAGCCGATTATGTCTTTACGTAACCAAAATCTTTTAACTGAAGAAGAGTGGAGCAATTGGCTACATAGTATAGCAACGGTTGAAGATATCCGACATCCGCAGCATGCTATTTTAGTACAAAATATTAGAACTTTCTTAAGAAGTTTTTATTTCAGAGTTTTAGAGACAGAAGGTAGTACAGCCTTTACAGAGGATATATTGGAGACTTTGAAAGGGTTGCGTAGGTATTAAAAATACGTTTTTCTAAGAGAAAAGTACATAAAACCACTACCTCCCAACCATACTAAAAAATGTGTTGGAGGTGAATGTTATGGACAATAAAGACTTTGAAAAAGTTTATAATGATTACTTACATCAAGGAGAAGAACAAGCTCAATTTGAAGTAGACCATGAAGTTAATTCAGGAGCAGAACAAATTGTTGCTGTTCGTAAAAATGATGATGGTGATTTAATTGCGTTTAAAACAAGTAGCGGGAGAGAGTTAGATTATATGACTGCCCTTGAAGAAGCAAAATCAGGGAAGTTAGCTCATGTAGACGTATTTCATAAGTATGGCAGAGATATTATACGTAGTGAACCTGATGGAATAAAGGAAAATAACTTAGATAATTTACCTTCATTTTAAACGGGTAAACCTCAAGAAGAGAATGTTCATTTGGATATTCTCTTCTTTGTGTTGCGAAGTTTTCCTTGCGAAAAGAAGGTTCATCTTTAATGAGCGATCATACTTTTAAAGAGTGCTCTAAATTTCTCTTTATCTTCTGCTGTAAATGGTTTCGGTCCCTTTGTACGCTTACCGCTTTTGCGAACCATTGCACTTAAATACCGTGTTTGTAACAATTGTTCAATGTTGTCATTCGTATACTTATAGCCTTTATGGTGTAGTACGATACAGCCTTTTGCTAAAGCGAGTGAAGCAAGACCGTAATCTTGCGTTACGATTAAATCTTCTTTTTTTGCTAACTGCATAATCCGGTAATCTGCAGCATCTGCTCCAGAATCAACATAAATTGTTTCGACACCTTTTGGCTGCTCTGCATTAGAATAATGTGAAAAGCTAGTAACGAGGGTAACAGGAATTTCCACATTCGTAGCCTCAAAAATAATTACATCTTTTACAGGACAAGCATCTGCATCAACGTAAATCTTCATTTTATCACTCCTATAAATAGGTTCGAGTTGATAATAATGGTAGATTTAGGTTTTGTCAAACGAGAAAGCTTTATTTAAAGTTATTTTCACATACCAAAATAGCCTCGCGTAAACGAGAAATACCTTCCTCAATTTGATCAATATCCACTTTTCCATAAGATAAACGTATATAACCATCTTTCGCACCGAAAATACTACCTGGCATAAAAGCAATTTCTTGTTTTAAACTTTGCATAATGATTTGTTTTTCGTTTATAGGTTCTTTTAATTTCCCCCAAATGTATATACCACCAGTAGGGTTTGAAAAAGAGATTTTATCATGAAGTTGCTCGTTTAGGGCACGAACGATAACGTCTCTTTTTTCTGCTAGTTGTTTTCGTAACGGTACGATATGAGACTGAAATGGTACAGTTTCAAAAAATTGTTGCATAAGCCACTGCGGGAAAATACTCATTCCTAATTCCATTTGGTGCCGTGCATCTGATAATCGCTCTACGACAGACTGCGGGGCGACAAGCCAACCGACTCGTAATCCTGGCGCAATCATTTTTGATAAAGAATGTACATAAATGACAGTTCCATTTTCATCTATTGATTTCAAAGTAGGACAAGGTTGTTTCTTTTCTAGCGTCAGCAAACTAGATGGATCATCTTCAACGATTGCAATTCGTAAATCTGCGCAAAGTGATAATAGTTTTTTTCTACGGTTTGGATGAAGCATCGTCCCCGTAGGGTTTTGGAAATTTGGATTTAAAAAAATCATTTTAATGCGGTGCTTTCTGTATAGCTCTTGTACATCGTCTGGATTAATGCCGTGTTCATCGACAGGTAATGGGAAAATACGAATACCTGCTGATTGGAAT
Source organism: Bacillus sp. NEAU-Y102 (assembly GCF_054788175.1). Taxonomy (NCBI): domain Bacteria; kingdom Bacillati; phylum Bacillota; class Bacilli; order Caryophanales; family Bacillaceae; genus Bacillus; species Bacillus sp. NEAU-Y102. The sequence goes on along the minus strand of NZ_JBTWFK010000011.1, from coordinate 147,980 downwards.
AACGGCAGGGAATAACAGTGTGAAGGACTTTCGAAAGCAACAGCATCACCTGGATTTAATAAACATTGCACGATAAGGTGCAGTGCTTGTTGAGCGCCGGATGTAATCATAATGGATTGTTCAGTCGCCTCAACTTTTAAATATTCCTTCATATATTTTACGACCGCTTGTCTTAGCGGGAGATAGCCTTGCGGATGATCGTAACTTAATGAATGCGTTAACGGTTGTTCACGTAAAATCGTTTGTAGTTGATCGTGAGGATAAAGATTACAACCGAGTTCTCCATTAGCGAAATCTATAATATTTTCATTTTGTTGTACTTCTGCCCGAATATGGCGAAGTAGTGGTAAGTTTGGTAAAAAAGTACCACCTTCTACGAAATTTCTCCAGTTCGGCGTTAATGTTGGAGAAACGCCCCACATATGTGTACTCACACGTGTACCTTTACCAGTCGTACTTTCTACAATTCCCATAGCACGAAGTTCATTATAAGCAGTCGTTACTGTACTTCTGTTTACATTTAACTGCGTAGCTAATTTCCGTTCTGAAGGGAGGAAGCTTCCTGGAGGAAGTTCTCCATATGTAATACGTTTTTCAATAAAGTCAACCACTTGCTGATAAATAGGGATTTTACTGTCACTATCTAGCTTCCATTCCATACAAACGCCTCCGTATCTCTTATATACATTAAGTATAACAAATTGGCTGGGTAAAAAAACAGCCAATTGGACGGTGCTATATCCAGCCAATTTTACTATGCTAAATATGGAAGGGGAGATTCGGATGAAAAGATGGCAAATGGAATGGCTCCTAGTATCAGTAGCGTTAGTATGGGGAGCAAATTATACAATAGGAAAGTATGGCGTGGCATATATGTCATCCATTCAATTTAATAGTTTACGATTTTTAGTAGCATCACCGGTCTTATTACTTATTACATTTATGATGGAACGCTCATTACGTATTGAAAGAAAAGATTGGTTACGATTAGTAGTAGTCGGTATCGTTGGTACAGCAATGTATCAAACGATGTTTATGTTATCTGTGAAATATACTTCAGCAACGAACGCCTCATTATTAATTGCGATGTCACCTATATTTACAGGGATATTAGCAGTATTGCACAAACAAGAACGTTTTTCGATGAAAGTACAAATTGGTTCAATAGTAGCGTTTATTGGTGCAGCATTTGTTTTATTAACAGGACATACAGGAGGAGCTACTTACGAATATGCGTGGCTCGGAAATGTAATTGGATTAGTCGCAGCAATTGCGTGGGGATGGTATCCAATATTAGCGCAACCTCTTATTACAAAATACTCCGCAATGAGAGTTACATCATGGTCTACTTTAATTGGAATTGTACCACTTGTTATATACTGTTTATTCAACGTAAACTCTTTAACATGGCCAGTAGATACGCCAAGCTGGGGTTCACTAGCATATTCAATCATCTTTGCGACCATCTTCGGACTAGCAATGTGGTATGTCGGTATTAGTCAAATAGGCTCAACGAAAGTAATGGTTTATATGTATCTCGTACCATTGTTCGCAGTTATCTTTGCGGCAGTTACAATTGGAGAGCAAATTAATATGATGCAACTCGTTGGCGGACTTATTATCTTCATCGGCTTATATGTTGTAAAAAAAGGTGGAATGAAAAAGCCTGCTTTCAATTTGAAAAAAGTCAGTTAATAGTAAAAATGATCTCTTTCATATAGAAGGAGATCATTTTTGTTTTCGTAATAAAAGTGCTTGTTCAACCGCCCATTTTTGATGATCGTGAATGAGAAGCTTAACAGCAAGTAATGGAGACATCCATCGTAAAACATGATCCTCCCCACAGTTTTCAGTTTGTTTCTGCACCATGTTCGCAATATAAAAGAACCCATCGTTTAAATAATATGTATCTTCTTTCTCTGCATAAAAATATCGTGCCGCATTACCGATATACTGATCAATTTCAATTGCCCATCCTAATTCCTCTAGTAGTTCACGATGTAAGCATTCATCTTTTGTTTCGGTACCTTCCATACCACCACCAGGTAAAAAATAACGGTCTCCTTTTTGGATAACAGCAATCATTGAAGAAGATGAATGGAAAATAACTGCATAACAACTAGGTCTTAATACATAATGAACGGTACGCTTTTTCGAGCCAAACGTAAGTTTTGAAATCATAAAACACGACCTTTCTCTATAAAATACATAAAAGGGATATTAAGGTAAATGCAGAGTGATATAAGTATAATCTTAATAGATTGGAGTGGTAACAACATGATAAATCGAAAATGTTCAAGGTGTAAAGAAATTACAGGTACATTGCACGGTGGTAAAAAAATTAAGGAAGAATTTCTATGTGAGGACTGTTTGCAAAAAGGAATTGCGAGCGGTGAAATCGAATTATCACAAGTGGAGCAAGAACAAACTTCGTATCTTTCTATAAAAATATTAAAAATAATGAGTGTTATCTATTTAATAGCATCTATTTTGATGGCTTTTTCAACTGGTCCATTTATACATAATATAGGATTTGATGAAATATCCATTTCAGGCCCAGAATTAGGTTTAATAAGTATTGTTATGCTAGGTTCTTTATTCCAGTCTGTTCTTGTATTTTGCGGGATATGGGTATTCATCCTTTTAGTAGAAACGGTCATTAAAATTTATGAAAAAATGAAGTGAGTGAGAGGGAGAAACATATGCGAGTAAGAAACATCAAAGGGGAAGATTATGTAAAAATTCATTCTGTTTTAAATGATTGGTGGGACGGGAGAGATATGACTGGCATGTTGCCAAAATTGTTTTTCGTTCACTTTCAAGAAACGAGTTTTATTATTGAAGAAGAGGGAGAAACGTTAGGTTTCTTATGCGGTTTTTTTTCACAAACATATAAAGATGAAGCATACGTTCATTTTATCGGTGTGAATCCGAAGTATAGAAGAAGAGGAATTGCATCGACATTGTATTCTTATTTCTTTGATATTGCTCGTGCAAATAACCGTAAAGTTGTAAAAGCAATCACGTCACCAGTAAATAAAAAATCAATACAGTTTCATAGGGAGATTGGCTTTCGAATTGAGGCTGGGGATGATGAAATAGAGGGTGTATCGGTACATACAAATTATGATGGGAATGGTGGTAGTAGAGTATTATTTTTGAAAAATGTGTAAAAGTAGGCTAGCACAAAGTTAGCCTTTTTGTTGTGAGGAGCTAGAAATATGGAGAGTAAACAAAGTAGAAATGAGTATTTAAGACGCATACATAAGGTTCAAGATTATATAGAATCAAACATAGACAGTTCACTATCCATTGAAAAGCTAGCGGATATAGCAGGATTTTCGAAGTTTCATTTTCATAGAATTTTTAAAGGAATAGTAGACGAGCCGTTATCACGATATGTAAATCGATTGAAGTTAGAAAGGGCAACAAACCTTCTTACATATCGATTGGATATGACGATTACGGATATCGCTTACCATTTTGGTTTCACAGATTCAGCAGTTTTCTCCCGAACATTTAAAAATTATTACGGTGTAAGTCCGTCTCAATATCGAAATGACAATAGCAAGAATTGCAAAGACGTAAGGGGAATTCCTCAATACAATGAATGTAAGAAGGTTCGAGGAAATGTTGAAATTGTAACAGCGGATGATATAAACGTCGCATACACAAGACATATCGGTACATATGGAGAGTTAACGATAGCTTTTCCGGAAATGATAGAGAAAGTATTTCATTACGCAGCTAAACAAAACTATCATGTATTTGATGATACGAAAGTATTAACCATTTACCACGATCATCATGAATTTACTGAGGACTATCATTTAAGAACAAGTTTATGTATAACAATTCCGGATGCGTCCGCAGTAGAAGCGAACGACATAGGAATAATGGTAATACCTTCTGGAAAGTATGCAGTAGGACATTTTGAAATATTTCAAGATGAATATAAAGGGGCATGGGACTTTATATACGGTGAGTGGCTGCAAAATAGCGGATATAAACCGAGAGATTCGTATCCTTTTGAAATGTATAAAAATGACCCAAGACGGCACCCGGAAAAGAAACATATAGTTGATATATATGTACCTATCGAGCCTTTTTAATCATTGATTAAGGGGGAAGAACAATGCAAACTGCTGAAAAGATAGACCGTATTATAAAAGAAGAATACAAAAATATTAATGGTATGTTAGTAGTGCAGAAAGGTAATGTTGTTTTTGAAAATTATTATAATGGTTACAGTCCAGATAATGCGTTTCATGTAGCGTCAGTTACAAAAACGATAATCTCTGCGTTAATTGGGATATGTATAGATAAGGGCTATATAAAAAGTGTTGATCAAAAAGTAATAGAATTTTTCCCGGAATATAACGTTAATTCATCTGAAATAACAGTACGACATCTGTTGACATTGACAGCTCCACATCCTTTCGTAGACTGGCAGGAACCGTTAGAAGAACTATGTACACAACAAGATTGGGTACAGTATACGTTAAATAGGATAGGAAAAGGCGGAGAAATTGGGACTTTTAAGTATTCATCTGCAGGAGCTCATTTATTATCAGCAATCATAACGAGCGCAACAGGAAAAAGTGCCCGTGACTTTGCAAATGAGTACTTATTTCAACCACTCGGTATGAGAGAAATTTCAAACTATAATATGAAGGCATTTGGATTCGATGACCTATTTGGACAAGGTGTGAAAGGATGGGTTCACGATCCAAATGGTATTTCAACAGGCGGCTGGGGACTTACGTTAACAGCTAGAGATATGGCTAAGTTTGGACAGTTGTATTTGAATGAAGGTATTCATAATGGAAAACAAATACTATCAAAATCATGGATAAAAGAATCGACAGAAATGAACCAAAATCAATACGGTTACTTATGGTGGTTACGAGAAGAGGCTGGAATCTTTTCATACTGTGCAATGGGCGATGGTGGGAATTTGATTTGTTGTATTCCGAAGAAGGATTTGGTTGTAGTAATTGCTTCTGAAGTTATGCCGAATGCACGGGATAGATGGGAATTGATTGTGAAATACATTCTTCCTTATACAGGATCAAATAAATAACGGAAGCAAAAAGATGGTGTGAATGGGAGTTTCATACCATCTTTTTCTTTTATGACGGAAAGTTCAGAGCAATGTAAGGGTTGTGTGGAAAATGTAAAAATTAGGATTTTTTAATATGAGATTATTTTTTTTATGTATAATGAGGACAAGGCCTGAAAATACTTAAATATTTAAGTGAATATTTTAAACAAGGGAGATTGAGTTTATATGAAAAACTTACTTCAAAAAACTTTAGCTACTACAGGGCTAACTGCTTGTTTATTAGGTATGGTTTCTTCCGTTTCATTTGCTTCGATTAGTTGGGATTCTTATGGGAAATGGGAAGGGAGCGGAGGAAAGGCTACAGGACACGCCTACACTGCGCAAACAAATGAACCTCATTTTTACAAGATGACTGTAAGGGCTAGCTTTGATGATGGGTCTTCTAAAGAGGCAGAAAAGAATAATGCTAAAATTACAGATCGTGTGAACGTTAAAGTTTCATCCAGAGGGCCAATTACTACTGGTTATTCGGGTCATGAATGGGTAATGAAAGGGGATAGTGCCTACACCTCTAAGGAAATGGTAATTAGATAACAATCAACAAAAACCGTGAAAAAGGATAAATACCTTTTTCGCGGTTTTTAAAATGAGGAGGATATATGAATCTAGTATTAAAAGAAATAGTGGTAAACAAAGCAATATTCATTATGTTATTTATTGCGTTTGTATTGACAATATGGCCGATACTTATAGCAATGTCGACGAAAGATTATTATGATGAGAAATTTTATGATAGAAAGAATGGTTATTTTAATTATTACTATTCCGTTCAACTTACTAATATAGGGGAATTAAATTTTAAACAATTTCAGATGTTAGTAGAGACTGATTTTAAAAATGCTAGTGTTATTACAAATGATATTCGTATTACTATTCCGGGTATCGGCCGAGCAACAATGAATGGTCTCCTTAATAAAAATTGGTCTCCACCTTTGCTAAAAGGTTCTCAGATGGAACAAAATGAAGAAAATAGTGTAATAGTCGGGAAGAAAATTTATAAGGATACGGAAACAATAAAACTATTTAATAAGGAATATACAGTTAAAGGTGTAGCTGGAGCAAATACTGGATATGAGTATAATATTAAAATTTACGTCGCTTTAAATGATATGCCAGATGAAGTGAAAAAAATGATCCAAAATGAAAATACATTCCAAATGATCGTTCGTTCTAACGAAAACCCTATAAAGGAAATAAACACTTTCATACAGCATATAAACCAGAACAATAAAGATATAAATGCCAAAGTGATAAGTGAAAAAGAGAATTTTGAGAAAGAAAAAAACTCAAGTAAAGCTGTGAAAGAGTTATTAAGTTTTCCATTTAGGCTTTTTTGTATAGCTTTAATTACCAGTATAGTAGTAAGTTATTATTGGATTTATACGAAGAAAAAAAGTCTTTCGCTAAGGAAATCTTTGGGAGCAAGTAATGTAAATCTTTTTATTTTTATATTTAGTCAATTATTTTTATGTGCAATTACCGCATCAGCCTGTGCGATATGCATACAATGGATTTTTAGCACTTTGAGTGAAAGTATTATAGAGTCTACAAGCTATAGCATTAGTTTACAGCCTACTCATATTGTAATGTGTGTATTTCTTTCACTTAGTATAGCTTTTATCCTCTCTGTTATACCATTTGTATATGTGCTTAAAAGTGAACCTGCTAAAGCATTAAAGGAGTAAAAATGATGAGAATAAAAAGTGCGTTCATAGCATTAAAAAAGAGATTTCTATTTTCGGTACTTCTGCTAATACAAATTACATTTGGATTAGCAACTATAACGAGTTCAATTAATGTATTTTATAATTTACACCATTTAAACGATAAATCCAGCTCAGCATTAAATGTGGATAAAACATATTTAGTTACTTTTGAAAGGATGACAGATAGGTTACAAAGCAATCAATTTAATAAAGAGCAAATTCAAGCGGTTTATAATACAATTCATCAAAATAAAGACGTGATTTCGTATGGTACATACGAGGAGAGTTTAATTGAAATAGAATCAAGTAATAGACCACTTCAAAACAGTATGATTGCTGATTTGAAACATAAAACGTTTCACGATGAAAGACCTACTGTTCAAACAATTGTTGTAGATGAAAATTACTATAAATTATTAGGTTTACATTTAAAACCTAAAGAGGGTTTCTTGCATGAAGATTTTCCCAAAAATAGTGAAGAAAAAACAAAAGTATTAATGGGTTCTTACTTTAAGAAATATTTTCAAGTTGGGGATACAATTAATAATCAATATACAATTATAGGCTTTTTACCAGAGAATAAATTTATCGTAGATAATAATACAACGAACGTTTATTTGAAGTTGGATTACGCAATGATAATGCCTATGTCATCTAATAGATATGAAAATTATGAAGGAATGTTTTTAAGACTGCATCAAAGTACAGTTTTACATTTACGAAAAGATGCAGATGTAAAGAAACTAGAAGAATTAATTCAACTTAAAGGAAACGGCGGTACGTTTCATTTGAAAAATTTAGGTGATGAAATAAATATAGATGTTACTCTTAACAGCTATTCTGAAATACCTCAACTTATAGTAGGAATCTTATTCATTCTATTCTCGATAGTCGGAATGGCAGTAACAACCATCGTTTCTATTTTAATGAGAAAGAGGGAATTTGGTATAAAAATAGTTTTTGGCGAAAGTAAATTTGGAATGTTTATTCAAATTGTTTTAGAAAACATTATTGTAGCAATAGCTGGCTTAGGAATGTCAATAGCTTACTTTTCATGGAGGTATGGGAAGCTGCTGCAAATGTCAAAGGATTTTAAAGCAGTATCGGCATTAGACTTTAAATTGGACATGCCTATATTATTTTTAGTATTTCTTTTCTTATTATTGATCATCATTGTCTCGAATGTAATTGTCTTCTTATTTATTAGAAAACTCGAACCGAAAACATTAATAGGTGGGATGGAATAATGAGTTTAATTGAATTGAAAGACATTAAGAAGGTGTATAGTAACAAGAACCATAATACGTTCGCATTAAACGGTATAAACTTAACGATAAATAAGGGCGAAATTATAGCGATAATGGGTCGATCAGGATCGGGGAAAAGTACGCTATTAAATGTTATAGGGTTAATTGATTTGCCAAATGAGGGTGAATATACGTTAAATGAAAAAACATTAACTGAAATAAGAGCAAATAAAGTTCATAAAACAAGAAATGAAATGATTGGATTTATCTTTCAATATTTTGCATTGTTAAAAGAACATACTGTACTAGATAATGTAGCACTACCACTCACATATAGAAAGCTAAAGCAACGAGAAAGAGAAAATAAGGCGAAGTTCTATTTAGAAAAAGTAGGTTTAAAAGAACATACGCATAAAACACCGGACGAGCTTTCAGGTGGACAACAGCAGCGAGTCGCAATTGCTAGAGCGTTAGTAGGCGAACCAGAAATAATTTTGGCTGATGAACCGACAGGGAATTTAGATAGAAAAACAGGAGAAGAAATTATGGATCTACTATTACAACTGAATGAAGAAGGACGAACGATTATTATTGTAACGCATGATATTGAGGTAGCGAATAAGTGTAATAGAATTATTGAGTTAATTGATGGGGAGATTGTGTAAAGGTAAAGAATGGGCGCTAATAATTACTTTTTATTTTATAGAACTAAGATTATAGTGAAAATCTGCATTCCACCCGTAACTTTTAAGAGCAAAAAATCGTTTAACAAAAGAAAGGATTTTTAATGATGAATGGGGGAGAACCATGAAAATTTTAATACTAGGTGGTACACGATTTTTGGGAAGAGCTGTTGTAGAAGAGGCTTTGAACAGAGGGCATGAAGTTACATTATTTAACCGCGGAACAAACAAAGAAATTTTTCCTGAAGTGGAGCAGCTTATCGGTGACAGAAATGGTGATGTATCAAGTTTAGAAAATCGAAAATGGGATGTTGTCGTGGATACATGTGGGTTTTCTCCGCATCACATTCGGAATACTGGAGATGTCTTAAAAGATAATATAAAACATTATATATTCATCTCAAGCCTTTCCGTATATAAAGATTGGATCCCGCATGACATAAAAGAAGACTATATATTACAACCTGAACCAACGGAAGAGCAAATAAAGGCTGTAGAGAATGGTGAAGTTTCTCCTTATGAGCATTATGGTGCGCTGAAAGTATTATGTGAAAAAGAAGCAGAGAAGTATTGGCCGGGGCGTGTTTTACACGTAAGAGCAGGACTTCTTTCAGGAATGTTCGATTATACAGATCGACTTCCATACTGGATCGGGCGTGTAGCAAAAGGAGGTAAAGTGTTAGTTCCAGGAAGAAAAGACCGTCCAGTACAGATAGTTGATATAAAAGACGTCGCAAACTGGGGACTAAACATGGCAGAAAACAAAAATGCAGGTACATTCAATGTAACAGGTCCGAATTATGATTTGACGATGGAAGAGCTATTAAATACGTGTAAAAAAGTTACGAATAGTGATGCTGAATTCGTTTGGATAGAGGAATCGTTTATGAATGAACATAAAGTGCAGCCTTGGACAGAGATGCCTTTATGGCTTCCAGAAACTTTTTCATTAGAAGGTGAAACGAAGCCGTGGAAAGGTGGATTTTCAATTAGTATTGAAAGTGCTGTTAAAGAAGGACTTACTTTTAGAAGGTTAGAACATAGAGTTACAGATGTGTATGAGTGGATGAAGAGTGTGGACGAATGGGAATTAAAAGCAGGTATTTCAAGGAAAAGAGAAAAGATGTTATTGGATAAGTGGTATGAAATAAAGAGAGTTTAAATAAGAATCTTGTGAAAAAAGGACTCTGTTTATTGCTTAAACAGAGTCCTAATATGAATCTACCACTCAAACGGTTCTTCTCCATACAGTTCCCATAGCTTAGGAAACATCTTTTTTAAACCTTCTTCATCGTCTTCATTCCAGTCAAATTCAAAATCTACATCGTCGAATTCTTCATTAGATAAGACATGGTAAAGTGTAAAGTAAGTATCATCTTCGTCACCAGTTTTTTCTGCATATACAGTGAAACCGAAATATAAAGAAAGTTCTTCTATTTCTGGGACGTCATACTCACTCAAATTTTCTAATACAGGAATTAATCGTTCTGGATCTTCAATACAAGCTTCGTATGTCTCTTTTCCTTGATATAATAACCATCCGCGGAAGTAATCGAAAGTATCATCTGAACAGCCACCCATAATAATATAGGCTGCTGCCCATAAACGGGAGGTATAGGAGTCTTTCAAAAGGCGATGCATATGCGTATCAAAAGCTACAATTTCATGTACTGTACGTTTAGCAAGGTGAGAAGTAAGCCATTCTATTTGTTCTTCTTGGTCCTCACCTTTCGTTTTTGCACGATGAAGTAGCTCCCAAAATTCTTCTTCGGTTATCGTTTTTTCTTTTATGTAATCTTCCCCAGGCAACGGGTCTGTATATCCTTTTTTACGTTTGGAAGCAACTAGTTTATTAGCTTCTTTCATACATTCTTCTTCTGTTTCAAACTCTTTCGCTTTCACACTGCCAGCTGTGCCAATTTTTCCGTAAAACACAACATAGTCTTTTTCTTTCACAACGATTTTCCAAAACTTATTTGATTTCTCAGTTTGCTGGATTAATAACGTTTCCATCCGTACCCCCATAATGTTTTCTAGTGTGCAATATGATTGTAACATATGTATATACACTTGTAATGATGAAAAATAATAGTTTAGAAAATTCAAAAACCATTGAATGGAGTGGATAAATTTAGTAACCTTATTTGTACAGTAATTACATAATTGTTTTGTAATAATTCGATATTTATATAAGGGGGCGTTACGGATGGATCTTACGTTTAAAGTTGAGGAAACATGTTTTAATTACCGCGTTGGAGCAATTTGTAAACATGATAATAAAATACTCATTCTGCAAGGTGACGGTGAAGATTTTTGGTATGTACCCGGCGGTAGAGTAAAAATGCTAGAGAATAGTGAAGATGCATTAAAACGAGAACTTGCGGAAGAGATAGGTGTTCCTATTAAAAGGAAAAGGTTAATATGGTCAGTAGAAAATTTCTTTACACTTTCTGAGCGAAAGTTTCATGAAATTAGTTTTTATTATGAAGTAGAGCTACATGAGTTACCTGCGAGTGGAGCGGATCAATATATTTTGGAAGAAGAGGGTAGAACGTATTTGTTTAGATGGGTGCCAGTAGAAGAACTGCATACATATAACTTACAGCCTGCATTTATAAAAGAGAAAGTAAAGGATGTATCAGTTCACACAGAACATATCGTATTACAAAAGTAAATGTATTCGGAGGGGAAAATGGTGAAGGGAACTAAAAAAGAGGTACATATAAATGACAAAGTAATTTATTACACACATATCGAAAAAGGTTCTAGTACCGTTTGCTTTATGTTTTCAGGTTCAGGATACAATTATGATAAGCCGTTATTTTATTACGCAACGATGTTAATGCTTGAACATAAAATAGATGTTGTACATATTCATTATTCTTATGATGGACAATTAATGAATAAACCAATGGAAGAAGTAACGAAAGTAATGATGGATGATATTAATCCTGTAATAAATGAAGTATTAAAAGATGAGCAATACAACGAGACTATGTTTTTAGGGAAGTCACTCGGAACAATTCCGATTGCAAATGATTTAATGAAGAGAGAAGAATTCGCGCAGTCAAAAATGATACTACTTACACCTTTACTGACGTTTGATACAATTTTTGATTCTATCTTACATAGTCGACACGAAGGGTTTTTAGTTATTGGGGATAAAGATCACCAATACAATGCAGATCAAATTGATCAGTTATATAAAACGAATTTACAGATTGAAGTTGTCAAAAATGCAAATCATTCTGTAAATGTTGGGGGATATGAAACGGAAAATTCAATTGAGGCTATAGCGAAAATAATAGGAGAACTTAAAGAAGTTGTTAGGACAAACTAACCTATTAATACATGCAAAAGAGGTGCGAATTGCACCTCTTTTACTTTAATAAGCCTTCAAAACATGAAGTAAATAATCCTTACGATTCAGCGGATTATAATCAACACGTTTTCGAGTAGGGAAGGGAGCCATAAGCTTTGTGAAACCAGCTGGCTTCGTTGTAAATATGCCTTCTCCTTCTGAAAATGAATGAAGCATGAGTTTAAAATTCTCTGTTTTCGCAACAGGTAATGATCCTGTTAACTGATAAGAATTGTTATTGAATATAGGCTCTGCAAAAGTTGCTGGAACGGCAGCAAGCTTATACATTGCAGTACTAATTGCGTGCTCCGGTACAGTTAATTCAAATTCATTTACTGGTTCATATACATATGTTTCAGCTTGCTTTAAAGCATCCATTAATACGATCGGTGTTAAATTTCTAAAGTCACTCGCTGTTGTAACAGGACTAGCATAACCAGTATGTGTTAACGTGACGATAATATCTGTAACTTCCCATCCATATAATCCTTGTTTTAACGTTTGAAATACCGTATCTTCAATCGCTTTATGAAATGCTAAAGGTAGTGAGCCGAGCTCAACACCTAATTTATATGTTATGCCGCAATTAAGTTCACCACGTTCAACTTTGAATCCGATTGTTGCGTAAAATGGATTCTCTTTTTCACCCATTACTTCAACAGAATTGCCTACGCCAATTGGTTTCTCGATACATACAACTCGCGTATTTGAAAAAGTAACCTGCAAATTATATTTCTCATAAAGTGTTGTTTCAATTACTTCTTTTTGTACCTCACCGAAAAGGCGAATATATAGTTCATTATGAACATCGTCTTTCCAAACTTTAATGAGCGGATCTTCTTCACATAGTTCCATAAGAACAGCGTATAAATCATGAATTTGCTCTTTAGGTACCGCATCAATGGCAGCTTCTATTTGTGGTTCGGCAAAGTGAATATCTTTTATATAATCCGTACGTTCACCGATAATATCACCAATTTTAATATCATTCAGCCCCCACACTTTACAAAACTCACCGCTAGGAACGGTAGAAGTTTGAACGGTATCTCCATTATGAAATAGGCACATTTTTTTTATCTTTTCTTTATGGAATAGAGACTTACTGCGCTGTATATCAACATATTTTCTAACATGTAAGCTACCTGAAAAAACTCTTATATAAGCAACCTTTTCTCCAGAAGGTTCACGTTCAATTTTAAAAACAACACCGGATAATGGTTCCTCTTGTGCCGATGTAAGAGCTGGAATGAGAGCCGGAAGTTTTTCAAGAAGTTCTGTTACGCCCATACCAGTCATTGCTGAACCGAAAAAGATTGGATACACATTCGCTTGCTGTATTTGCTGTTCTAGTTTTTCTCTTAATAGTGCGTCCGGTATTATTTCGTTATTTACATATGATTCAAGTAATGATTCATTAAATGGTGCTAACAGTTCCATACAATCGTCATATGATTTGTATTCAATGATCCGGGCTTCTTTCGTTCCTTCGTTTAGAACAGAGTAGAAGGGGAATGCTTCATTTGAAAGAACCTCTTTTATTTGTTTCATAACTTTTTCACTGTTTGCGCCACTACGATCAATTTTATTAACGAATAAAATAGTCGGTATGTTTAGTTTCTGTAATGTTCGCATTAAAATTTTTGTTTGTGCTTGCACACCTTCAACGGCAGAGATAACTAAAATCGCACCGTCTAGAACGCGGAATGATCGCTCCACTTCAGCGATAAAATCAGCGTGTCCAGGTGTATCAATGACATTTACTTTTACATCATCAATAAAGAAAGAAACGACAGATGCTTTAATCGTAATTCCGCGTTGTCTTTCTAATTCCATTGAGTCAGTTTGTGTATTACCACTATCTACTCGGCCAATTTCTTTAATCACATTCGTTTCATAAAGAATACGCTCAGTCAAACTCGTCTTGCCAGCGTCTACGTGCGCGACAATCCCTATATTTATTGTTGTCATTTGTGAATATCCTCATTTCATTTTCCATTTTCAATTCCTCATTTCTATTTGTATATTGCCGCATTATCAATCACTCTCCAGTTCTTTAAATTAGTATTATAGTGCAATTAACATTATTTGTAACGCTACAAAGCGCCTTAATTTGGAAAAAATAAAATAAAAACAAAATGCTTGCATTCTAAATCGATATAGATTATATTAATTGACATATCAACTATTGATACATCAAACATTTTTATTTTGATTGTAAAGGAGGGTTAATTTGACAAGTTCATGCTCAAAAGAAGCGATTATTTTATATAAATTACACTTTCTAAATAAAGAAGTAAGTTCGAAATTTGAAGGGTGTACGGGTATGAGCCAGTCTCGATTAGAGCTTATACTTCAGTTATATGAAGTAGGTGAAATTAGTCAAAAAGCACTTCAACAAGAAGTGAATATTGATAATGCTGCGATAACGAGGCATTTAAAGCAGCTTGAGGCCAATGAAATGATTGTAAGACGTAAAAATCCAGATGATAACAGAATTACGTTAGTTTCTCTTACTGAAGAGGGACGAAATAAAATTCAAGCATTTCAAGAGGAAAAAGAACGTTTTGCAGCATCTGCATTTAAAGGATTAAGTGAGGAAGAACGCGATAATCTTTTAAATATGTTAAATCACATTCAAGAAAATATAAAAGAATTATAAAAAAGGGAGAATACAACTATGACTAACTCAGTAAAAACAAATGATTTTAACGAAATTTTAACAGGACGTCGTTCAATTCGTAAGTACGATCCTTCAGTGAAAATTAGCAAAGAAGAAATGACAGAAATTCTTACAGAAGCAACACTTGCACCATCTTCAGTAAACATGCAACCATGGAGATTCGTAGTGATTGAAAGTGACGAAGCGAAAGCAACACTTGCGCCACTTGCGAAATTCAATCAATCTCAAGTAGAAACATCTTCAGCAATGATTGCTTTATTTGGTGATTTAAACAACTTTGATAACGCAGAAGAAATTTACGGTACAGCAGTAGAGCGTGGACTTATGCCAGCAGAAGTAAAAGAAGATCAAATGAAAAAACTTTCAACTTACTTCTCTATGGTTACACCAGAAGTAATGAAAGATACAGTATTAATTGACGGTGGTCTTGTAGCGATGCAATTTATGCTAGCAGCTCGTGCTCACGGCTATGACACTTGTCCAATTGGTGGTTTTGAGAAAGATCAAATCGCAGAAGCTTTCGGACTAGATAAAGACCGTCACGTACCAGTTATGTTAATTTCAATCGGAAAAGCTGCTGACAGTGGTTACCAATCAGTACGTCTTCCAATTGAAAAAGTTGCAGAGTGGAAATAATTTTATAAAAGAACTTCAATAAGTGAAAGATGAGAGGGGAAGCACCATGATTATTATTCACGCAATATTTCAAGTAGATCCAGCGAAACAACAAGCATTTTTAGAAGAAATTCGTCCGCTTATTCATAGTTCAAGAGAAGAAAGTGGAAATGTATCTTATGACTTATATAAAGATACAGAAAAAGAAAGTGTTTATACGATGGTAGAAGTATGGAAAGATGAAGCAGCAGTTGCGAGCCATAATACGAGTGAACACTTCACATCTTTCGTTAGTAAAGCAGCACAATTTTTAACTGCTCCGCTTAATATAAAAGCTTATAATGGAGAATTAGTAAAATAATAAGGTAGAAAAAGATGACTTTAGCATATGGCTGAAGTCATCTTTTTTGTATAAGTAGAATCCATTTTGGATTCAGTTATGTTGATTGATAAGTGTTGCTCGTATCCTCAGTAACTGTGGTGAATTGTATGTTAAATTCGAACATTCGGTTTATTGGGAAATTTTTCCGTGTTATAATTTTCTTGTAAATAAAAGGTAGAGGGGAGTAAGTAATGGGAGAATTTCAAAGTAATTTGCATACGGCAACGCAACTTGCAACGAAAATGAGAAATGCTTCAGATAGAATGCAAAGTGCTACTAGTCGCTCTATAAATAAGGCAACGCGTACTACACTATCTGTGAACTTCAAGGCACAAGAAGCAAATCAACAAAATTTACAGATCACGAAACAATTTTGTACTGCTTTTCAACAAACAATTGATAATATCCATTCCGTAGCAAATGAATTTGAGAAAATGGATACAGGACTTCAAAAGACTTTTCAATAATGTAACAACCTACGTAAAGGGGAAAAGGTAGGGAGAAAAGATGAGTCAAGGAATTGAAACGAGAATCAATCAATGTAATCAAAAATTACGAATTATATTTGAAGAACAAAATGAAAACCGAATCGCGCTGCAAAATCAAGAACGAGCTGAGGCTAGTTTTCATAAATGGAAAAATAGAAGTAATCGTTTATTTAACCGAATACTAGAAACTTGGTATGGTGACAAAGAAGCATTTCACTTTTTTACGAATATGCGGCAAGAGATCGGGCAGTATGAAAGAAAACTTACATTCGAATTAGAAAACGAAAAAGAGACGTTGCTTAAAGAAAAACGGCATCTCAGTGAGAAAGAAAACAACCTTTCCTATGAACAGCAGCAACTACAAAGGGAGGCCAATACATGAGTTTAAACATGTATTTGGGAGAAGTACAAAGTCAAACTCAAAGTATGAACGCTATATGTAATGCTACGATTCAAAGTATGGAACAAGCCATTCAATCTATTGATGCCTTTGCGATAGACACAGTATTACAAGGACAAACATACAGTAGTGCAAAAGCCTACCTTGTCCAAACATTTCGGCCATTAGCACAAGGAATCATATGCTTATGTGAAGAATTAATTCGCCAAAACGAAGCATTTCCAAACGATTTTCAAGCAAAAGTTGCTTCAACAGATGTTATCGAACATGAAATAAGACAACAAATACAAGAAATCAATCAATCCATTGCAAGTATAGAAGCAATAGAAGTACTTACACCAATGCCTGGAGTAGACGCAATTATTGCAGTCTTAATTGCAATGAGAAAAAAACTAGAAGAAAAACTAGAGCGTCTACATGAATTCAATCATTCATCCAGCAACAACTACAGCACCGCCCTCCAATTAGCCGCTAGCATCACAGCCGGACTCGCTGAAGTGCAAAGCGGGAAAGGATTTAGTCCTGTGAGTGGGACGTTTAGTACACAAGGGTTGAATATGGATTGGGTGAGTTCGATTCAGGGGATTATAGAAGAACAAGCTCGTCAAACCGAGATGAAACAAATTACTTTGCAAAAACAACAATTTAACTTACAAGAGCGGGAAGACAATAGATCATGGCATGAAAAAACAGCCATTTATGCGCAAACATTTTTGCATGGAGTTATCGAATTTTTTCAAGGTGCTGGTGATGCAGCACTAGAAAACTTTTTTGGACTACAACCACATGAGAATGATAAATTAGAAAGTAAGACAACTTATCAAGCTGGAAGGTTGGCTGGAAATGTTATATCAATAGCCGGGTCCATTGTAGAAATGTTTGAAGGTATCTCGCTCATAGGCGGATCTAATTTCTTAACTATCGTGGCAGAAGTAGGAACTGGCGGGTTAGCGTCACCAATTGTTATTCCATTAGATATAGCAGCAACAGCTACTGGTGCAAGTCTTTTTGTACATGGTGGATTTGTTTGGAATAAATCGATTCAAAATACTAAGGATACTATTCAAAAAATCCAGTCTTCTGGTGGAGGTAAGGGTGCCAGTGTAGCAGGGCACATTGGAAAAAATGATAAACTAGCAAGTCAAGGACATGTTGATGCTGGCGTTTCGGGTGCTCCAAAAGTTGATGCAGGAAAACAGGGTAAACATGTTCCTGGTCATGGGAATAATGTCTCAACCAAATCGCAGTGGGGAGCAGGGAAAAATGGGGTAGTAGAGACACAAGAAGCATGGGTGAAAGGAACACTAGTAAAGCCAGATGGAAGTGTTAGAGTGCATGATTTTGGAAAACCAATAGGTCCAAATGGAGAAACGAGGGTAAAGGTTCATATGGATGGTAAAGGAAATATACATGGATACCCTGTACAATAAAGGAGAATAATTATGAGTGATGAGATACTAAAAGTTGTTAATAAATTATATAAACAAGGTGATTTCCAATATGTTTTGGGGAAATTTGTTGATAAACATTTTTGGGATGGAGAAATTAATAAAATATCAAATATAAATGTTGATAATATTACTGATTTTAGTTATTCATCATGTTTTTCTTACATTCTTCTACCACTAGATGTGAAATTTCGTTTTGGTAGTGTAGAATTCAGTGAGTACGTTCGGAAGCAATCAGAAATTAATTGTGTAATGCTAATGATTTCGGCAATCGCGCCATATGCAGTGGTTAAATATTTAAGATATAGATACACTAATGGTACAATCGAGCTAGTTGAAGAGTCCTCGCCATACAATGATGAATCTAAGAAAATAGGAAGTAGTATTTTAAAATTATTAGATAGTAACGGTATAAAGAATCTTGATAAAGAAACGCTAAGTATTGAAGTGGAGGATGTTTCGTTAGAGTTAAAGGAAACAGGTGTTACTATATATAATTGTTTATTTGAAGATGAGTATTAAAAAGAAGCATTAATGATTGTGCAGAAACCAAAGAAGGGATACAAATAATAGAGGTAGATTAGTAGTTGTTAAGAAGTAATTACAGTTCGAAAATGTAGCTGGTTATTTGAAAAGCCATTTAAAAGTCTGATTAATGTTATTTTGTGTAATAATAATAATAATACAAAATCTTATGAATTCATAAAAAGCACTTGTTAGAGCAATGGTATGTTGGGCATAATAATATGGGATGGTATGAATGCCATAAACATTAAGAAAAATTATATTTTGGTTATTGGAGTTTTGAAAGTGGAGCAATTATGAAAAATTTAGGATTAGATGATAGTATATTAAAAGATATTTCTTATTATCCTTATGACATGGTTCATTTTAAGAATGAATAAATTCTCTATGCGAAAAAATAATATTAGTACAAAGAGATAATTATTATTAAAATAATCAAAAAAATATTTAATTACGCTTGTAACAGAAATATGTACTTATAGCACTTGATTGTCGACTAAAGGCAACAAGTGCTTTTTATTTAGGGTATGGTTCAAGTTGATAAAGTAGCAGAGAGCGTTATGTTGCTAGAGACTTAAATGAAAATCAATTAAAAGTTGTAGAAGCCAAGAAAAATATTATGAAAAAAAGCAAAAAGGGAATTATGGTGAAATAAAATCTAGTGACAATTTATTGAATAATCAAAGTTTAAAAGAAGCTGGATTTGATTTAAAGCCAGTCGGAAAGAGTGCACCATCAGGCATAAATGATAAAATAGTAAAAGGAATTGATGGATTATATGAAAATGCAAATTCAAATATTAAATATGTTATTGATGAAGCTAAGTTTGGTAGTTCACAATTAGGGAAAACTAAAGATGGACGACAAATGTCAAATGATTGGTTGAATGGTGCGAAGACGCGAAAAAGTAGGATATTGAAGGCTGTTGATGGAGATATGAAATTATCAATAAAAATTACGAATGCATTGAAAAAAGGTGAAGTGGAAAGAGTACTATCAAAAGTTGATAGTACTGGGAACGTTAAAACTTATAGAATAGATGCAAAGGGAGACATTATTGGAGAATGGCCATAAGTATAGAAGCCAGGAGGAATTGAAAGGTATGAGAGATCATTTATGTATAGAAAAAAAATGTAGAGAAGTAATAGAATATAATAAAGAGTTTATTCAAGAGAATAGAGTTGAAATTAAAAGTTTAGAAGAAGATGAAAAAAGGTATTCAAAGGTATCCTAATGATAATATAAGTATCATAGAAGAATTCTATCAGTCAAATTTTATATACGATTTGGATAATGTTAATGCAAAATATTCCCTAGGAGAAGCTATCCATACAATAGAAGGAGATTTTGACAACGCTCTTATTAATTTGAAGCATATAGGAAAAAAAGAAGTTGGATATTTAAATCTAATTTGGATGATATCTCTAGGGATTTTATTAGAGACGGAGAAAAAGAATCTTGTAAGTTTAGCTAAGCTAGTTGAGAAGGAAAATATGAATGACGCAGTAATTGATTTCCTCTTATGCGCTAGTGATATCGGATACACAAAAGTGACGAATAGATATTATAAAGAAAATCCATATGCAAAAACGAGAGAGATTATAGAACTTGCACAAACAGATAAAAAAGAAGCATCTAAAAGATTACAAACGTACATGGAGAAAGAATGGTTTAAAGGCCATTATGATTATGAATGGAAAAATGCGCATAAAGAACCTGGATATGTAGGGTATTGGAGCTTTGAGACAGCTGCAATAGTAAAGATACTCGGACTTGATGATACAAGTTTAAAAGATAATAATCATTATCCATATGATTCGGCACATTATAAAAATGAAATGAAATTCAAGCATATAGACCTAAGTGAATATCACTATGAAGATGAGACAGAAGAAATCGAGGATATAGTAGAAGGAATTGAACATAATCCTGCATTGGAAAATATTATTCCGCCAAAATGGCATTCATTGGTCAATAAATTAATACATGATTATGAGAATATGGATGATAGTAGTTTTTATGAAAAATACAAAAAAACGATAGGAATAGGTCAAGTGTGGTTCTTACCACAAGAGTATGAAGAAGAAAATGAGCAAAAAAACTATTAGGAAATTTAATTGTGTTTGCCCTGACGGTAAGAGATTATATATTACAATTGGACTATAAAGAAGATTTAGAGGACTACATCGATAATCTTAAAAATTTCTGGAATGTTTCAGAAACAAAGTTAGTTCAATTTATTTTAGAGAATGATCAAAATTATTATGCATGGGTACCAAAAGAAGCAACCATCCCAAATATGTATGAAGTGAAGATAGAGAGTGTCGATGTAGAGGAAGTTCTATAATAAGCAAATTGAAATGGTTGTCATCATATGAAATGTTAGAATGCATTTTACTAGTTAATTGAAAACAATGCATGCGTGGCAGAAAAAAGGATGTATTGTTACTAAAAATTAGAGGGAAAGAAGGCTGTTGGATTGAGTTAAGCACCTTATTGTCAATATACGACAATAGGTGCTTTTTTGCGTGCAATGAAGAAAAAATAAAAGATTCATTTTCACTCTATTTCATCTTCGAATTACACGTTATAATTCGGAAAAATATTTTTAATTTTCAGATAATTAAAAGGTGGTAGATACTATATGAGTACATTAAAGAAGATTACTAATAATATTTCGAAAGTTATCATAGGAAAAGATGAATCGATTGAACTGGCAGCTATAGCTCTTATAGCAAGGGGGCATATTTTATTAGAAGATGTACCTGGGACAGGAAAAACATCATTAGCGAAAAGTTTGACTAAAAGGGTGGACGCTAAATTTCAAAGAATACAATTTACAGCGGATACTTTGCCTGGAGATGTTATTGGTCTTGAATATTTTGATGTGAAGGAATCGGATTTTAAAACGAGGTTAGGTCCTATTTTTGCAAATATCGTATTAGTGGATGAAATTAATCGAGCTGTACCGAGAACACAATCTTCGTTACTTGAGGTTATGGAAGAGCGTACTGTTACAATTGCGAAACAGACACATTCATTACCAGAACCTTTTTTAGTTATAGCAACGCAAAATCCACTCGAATCAGCGGGCACATTTCCGTTACCAGATGCTCAGTTAGACCGGTTTTTACTCACAATACGCCAAGGTTATCCTACGAGAGAAGCTGAAAAGGAAAAGATGAATCGGTTTCAAATGAATGATCCATTAGAAACGTTACATTCTATTATTTCAAGTGAAGAAATTATTACGATGCAAAAGCGTGCAAGAGAAGTGTTAGTAGGGAATGATGTGCAAGATTATCTCCTTGAAATTATTGAAGCAACTCGTAACCATGAGTTAATTGAAATTGGTGTAAGTCCTCGGGGAACGTTGGCATTTATGAGAGCAATTCAAGCACGGGCAATATTAAATGAAAGAGATTACTGTACGCCAGATGATATTAAGACGCTCGCTGCATCCGTTTGTGCTCATCGTTTAACGTTAACGATTGAGGGAGAGATGAAAACGACGAAAGAACAAATTATGAAAGAAATTCTTCATACGATTAGTGTGCCAGTGGAGAATGTACGATGAATCAACAGCTTGTGTATACACCTTTAGCGGAGCCTTTCGTAATGGGGGTTATGTCAGTTGTAGCCGTTATTTTAAGTGTATTTTCAAGTAATCTACTGTTTTTATCTCTCGTATTTTTATATGTAATTTTAATAGGTGCTATGCATGTATATATACGTAAAGTTTCTCGCGTTGAATGGGAATACAGTCAAGGGAATTCGAACGTTTTTATAGGTGAAACGAATATGTGCAAAATGAAAATTTCAAACAAGTCGATATTTCCTATTCTTAATATCGTATTTCGATTTAAATGTGAAAATAAGCTAACTTGGAATCATGATGAAATAAACAAAAATCATAGTACAGGTTCAAATTATTATATGAATTTTAATTTAAAAGGAAGGGAGTCAGTTTCATTTGATTTGCAAGCTGTAGCGTTAAAAAGAGGCATCGCGAAATGGGAAGAAGTTGAAATTGTGATTACTGATCTCTTTGGATTTATAACGAACCATATAACATATAAACAAGTTGATACGCCCTCTTATTTAGTCTTACCAGCTGTTCCGAAAATACAAGTTCCTGAATTACAAGAATGGTCACGAGGATTTCGAAAAGCGATGTCTTCACCCTTATATGATGAAACGAAAGTAATGGGAGTAAAGTCTTATGAAAATGAAGATTTTCGTTCCATCCACTGGAGTGCAACAGCGAAAACAGGGACGCTAACTGCGAAAAAGTATGAGCGAACACAATGTGATAAATACGCGATTTATCTCAACTTGCAAAATAAAAGTGGTGTTTCTTTGCGAAATGATATAGAGGAACTAATTGAATTAACAGCAGGTATATGCAAACAACTTCTTATGCAAAACTGTTCGTTTGAAGTATGGATCAATAGTGTAAAAGATAACGGTTTGCTACATATAAAAAATGGGGATAATCGGAAACATTTGCAAAATGTATTAAAGGTACTTGCCTCGATATCAGACCAAGATACGCCTATATCTTCTTCTTACTTTTACACAGCAGGCTTTCGTCGAAAGGAACTGGATGCGGTTCCTTTAATTATTGGTACTTCACCAAAGAAATACAGTAGAACGAATAAATGGATTGTAATGAAAGAATAAGAAGGGGCTTATATCATGGTGAATAAAAAGCGACATATGAAAGTGAAGTTATGGAGTGTGAGAACTTTAATCATACTTTTCTTTGCGATTAGTGCGATAACGTTATCACAAGGTGTTGTGTATGTACAAGACATAGTAAAAGAGCGTTTTTTCAGTAAGACTAAGACAATATCGGAAAGAAATTATGATGTTACTAGTATAGGGGGAAATTTAGATGAGTCCGAAAAAGATGAAGATGAAGAAGTAGGAGATACAGGTATAAGAACGAAAACGGATAGAAAATTTCAGCCTTTCGAAAGAGAAAGTCTATGGAGTGACGTGCTTTCTGTTCTTTCAAATGCATGGATTACTATAGTTTTTTATGTAATAATCGCAATATCAATTATATATTCCATCTACAAGTATATTAGGAAAAGGTTGACGAAAACAGAAATAGTACAGGAGAAAGAATCGATCACAAAGCAAACTGCGGTAAGAAGCATAAAGAATGAAAAAGTCATTATTCAGTCAGAGCAGCCATTACCTTCAGATAAGATAAGAAAAACGTTAGTTGAATGGGAAAGAACTTTACCATTTCACGAAAAGCGAAGATCCTATGAAACGATGCAACAATGGCTAAAGAGAGTTTGTAGAACGAGAGATATTATTCCGGTATATGAGTCTGTTCGATATGGTGAAAAGACGTACAAGGAGTTAGATGTAGAAAAAATAATGAGTTGGTAGAGGGAGACGGGAAGGTGGATACTTAAATGGCCACCTTTTCTTTTTTATAGGGAAATTTGATTAACATGAATTATTTTCTTATATGAAACCGTCTTCAAATAAGAAAATGAAATAAACTTTATTTACTTATATTTCATTGCATGTTAACCTATACTTAATTTTTATAAATTATAATTAATTTTTTAGGGTGTGAAAATGTAATGAAATCGGTATTAAAAAGCATACTTATTTCCTTTGTTTTTTCTGCAGTAGGCATGTGTTGGTTACTGTACGTATTATTCAAAGGGGACGGAGACTGGTTATTGTCTTGGATAGGTGTATTAATGGCATATTTATCTTTATATACTTTAATAGATTTATATTGTAAAAATACATACGATAAAAAAATAAATAAATGGCTTATAAAAACATCGGTAACTAGTTTTAGTTTTGCTGTATTAGGAATCTCATTTTGTATCATACATGAGCTATTAACACCATGGAGTCTTAGTTTAATGGTGTGGTATTGGTTGCTAATGTTAGTATTATTTTTAACGACTATAATATCATTAATCAGTTTAGTATTTGTTAATCGTAAAAATCATAATTTCACTGTTGGATATAGAATGCTCATACTTCTAAATGTATTTCTTACATTGGGACCAGTATTATGGCCGCTATTACTTTCTATTATTGGAAATGGTATGAATGCTAGTGCGGGCTGGTAAAAAGGAATTTAAATTAGTTGTGTAAAGAATAGGATGAAAAGTTAATATAGAATTTTAAATGTTTATGAGAACATGTTTACATAAAAAATGAAAACATGTTCTCTTTTTATTTGCATGCATAACTCTTCCTCAGTTTACTGTATTTAAACGTAAGTATTTCGTAAGGAATGGATAAGAAAAAAGAGAGATTTATCATATAGGATGAAAGTATAGCTTGAATTAATGCGATATTAATGGAGGAGACAAAGCCTTATGAAAAAATGTAATTCAATTAAGTTGGCAAGTTTAGCAGCTTTATTAGCGGGTACTACCCTATTCACACCTGGTTTTACTGTGACTGCAGAGTCAACTCAAAATATTTCTAGTTCGTCACAAGTACATGATCAAAAGAATCGTAATGGCTGGAAACAAGTAATGCAGGAAACAGTACAGCTTGGTGCTGTAGGGATATTAGCTAAGGCGTCTAACAACGGAAAAACTAGTAGTTTTACTGCTGGCGTGGCGGACTTAAGTACAAAGAAACCGTTGAAACCGGATTATCGCTTTCGGATTGGTAGTGTGACGAAGACGTTTACTGCGACGACTGTTCTTCAATTAGTAGGAGAAAAGCGCTTACAACTTGACGATCCAATTGAAAAGTGGCTTCCGGGTCTTATTCAAGGAAATGGGTATGATGGCAACCAAATTACGATACGACAACTTTTGAATCATACGAGTGGTATCGCTGAATACTTAAAGTCAAAAGACGCGGACATAATGAATTCGAAAAAAACGTATACAGCAGAAGAAATAGTGAAAATAGGCCTTTCGCTGCCTCCAGATTTCTCGCCGGGTAAAGACTGGTTGTATTCAAACACAGGATACGTAATACTAGGAATGCTTATTGAAAAAATAACTGGAAATAGTTATGCGGAAGAAATCGAAAAGCGAATTATTGAACCTTTGGACCTATCAAATACGTTTTTACCAGGAAATTCACCCGTCATCCCAGGAAAGAATCATGCTCGTGGATATGTGAAAATAGAGGGAACAGGCGAGTTGAAAGATATTACGTATTATAATCCGAGTTTAGCTAATGCAGCTGGAGATATGATTTCTAATGCGGATGATTTAAATAAGTTCTTTTCAGCTTTACTCGGTGGTAAGTTACTAAAGGAACGCGAGCTAAAAGAAATGCTTACTACAGTTCCAATAGAAGGAAAAGGGGTTGGTGACGCATACGGTCTTGGAATCTATGAGACTAAACTTCCAAACGGTGTTTCAGTTTGGGGGCATGGAGGAGGAATTCCTGGATTTACAACTTTTGCTGGGGGAGTAATTGGAGGCAAACATACATTGGCTATCAGTCTCAACTCTATAGGTGGAGTCGATATTGTTCCGCAGTTAAATAAAATGATGCAAATTGAATTTAATAAATAGATGAAAAGAAAATGAATAGAATTTTGTTATAGTTGCATTTATGATATGGCATCAAGTGTATTTCAAAGTGAAAATCAAACTTAATGCTTACGATAAAAATAAAAAGAATGTCAGTTGCATGGCATTCTTTTTATTTTGAAGAAAAGAAATGTATTTATTTCTGAAAATTGTTATTTTTATAATCTTTTCATATAATGAAAGTAATAGGGGGTATAAAGGGGAGTTATGAATAGATGATACTTTAGTTTGTTAATTATTTCTAATATTAACTAATATAACAGTGGAGTTGAATACAATGGGACAAAATCATTTTAAATGGAGTAATAAGCAATTACGAGAACATGTTGAAGTACTAGACGGCACAAGAAGTCCACACATATTATTAAAGAATGCAACATATTTAAATTCCTATATGCGCGAGTGGATGACAGCGCACATTTGGATATATAATGATCGAATTGTATATGTAGGGGAGCAGCTGCCAAAGCAATTAACGGAGTGTGAAGTTGTTGATTGTGAAGGAAAGTATGTCGTACCCGGTTACATAGAACCCCATGCACATCCATATCAGTTGTATAACCCAGAGACGCTAGCGAATCATGCGATGCAGTTTGGGACAACAACTTTTATTAATGATAATTTAACTTTATTTTTTACATTAAAGCGTGAAGAAGCATTTCGTTTATTAGATGAATTCAATAAGATTCCAGCAAGTATGTATTGGTGGTGCCGTTTTGATGGACAGACTGAAATTACAAAACGGGGAATCTTTGTTTAATAGTGAAGAAATAGTAGAGTGGCTACAGCATGAAGCGGTGATTCAAGGCGGCGAGCTAACAGCATGGCCCAAATTATTACATGGTGATGATGAAATGTTACATTGGGTGCAGGAAACGAAACGATTACATAAAAAAGTAGAAGGACATTTTCCAGGTGCATCTGAAACGACTTTAGCGAAGTTAAAACTGTTAGGTACAGATTGTGATCATGAGGCGATGACAGGGCAGGAAGCTTTCGCTCGTCTTATGCAAGGTTACACTGTTTCCCTAAGAAATTCTTCAATCCGTCCAGATTTAGAAGTTTTACTGAAAGAATTGTTGGAACTAGGCGTAAAGCAGTTTGATAGATTTATTCTTACTACAGACGGCTCACATCCTTCGTTTTATGCAAATGGAATGACAAACGTTATGATTTCTACCGCGATAAAACAAGGAGTGCCAGTAATAGATGCATACCATATGGCAAGTTATAATATTGCTCGCTATTATAATATGGAGCATGTGCATGGTTCAATTGCGACAGGTAGAATCGCCAATGTCAATATTTTAGAAAGTAAAGAAAATCCGGTGCCAACGAGTGTAATCGCAAAAGGACAATGGGTAAAGCGTGATAGAGTAAACAAAAATGAATCGTTACTTATAGAATGGAGTAACTTCAAAGTAACTCCACTACTGTTAGACTGGACCATAGAAAAAGAGGATATGGTTTTTTCTAATAAAGCAGGTATACACTTATTGAATAACGTTATAACAAAACCATACGTTAGCGAAATCGACTTAGGCCTTAATGAACTGTCTATTGTTCATGATGAATGTTTCCTCATGATGATTGCCCGTGATGGCAGTTGGCGAGTGAATACAGTTGTGAAAGGTTTTGCGAATGAATTAGGTGGCCTTGCTAGTTCTTATTCAGGTACAGGCGATATCATTCTTATTGGAAAGAGTAAAGAAGATATGCTTACAGCTTTTCATAGAGTAAAAGAGCTTGGCGGAGGGATTGTAATTGCTGAAAAGAATGAAGTATTGCACGAAATTGCATTACCATTGCTCGGGATTATGTCGGATGTAAAGATGAGTGAATTAATACAAGAAGAGAAAAAGATGGTGAACTTACTGCAAGCGCGAGGATATGCTTATAACGATCCAGCATTTACGATTTTATTCTTTTCTGCGACGCACTTGCCTTTTATACGAGTAACACCTATAGGATTATATGATGTGAAAAGTAGTAAGGTAGTTGCCCCGCCCGTGAATTTGATAAAGCAATATTAAAAGGAAAGGTCCTATAAAAAATTTATTTTATAGGACCTTTCTCATTTCTAGCATAAGAATATTGTAAGCCTCAAATAATATAGTATCTAAATCATTTGAGGTGATATGTAATTATGAAAAAAATATTGTACATCTTAAGCATATTTATTTTGTGTGTATCGATACAACACGTTGTACATTCTCAAACAGATGCACCAAAGTTAACTTCAGATTGTCTCGAAGAAAGTAAAATTCGGGATGAAAAGTATGTGGAAAATATTATGAAGGACATTAAATCCGTATTTCATTTGAATTTTGATGAAGGTGGCTTTTGGGAAGTTAATAAAAGAGATTTAGAAGCTGCACATTTAATGTATGGTGGTCGGATTGATGATACGTATTATAATTCGTTAACTAAAGTTTTTGAAAGTGGTGGATATAGAGGAGAGCCAAGATTGTTTGTAAAGCCGCTTGAAGCATTTTTACTCTATAAAGAAATAGACGATACAAATGTGATAAAACACCTTGAACTTGAAAAAGGGGAATGGGTTGTTACTGAAACGCAAAAGAAGCAAGGGAAAATAGTGGAATACAAACCGTTGCAATGTGAAAAAGATTATTTGAAAAAGAGATATGAGTATCATAATCCCAAATGAAATAACGGAAATTTTGAAGGAGAAAAATTTCGTTAATACTTGTAAATGAGGCGGTAGAAATTCCTAGTAATTTCGCCATAAAAAAAACGTCATTTTATAGATTAAAAATGACGTTTTTTTTATTCTCAAAGCTTTTGTATTGCACTCTCAATTTTATTCACCAAATCAGCTGACACTTTATGAAAATACCCCAAAACTACCTTTCGAATATCATCGGATATAACTTTCAAATCACTAGCTAAGTTTTCAGCGAGATGTTCTTTTTCTATCGGCTGTAACTTCGTATAAAATTCACCAGCCTGCGTAAAGTCATTTTGTTTTGTTATAGAAGTTCTTTCAAGTTTACCTTCAACGTATCTTCCGTCACCGCTCGTTATTTGCTTAGTCGGTGTCCAATCTTGCTGCTGGTTAATCGTTAATTTGCGAAATTCGGGACCAATTCTTCTTCGTTGTGAATCACTGTAAATATTAGCGCGCCCTTGCAGCATTTTATCATCTGATAGTTCTGCACCATCCAGTAAATTAGAAGGGGAAAATGCGACTTTTTCTACTTGTTCCATAAAATTTTCAGGATTTTTATTTAATACCATTTTCCCGACTGGTATGAGAGGATACGTCTGTTCATCCCATACTTTTGTGTCATCTAAAGGATCATAAGATAGGTGCGCTTCATCTTTCGGATCCATGAGCTGGACGTATAAGCCATACTCCACTGGTTTACCATTTTCAATTGCATCATATAAATCTTTCCCGCTATAATCAGGATTTTCGGCAGCTAGTTTAATTGCTTCTTTACTAGTAATGTACTGTACACCTTCAAATGGGTACCAATGATACTTTACATACTTTCGATTACCTTCCGCATTTCTCCAAATGTATGTATTTACACTATGTCCTGGTATGTGGCGAAGACTTTTGACTGTACCATTATTAGAGTATAAACGGACAACAAAATGAATAGATTCAGGTGCTTTAGCGACAAAACTCCAAAATCTATTAGGGTCTATTAAGTTATTTTTAGGTGAAGGCAATAATGCTTTAATTGTTTCAGGGAAACGCATAGGATCACGAACAGAAAAAACAGGGATGTGATTGCATAAAAGGTCAAAAATGCCTTCTTTCGTATAAAATTTTGTGGAAAAACCGCGTACATTTCTAGAAGTATCCGGTGTTCCTTTCGTACTAACAGCTAACGAAAATCGCACCATAACAGGAACTTTCTCATTAGAATTTTGTAAAAAACTTAATTTAGTATGTTCAAACATCGGATAGATCGTTTGAAAATAACCGAACGCACCAAAACCTTTTACATGAACAGGTCTTTCTAAAATTTTTTCATGAATAAATTCTTGTAATGACTCATGCAGTACACTATCTTGCTCTAGTACAGGCCCGCGCGCACCAATTGTTTGCGAATGAAGTTTAGCTGGTTCAGTAAATTCTCGATGTTTATTAAACTCTTCTTCTAATAAATTTTTCCTATTTTTATCATATTTTTCATTCATCGATATAGCCTCCAAATTTTTTCGTCGATTGTTACTAAATATGATTTTATAGTCTTGATTATGTATGACATGCAAAGTTCAAAGCAGTAACATACCGCTAGATGAAAAAAACACATATGTAGTGGACCTGTTGAAATAGAAGAAATTATGGAAAAATGAATATCGTGAAGAAAATGACTATTAAAATTTCAATCTGAAAAATGAATTTATACATGACTTTATAGAGAATGAACAGAAATAAACAGGGAAAATAACTAGGAGGAATTTAGCATGTCGGATTGGTTTCAATTAGATAAAGAATATATGATGTCTACATATTGTCGTACAGAGGTTGCAATGGAAAGGGGAGAAGGGTGTAAACTGTATGATGTAGATGGTAAAGAGTATTTAGATTTATTTTCTGGCGTAGGAGTAAATGTATTAGGATATAATCATCCTAAAATTGTACAAACGACAATGGAGCAAGTTGCGAAATCGTTGCATTTACCGTTTCATTTTTTAAACCCAGTTGCAATTGAGTATGCAAAGAAATTAGTAGGTTGTACTTTAAAAAGCGGAAAAGTCTTTTTTACAAACTCTGGTACGGAAGCGACAGAAACGACATTAAAATTAATTGATAAATATAGATCTATTGCGAATGAAGAGCGTGATGGAGTAGTTGTGTTAAAAGATAGTTTTCACGGGAGGACGTTAGGGGCACTACATTTTACGAGACAAGAAAAAGTATATCAAAATTTTCCTAAAACATCTATTCCTGTATATGAAGTAGAGCGCGAGAATATAGACCAATTAGAAGAAACCATTATTAAAGAAAATCCAATTGCGATTATGCTAGAGCCTGTTTTAGGTAGCGGGGGGATTTATCCTTTATCAAGTGAATATTTACATGGTGTTCAAAATTTATGTAAAAAATATAATGTACTTCTTGTCGTTGATGAAGTTCAAAGTGGAATGGGTCGAACGGGAAAACTATTTGCTTATCAAAATTTTAATATTACACCGGACATTATTCAAATCGGTAAAGGAGCAGGAGGTGGGATACCGCTAGGGGGAATTATTGTAGGTGAAAAGTTATGTGATGTATTTTCACCAGGAGATCACGGGACAACGTTTGCTCACTCATCAATGGGAACAGCATTAGGTTTAACTGTATTAAATACATTACTTGATGATGGGTTAATGCAAGAAGCTTATGAAACGTCACTATATTTAAATGACAAACTGCAAGACATTCAGAAAGAAAATTCTTATTATATTCAGGAAGTGCGTCATGCGGGGATGATGTTTGGGATAAGTGTGAATGACACGAATGAAAATGTGAAGAAATTACAGATTGAGTTAATGAATAAAGGGATGTTAGTCGATGTAACACAAGGGAATATTATTCGATTACTTCCGCCGTATATTATTACGAAAGAGGAAATTGACGCATTCACTTATGAATTTATTTCCTGTGTTCATAACATAGCTGCTACAGCAAGTATTTAAAAAAATATAAAAAAATATAAAAAGCTAAAGAAGCCGCTATTTTAGCGGCTTCTTTAGCTTTTTAAAATAGTAAATTACTTAACATAGAGAGCATCTCATTGGACAAATAATTAATTATGTGAAACAATAATAACAGATAAGGAGACGTTAATTTTCCTTAAGTGCTTCGAATTAATTTTATTCAATAAGAGAAGGTGTGCTTAAAGAAGTTAAATTAAATAAGGAGCTGTTTTATTATATGCAACAAAATAATGATTTAAATTTTGAACCTCAAGACGTTAATATTGTCAATCCTAAACAAGCCAGGAAAGCAGTAATTGCTACTGGTATAGGAAACGCAATGGAGTGGTTTGACTTCGGATTATACGCGTATTTAGCGGTTATTTTAAGTCAATTATTCTTCTCAGGTGTTGATAATAGTGGATTGCAGCTTGTACTTACATTCGGTACATTTGCAGCAGCCTTTCTCGTTCGACCAATCGGAGGTGTATTCTTTGGTAGAATAGGAGATAAGTACGGCCGAAAAATCGTGTTAAGTACTACTATTATTTTAATGGCACTTTCTACATTATTCATCGCATTACTACCAACCTATGAACAAATTGGTGTATGGGCACCAATACTACTTTTAGTTGCCCGAATGATTCAAGGCTTCTCTACAGGCGGCGAATATTCAGGTGCAATGGTTTATATCGCAGAATCTTCTCCAGATAAAAAGCGTGGTATACTCGGTAGTGGTCTTGAAATTGGAACACTCTCAGGTTACATTGCTGCATCGGTAATTGTTACCATTTTGACGTTATTGTTAACAGATGAGCAAATGCTCAGCTGGGGATGGCGTATTCCGTTCTTAGTAGCTGCACCAATTGGTTTGGTCGGTTTATACTTACGCCGTCATCTAGATGAATCTCCAATCTTTGAAGAGATGGAAAAAGCACAAGAGGAATCTGAAGACAATGAACAATTTTCATTTATGGATATTATTAAATATCACAAAAAAGACTTCTTATTAAGCACAGTAATTGTCGCCTTCTTTAATATTACAAATTATATGATTCTTTCGTATATTCCTTCTTATCTAACTCAAGTACTTAAAGTCGAAGAAACAACAGGCTTATTAATTATTTCTATTACGATGGCACTTATGATTCCACTAGCACTATATTTTGGTAAGTTAAGTGATAAAATTGGTAATAAACGCGTTGTGCAAATTGGTTTACTTGGTTTAACTGTATTTGCAATTCCAGCATTTTTACTAATAGGTAACGGACATATTGCAGCTATATTTGCAGGTATTTTCGTACTAGGTTTCTTCTTAAGTGTATATGAAGGAACATTACCTTCATTATTACCATCACTCTTTTTCACCGATGTACGTTATCGAGCACTTTCGATCTCATTTAATATTTCTGTATCGATATTCGGTGGAACAACACCGCTCGTATGTTCATACTTAGTTCATGCAACTGGTAACCCGCTCGCACCGGCATTTTATTTAGCAGGTGTAAGTATTATTGGATTAGTTGTATTTAGTGTACTATTTGTTACGACTTCAGGGCGTGCGCTAAAAGGTTCATATCCTACAGTAGAAACGAAAAAAGAAGCACACCTAATCGCTAAAGAAGACCCTGAAGAAACACTTTGGTGGCATGAAGAGTCATTAGAAATTGAAGCAGGGAAGAATGCTTCCATTTAAAAAGCAACGTAGAAGTATAAAAAGACTCCTATGAATAAATAACGGGTTCAGTTACGGGAGAGAAAATATAAAATAACAAACAAAAAAGGGATGTAAATCACATATGATTTAGCATCCCTTTTTATATTGTTATTAAAATGTTTAAGCACTTTTATGTACTCTTGCTATTTTATATACTAAAACCATTGCTAAATTGGTTGTCTAGAAAGACCTTTAATGATAGCTCGTGGAGATGGTAAAAGTTATATCCATTCTAATTTTAATCCAAAATACGCACAAATGGCTCTAACGATAATTCGAACCCATTATAACTTTTGTATACCATTTACCACAAACGAAGGGAAAAAGAAAACAGTAAAAACACCAGTATAACGATTAGGTATTACTGGAAAATAGTTTGATTTAAAAGATATAATTTAATTTAGATAGTTCACTCAAATAATGGTGGACTATATTTTTTAAAAGGTAAATGGAAAATTACGTTAAAATAATTATAGAGATTGTGAAAAAATGTTCTTAAACTAACGGTCAGGTTACTTTAAGCAGGATTTTTCAAAGGAAATGGTGAATATCATATTTTGAAGGGGTGATTGCAGTGAAGTAAGTGATTTTTTTATCTTGGTTAAATACTTTGAAGAAAGGGATTTATAATTATGAACACAAAACTAATAATAGTAGAAGGTTTACCTGGATTTGGAAAATCAACCACTGCAAAGCTAATAAATGAAATTCTAAGCCAAAATAAAATTGAAGTTGAACTATTTTTAGAGGGAAATTTGAACCATCCAGCCGACTATGATGGTGTATCTTGTTTTAAT
Organism: Bacillus sp. NEAU-Y102; assembly: GCF_054788175.1. Classification (NCBI taxonomy): domain Bacteria; kingdom Bacillati; phylum Bacillota; class Bacilli; order Caryophanales; family Bacillaceae; genus Bacillus; species Bacillus sp. NEAU-Y102. The sequence continues at coordinate 113,595 of NZ_JBTWFK010000011.1, read as the reverse complement.
AAATTTGAATTTGATAGATTATTATCTAACAGTGGAGATTTTAAAGAAGTGCTTCTTAAAAGAGTTCTAAAAAAAGGAAGCAATTATTTATTACCATACAGAAAGATAAAAAATGAGTTTGGTGATCAGTTTTCGGACGAATTATTTAACGATATTTCAAAAAACGATATATATGAATTGCCATTCGATAAAAATGTTGAATTAATTGCTGACAAATGGAATGACTTTACTGAAAGTGCTCTAGAAGACAATAAGGTTTATATCTTTGAATGTTGTTTCATACAAAACTCATTAACTATTGGGATGATTAAATATGGTGAACAAAAAGAAAAAATAATAAATTATGTAATGAAAGTTGCAAAAATCATAGAGAATTTAAATCCAATGTTATTGTATGTAGAACAAGATAATCTTGAATTTTCATTTAGGAAGGCACTAAAAGAAAGAACTCCAGAATGGTCCACAGGAATCGTCGACTATTACACTAACCAAGGCTATGGGAAAGAACATAATCATTCAGGTGTAGAAGGAGCGATAAAAGTTCTTGAAGCTAGAAGGAATTTAGAATTAGAAATATTCGATATGTTAAAAATGAAAAAAGAAAAAATCAATAATACAAAATATGAAATTGACTCATATAGCTCAATGTTAAAAGATAAGTTAACAATACAAATGGTGAAATAGCTTTTTGCACTAACTGGTACTTTAGTTGAAGAAGGAAATGAAAACGCTCAGAATATTTTCTGAGCGTTTTAGTTTGCTATTTATAATGCGAAATACATACAAATTATTGTGTTATTTCTAATGGTTATTAGCATTTTTCTCTCCCTAAACTGAGCACATGAATGAAAAAATAGGAGTCTTTTGTTGTCTTATTTCTTTCTTTTCTTCAAATGTTTTTGATATGCATAAAGCTTATGAATCTCTTCCTTAAATTCATGCAGAAGTACAGTGTTTTCACCATTTGAATAACGCACAGTATTATAAGCGTCTATAATAATATCACTTTGAATATTTACATCTTCTTCATCGTTTATTCTTTCTAGCCAAGCCTCAACAGTTTCTCCCCGTTTTCTATTTAAAGGAGGGGTTAACTTACTCTCTAGCTTGAAAATTTCCTTCCGAATTTCGTTATGCGGCGGTTTATTTCGTTTAAAACGATTTTGGTTCGTTCCTTCTTTATTAGTAATAATAGTAGATTCGAAGGCGGGCATATTTGGTAAACTGAATTGTTTTCGGTTTTTTACTATTTTCCAAACGACGTAAATAGCGATAGCTGTACATGCTATTATGGTAATGCTATTTATGAGTGTGGGGTCAAAATCAGGAAGTTTTTCCCCATTGTCTTCAATTTTAGGTTTTAAGAGATGCCCTTTACTTGCCCAAACCCCTTCAGTATCTTTCAATTCAGCTGCTGAAAATAACGGATTGATAGCGTATCCGACTCCTAACGCGACTACTTCTGTGATAAAGCTAAAAATAAGACGAATAAAAGGAAAAACTTGAACAAGTACTATACTCATTACACCAATCGTAATGATAGAAATGAAACGTAATAACTGTTGATTCCGATTTGCCCCAGTTAACCAAAATGTAATCATAATGTGTATAACTAATAGTAACAGCTTCCACAAAGGTGGAAAGGGCGCATAAAATATGGCTGAAATACCAAACCAAACAATACCGCCTAATGATTTTTGTACCGGATATCCTGGTCCGACTACATGTACGATAAAGAAGAAAAGCGGTAACATAATTGCGCCGAATAGAGAGAATGGGAGAAGGAAAGAACAACCGATTATTTGAGTAATGAACAGTATGACAAATCCTGTTGTTTTTTTCTTCATGAATTTATAAATAAGAAATACGCCTACATAGCCTGTTGCTAAAAATATGGAAATAGCAACAAGGTCATCCCTGTCTGTTAATAATGAAAGGAGGAGAAGCAAAATAAAGTCATTAACGTGATAGAGCCAAGTTTTCAACGGATTCCACCATCCCTTCGCTATTAATGAGGAACGTTGGCTGCGAGAGAAGAGGGAGTTCATTTTTCTGTAAACCAATGTATATCATTGTAGACGAACGTTCTCTCTTTCTCGTTACATAATGAAGGAATCCTTGTTTCGGAAGTAACGTACTATCATCTGAAATACGTGCTAATTCTTCTAAAGCTTTTGCATATTGTGTTTGCCCTTCATATAAAGATAAATGTAATGCACCACCTTCTGCTAATACACTAATAAATAATTCAAACGGTATTTGCTGCTTCGTTGCATATTGGCAAATGTATGTTGCAAATGAAATTAAATCTTCAACGTTATCTTTCCAACCAAACCCGCGATCGGCAGCTAAAGAAAGACAAATGGTCCAACTATAATTTTTTACAGGTTCATATTGCTTCGCTTGTAATTCCTGCATTTTAGCAGATGCCTTCCAATGAATAGAGCGGAAAGACTCACGCTCATATCGTTTAACACCGATAATAGATGTTTCATCATTGTAAAAAGAAAAATTCGTTCGATAAGAACCAGTTAGAAGCTGCTGAAGTTCTTGCAACCCTGCGACTTCTTTAGGAGAAGGGTACACAATAATTTCAGTTTTTAACTTATCGAAAACGGGTAGGTGTACAGTTAATAAATGAAAAGGATCTTTTAATACACATTCAAACTGTTCAATTTGAAACACACCACGTTTCGTTGTAGTTAATGTTAAATCCCACTTTTGTGCCGAATGTGCAGGTTGTGAAAATGGAAAAGAGAATAACGTTTTTGATATTTGTTCAATTCCTTGATCTTTATGCTGTATAAGAGACGAATCTAAATGAAAATAACAAACACCATTAACGAGTGGTATGTTTGCACCGTTTTTCAAATGAATAAAAAACTGTCCAGATTCATCAGGGAAAAGCCGAGTGGTTTGTTTCTCGTTTATAACTTCAAATTTTTTCTCTATGTAAGCGACATATTTATAAATGAAAATCGCAAATAAATAATAGGAGAAAAAGAGAAACATTATAATTCGTTGCGGCATAAAAAACGTAAATAGTATAGCGCCTGGCACAGTTAGTTGAATAATATGGAGTTGAAAAAATAAAGGTACAGTTACAACACGCTGTCCATTCATGCTTGCTCAATCTCCACAGGTACGTCAATTTCTTTTAAAATACTTTGCATAATATCATTTTTAGTCGTGCGCAGGGCACCTTCCATTGATAAGACAATACGGTGATTCCAAACAGAAGGAGCTAAAAATTGTATATCTTCAGGGGTGCAATATTCTCTCCCGCGTAAGAAGGCTAATGCTTGAACTGCGCGCACTAAAGAAAGTGTGGCACGTGGGCTTACACCGTTAGCGATATAATCGTGATTTCGAGTAGCTTGCGCAAGTTTAATTATGTAATGTTCTAACGGTTCTGATATGAAAATTTCTTTTATTCTTTTCTGTGATTCTAATATATCTTCTAATGAGATAACAGGTGTGACACGTTCTAATGGTATATCGTTACGAAAACGTCGCATCATTTGTAACTCATCTTTAGGAGTAGGATAACCGATTGAAATCGTCATTAAAAAGCGATCAAGCTGTGCATCTGGAAGAGGGAAAGTCCCTTGTGATTCAATTGGGTTTTGCGTTGCAATAACAAAGAACGGTTTCGGGAGAGGAGTAGACTGTTTTTCAAGCGTCACTTGTCGCTCTTCCATCGCTTCTAACAAACTAGACTGTGTTCTCGGCATTGCACGGTTAATTTCATCTGCTAGCAAAATGTTTGTCATAACTGGCCCAAGTCTTAACTCAAATTCGCTTGTTTTTGGGTTAAAGTATTCAATACCTGTTACATCACTTGGAAGTACATCAGGGGTGAATTGAACACGAGAAAAACTACCACCAATACTTTTGGAAATGGTTTTCGCCAGTAACGTTTTCCCAGTACCAGGCACGTCTTCGAGTAGTGCATGTCCATCAGCAAGAAGTGAAACGAGCAGTAGATCAATAACATTTTCTTTCCCAACAAACACAGATCCGATGTTTTCTTTCAATTTATGTATCATATGTACCATTCCTTTCATTATAAAAGAGCTAATATTTCTATATTTTAACAAATTATTCAGAAAATTTGTATGGTTTTTTAATTCAAAGAAATGGATATTTAATTATTAAATTACTCTTGCATATTTTGGAATATGATTATACAATATCGATATATGATGTATCGCAAGTCGATATATCATAAGGCGATGCATCGGAGGTAGTTATAATGAATGCGAAGGCGCAAAAATATATTCCGTTAACTGAGGCGACATATTACATACTGTTATCACTAGTGAAACCAATGCACGGATATGGAATTATGCAAATGGTAGAAGAGATGACAAATGGGGAAGTAAAGCTTGGTCCTGGTACTTTATACGGGAATACGACGAAGTTACTAAAAGAGAAGTTAATTGTTGAAGTTGCCTCTACAGATAGAAAGAAGTGCTATGAGTTAACGCCGTTTGGGAGAGAAGTGCTGGAACTGGAGTACAACAGATTACAGCGGTCTGTAAAGAATGGAAACAGTATATTAGGGGAGTGAATGGAAGATGGAGACAAAGAAGATATTCAAACCTTTCGCAGTATGGAGCTTAGAAAAAGAAGAAGCGTATTTACGTAAAATGCATCAACAAGGCTGGGCGTTACAAAAGTATAACGTAATGTATAGGTTTAAGAAAACTGAGCCGAAAGATGTAGTATATAAAGCAGACTTTAGATTAGAGTATAAAGATTCGACAGAAAAACAAAAAGAATATATCGAAATATATGAAATGTGTGGTTGGAAACATGTAACGAGTTTTGCGAAGTGGAATTACTTTTGTAAAGAAGTAGAAGAGGAAAATGAGTTACCTGATATTTATTCAGACAAAGAAACGAAGATACAAAAACTTGTTGAATTGATACAGTTCGTTGCAATTATGTTTGTAATGTTAATTCCAGTGCTTTACTTATGTTTTCTTGGAGTATCAGAATCAGGATTATATAAAGGTATGGTAGGGTTTTTAGTTTGTATATATTTATATGCGTTTATTAATTTATTTAGGAAGATTAAAAAGTTAAAAAAGGAAATATTTTAACAAAGAGTGATATTCTTAGAGAAGATATATATTGATGGGAATCAACTTCTCTAATTTCTATATATATTTTTTTTGTTCATTCTTTTTTATATAATAAAAGACCAACTTTTTAATTCATAGAACTAACAGTTACAAAGATAATATCAGTAACAACACCTAAAAAAATCATAAATGAAGAAGAAATAATCAACAATAACGAACTAGCAATTAATATTAATTTATTAGATTTTTGATTTTAAAAATGGTAGTAAAGTAAAAGACTACAAATAGTAGAAACAATCCATATTGTTAGATCGTAAGGAGTCGTTATTTTCTCCCAATCGAAGATCCAAAAGTAAAAGATGACTATATGACAAGTTAATAGTAGAAATATTGATGGAAGCGTTATCTTTTTATTGTTTGTTTTACCTCTCTTATGTAAACATTTCTAAAAGAGTGCGAAGTTTAACATATAATAAGGAAGAAACACATTTTTAATTAAGTTATTAAACGGAAAAATCCCTTATAGAAAAATCTATTTCTATAAGGGATAATAATGTTTTTATTAGAAAGACTGATTTTGAGCAGGTTTAATAAATTGTTCTGGGTTTTCAACAAGCCCACATACAGCGCATTGGACGCGATAAGTAGGTCCTTGATAGGCCATATGAAAAGCATTCATCGTGTCATTTGTATATTCTTCTTCTACTTGACCAGTTTGTGGATTTAATTTGACTGGTTTTACTTGTTGCTCAAGAATATTAAAGCGAGTACGGTTCGTTTTACAACTTGGACATAGCATTGGTTCCATATGTATACACCTCCATTTGTATCATTTCTTAAACTCTTTAATTTTATGCAAGCAAAAAACTTTCTCAATATAAATAGGTGTTTAATGTATTTAAAATTCAGAAAAAATAAAATATAATAAAAGTACGAACTGGTTATGTCCAAACCAAATCTCCTGTTTTATGCCAATAAGCTGGGGGGCCGAGAAATCGGCCTCATTTTTTTTGCTCATTACTACAAAGAACAAGGTTTTTATGAGACTTTTGTCGAAATTTTAGGGGTAGATATAAAGGGGGATGTAAAATGGATTTGAAAATGAAGTACATCATTTTATATGTAGAAAAGTTTGAGGAATGTTTAAAATTCTATAAAGATATTTTACAGTTACCTATAAAAGCAGAGCACGGTACATATATTGAATTTAATACTGGAACTACCATTTTAGCGATGAATACGCGGCAAGATGTGAAAGAATTAACAGGACTACCGCTTACAGAAGGTGAATTACAGTCTTCTCATTTCGAATTAGGATTCGTTGTTGAGAATGTACAAGAAACGATTGAGCAATTTAGAGAACAAGGTATTAAGATTTTAGTTGAACCTATTGTAAAACCGTGGGGACAAACAATTTCTTACATTGCTGATCCAGATGGAAATTATATTGAAATTTGTAGTTCATTAGAATAGAGGGAGAAAGAGAGATGGGATTTCCGAAACTAGAAACAGAACGTTTATTCTTAAGAGAACTTACACTATTAGATGCGGAAACGATGTTCCGTTATTTTTCGAAAGAATCTGTTATACGTTATTTCGGAATGGATTCTTTCCAAAATATTGAGCAAGCGAAAACAACGATTCAAACGTTTAAAAATCGTTATGAAGAAGGAAGTGTATTTCGCTGGGGAATCGAGAAAAAAGGGACGGGCCAATTAATTGGGACGTGTGGATTTCATTTAATTAACAATCATCATAGACGAGCTGAAATTGGTTATGAATTAGATGATACATATTGGGGACAAGGGTACGCAACGGAAGCGTTACAGGCGATTTTAGCTTACGGGTTTGAAACATTGCAACTTATAAGAATTGCTGCTGTTGTATATGTAGAAAATAAAGCTTCTCAAAAATTATTAAGTAAAGCAGGGTTTCAAGAAGAAGGATTACTTCGAAAACATATGATTCAAAATGGAGTTGCTCATGATACTATTTTATATTCTTTATTAAAAGAAGAGTGGAAGAAGTAATGAGCACAAACGAACTTATAAAGATTATGAAGAAGCATAGGGAAAATAGATTCATTTTAGGTATAGATGGTTTAAGTCGATCTGGAAAAACAACATTCGTAGCAAATTTAAAAGAAAATATGAAACAAGAAGGCATTCCGTTTCATATTTTTCATATTGATGATCACATAGTGGAGCGTAATAAACGCTATCATACAGGATATGAAGAATGGTATGAGTATTATTGTTTACAGTGGGATATTCCATACTTGAGGCAGAAGTTTTTTCAGAAGTTACAACATGAGACAAAACTGACTTTGCCTTTTTATCAAGAGGAAACAGACTCATGTGAAATGAAAAAAGTACAGATTCCTATTGTAGGCGTAATTGTTATTGAAGGAGTCTTTCTACAGCGAAAAGAATGGAGAGATTTCTTTCATTATATGGTCTATTTGGACTGTCCAAGAGAGACAAGGTTTCTACGTGAGAGTGAAAAAACGCAGAAAAACCTTTCAAAGTTTGAAAATAGGTATTGGAAAGCAGAGGATTATTACTTAGAAATGGAATTGCCGAAGGATAGGGCGGATTTAGTCATTGAATGATTTGAAAATAGAAGGTGAATAGAATGAATATTTTATGGGATTTTGATGGGACGTTATTTGATACGTATCCTGCATATACAATGATGCTTTCTGAAATATTAGGTGATTCAGTAGAAAAACAAGAAATATACAAAAACTTAAAAATATCATACTCTCATGCAATTCAATATTATAATATTTCATGCGAGCAGGAAGAAAAAATTAAAGTTTTGAAGGGGAAATTTACTCCAAAAGATATGGAACCTTTTGCGGGTGTCGAAGAGGTTTTGAAATTTGCAAATAAAAATGTGATTATGACCCATAAACATAGGAAAGGGGTTATGGCCATTTTAAAATATTACGGCTGGGAAAAATACTTCGTAGATATGGTTACAATTGACGATGGCTTTCCTCGAAAGCCGAACTCTTTGGCTTATAATCATCTGCATAAAAAATACAATATTGATTTAGCTATTGGAGATAGAGAATTAGATTTATTACCTGCAAAAGAATTAGGTATTTCAACATGTATGTTTCAAGGTAATTGTGATGTAGCGGATTATTCTTTATCACATTACTCGGAGTTTTTTAAGGTAGTGATAAATAGAGAGTTTTCTTTATAAAATAAGTTAGTATTTAAGACTGTATATTTCATTTTAAAGGTACAGTCTTTATTTTTTAGAACTATTTCATTTTATTTTCTGTATATAAAAATTGCTAGGAGTTAAAGAATGTCCGTCCATCTTTATTAAAGAAGTAGCCAGGTTAATTGTTAGATAGAAATAAACCGAAGGATAAAGTGATAGCGTCCACTTTATCTTTTTTATGTTTTAACCAAATTATGGTTATTCGTGTTAATATGAACTCATAGCTATATAGAAGGGGTGGGGTTAGTATGAAAACAGAAATAGTTCCTAAAAAGAAGTACAGTATAATAAGCTATATATCTTTACTCATCGGTATTTTGTGTTTTCTATTCGTGTTTATAACGCCAACAAGGATAGCGAATGCAGGTAATATAGTTGGAGATTATATTACAATTGCCCTGACAGGTGTAGGTATCATGCTTTCAATAATCACAATGACGAAAAGAACAGAGAAGAAGGGACTTGCTATTCTTTCATTAATACTGTCCTCATCATTTTTTATATTTTGGATCATAGCAATTATCCTATTGTTTACTGGTCAAATTAGTTTTGCGCCGTAATGTGTAATAAAAAGAGTCCTTCTCGTATGAAGGACTCTTTTTATTCGGTTTCTTCAGGTTGATATTCTAAAATATCACCCGGTTGGCATTCTAATGCTTTACATATTGCTTCTAAAGTTGAAAACCGAACTGCTTTTGCTTTTCCATTTTTCAAGATAGAAAGATTAGCCATTGTAATTCCAACCTTCTCCGAAAGCTCTGTTACACTCATTTTTCTTTTCGCTAACATTACATCAATATTAATGATAATTGCCATATTATTCACCTCAGACCGTTAAATCATTTTCTGATTTTATATCTATAGCATCTTTTAATAGTCTTTGGAGAACGGCAGCAAAGACCGCGATTACCATTGAAGCAAAAATCATAATCATTCCGATAATAATAATGCCAGGGGCGTCATCTCTCTCTGCCACAAGATAGAAAAGTGGCATACCTAATACATATAATACACTAATTGCCAATGCGCTGTACTTAATATTTTTTAAAGCTTTAACAGATAACTCTGAAAATGCGTTGTTTTTATCAATATAGTTTAAAAGCTTAAATGTTTGGTACAGTGCGAAGTAATAAGGTATTGCTGTTGCGTATAAATTGATAAATACAAGATATTTAATATATGCAATATCTGGATATAATTCTGCGGCGAAATTTCCTATTTTAGGGACAAAAAAAATGCATATAGCAAGAACAGGGATTCCGATCAGAATCACAACGGTCTTTAAAAAGAGTGTGGATCCTTGTTTCATAAAAAGCACCTCATTTATTTAATATCTTATTAATTTAACATGAAATTTATTGTTTAACAATAAATTTTTATTTCTTTTAATCGAGGATTTATTGTTAAACAAGTAATTAATGAAAAGAATGCTAAATCTTTTTTATAAGATAGATGAAACATACCGATATTTAATTAAAGAAAGAGAAGGTAACTATTGTTAGCTTTATGAGAATTGGGAACTAATAAAACATATGTAGGTTTTGGAATGGAAAAGGAAATAAGTTGTATTTAAATGAATGCAAAGTTTATGGAGGAACAATCATGTTGAATTATGGTGTGAAGATGAAAAAATTACTATTAGTGGGAGCTATAATAGTAAGCGTATTAAGTACGGAAAGTATGGTGAATTATCATGCGGCCAAAGCTAAGATGAAAAAAATAGAACACCAGCCTAAAAATATAATTATGATGGTTATGGACGGAACGAGTTCAACGGCGACAACATTGGCTCGCTGGTATAAAGGGGCACCGCTTACGTTAGATCAAATTGTAACAGGAGGTGTTCGTACGTTTTCGGCGGAATCAGCTATTACAGACTCAGCGCCAGCAGCAACAGCATTAGCAACTGGAAATAAATCAAATTCAGGATATGTAGGTGTACTACCTTCTATTGTAAATTCACCTAGCTTAAAGCCAATAAAAGAAGAGGACAAGTTACGGCCGGTCGCAAACGTATTAGAAGGTGCAAAACGTACTGGTCGTGCAACGGGAATTGTTGCTACATCTGAAATTCAGCATGCTACTCCGGCGGGATTCTCAGCTCACCATGTCAATCGCAAGCAATTTAACGTAATTGCGAAGCAGCAAGTATATCAAAATATAGATGTCGTATTAGGCGGGGGAAAAGCGGCGCTTCTACCTATAAAAAGTAATGGAATCCGAAAAGATGGTGAAAATTTAGTAAAGGTGATTCAAGACAAAGGATACGATTTTGTTGAAACGAAAGATGCGTTATTGAACTCCAAATCTAATAAAATTTGGGGCTCTTTCTCACATCATGCTCTTGCGTTTGATATGGATCGTATAGCAACAAATCCAGAACAACCAACACTTTCTCAAATGACAGAAAAAGCAATTCAAACATTATCAAAAGATAAAGATGGCTTCTTTTTATTCGTAGAAGGTAGTAAGCCAGATTGGGCAGCTCATGCTAATGATCCGATTGGGATTATTAGCGATGTATTGGCATTTGATGAAGCGGTAGCAAAGGCGTTACAATTTGCGAAGAAAGATGGGGATACGATGCTTATCGCTTTAACTGATCATGGTAACAGCGGCATCTCTATAGGGAATAGGAATACGACAAAAGGATACAATACTACACCGGTTTCTGCATACATTGATCCATTGAAAAAGGCGAAAATGACACTTGAAGGAACTATAAATAAACTGAAATCTGATTTATCAAATGTAGAAGATGTAGCTAAACTATACGGTTTGGATAATCTAACTCATGATGAAAAAGAAAAATTAAAAGCGGAAAAAAAGAAAATGGATGTAGGACGAATCCTTACTACATTATTGGCTAATCGTGCAAATATCGGCTTTACGACAGGAGGACATACAGGTGAGGATGTATTCTTATATTCTTATGGACCTCAAAAACCAGAAGGCTTAATCCAGAATACAGACATTGCGAAGACGATGGCCAAAGCGATGGGCTTTAACTTAGAAGAAGTAACGAATAAAATATTTTTAGAGAGTGAGCAAGCCTTTAAGAAAATCGGTGCAACTGTAACAGCCGACAAAACCGAAGGAGTAAACCCGTTACTTGTGGTAAAACATAATAAAGTAGAAGCACAACTATTTGGTAACAAAAATATAATTCGTATCAATGGTAAAGGGTATGAATTAGGAAGTATTATTGTAGAGAGTAATGGAAAGTGCTATGTACCACAAGAAGCAATTCAACTATTTGTAAAGCATTCTCGTTAAAAAATTGCCAACCAGTTAAGCTAACTGGTGGCAATTTTTTGTGTTCATTCTAAATATAAGGGCTCGGATTGTTTTGTAAAGTTTTTCAGAGGAGACTTGTATAAATGTTAAAGGGGAATTATATTCTTTTCTTACATTAAAAAATTTCGTTTTGTAGAATAGAGAATTTATACATATAGTAAAGTCTAATGTATTATCAATTAATATTTACGAAAAATATATTAATACTTTAGAATTTCTTTAATTTTCATTATTTTTTATTTAAGGTTATCCGTTATATTTATAATGTGTTTATTTCAATTTATCGTATTGTAGCGCAGTTTCATATAATTAGAAAGCAATCCTCAAAATAAAATCTCCACTAGAGTAAATTTATTATTTTTTTGCGTTTTTTATTTACAAAAATTATTATGCCGCTAAGAAAACTGTAGTTTATTGAATTAGAGATATATTAGAATTTATTTGAAGAAAGAGAGAGGGAATAAAATGAATATAGTGCACTTACGTCCTAAACAGCGTTCTAAGTATCGAATTATGCTAGGGACGTGGTATTACTCTACAAAGAGGTATATTCAGTGGTTATCAGACGGAAAAACATATGCAAAAAGGTTCCAACAAGAAAAGCTACCTTGTACAGCAATTCAGCACCGAACGATATTACTCCGTAAGCTCAAAGATGTAGATATGTGGTATCAACAGAATAAGGTTGTTAATTTGAAAATTGCTGTTAAAAAACTAAATGGTATCGTCATTAGACCAGGAGAAACATTTTCTTACTGGCGTTTAATAGGTAAGCCTACGAGGAAAAAAGGGTATGTAGAAGGTATGGTATTACACTACGGATCTTTTCAAACAGGTATTGGAGGAGGTCTTTGTCAGCTTTCGAATTTAATATATTGGATGACTTTACATACACCACTGACAGTAACAGAACGATATCGTCATAGCTTTGATGTCTTTCCTGATTCTAGGCGAACTCAACCGTTTGGGAGTGGAGCAACTTGTTCCTATAACTATTTGGATTTACAAATTAAAAATGAAACGGACCAACCGTATCAACTTCATCTTTATATGACAGATGAATATTTAGTTGGTGAATGGAGAACAGTCTATCCGCAACTTTATCAATATGAAGTGTATGAGAAAGAACATTCAATTCAACCTGCATACTGGGGCGGTTATATACGACATAATGTGATTCAACGTAAAGTATATAATCAACAGAAACAGTTAATAGAAGATCAATATGTAACAGAGAATCACGCTATAATGATGTACGAACCACTATTAGCTTGTAATAATGAGAATAGTGAGTAATATGGTAATCCATAGATTAAATAGTATAGAAAATATTTAATTCTTATTTTTATTAAAAAAGTATGAATCCCAGATTTACTGGATTTTAATTGTAACTAAGAACATATAAAAGTTCACTGTTATTTATAGGAGAGTCTGTTTGTTTTTATATCTTATGTATTTCACCCTGCATAAAAAAATATTTCTCAACATTTTATTTGTTGAAAAAGATTGAATATTCGTATTATAACGAATATTATGTTGTTATCGGCAAAAAACGATAATTTGCAGACACTGGGGAGGAAATACATTGAAAAAGAAAAAGAAATTAAAACCATTAGCGGTATTAACAACAGCAGCAGTACTAAGTAGTACGTTTGCTTTTGGAGGTCACGCAGCTTATGCTGAGACACCAACATCATCTCTACCAATAGATGAGCACTTAATACCGGAGGAGCGTTTGGCAGAAGCGCTAAAACAACGGGGGGTAATTGATCAATCTGCATCACAAGCTGAGACGTCAAAGGCTGTCGAAAAATATGTTGAGAAAAAGAAAGGAGAAAACCCTGGGAAAGAAATCTTAACAGGAGATAGTCTTACACAAGAAGCTTCTGATTTTATGAAAAAAGTAAAAGATACAAAAATGAAGGAAAATGAACAGGCACAGCAGCCTGAAGTAGGCCCAGTAGCTGGACAAGGTGCAGCATTGAATCCAGGGAAATTAAATGGAAAAGTACCTACTACATCAGCGAAGCAAGAAGAATACAATGGAGCTGTTCGAAAAGATAAAGTACTTGTTTTACTTGTAGAATTTAGCGATTTTAAGCATAACAATATTGATCAAGAGCCAGGATACATGTATTCTAAGGACTTTAATCGTGAACATTATCAAAAAATGTTATTTGGTGATGAACCATTCACTTTATTTGATGGATCGAAGATTAACACATTTAAGCAATATTATGAAGAACAATCTGGTGGTAGCTATACAGTTGATGGGACTGTAACAGAGTGGCTTACTGTTCCAGGAAAAGCATCAGATTATGGTGCTGATGCGGGTACTGGGCATGATAACAAGGGGCCTTTAGGACCAAAAGATTTTGTGAAAGAAGCATTAAAAGCAGCGGTAGCAAAAGGAATCAATTTAGCAGACTATGACCAATTTGATCAATACGATCAAGATGGTGATGGAAATAAAAATGAGCCAGATGGCATTATTGATCATTTAATGGTTGTACATGCTGGCGTTGGTCAAGAAGCTGGCGGCGGTAAATTGAAAGATGATGCGATTTGGTCACATCGTTCAAAACTAGGTTCAAAACCATATGCAATTGATGGCACGAAATCTTCTGTTTCGAACTGGGGCGGAAAGATGGCTGCATATGATTATACAATCGAGCCTGAAGACGGAGCAGTTGGTGTGTTTGCACATGAGTATGGCCATGATTTAGGCTTACCAGATGAATATGATACAAAGTACTCAGGACAAGGTGAACCTGTTGAGTCATGGTCTATTATGAGTGGTGGTAGCTGGGCTGGAAAAATTGCAGGAACAGAGCCAACGAGTTTCTCGCCACAAAATAAAGAGTTTTTCCAAAAGAATATGAAGGGGAACTGGGCGAATATTCTTGAAGTAGATTATGACAAACTTAGCAAAGGAATCGGTGTTGCAACATATGTAGATCAAAGTACTACAAAATCTAAACGACCTGGAATTGTTCGTGTTAACTTGCCGGACAAAGATATAAAAAATATCGAATCGGCGTTTGGTAAGAAGTTCTATTACAGTACAAAAGGAAATGACATTCATACAACACTTGAGACACCAGTATTTGACTTAACAAATGCAAAGGATGCTAAGTTCGATTATAAGGCATTTTACGAACTTGAAGCGAAGTATGATTTCCTTGACGTATATGCGATTGCAGAAGATGGAACGAAGACACGCATTGATAGAATGGGCGAAAAAGATGTAAAAGGCGGCGCGGATACAACTGATGGTAAATGGGTTGATAAATCATACGATTTAAGCCAATTCAAAGGGAAAAAAGTAAAACTGCAATTTGAGTACTTAACAGATATTGCAGTAGCTTATAAAGGATTTGCGTTAGATAATGCAGCCTTAACTGTAGATGGAAAAGTTGTTTTCTCTGATGATGCAGAAGGTCAGCCAGCAATGACGTTAAAAGGCTTTACTGTGTCTAACGGATTTGAACAGAAAAAACATAATTACTATGTAGAGTGGAGAAATTACGCTGGTTCTGACACTGCGTTACAACATGCACGTGGCCCAGTATTTAATACAGGAATGGTTGTATGGTATGCGGATCAAAGCTTTACAGATAACTGGGTAGGCGTTCATCCAGGTGAAGGGTTCTTAGGAGTAGTAGATTCTCATCCAGAGGCAATTGTAGGGACATTAAACGGACAACCTACTGTGAAGAGCAGTACGCGTTATCAAATTGCCGATGCGGCATTCTCATTTGATCAAACACCAGCATGGAAAGTAAATTCACCAACACGCGGTATCTTTGATTATAAAGGATTACCAGGAGTGGCAAAATTTGATGATTCTAAGCAATACATCAACAGCGTTATTCCTGATGCAGGACGTAAGTTACCGAAGCTAGGACTGAAGTTTGAAGTAGTAGGCCAAGCTGAAGACAAGTCTGCAGGTGCAGTTTGGCTTCATCGATAAAATAAGGTAAAAAGAAGAGAAGCTGCGATAAGTCGGTGAAACTGACTGATTGCAGCTTTTTTCTTCTTGTGAAAAAACTCGCTGTTTTTTATGTACTTATTGGAAAAATATGAAGTTTTTTTGATACATAAAATGCTCCGTCTGTCCAATTATAGAAGCTATTTTGGACGTAAGAAATTTGTAAGTAATGAGTAAGAAAAAAGAGATTTTCATAGTATAAAATATTTATTATAGCTACTTTTAACACCTGATACTAATAGTGTGCTATAATATGAATTAGCAACAAAAAGGAAAGGAATTAGAACAATGACCTTAGAAAATACTAAAAATTTAAAAAAACAAGTTGCTCCTTTTGAAAAATCAACGATTAAAAAAAGTGTTTGGCAACTGATCAACACAATCGTGCCATTTATTATTTTATGGTACCTTGCTTATAAAAGTTTGTCAGTTTCTTATTGGTTAACATTAGTTCCAGCACTGTTAGCCGCTGGATTTATGACAAGGATTTTCATTATTTTTCATGATTGTACCCATTATTCATTCTTTAAAAGTCGACGTGCAAATAGAATAGTTGGAACGTGTATGGGTGTTTTAACATTATTCCCATTTGATCAGTGGGGGCATGAGCATTCTATTCACCACGCTACGAGTGGTAATTTGGATAAGAGGGGTACAGGGGATATTTGGACGCTTACAGTAGATGAATATGTAGCAGCACCATTTAGACTCCGTTTAGCATATCGTTTATATCGCAATCCATTCGTTATGTTTGGGTTAGGCCCAATTTATGTTTTCCTGCTTAAAAATAGATTTAACCGAAAAGGTGCTAGAAAAAAAGAACGTATGAACACTTATTTAACAAATATTTTAATCGTTGCTATTATAGGAATGCTTTGCTGGGCAATTGGATGGCAATCGTTTCTTTTAGTACATGGTTCTATATTTTTAATAGCAGGTTCAATAGGTATTTGGTTGTTTTACGTACAGCACACATTCGAGGATTCGTATTTTGAAGAAGATAAAGAGTGGGAATATGTGAAAGCGGCAGTGGAGGGAAGTTCTTTTTATAAACTTCCAAAAATTTTGCAATTTCTAACGGGTAATATTGGATTCCATCATGTTCACCATTTAAGTCCAAGAGTACCTAACTATAAACTAGAAGAGGCACACAACAATACGCTTCCTTTAAAAAATGTACCAACGATTACGCTTGCTACAAGCTTACAATCACTACGTTTCCGTCTTTGGGATGAGAAAAGTAACAATTTTGTTAGCTTTAAAGATGTCAAAAATATAATTAAAAATAATGTTTCTGTTCGAGTGAAATCTGAACTATAATTGCATCGTATATAATACTCCCCTTAATCATTTTCGATTTAAGGGGAGTTTGTGTTTAAAGAGTAGATGCCAGATAAGAAGAAAATTTACATAATTCAAATTGTAATTGAAGCAGATTAGGAATTGCTCGTACGTAAGTACAAATATAAGATGACAATAAATACATTATGTTAACAAATGGAGTTATCATGAATTTTCCATTACGATAACTGTTCATAAATCCGAAGAAAATTAATAGCAAAAGGGGAATCGTACAACATTATATCCAAAAATAAGAAAAGACTTGAACGGAAATTCCATTCATTTTTCTTGGTGTTCCTCATTCCATACACTTAAATAGGACGCATATTCTAATTCATCTGGATTCTCATGTAACATAGAAATGAATTCTAATTTATTTCCATCACAATCTAGAAAGTATACACTTGCAGCAGGCATCCACCTTTGGACAATTGGCTTTTGATTTCCTTTTCCTTGACTTCCTTTTCCTTGACTTCCTATCACTGCTATTCCACGTTCCTCTAACCACGCTTTAGAAGTCATTAAAAACTCTAAATTTACACCAAAAGCAAAATGTCTCGGCTCAAAGTCTTCAATGTTATGTACTTCCCATAGTCCAAGCATTTGTTGTTTATTTTCTCCGATCCAAAAGAAAGCCACTCTTCTTTTGGAGAATTTTCTTGCTAACGTTAATCCTAGCTTGTTTTGATAGAAATTTATTGCGTTTTCTAAATTTCTTACATGTAAATGAGTTTCGTATATGTTCTGTATTATTATGATCATTCCTTTCTTTATTGGTAACTACCAATTAAATAGTGAATGTAATTCTAAAGTTGAAATATGTATAAGCCTAGTAATGTACATCTATATCCGATATACCTATTTACTATTATATTGAAATTGGAATGTGATAAATCCCACTGAGGTAGTAAGTGTTTAAATGAACACTCTACTACTTTTGTAGGAGAGGGGATATATCTATTAAATTCAGATGAAATCATATTTAAATAATGAAAAACGCTATTCTTTTCGTAAGAATAGCGTTTTTTTATGTTTTTAAGTTGGTGGCCATAGGGTAGAATTTGAAAAATGAGGATTTACAAAGCTAAGAAGTTTAACTCCAAAAAAAATCGATTTCCTGTGGAGTTAAAGGAATCGACTTTTTTATTTACCTTGATGTATTAACGCAGCTGTTAACTTAATAGTAAATAAGTAGAATCCACTATTTCTCCCAAAGTTCGATCAATCGACCTTCAGGATCCTTAATCCAAATAAACTGTCCAAATTCACTGATTTCTTCTTTCTTCTCAAGAGGTACACCAATATTCTCAAGATGCTTTATAGTCTCGTTTAGATTATGTACTTCGAAATTTAACATCACTTGTTGTTCTTTTGGAAAATAATTGTCATTCTCTGTAAAGAAAGAAAAGATGGTCTCATTTCCTAACTGGGGTATAATCACAGTTCCATTCCAATCTTCTATATCAAGTTTCAACACTTCACTGTACCATTTTTTTATAACTTCAAGATTCTTAGTTCTCCAAAATATTCCTCCAAAACCTTTTATCATCGTATCTAACTCCTGTCTGTCTTTAAATATATATTAAATATATCAAAACAAAACAGTAATAGTAAGCAGAATCATCAACTTATGAATAGTAAAAATAGTAATTGTTAGTATTATAGTATTTACTACATTAACACTTTCTACAACATCATTAGCAGAACTTGAAATTTCGGGAAAGGTATAGAAATGCTCATTTTTCAACCCAAAGTTCACCTGAGCAATCCAGAACTTAAAGTGTTATAAATAATTCTTTCAATAGTAGGGGGAAATGAGAGAAGGAACGATAAAAGACCACACATGAAGTGAAACGCCATGTGTGGTCTTTTATGTATCGTCAAATATTACGAAGTCTCGCTAATTTTAGTTTCACTATGAGTGTTAGTAGAATTTCTTTTCTTAACTTTAAAGTGATAGTAAGTGTAGCAAAAGATGATAAATGGTACAGTGCAATAGATTCCAAGTCGTTGTTCTGGGATAAAAATAAGACTGATTAATATAATGCCATACAATCCAAAACCAAGAATTGGTACGAGTGGATAAAGTGGAGTTTTAAATTTTAAGTCTTCTAATTTTCCACCGTTTGCTAAATAATGTTTGCGGAAAAAGAATTGAGAAACACAAATTGACATCCAAACAATAATGGTAATAACTCCGGAAATTGAAATGAGCCATAAGTAAACAGTTTCAGCAGCTACTACGCTTGTCAAAAGAGAAAAAGCAGAAATAGCTATCGTCATGATTAAAGCGTTGAGAGGAATCCCACGTGATGACAATTTCTTTAAAAATGCTGGAGCCATTTCATTTTTTGATAGTGACCAAAGCATACGAGTTGCGGCGTACAGCCCAGAGTTTGCGACAGAAAGAACAGCTGTAAGAATAACAAAGTTCATAATATCAGCTGCATATGGAATACCGATATTATCAAAAACAGCAACGAATGGGCTCTTTGTTAAACCAGCTTCTTCCCAAGGAATTAAAGCAACAAGAACAAAAATTGCTAAGACGAAGAAAAACATTGTTCGCCATATAATATTTCTAATAGAACGAGGTAAAGTTTTTGCTGGATCTTCACTTTCACCTGCTGCGATTCCAACAAGTTCTGTACCTTGGAAGGAATAGTTGACTGTAACCATTGTTAAAAGAATAGCTGCAAGTCCATTTGGGAATAAACCACCGTGATTTACGAAATTTGATAATAGCGGAGCGGGTTCGTCACCTTTTAAATCAATAAAACCGAACATAGCGGCGCCGCCAAGAATAATGAAAGCGATAATGGCAGATACTTTTATACTTGAAAACCAAAATTCTGTTTCTGCATAACTACGAGCAGATAATGCGTTAATAGTGAAGATTGTAACGCCAAATATTAAACACCAAACCCAAACAGGAATATCAGGAAACCAGCGCTGCATTGTAATGCCGGCAGTTGTAAATTCAAGACCGGTCGTATTCGCCCAGCTTAACCAATACAACCATCCGATTGTAAAGCCAGTTGCAGGATTGATGAACTTAGTGGCATATTCTTGGAAAGAACCTGAAACAGGCATGGCTACAGCAAGTTCACCAAGACATAGCATAACGAAATACATTAATAATCCACCGGCCATAAAGGCAAGTACGGATCCGCCAGGTCCAGCTTGACTTATAATAAAGCCAGATCCGTTAAATAACCCCGTTCCAATCACACCACCGAGTGCAATCATGAATAAGTGTCTACTTTTCATCGTCCGTTTTAATTCATTGTTTGTATTGCTTACTTGCGCCATTGTTTTCCTCACTTTCATAGTTGATAGAATAAAGTTTGATGTTTTTCCGTATTATGGAATGTATTCCGTGATGTGAAATCTTGTTATAATTTTCAGATAATTGAAAAGAAAAGTCAATATTTTTTTGTTTGCGTTTTCAATTCTTTGTTAGTGATATGTTTTTATTGTTAGAAAATTAAATAAATAGATTGATTTCATTTCGAATGTTTGCTAAATTGATAGTTAATTAAGCATACTAACATATTACGAGTAAAGTTGAGGCGAGTTATGGTACAGTCCATTGATCGAGCGATAAGTATTATTAAATTATTGAATTCTACAAATGAAAAAGAGTATTGGGCTATTTCTGATATAGCTGATGGAACACATCTCCCGGTTAGTACAGTACATAGATTACTTAACTCTTTAATGGAGCATGGGTTAGTTACACAAATTTCAGAGACAAAACAGTACAAAATTGGACCAATGTGGATGGAAATAGGGTTACGTCAATTGGAGAAGGTAGACTACAGATCTGTTGCAAGAGAAGTGATGAAACGTTTAGCTGCTGAAGTGGAGGAAAGTGTCTATTTAAATATTCCAAACGGAACACATTCTATTATCATTGAAAGAATTGATAGTCCTTTAAAAATTCGAGTTATCGATAATCTAGGGGAACAAATTCCACTTTCAATTGGTGCCGCAAATAAAACGATGCTTGCCAATATGAAAACGAATGAAATGGAACATATTGTAGAAAATTTACTTTCTTCATTACCAGAACAAAAGCAAATTCTTCTTAATCAAATAAAGCAAATAAAAAATGAAGGATATGCTGTCAGTTATGGTGAAAAAACAGAAGGGACAGCTTCAGTAGCTGCACCTATTATCGGATTTAATCATAAAGTAGTAGGAGCATTAAGTGTTGGGTTAATTAGTCATCGTATTAATGATGATCGACTATCTTTTCTTATTAGCAAGGTAAAACAAGCGGCTCATGAAATATCAATAAAAATCGGCAGTACATCAGAACTATAATTTTGATAGCTGTCGTCATTTTTTTATTCATATACTGGAATTAGTTTTCATAATGTGGAAAAATAGGGGGATTTATATGTCAAAGTGGCAATCAAAAGAACAATTGATTCAATTATTAAGCGGTCTTGTTGAAATTCCTAGTATTACCGGTTCAGAAGCTGAAGTAATATTGCCAGACTTTGTTGTGGAACAGTTATCTGATTTACAGTACTTCAAAGAAAACCCGCATCATTTACAAAAAAATCCGACAGGGGACGGACGATATTTTGTTACAGCACTAGTAAAGAAAAGCGATAGTATAAAAAATACTGTAATTCTAGTAAGTCACTTTGATGTTGTAGATGTACAAGATTACGGAGTGTGGAAAGAAGATGCATTTAATCCTAAAAAGTTAACATCTATGTTTTATTCTCATAAAGATGAACTTCCAGACCATGTACGTGAAGATATAGAACATGGGGAATGGCTGTTTGGTAGAGGAACAATGGATATGAAATGCGGTCTAGCATTACAAATGGCAATGATTGAACAAGCATGTGAAGGAAGATTCGATGGGAATGTTCTTTTATTGGCTGTACCAGATGAAGAAGTGAATTCTGTAGGGATGAGGGCCGCTGTTCCAAGACTGTTAGATTTAGCTAGAGAGCATAACTTAGATTATAAAACGGTCTTAAACTCAGAGCCTATGTTTTCAAGACATCCTGGTGACCAAAATAAGTATATTTACACTGGCTCTATTGGTAAAGTGTTACCTGGTTTTCTTTGCTATGGAAAAGAGACACATGTAGGTGAACCTTTTGCAGGCTTAAATGGGAGTTATATGGCTTCATTAATAACAGCAGAATTAGAGTTAAACACAGACCTTTGTGATATTGTAGAAGGGGAAGCGAGTCCTCCGCCAACTAACTTACTTCAAAGGGACTTAAAGGAGGATTATTCTGTACAAATTCCGCATCGTGCAGTTACATTATTTAATTTGTTTTTATTAGAAAAATCAATGACAGATGTAGTTTCATTGTTACGTCAAAAAGTAACGAAAGTAGCAGAGAAAATAGAAGAGTCGTATGAAAAACATGCATATCGTTTTTCTAAATATAATCCATTTATACCACCTAATCTCAAAGTAAATGTATTAACTTATGAAGAGCTTATCACATATGCAATTGAGCAACATGGACAAGAAAAAATAAATCATATTCAATCTAATATTATAAAAAATAGAGAAGATAAAGATGATCGTGCGGTAACGATTGATTTAGTAGATAAATTAGCGATTTTATGTAAAGAAAAGGCACCGATGATTGTACTTTTCTTCGCTCCGCCGTACTATCCAGCTGTGAGTTCGCGCAACAATCCTTTAATAAAAGAGGTAGTTGTAGAAATGGAAAAGTATGCACACTACAATCATAAAATTACATTTGAAAACCAAAATTATTTTGGGGGGATTTCAGATTTAAGCTATGTAGGCTTGCAGTATCCACTGGATTCAATGAGTTCGCTTGTAGACAATATGCCATTATGGGATAAAGGTTATTCAATTCCGCTTCAGGAATTAGAAGAGTTTGATGTTCCAGTATTAAATATGGGGCCGGTAGGAAAAGATGCACATCAATGGACAGAACGTCTAGATGTAAACTACGCATTTGAAACACTATTAGATATGTTACCGAAATGCATTGAAAAAATATTAGTTTCTAATAAAATTACACAATCACAGTAGGGAATAGGTAAGGGATAAAACAGAACCTTTAAAGAAGATTCGAATTAAATTATTTTAATATAATTAAAAAGTGGAACGGCCAAGCTCAATTTTATATGAGTTTGGCCGTTTATCATGTAGTGGATTTTTAATTAAAATTATGTGAATTCATAGCTAACGTAATCTCTTTTATAGTTTTATTTTTTAGTTTGACCAGATAGTTCAACAGACTTTTGCGTACAACGTTGCATAGCTGAAATAATCGCTGTTCGTAATCCTTTTTCCTCTAATGTTGCTACAGCTTCTATTGTCGTTCCACCAGGAGAACAAACCATATCTTTCAATTCACCTGGATGTATTCCTGTTTCTAGTACCATTTTTGCAGAGCCTAACACAGCTTGAGCAGCGAATTTATATGCTTGATTTCTTGGCATACCATCTAGTACAGCAGCATCTGCCATCGCTTCTATAATCATATATACATAAGCTGGTGAAGAACCACTTACGGATGTGACAACATCCATTAATTTTTCACTTACGATCTCTGTTTGACCAAAACTATTGAAAATGTTTAGTACATCTTCTAAATCTTTTTCTGTCACCATTTCATTAGGGCATAATGCAGACATTCCTTCTCCAACAAGAGCAGGAGTATTAGGCATTACTCTTACAACCTTTAATTTTTTATTAAAGGCATTTTCAGTACTTTCAATACTTTTCCCAGCAGCGATCGTAACGATGATAGCATCGTTTTTGATTACTTCTTTTATTTCATTAATTATTGATGCGTATAGGTCTGGTTTGATTGATAAAATTAAAATATCAGCATTTTTAGCTACTTTATTGTTGTCGGTAGTTGTAGTTAGCCCATATTTTTCACTAGCATTTTTTAAATTAGCAGTGTTTAAATCTGAACAAATAATATGATTTGAAGACACTATCTTTTTGTTTATCATTCCGCCAATCATAGCCATTCCCATATTTCCGCAACCGATGAATCCAATTTGTTTATCCATAATAACTCAATCTTGCTCCTTTTATAATCAATTATATCGGTTTGATATTATTATCTTAGAATAAGAATAACATCCCTGTGCAATATAAAGAAACATTCTAAGAGAATATATTCCTTTTTGCAACACTAAAAGATAAAAATTAATTATATTCGACATTATGTAAATATATACACTATAATGTAAGGTTTTATGTTTATGAATATGAGTTAAACTTATATCAATTTGTATTTTCATTCAGTAGGGCAATAATTTCATACAAGTAACTTGTGGCTCTATTTATTTTTTAAGATACCTCTTGACACCGAATCGAACTATATCGCATAATATAAAAAAATTAGATCGAAAATCGTTGAAGGGAATTAGTACATATGTCTTCTTGCGAAAGAGAGTGGAATTCACCGGCTGAAAGATTCCTCGTATAGAATGTATCGAACCTATCCCTGAGTCTTAAATGAAAGTTTAGGCGTTCGCCTGCGTTATAGGCACCAAGTGGATATCTATGTATATCAATTAAGGTGGTACCGCGGAACAATGACCGTTTCGTCCTTTTTATTTTATTAAGGGCGAAGCGGTCATTTTTATTTTGCTCTTAAATAATTCAGTGCAGCATTGATGAGAATAGATATAGTTGCAAAGTGAATGAAGTGTAAATTATAAAAACTTTGATTTTAGACTTGGGGGATAAAAAAGTGAAAAAACAACGAATTGTTGTAAAGATTGGAAGTAGTTCCTTGGCAGATAGTCATGGAGGCATCTCTACAGAACAGCTTTCAGATCACGTTGCCGCATTGGCTCGGTTGAAAGCTGATGGGCACGAGGTTGTGTTAATTACATCTGGAGCCGTCGCTGCAGGTTTTTCAGCGCTAGGATATCCTAGCAGACCTGTAACGATTAAAGGGAAACAGGCTGCAGCAGCTGTCGGACAAAGTTTGTTAATGCAGGCGTACACGGAGGAATTCCGTAAATATGGCATCGTTACTGCGCAACTTTTGTTGACGAGAAGTGATTTTTCTAGAAAAGAACAGTATAGTAATGCTTACGCTACGTTAGGAGAATTATTAAACCGTTCCGCTCTTCCAATTATTAATGAAAATGATTCCATCTCTTTAGAGGAGCTGACGTTCGGTGATAATGATATGCTGTCAGCTTTAGTAAGCGGGCTTGTTTCGGCGGATATGCTTATGATCTTTACAGATGTGAACGGGTTATATGACAAAAATCCTCAGAAAAATGCGGATGCAAAAAAATATTATTTTCTTCCTGAAGTTACGGAAGAAATTTCTTCTCTTGCAGGAGATGCTGGCTCAAAACTTGGGACTGGCGGTATGAAATCAAAAATCGATGCTGCAAAGACAGCACTCTCTCTTGGTGTGAGTGTATTTATCGGAACGGGACGTGGACAGGAAAAGTTTGTAGATGTTTTGAAGGGTAAGGGTGATGGAACGTATGTCGGTAATGCTCCTCAAAAAGAAATGAAGATGAACAAGCAATGGATTGCCTTGCATTCGCTTGTTAGCGGACAAATTGAAGTAGATGCTGGGGCAGCTACTGCCATCATTCAGCATGGTAAGAGTTTACTTCCAGCTGGTGTTACGAATGTATCAGGATTTTTCCAAGTGGGTGAAGTTGTAGAGGTTGTAACGCAACAAGGGCGCGTAATAGGAAAAGGACAATGCACATATAGTGCAGAGGAACTAAGAGATGTAAAAGGTATGCAAAGCCAAGATATTCAAGTAAGAGGCGAGAGACATAGTTATGAAGTCATCCATAGGGATTATTGGGTTTCACTTTAAAAAGGAGGAAATAAAAATGAATGAAGTGTTGGCAAAGGGGATAAAAGCAAAAGAGGTTGTTAGGGAACTTGTACTAAAATCTACAAATCAAAAAAACGAAGCACTTGCTGCAATTGCTAATCAGTTGATAGTAGAAACAGCTTATATTTTAGAAGAAAACAAACGGGATATTGAAGAAGGTAAGGAGAAAGGATTTTCTGATTCACTCCTTGATCGCCTTTTGCTGAATGAACAGCGAATTGTTGATATGACAGAGGGTATTAAGCAGTTAATTGAATTACGTGATCCTATTGGAGAATGTGTAAGTGCATGGGAACGACCAAATGGACTATCTATTCAGGAGATGCGCGTACCACTTGGTGTTGTCGGAATGATTTATGAGGCAAGACCGAATGTAACTGTTGATGCTGCTACAATTTGTTTAAAAACAGGAAACGCAGTAATACTACGTGGTAGTTCTTCTGCTATCCATTCTAACAAAGCCATCGTTAGCGTTATTCACCGGGCGCTTAAGCAAACTAGCTTGCCTTCAGAAAGTGTACAGCTCATAGAAGATACAACGAGAGATAGTGCAAAACAGCTGTTTACATTGAATGAGTACTTGGATGTTCTTATTCCAAGAGGTGGCAAACAATTAATCGATACTGTTGTGAGAGAAGCGTCTGTTCCAGTACTTGAAACAGGTGCGGGAAATTGTCATATATTCATTGATGAAACAGCGGATAAACAAATGGCATTTAATATTATTATAAATGCAAAAACACAGCGTCCATCTGTATGTAATGCGATTGAAACGATTGTTCTTCATGAGAAGTGGGCAGAGCAATATGGTAGCGAGTTGTTTTCTTCTTTGAAGGAAAGAGGAGTAGAGCTACGCGGTGATAATAAAGCAGTGGCGATTGATACTTCTATCTTACTTGCGACAGAAGAAGACTGGGAAACAGAGTTTTTATCTCTCACACTAGCAGTGAAAGTGGTTTCCACTGTTGAAGAAGCGATTCATCATATAAATACGTATGGATCTATGCATTCTGAAGCGATTATTACTGAAAACGAGGAAAACGTCAGCAAGTTTTTTACTTCTGTAGATGCCGCGGCACTTTATCATAATGCATCGACTCGTTTTACAGATGGATCCGAATTTGGATTCGGAGCGGAAATTGGTATCAGTACGCAAAAATTACACGTAAGAGGACCAATGGGGCTTCCAGCATTAACTTCCACAAAATATGTAATTCGTGGAAATGGACAAATTCGGAGCTAAGAATAACAAAAGACATCCAATTTAATTGAGATGTCTTTTGTTAGTATAATATCCATTTACCATACAAAAAGCCCTACAAGCATAGCGCTTAATAAAGAAACAGCCATCCCGCTAACAAGAAGCTTCCAAACATTTTTACCGATGACTGATGATTTTTCCCCGCCAAATAATGAATTGTAAGTTCCGTAAATCATACCTACTGTACTAAAGTTAGCAAAAGAAGCTAGAAATGTTGTTGCAACCGCAACCGTATGCGGTTGTAGCGACTTTAAGTTTGATTTTAAATCCATCATAGCAACAAATTCATTCGTCGTAATTTTTATTCCCATTAATTCAGCTACATACATAGCATCTTTGCCGGATAAACCGAGTAAAAATGCAAAAGGACTAAAGATAATGGAGAAGATTTTTTGAATTGTTAACCCCGTTACAAAAAAGCCTAAAATCCCATTTAAACATGCTGTTAAAGCTACATACCCAATTACCATGGCTAAAATAACGATAACCATATTCATTCCAACTAACATACTGTTTGAAATAGTAGAAAAGAAATCCTTTTTTTCATGCTTTGAAGGTGTATATACGACATCATCTTCTTTCGTAACTTCCACAGGATTTAATACATTGGCTAAAATTAATGCATTAATACAGTTTAAAGGGATTGCACTGAAAATATATGTAGCTGGTACCATTGATAAATAAGCGCCAAGAATGGATCCGCTAACGCTACTCATACTCATAATTCCAAAAGTCAACAAACGATTTTCTTTTAAAACAGATAATTGATCACGAACAACTGCAAGTGCTTCAGTGTTTCCTAAAAACATCATTTGAATGGAAAAGAAACTTTCTAACTTTGGTAAACGAGAAATCTTTGAAATAACCGCACCTACTTTATCAATAATCCAAGTTAAGATTCCGAAATACGAAAGAATATCGAAAAAAGTAATAACAAAGATGATAGGCAGTAATGCACTAAAGAAGAAATCAATGTGTGGACTGTCCATAGCGGAAGGAAATGCAAATCGAATACCTTCGTTCGCGCATGCCAGTAGCCAACTGAAAAATGACGCAATTTTATTAATGATAATACTGCCGAGCTTCGTGCCTAACATAAACCACGTAATAAAAAGCTCCAATATGATGAGAATTACAATTGGTCTCCATTTTATATGGTTTTTGTTAGGTGAACATAAGAAAACAATTAATATGACAACGAAAATCCCTAACATATTCAATATGAAATACATGTCAACCACTCCTTGAGCTTTATTATTTGTATATAAAAAAGCTCTTATTCTTCTTAATTTAGAATGAATGTGGTTTAATTTATATTTTTATAAATTCTAAAAATATAGAAGGTAAAATTCGATAAAAATAGAATTTAATACATAGCAAACAAGGAGGGGATAAAAATGGAGGTCTATCACATAACGAGTAGAAAGAGGGAAACATACAACGTTCAGGTGAAATATTCGATACTTTTCGAATGTGCACTTGGCATTGCAGCAATTACTCATAAAAGGTTAATTGATACACTTGAAAAGACTGAAAGTGAATGGGAAGGAATTAGACAATCATTAACAAATGAGATGAGAGAACACTTACAGTTTGTAGAAGAACATAATACGTGGAAAGCATTGCTTCAGTTATTGTATGAAGAGGATTTTCAGGACTTATCGCAGTTTAATTTTAAAATTGATTCACTTTCAGAAGAAGATTTGAAATTTATATGTTTACCGTTTTTAGGAGAGAAATATGAAGAGAAAAGACGTTTAGCTGCAACGGGAGTTGTATGTGCAATACACGAACTAAAGGAACTAACAGATGATCATCAGTTTTTTTCTACTTATATTAGCTTTATATGTGATGTAGATGTACAAGTGCTGAAATCTCATTTAATCGCTGTTATGACAGGTTGGTATGAGAGTGTAATTAAGAAAGAGGAGGAAGTACTTTCTATATTAAAACGAGATTATGAAGCAAAAAATGAAATGAATAAAAAGATGAAGCCGGAAGAGTTTGTAGAGTGGGCGACTGGCGGAGTGAACTATATGCCAGAGCCAAGTATTCATCACGTACTTCTTATTCCGCAAATGACGTACAGACCGTGGAATATTGAAGCAGATATTGATGATACGAAAGTATTTCATTACCCAGTTGCGAATGAAAGTATCCATCCTGAAGATCCGTATGAACCGAATTATTTTTTAGTTCAAAAACATAAGGCTCTTGGGGATGAAGCGAGATTGCGAATTGTAAAAATGTTGTTTGAAAAAGAACGTACATTACAGGAAATAACGGAAAGATTGCAGCTTGGTAAATCGACAGTACACCATCATTTGAAATTGTTACGTGCAGCGAAGTTAGTTGATATACATGACGGAAAGTATGTATTAAGGAAGAAAGCAGTACAGTCGTTAGCAAAAGAATTAGAAGCATTTTTAAATAGATAATATGCAACGAGAATGTACATAAAGGGAGGAATATAAAAGAAAAGTTGGTGTGTGAAATTGAAAAATATATTGAAAAATCGTTCGTTCTTTTTTATGTGGATTGGGAGTGCAATCTCAGAATTAGGAGGGGCTTTCGGAACGTTATGTAATTCAATTCTAGTATATGAGTTAACAGGATCGGAAATGGCTTTAAGTAGTATGTGGCTATTATATTTCATCCCATCACTCATACTGCAATTAATAAGTGGCCCATTTATTGATAAATGGAGCCGGAAGTGGATTATGATTTTTTCACAAT
This sequence comes from Bacillus sp. NEAU-Y102, assembly GCF_054788175.1. Taxonomy (NCBI): domain Bacteria; kingdom Bacillati; phylum Bacillota; class Bacilli; order Caryophanales; family Bacillaceae; genus Bacillus; species Bacillus sp. NEAU-Y102. The sequence goes on along the minus strand of NZ_JBTWFK010000011.1, from coordinate 83,784 downwards.
GGATACGAGCGTCCGTATTCTTATTACCTTTGATGATGCTAGTTTCGGGTAGTATAGAAGTTTGGCACATTTATGTTGTTCAAATTGTAGTGGGACTTATTACACCTCTTTATACACCTGCGAGTCAGGCGATTACACCGAGCATTGTAAGTCAAGAACAACTTCAAGACGCAAATGCGTACATTGATGGAATGACTCGCCTTATGATGTTTCTTGCGCCAGTATTAGGTGGAGTAGTAATTCATTACATTGGAACAGAATTTACATTATCTTTTGTATGTATTTGTCTATTTGTTAGTGGTGCTTTCTTACTTTATATAAAAGAAAAGAGAACTACAACAGATATAAGAAAAACGTGGCTAGAACAATTTCTTCAAGGTTTTACATATTTTTTTACAAAACCAATCATCGTTTGGCTCGGTATATTTCTTACTTTCGTGCAGTTTGGAGTAGGGGTAACGATGGTTACAAATCTTCCTTATATAAAAGACGAGCTGTCAGCGGGATATGCAGAGTACGGCTATTTCATGGCAGGTTTTCCACTTGGCTACGTAATTGGCTCAGTATTAGTCGGAAAAGTAACATATAAAAGCCGGCGTATACTTATGCTTGGAGGATTGTTTATAGGGGGGCTCACATACATTTCATTAGGGTTCAATCATAGTATTATCATTGCAATAATAATTGAAGTAATAGCAGGGATTTGTATTGCATTTTTTAATGTTCATAACACAACAATATGCCAACAAACTGTGCCTAATAATATGATAGGACAAATATTTTCAGTGCGTTTATTTTTCATACGATCCGCTATGCCGTTAGGTGTGTTAGTAGGGGGGATATTGAGTGAAATGTGGGGAGTAAGAGCGCTATATGTAATCATCGGTGCAATTATATGTGTCACCTCTTTAATAGGAATGTTACTTCCGTATTTCAAATTTTTAGATGAGGCGATAGAAAAGAAATCAGCATAATTCAAAAAATTAAAACTTTACAATTGAAAATAATTATCATAATCAATTATAATAGAAGTATACTAGTATTCGTATTACAAAGAGGGAGTGGGATATATGTTTATCGAAACGAAAACATTTACAGTAAAAGAAGGTACATCAAATATAGTTGTAGAACGTTTCACTGGAGAAGGTATTATTGAAAAATTTGAAGGCTTCATCGATTTAAGTGTTCTCGTGAAAAAAGTAAGACGCGGCGACGAAGAAGTTGTCGTAATGATTCGCTGGGAATCTGAAGAAGCATGGAAAAACTGGGAAACAAGTGAAGAACACTTAGCTGGACATAGAGCGGGCCGTGGTAAACCAAAACCAGATCATATTATTAATGTGGATCATGCGGTTTATTATGTGAAATCATCTAAATCGGCTTATCAACAGTCGTAATATACAAGCAGAGGATACATGTTGTAAAAGCAAACATGTATCCTCTTTTTTATTACTGGGGGATGGGAATGATAGAAAAACTTGCATTCATTACATATGAACAACATAAAAAATTAGTGCAAACAATAGTAGCTGAAATCTTATCTATGGATACGGTAAATGGATGTATGCTGATCGGATCTGTCTCAAGAGGTGATGCATATCCTGATTCGGATTTAGACTTATCTTTGAAACATTTTTTGATTTTCAATTTTTGGAGCAAAAAGGGAAAGCGCTTGTAGTGATGAGTGATGAGAGTGGATTTATACTTGTACTAAGTGATCCAAAAGCATTTAAGGGAAATAAGGAAGTTACGTATCCGGAAGCTTTTCATATTGGTTTTTTAGTGGATACACCAAGTGAAGTGGATCAAGCATATAATCGCTTAGTAGCCGGCGGTATTGAAATAGACAAGGAACCTTATTCGATGCGAGGGAGTAGTTATGGTTTTTATTTTACAGTATTTAATGACTTATTAATTGAAGTGTCTTGTCTTGATTAGAGAGAAGGTAAGAAAGTTTCAAAGCTTAATAGTAATCATCAAGAATAATCGTTTGAAGGTGTATATATAGCCCCTTATCCAGTTTGGAAAGGGGCTTGCTTATTTTATTACCTTATTTATCTTACTATTTGTGGATTGATTAAAGTCTCACCTTATTTGTCTATCTGAATTTCAAATTCAAGCACAGCTTGATCTTTCCTAAACGGCATACTGAGTTCTTTAAATCGAAAGCTTATTCCAGACAAATTATCAGGAAGGACAGGAGATACAACGAATTGATGATTCATATGTCCATCAGTGCCGCCACCACCTTCTGACCAGCAATCGTATGTATCATCTATTGATAATTGGAAGAAACTATGAGGCTTATTTTCAATAAAAGCTTCATCCGTGGAATCCCAATCGCTATATAAATAAACTACACTAGCATTTGCATATTGCCGAATAAAAGTTACAGTATACATGACTCCATTATGTTCATAAGTTTTAAAAACAGGTACATGTTTTTTGAAGTCAGTTGGTTCAACGCGAGGTTTAAATTCTTCTTCATCCATCATGGAAGAGAATAATGAGTTTAGATAGTCTGGATAAAATTCGTATTGCTTTGCCCATTTATAAATCGCTTCATCATGTGGAAAACCTGGGTCACCACTTGAAAGTTCTTTTCGTTCTTTTAATAGGGCGCAAATTTTTTCATCAATAGAGTATAAGCGTTCATCGTAATGATCGGTAGGGCGTTCGAAAGTCATTCTTCGCATAATCATTCCTCCTTTACTTTATTTTAACAAAAAAGACAGACTAATAAATAGTCTGTCTTTTTACATTAATTCTTCACATCATCATAAAGTTCAAGCGCCTCTTTCACATTTAATCTATTCTTCACAATACCATGTATTGCTTGAATCATCGCAGCTGGGTGCTCGGATTGCCATATGTTACGTCCCATGTCTACTCCAATGGCGCCTTCTTGCAGTGCATTGTACGTAATGTTTAATGCGTCTGCAATTGAATCTAGTTTTGGGCCGCCCGCGATGACGACTGGGGCAGGGCATGTGCTCGTTATTTTTTCGAATCCTTCGCAGTAATACGTTTTAATAATATCAGCACCCATTTCAACACATACGCGGGAAGCGAGTGCTAGAAAGCGGGCTTCACGTTTTTGTAATTCCTTTGCGACTGCGGTAATTCCGAGTACTGGCAGGCCGTAATCGTGAGCTTCAGAGACTACGTTTGCGAGATTCGAAACAGTTTGTGTTTCATAGTCTGATCCGACAAAAACAGAGACGCCAACGCCAATTGCGTTTTGCTTCACTGCTTCTTTTACAGGTGTAACAATTGTTTCATTCGCTAAATCTTTACCAACGACAGTAGCTCCGCCAGATACACGCATAACCATCGGTGTACTGCAGTTTTCAGGAATACAGGAGCTAAGTACACCGCGCGTTAAAAAGAGGGAGTCTGTATAAGGAAGTAAGTTTTTTACTGTTTCAAGTGGTTGTTCTAGCCCGTGAATTGGTCCTAAGAAATAACCGTGATCTATGGCTAACATAACCGCTCTACCATCAGGTAAAATTGTATTTAATCGATTTTTAAATCCCCAAGTCATTTGAAATCACTCCTTCGTTAATGTTGGATTTTCCGTTTGTACAGTATCTTTATTTGGTAAATGTGGTGACTTTATAAAAACAGCTTTAAAAGGTTTGTCAGAATGGTTAATTAAATAGTGAGATTCATGAGGGCGAACTTGCAGGACATCACCTTGTTTAATCGGAACTCTTTCGTTATTTACATAGAAGTCTATTTCGCCTTCTAACGCATAAAAAACTTCTTCACACGTTGTATGGTAATGATTTTGAAACTCTTGCCCAGGCTGAATGACAACAAGACCTAGATCAATATTGGGGCCTTGTATTAAATATTTGGGCCCGTTATCACCGAAGCGATAGGAGAAATCATTTTCATTCGCTTTTAACATACAGTTCACTCCTTTATGTAAATGAGTTACAGTGCACCTGGCGCAATCCACATATGTGTTGTAAGTCCTTTATCAGCTAAAGTGAGCTGACTGTTATACACGGTTTTCCATGTTTCATAGAATTCCTTGTATAGCTCGTGATTTTCCGTGATTGGTTCAAATGTATTTTCCCACTGTAAAAATTGTTCGGCAGCCTCTTCCATAGATGTATATATTCCAGCGCCAACTCCAGCAGCAATCGCAGTTCCTAAAGCAGCTGCTTCTTTCACAACTGGTACTTTTACAGGAATGCCGAGTACGTCTGATAGAATTTGTGGCCATAGTTTCCCTTTAGCGGCACCGCCAGCAAAAACAACTTCAGAAGGGAATGTATCAGTAAGATTTTCAATTAGTTTTAAGTTTCCAAGTGTAACGAAGGCCGCATTTTCTTCAATAGCACGGAACAGTTCCTTTTTTCCGCATTTGTCAGCGTCTAAACTTAAATTTAAGAATGAAGGTGCGGCATGACGCCAAGAAATGTAGTTCATAACGTTTGAAAAAGTAGGGATAATACCATATGAACCGACAGGTACGTCTTTCGCTTGTTCTTCTAACAATTCATAAGCGTCTACACCGAGTTTTTCAGCGAGCTTTTTTTCTTCTTGGCAAAAAGCGTCTCGAAACCAGCGCATAACAAGACCAGGGAAAAAAGCGATTGTTTCATATTGCCATAGATTCGAAATGACATGGCAATTTACACGAATCGCAGCATATGGATCTGTAATTGGTTCTGTAATATTTACTTCTTGTTGCCAAAAGCTGCCTCCGCATATTAATGTTTGATTTGGTTTCACGACTCCAGTTCCGAGTGATGCCATTTGAGCATCTCCGCCGCCAGCGACGACAGGAATTCCTGCCAGTAATCCAGTTAATGCTGCACACTCTTTTGTAACGTTTCCGATTACTGTACCAGCCTCATTTACTTTTGGTGAAAATGGCAAAGTTATACCACACTCTTTAGCGACATCGTTATCCCAATTTCTATTTTGTAAATCAAAGATTCCAGACGTACAACCGTTGGAAGGGTCGATTTGCAGTACATCGCTTAATTTATACAAAATCCAATCGTTTAACATCGTAAAGGAGTGGATATTACAATAGATTTCTGGTTCATGTTTTTTAATCCAAAGTAGACGTGGTAAAGCACCTAATGAAAAAGTTTGCCCAGATTTTCTGTATAAATCTTCTTCAAGATGTGAGCGGATTTCTTTTAGCTCACTAACTTCAGCGGATGCACGGCCATCAACATTTGCACATGCCCATATTTCTTGCCCATTTTTATCATATAAAACAAAACCTTCTCGCATACTTGTAGCGCTAATAGCTTGAATAGAAGAAGGAAGTATATTACTTTTTTGTAGAACTTCTTTCGTACACTGTTGTACGAGTTGCCAGTTTGCTTTTACATCAAAATTCATAGAACCGGGGTAACGAGGATCAGTTTTATGAACCCATTCTTTTTGGCTTACTGCAATTTGATTGCCTTGTAAATCAAAAAGAACAGCTCGAATGCTTCCTGTACCAGCATCGAAAGCTAATAAAGTAGACATTAAGAATCACCTTCCTTTCTTAATAAGGAGAGCGCAGTTTCTTCATCAGTAATTAATGTATGAATAAATTTCCCTTTTAAAGCCCCATAAATGGCATCTATCTTTTGAGTACCTCCAGCCACACCAATGACATGCTTCATACTGCGAAGAATCGTAAGTGGTGTGCCAATTAGACGATTATGATGCGAGAGCTCTAATAAATCACCATTCGTATTATAAAACTGTCCTAAAATATCGCCCGCCCCGTTTTGACTTCGAATATATGTCATTTCACGTAGCGTTAATTTTTCTTCTTTTACAATCGTAGCGTCTTGAGATAACCCGCCAATACCGACAACTGCCGTATGTGCAAGTGAAGCGACATGAAGCATATCTTTCACGCTTGGTTCTGATAAAATACTTTGTGCCATTTCAGTAGAAGATGCTAGAAAAGGAGTAGGAATAATATGAAGATCACCTTGCATGTAGTGTAAATAGTTTTGTTTTCTTGGGAGATAGTGGTTTACTCCGCCTGTTAGCGTTACGAATGAAAGATTAATAGAACTTTCAAAATGAATGTTTTCTAGCATTTTACTTATTGTTTCACCCCAGCCGATGCCGAGTAAATCACCTTGTTGGAGATGAGTCTCTAAATATTGTGCAGCGGCTTTTCCGAGAGAAGCGTGATAATTGTCTATTGGAGTAGGGATAATGAAAGCATCTTTTAAGTGGAATTTTTTCATTAGGTCACGCTCAATACTTAAACAGTGTAAACCAGTTCCTTTTACGTGAAATGTAACGATACCTTCACTGCGTGCCTTATCTAATAACCGGACAACTTTATTTCTTGAAATGTGAAGAAGTGAAGCAATTTCCTGTTGTGTTAATTGGTCTTTATAATAGTACCAAGCTACTTTAGTTAATAAATTCTCTTCAAAGTTCAGCTGTGTCATACTCTTCATCCCTTTCAACAATTGACCACTCCTTAAACATATGTGCCACATATTTTGTTTATTCCAGTTGAAACGATTAATTGTACGTAGAAAAAAGTGTTCTAGATATAAAAAAAGGAATATACAATGCTACAAAACAAGTAGAACAAATAATCATTTTCTCAAAAAATGTTCTGGATAAAGGCAGGTGACATCATGTGGAGAACGTACCTTTATTACAAATAAAGAAAATGAGTAAGGCGTTTTTAAATCAACTTGTATTAAAAGAAGTGAACTTACAAGTAGAGCGTGGAGATATATACGCTTTAGTGGGGGGAAATGGCGCCGGGAAATCAACATTAATGAAAATATTAACGGGGTTATATTCGTATGATGATGGAGAGATGTATGTAAAAGGAATGAAGCAACAGTTTTCAAATCCGTCAGAAGCACATAGAAAAGGTATTTATTTAATACCGCAAGAACCACTCATTTTTCCGCATATGACTATTGAAGAAAATATATGTATCGGGTTAAAAGAAAAGAAAAAGAAACTAAGAGTACAGATTCAGCAATTGATTAACAGTCTAGGGTGGGATATTGACCTTTATGAGTTAGGAGCATCATTATCCATTGCGCAGCAACAGTTAGTAGAAATCATTAGAGGATTAATACGAGACGCTGAGATTCTTATTTTAGATGAGCCAACATCGACGTTAACAACTCATGAAATCAAGAGTCTTTTTGTGCTGATGAAAAGTTTGCAAGAAAAAGGAATTGGAATGATATACATTACACATCGTTTTCCGGAAATCTTTGAAATCTCCAATAAAGTAGCGATATTACGTGATGGAACAATCGCGAGTCAAGGGGATATATGTGACTATACATATGACACGCTGATGGAGGGGCTATTGCCAAAAGGATATAAACAGGAAGAAAAAAGAGAAATAGTTCAAGAGACAGAAAGAACGAAAAAAGTATTAGAAGTAGCGAATGTGACTAGTCACATATTCGAGAATATATCATTCACTGTACATGCTGGAGAGATTGTGGGGATTGCTGGCATTGTTGGATCAGGTAGAACGGAATTAGCGGAAGCAATATTTGGATTGGAAGCTATAAAATCAGGCTCTATTTTATTAGAAGGAAAACTAATTGATACATGTCCTTTGCATAAAAGATTAAGCGAAGGGCTCGTTTATGTGCCGGAAGATAGGGCGAGGAATGGAATTTTCTCCATTGTATCTGTCAAAGAAAATATTACTGCAGCATGTTTACAGCAAAATAATCGCTTTTTTATTAACCGAGAAAAAGAAAACGCTTTAGTAAAGTCGTTTATAGAAAAGTTCCGAATTGTTGTACCAAGTATGAATGAAGAACTTACATCTTTATCGGGAGGTAATCAGCAAAAAGTCGTGCTTGCGAAATATCTTGCATGTAATCCCAAAATCATTATTCTTGATGAACCAACTCGCGGAATTGATGCAAAAGCAAGGCTTGAAGTGTATGAAACGATAGAAAAAATGAAAAGAGAAGGACTCGCCATATTATTCATTTCTTCAGATGTTGAGGAAATCGTCCAATTAGCTAACCGTGTATACGTCATGCGAAATGGTCAATTTGTTTCTCATTTGGAGAAAGAAAAAATAAATGTAGAAGAAGTTACACGTCTTGCATACGGAGGTGTAACGGAATGAAACGCATGTATAAAATGCACGAAACGTCTATCATACTGTTACTACTAATTTATATAGCCATGGTCGGGATAATAAATCCTAGTTTTGTTCAGTTTAACTCGTTATCGTTAATGATGAAATCAAGCGTTATTTTAGTCGTTCTAGCAATTGGCCAATCGTTCGTTTTATTTACGAAAAATATAGACGTATCAGTTGGCTCAATTATGGGATTAAGCGCGGCAGTTTGCGGGATGTTATTAACGAACGGATATAGTGCAGTCTTGTCGATACTTGCTGCTATAATGCTTGGTGCTATTATCGGTTTCATAAACGGGATTGGAGTTGCAAAGTTTCGGGTACCAGCCATTATTATGACATTAGGGATGTTAGGAATTGTTAGAGGTGCAATGTTAATCTTCACAGGCGGGAAGTGGATTGAAGATACTCCAAATAATTTTAAGAAACTTTCATCTATCGTCATACTTGGTCTGCCGATAATTGTATGGGGTGTTCTTATTATTTTATTACTACTATACTTCTTTTTAAGGAAGGTACCATACGGAAGATACTTCTATGCGGTAGGTGACAATGAAGATGGTGCGAGGCTCATTGGGATACCTGTTAATAAAGTAAAGATAAATGCGTTTATTATATCGGGCATAAGTGCGGCAATCGCTGGTTGCATATTTGTTATGAATATCGGGTTCGTTCCAAATCAAACTGGTACAGGAATAGAACTACAGGTGATCGCAGCTGCTGTGCTAGGAGGAATTCATCTAAAAGGAGGAACCGGTTCTATATTTGGAGCCGCATTAGGAGCATTATTTTTAGAAGCAATAAGCAGTTCACTCGTCTTTTTAAAAATACCAGCATTTTGGAATAATGCTATTTCGGGTTTTTTACTATTACTTATTATCATACTAGATAGTGTCATGAAGAAGTGGAAAGTAGAGAGGAGGATGAATCTATGAAGTATTTTTACAGATGGGAAGGTGTTCTAATCGTATTACTTCTTATAGAATTCATTCTCTTTAGTTTTATAAATCGTGATTTTTTAAATATTAGTAATCTCCTTTTTAGTACAAATGATTTTCTGTTTATAGCAATCGCAGCGATTCCAATGACTTTCGTTATTGTAACAGGAGGAATTGACGTATCTGTAGGATCTATTATGGGGCTAACTTCGATTTTAATTGGTGTACTTTGGATGAATGGGATTCATATTTTATTAGCAGTAATAATGGCACTTATAGTCAGTTGCTTAGCAGGAGCTTTAAATGGATTCATTATAAAAATGACAGATGTAGAACCACTAGTTGTTACACTCGGAACGATGTTTTTATATGGAGGAATTGCACTCGTCATTTCAGGAGGGGCGGGTGCTTCTGGATATGAAGGGATAAGTGGTTTACCTGATGCTTATGTACAACTAGCAAATGGTAGTTTTATAGGAATACCTAACTTATTATGGCTTCTTATCGCATTAACAATTGTATGCACGATTTTGTTTCACCGAACGATATATGGACGCCACGTACAATTAACAGGAGCGAACGAAAATACAGCAAAATACACCGGGATTCAGACGAAGAAAGTAGTAATCATTGCTTACATACTTTCTGGGTTAGGAGGTGGATTAGGGGGTGCTTTCTTAACTGCATATTTCGGTTCCGCACGTGCTGATATGGGAAGTGAAACAATATTACCGATCATTACAGCAGTCGTATTAGGTGGGACACTTATTACAGGGGGAAAAGGTAGTATTTTCGGTACAGTACTGGCAAGTATTTTTATAGGCCTTATGCAATATGGCCTACAAATGACAGGTTTAACAAATGAACAATCAAATGTAGTAATAGGTATTATCCTTATTCTTTCAGTTATTATGAGACATTTCAAATTACATCAATTCTTAGCAGGGAAAAGACGGAATTTGCATAAGGGGGAAATGTCATGAAGAGAAAACTAGGGATTGTATTGATCGTATGTATTTGTTTAATTGGTTTAATCGCTTGTTCCAGTCAAACGGCAGATAAGAAAAAAGCAGATGATGTGAAATTTGCATTTATCCCGAAATTAACTGGAGTTGGCTTCTTTACATCGGGCGGTGAAGGAGCAAAGGAGATGGGAGATAAGCTAGGCGTACAAGTGAAATATGATGGGCCGTCTGAAGCGAGTGTATCAGGGCAAGTAAAGTATATAAATAATTTCATTAATCAAAACTATGATGCACTTATGGTTTCCTCTACATCAGTTGATGGTTTATCGCAATCACTGCAGCGTGCTAAGAAAAAAGGAATGACTGTCTTAACGTGGGATTCTGATGTGAATCCGAAAGACCGTTCTTTTTATATAAGTCAAGGGACACCAGACCAACTTGCTAACTTATTAATTGAAATGACTTCCAAGCAAATTGGAGATAAAGGAAAAGTAGCTTTCTTTTATTCTAGTCCAACAGTAACGGATCAAAACCAATGGGTAACGAAAGCGAAAGAAATTATTAAAAAGAAATATCCGAACTGGGAAATTGTAACGACGCAGTACGGTGAAAATAATGCGCAAAAATCGTTATCAGTAGGGGAGAACATATTAAAAACGTATCCAGATATTAATGCAGTCATTTGCCCGGATGCAACGGCACTACCAGCGATGGCACAAGCAGCTGAAAACTTGAAAATGGATAAAAAAGTTGTTGTAACTGGCTTCTCTACACCAAACGTTATGCGTGATTACGTAAAACGAGGAACAGTACAACAATTTGGATTATGGGATGTAAAACAACAAGGTGCACTCGCAACGTATGTAGCAAATGAAATAGTAGTAAAAGGGAAGAAGTTAAAAGTAGGGGATAGTTTTGAAGTAAAAGGAATCGGAAAAGTGAAAGTAGAGCCAAACTCCATCCAAGGTTATGATTATGAGGCAGAAGGAAATGGAATTATTGTATTGCCAGAGCGGGTTGTATTTACGAAAGAGAATATTGATAAATATAATTTCTAGTAACGAAAAAACGTCCGAATATATCGGACGTTTTTTTATTTCTTCATTAGTTATGAACTGTTTCTTTTTCATTTAATCCAAGCGTACGACCTGTAGAAGTGTGTAGGTCTTGGAACAACCTTGGATTTTCAGTTAGTGAAATGCCATATGAAGGAATCATTTCTTTTATTTTTTCTTCCCATTCTACCATGCGGCTTGGGAAACATTTTTCTAATACTTCAAGCATGACGTGAACAGCAGTAGAAGCACCTGGTGATGCGCCTAGTAATGCGGCGATTGAGCCGTCAGCTGCACTTACTACTTCTGTACCAAATTGAAGTGTTCCTTTACCGCCAGCATCAGTATCTTTAATTACTTGTACACGTTGTCCAGCAACTACAATATCCCAATCTTCACTTTTCGCGTTCGGAATGAATTCGCGTAATTCTTCCATGCGTTTTTCGTGCGATAACATAACTTGCTGAATTAAGTATTTTGTAAGTCCCATTTCTTTTACACCAGCAGCTAACATCGTTAAGACGTTATTCGGTTTTACAGAACCGATTAAGTCAAGATTTGAGCCAGTTTTTAAGAATTTAGGTGAGAACCCTGCGAATGGTCCGAATAATAAAGCTTTTTTATTATCTATATATCTCGTATCAAGGTGAGGTACAGACATTGGCGGAGCGCCAACTTTAGCTTTACCGTATACTTTCGCATGATGTTGCTCTACAACTTTTTGGTTTTTACATACCATAAATAGTCCACTTACTGGGAATCCACCGATATGCTTTGATTCAGGGATACCAGTCTTTTGAAGTAGAGGTAGACTACCGCCACCACCGCCAATAAAGACGAATTTAGCAGTATGATGCTCAATTTTACCACTATTCATATCGTGTACTTTCACTTCCCACAAACCATTTTTCGTGCGCTTAATATTTTCAACACTATGCTTGTAGTTTAGCTCGACATTTTTCGTTTTTAAGTAATCAAACAACATACGTGTTAATGCACCGAAGTTAACATCTGTTCCAGAGTCAATCTTCGTTGCCGCCATCGGTTCATTAGATGTACGGCCTTCCATAATGAGTGGAAGCCATTTTTTTAATGTTTCAGGAGCGTCGGAAAATTCCATTCCTTGAAACAGTGGATTTTTTGAAAGCGCTTCAAAACGGTTTTTTAGAAACTCAACATTTTTTTCCCCTTGTACTAAACTCATATGAGGTAGTGGCATAATAAAATCTTGTGGATTACGAATTAATTTGCTTTTTACAAGATATGCCCAAAATTGTCTTGAAAGCTGGAATTGCTCATTCACTTTTACAGCCTTACCAATATCTATAGATCCGTCAGATTTTTCGGAAGTATAGTTCAGTTCGCATAGCGCAGAATGCCCTGTACCTGCATTATTCCATTCGTTAGAGCTTTCTTCCCCGGCACTTGCGAGTTTTTCAAAAACTTTAATTTCCCATTCAGGTGCTAATTCTTTTAGTAATGAGCCTAACGTTGCACTCATAATTCCTGCACCAATTAAGATAACGTCTGTTTTTTGCTGCATGTTGCTCATGATAATCTCTCCATCCCCTATATTGGCAAAAAAGTGTAGGTGTTTTCTATGTCTAAGCCGTAAAAGAGAAACACCGCCTAGGCCCCACCTAGGTGTATACCTTTTTTGTCTCAATTATATAACCATCTCATACTCTATTATAATAATTAATAGACTAAAATATCTAGTGTTATCTGATAATTTTAAACTATTTAACGTTTTATTCGCTAAAAATCTTATTTAACAAGCTCTTTTAAGGTGGTAAATAGAAAAAAATTACAGTTTGAAATTATCTCGAAAAAGCTTACGTATCCTTAAGTGACTAAATCGAGTACCTTTTTATGGGATTATTCTTTCTGTAATGGTAAGATTATTCTGAAAAATAAAAAGGAGGGACTCTAATGTGTACAAAAGAACAAATTTCAAACTTATTTCGAAACTTTTCAATAAAGGAATGTAAAGGGTCAAGTGATTTATATGAATATTTATCAATGAAAATTGCTGAAGATGAGGAAGTACTTACACTATCGTCCTATGCTCAGGTAGGTCAACCAGTCCCAAACTTACTATTAGGTGCAGTACATTATTTATTGCTAGCAGGGAAAGAACATCATTTAAAAACGTATTATAGTAGTTTAGTTGAAAATGCTGATACAAATTTAGATAAAGCTTTTAATCATTTTAAAGATTTCTGTAAAGAGTACCGAGAAGAAATCATTACTTTGTTACAAACGAAACTCGTTCAAACAAATGAAGTAAGACGGTGCGCATACTTATACCCAAGTTTCTGCTACATATTTAACAAAGTGAAGAAGCCGTTAGCGTTAATTGAAATTGGGACAAGTTCTGGGTTGCAACTGTTCTGGGACCAATATAGTTATTCGTACGGGACGGATGAAATGTACGGAAATATAAATTCAAATGTGCATGTAACTTCTGAAATAAGAGGGGAGAATGTACCGCATTTTCTAAAAGAAAGCCCATCTGTCGTAGAAAGAATCGGACTGGACTTACATGTGAATGATTTACATAATGAGGAAGATTATTTATGGTTACGTGCTTTAATTTGGCCAGAACATAAAGAAAGGCTTGAGATGTTTGATCAAGCTGCATCTTTAGTGAAAAATGAATCTGTCCAATTCATAGAAGGAGACGGTGTAGAGCTATTATCATCTATTATTGAACAAATAAGTGAAGAAGCTGTTATTTGTATTTTCCATACACACGTTGCAAATCAAATACCAGAACAAGTAAAACATAAGTTAGAAAAACAAATACAAGAAATTGGCGCAAAACGTGATGTATTCCACCTTTATAACAACATGTGGGATCGTGACCTTCATATTGATTATTATATTAACGGAAACGAATATCGTGAAACGGTTGGAGAAACAGAAGGGCATGGGAAATGGTTTAGCTGGAAGATTGGAAATGAGACGCCTATTTAGATTAATAGGGGCGCCCTCACTTGTAAAAGGTGGGGCCATAGGCTCAATCATGGACTAAATGGTTAAGGAATAAATTTATTAGTAACATACAAAAAATGCTTCGGAGAAATCCTAAGCATTTTTTGTATTACATTTAAACCCCATAATGGATCATGTACTTCTGTTCTGCTGTAGCTTGTTCAATTTTTGAAGCTAACTCAATCAGCTCATCAGAATTTTTGAAGAACTTTGAAGATGTAACTGTTTCATAGAATATTGCTAATGATTCAGGCGGGATAATTGTAATACCGTAATAAGCTAAACCGTATTCCTGATTTTTGACTGTATGAAAGTAGGTTTTCATAATTGATAAATTTCGATTTAAGCTACTGATAATATCATCATCAACAGAAATACAATGATATTTCTCTGGTGTATAATCTTCGTAATTTTTTTGAGAAGTAAAATCGTCAATTATTCCAAAATCATGGACACATGCCATCATTATCATCCTTTCAATTTTAATAAAGTGAGTTCTATTAAAGTAAAATGGTCATTCGTTTAAGTTTAATAGAAATAGTTATGTAGTTCATAAAATATCTTCGGTTCTTCTTCGTGAAGACAGTTTATTTATCGATAAACTCATCGGGAGCCCAAGTGGCGATTTCATTCCCAGGTACAGCGACTACAAGCCATTGCTCACATAGAACACCAGATTGCCAACATTCATAATAATCATGAAAACCATTTACAAAAATAATTTGTCCACTCTCTAATGTAATAATTAAATGAGGGCTTTCTAAGCCGAGTCGTATAGCGGTAACTTTTTGTCTTCTTATCTTAAATATCCTTTCATATTCTTCTTCCTCAGAATAAACTTCAAATTCATCTTCATTTAATGGGTATCTTTTTTGAGGTTTATTAAATAAACACCATTTGGATTCGATATTGATATATAATTGTCCGTCATAATCAACTGAGTCGTGAAAGTTTGTGAAATGAATCTTTATAGCGGCTGGAGAAATACCAAATTGTAATCCATCAACTTGTGATCCGATGAATAGATTTTTTAACACTTTTTCAGCGTAAATTTTATCCTCTTGATTCATTCTTGAAATCCTCCTTTTCTTAAAAATATACCTTATATTTTTATTGTAATAAATAAATTTTCATGTAAAATGAACCTTTTGTGAAAAACGAGCGAATATAGTGTGAAAGATCACGAGAGGGGAACGAAACTTTGGATGAAGTACAATTAAAAGAATGGCTATATAAACGAAAGTATGTTATCAAAAAAAGAGCTTGAGAAAGTTTTACTTTCGATTGTTGAATAGATATTAGTAAAAGAAGAAACTAATAATTATATTATGTAAACTTTGTTTATAAAACACCCATTTAAAAATGGATGTTTTATATTTTGATATATTAGGTGAAATATATAGTTTAAAAAAGCGGAATACTTTGCGGAAAGTTAAAGACATTTTTCGGATCATATTTCGCTTTTACTTCCATTAATCGGTCAAAGTTGCAACTGAAGTATGCATCTGGCCAATTTTTAATGGATAGGTCAGGAGTATTAACATAGACACCTTTTGTAAATGGAAGCATTGCCAAACGGAAGTCTTCAACCCATCGAATACTTCCACCAGCACCTTCTGGTTGCTCCCAAGTAGCGAATATTGACATGTTTGATAGTGCTTTTCGGTAAAAATAAGCAGTCGCCTCATTTGGCACCTCAGCAACAGCACCGCCTAATCCGTGGAAAAATACAGAGGTAGTGGAAAAGGGAGGTGGATTATTAATAAAGTGATCGATAATGGATAGTCCTTCTTCTGATAGTAGTTCATATACATATGTACCTACACTTTTAAATGGTAAAGGTGTTGCAGGTTGCTTCTCAGCTATTTTCGCTGCTGCTTCTGCCCATGGTATTTCTTCGATAGTTACTTGCATTGGTGAACCGGCTTCTAATAATGGCTGTAGTAGCGACTGCAATTCTTGTACAGAACCGAGAAATACACCTTGCATTAATAAAGATGGCTCTAATCCTGCAGACATAAAAAGGGTAGTTGTAAGGCGTTTATCAGCGTAAGGTAGTGTGTATTCTTGCCAAGAGGTTAATACGGGTTTTAAATCTGATATCCCCCAGCTTATTTCTGCAAATCCTACCGTATTAATTTTATGTGTTCGCAATTTAAACGAAGTAGATATTCCAAAGTTACCACCGCCAGCACCGCGCGAAGCCCAATAGAGATCGGAGTTACACTTGGCGTTAGCGCGTATGATACAACCATTCGCGTCTACCATTTCTAATTCAAGTAAATGATCGAGAGTTAATCCAAACGGACGAGAGAGAATACTATGTCCGCCACCTAAAGTAACACCTGCAATCCCGGGAGTAGGACAAACACCACTCGGCACAACTAACCCTTCAGCTGCAAGTGTTTCAATTAAAGAAATATTTATCCATCCAGTCCCGATAGTTACAGTTCCACTATTGTGATCTATTTCTAATTGTTTCATTTCACTTACATCAATTACAAGGCCAGCATTACTGACGGATAATGCCTCATAATTATGACGTCCAGAGCGTATGCGTATAGGAACGTTATGTAGCCTTGACCAGCGAACAGCGTTTACTACATCCTGCGTATTTTGAGCAAAAACAATGATTAACGGAAATTTGTTGAAGAATGTATTGAATTCTTCACGCGCTGAATTATAATCAGGATCATTAGGTGTAACGATACGACCAGTAAGTTCAATTTTTTGATTATTCATTTCAGTCATCTCTCCTTGACGTGAAATATTTATAGTGTGGAAATGCAGAAAATAAAGAAGAACTGACAATACTTTATAAGTAAATGAATAAAGGAAGCGGATTATTCCAATAAAGAAAAAGGTAGTGCTACATATGTAACACTGCCTTTCTGTAATTATATGTATGTGCTCAAAATCTCCCCAGGTAATCCATCAATCTCACAAACTTTCTCCGATGTAAAACCTACGCTTAGTAAAATTTTGCGAGAAGGGATATTATTCGGATCGATAATTGCTTTTAGTACGTTTACATCTGTTTGCTTCGCTATTAAAGCTAGTTGTTAATTTTTGATTATGTACGTACATACAATGTGTAATTAAGTGAATGATCAACATAGTAATTACAGAAAGGGTGAATGAAGCGTATGAATCAATTTGAGCAAATGATGTACGTTGGTGTCATCATGTCTACTGTACTATCCGTAATGATTTTAGGGTCCTTATATTATAATCCTCGACTATCATTAACTGATTATCCGAAAGATATTCAAAAAGTAGTTTTTCCAAAATCGATTCATGAAAAAAAGCAAACCATTTACTTTAATATTGTATATAATGCTATTCTTTTCGGTTGTCCTTTCGTTTCTACATATATATTACATAAGCATGAAAAATTAATGTATATGGATGCTTATTTACACACTTTTGGTATTTTAATGATTTTCAATTTAGTAGATTTACTTATAATTGATTGGCTAATTTTTTGCTGGATTACTCCAAGGTTTGTTGTGATTCCTAGTACAGAAGGAATGAAGGGATATAAAGATTATAAGTTTCATTTAAGAGGTGCTATAGTCGCTACTAAAATTTTAGCAATCGTAAGTTTATTTTTGGCGGGAATTGCAACAACTATTTAGTGTGAAGAAGGGCATGAAGCTTTTATAAAAGATAAGGATATTTATAATATATAGAATTAGAAATAAGAATTTGATAGTATTGGAGTAAGGAGTTTTAATAACAGTATATTAAACAATATTAATATACTGTTGCAAATGTTTTGATATTATGTAAAATTATACAATTTTACAGAGGCATTTGATAAAATTCAAAAAATATAATGGAGGCTAATATGAAAAAAGTAATTGGCGCAGCAACAGCAACTATTTTTGGATTGGGGGCATTTACCACAACTGCTACCGCAGAAACAATCGTAACAGCAGATGTACTTAACGTACGTGAAAAACCGACTACAGAATCAAAAGTGGTCGAAAAAGTAAAGAATGGGCAAGAGTTAAAAGTCATCAATACCGAAGATGGTTGGTCAAAAATTGAATTGAACGGTAAAGAAGTGTTTGTAAGTTCGGAGTTTACAAAAGATGTGTATCATGTAACGGCGAATTTGTTAAATGTACGTACCGAAGCAAACACAGAATCAGAAATTCTTGGCAGACTGAAAAAAGATGATGTAATTGAATCAACGCATCAAGTAAAAGACGGATGGCTGCAATTTGAGTATAAAGGAAAAACAGCTTATGCAAACGTTTCTTTCCTATCAAGTACAGCACCAACTGAAAAGAAAACTGAAGAGAAAATGAAGCAAGTAGCGAAAGTACAAAAATCAGTTAAAGAAAAGAAAGAAGTAAAGACGCAGAAAGTAGCAAAAGCGAAAGAAACAACGAAAGCACAAGAAATAGTAAAGCCTAAAGAAGAAGTAAAAGTTAAAGAAGAACCGAAAGCGCAAGAAATAGTAAAGCCTAAAGAAGAAGTAAAAGTTAAAGAAGAACCGAAAGCGCAAGAAATAGTAAAGCCTAAAGAAGAGGCAAAAGTCAAAGAAGAAGTAAAAGTTAAAGAAGAACCGAAAGCGCAAGAAATGGTAAAGCCTAAAGAAGAGGCAAAAGTTAAAGAAGAAGTAAAAGTTAAAGAAGAACCGAAAGCGCAAGAAATAGTAAAGCCTAAAGAAGAGGCAAAAGTTAAAGAAGAAGTAAAAGCTAAAGAAGAAGAAAAAGTGCAAGAAATAGCAAAAGCTAAAGAAGAAGAGAAAGCAAAAGAAATAGCAAAAGCCAAAGAAGAAGAGAAAGCAAGAGAAATAGCAAGAGTTAAAGAAGAAGAGAAAGCAAAAGAAATAGCAAAAGAAATAGCAAAAGCCAAAGAAGAAGAGAAAGCGCAAGAAATAGCAAAAGCTAAAGAAGAAGAGAGAGCAAGAGAAATAGCAAAAGCTAAAGAAGAAGAGAGAGCAAGAGAAATAGCAAAGGCTAAAGAAGAAGAGAGAGCGAAAGAAGTATCAAAAAACAATATACAGTCTGCTAAACGTGAATTAACGGTAGTAGCGACAGCGTATACTGCTGATCCAAGTGAAAATGGTACATATGGTGGACGCGTTTTAACTGCGATGGGGCATGATTTAACGACAAATCCGAATATGAGAATTATCGCAGTTGACCCGAAAGTAATCCCATTAGGATCTAAAGTATGGGTAGAAGGTTATGGAGAAGCTATCGCTGGTGATACTGGAAGCGCAATTAAAGGTAATCGTATTGATGTATTAATGGGGTCAAAAAGTAAAGCTATGAATTGGGGAAGAAAAACTGTTAAAGTAAAAATTTTATAGTAACTATAATGATCTAAATAGAAGTCAGTTCTCTTTATTGAGGCTGGCTTTTATTTTTTTAGTGGAAGTATAATAGGATTCTTAAATGACTTATTAATAAAACTGTAATAAAACATAAAAATTGTATCATGTTTAGAAAAACTATTAAGAATGAGGTAAGGAAGTAGAACAGAAGGTTATTGAGAAGTAGAGAAGAATAGTATGTTGCTACAATTACACAAGATATCGAGGAACGTGAACTTATTTCAGTAGTTGATTTCCAGTTTGGGGAAATGAATATATACTATTATTTATGTAAAGATTGTTCAATTATAAAAACGGAAACACAAAGTACATAACAAGACTAACATATTATATTAGTCTTGTTTTTGTATCGCAACATCATTAAGAATCGCATCAAATATATCTTTTTGCGTAAAGTTATCTGTAAAAATAGTTTCTCTGGAAACCTCAATTGTATCGTGCGGATTATACCATTTTTGTAGGGAATCTTCACCAAATTCATGTCGTTTGTCCCTTGTGTTATGTCGTCTAATAGTTTCCTCTAATGATAAATCAAAGTAATATGTAAATGCATTTTTATCAAAATAACGAATTAATTCTTTTAACATCTCACCATACCTACGACTGTTCAATATACCTTCTAAAATAACAAATTCACATTTTCCTTTTCCGTACTTTGTAATTTCAAATAGTAAATCATGTGATAAATTCCCCATTGTGTCGTGTACTCTAAGCATATCTCTACGCACAACATCCTGTGATACTAAAAGTGTACCTTGTCCGAAATGTTCTTGTAGTTGCTTTGCAATCGTTGTTTTACCACTTGCGGAGTTTCCTCTAAGAATGATTAAAGTGGATGTAAATATAGGATTAGACATAATGTATTCCCCCCAACAGTATTAATTATATAGAAAATTTTAACAAATAAAGTGAGGAAAGTGTATAATTAATATGACGGATATTTAAGGAGGGGGTTAGATGGGGGATATATTAAAAAATGCACGACCTATATGGAAACGGACTTGGTTTCGTTATCTAGGGGCATTTTTTATTGTTCAGTTACTGTTTATCCCGCATTAACGGGCAGTAAGACCCCCACCTCAAAATTCAGCGAAAGCGAAGAAGTTAGGTGGGGGATCAACTGCCCGTAAAAGCCCGAATGGTTCAACTAATAATCAGTGGGGGATGAACAAAACCCCCACTGATTAAAGTTTCACTTTATTTTGTGTGAAATAACTGCGTGGGCACCAAACTTTAGGCCAGGCGGAGAGTTTTTTAATAGAATATTAAATTCTCAATTTTTCACTGAATGGTTCACACTCTATACAATCCCGCAATTTAACGTATTTACAGCATTTTTTTCGATTACATTACTACCATATGCATTAGTAGGTGCAATGAAAGATATAACATCAAGAAAAAATATAAAGGAATAATAGAGGTATAATATGCTTTTTCAAAAAGAAGGTTTATTGATTAGATACGTAATGGAAGATGATGCATCTATCGTTTCTAAATGGTTAACGGACCCAGCAGTCCTGCGGTATTACGAAGGACGAGATAATCCGCAGTCTGTAGAAAAGGTGCTTGATCATTTTATACATAATCCAAACAATAATGAAAAAAGATGTTTAATAGAATTTGATACCGTTCCGATTGGTTACATACAAATGTACCCAGTTGATTCAGAGTGGAAAGCGTTATATGGCTATAAAGAATCACAAAATGTATGGGGAATGGACCAATTTATCGGTGAACCAGCCTATTGGGGAAAAGGAATTGGACAAAAACTCGTTCAGGCAGCAATTACATATATTATGGGTGAAATGAGAGCAGAAGCAATTGCAATGGATCCGAAAGTAAATAATGAACGAGCGATAAAGTGTTATGAAAAATGCGGATTTAAAAAAGTAAAGATTTTAAAGGAACATGAGCTGCATGAGGGGAAATTAGAAGATTGTTGGATGATGGAATACAAACAATTATAATGAATATGCAATGGCTTATATAAACGAAGGGAGCTGTGCGAAATGAAAAAAGCGTTAATCGTAATTGATGTGCAAGCGGGTATGTATACAGCTGGAATGCCAGTACATAATGGGGGAAAGTTTTTACAAACACTGCAAGAGCTTATTATGGAATGTCGTTCAAATGATATTCCAGTTATTTATATCCAACATAACGGTCCTAAAGACCATCCGTTAGAAAAAGGTACGGATGGATGGCGAATCCATGCGGCCATCGCTCCGCAAGAAGGAGATAATATTGTTGAAAAGACGACGCCAGATTCATTCCATAAGACAAACTTAAGCGAAGTGTTACAAGAGAAAGGAATTGAACACGTTATTCTTTCGGGAATGCAATCAGAGTATTGTGTAGATACGACAACGCGCAGAGCATGTAGTGAAGGATATAAAGTAACGTTAGTGAGTGATGCGCATAGTACATTTAATACAGAAGTGTTACGTGCTGAAGATATTGTGCAACATCATAACGCAGTATTGGGAGCGTTTGCGGATGTTGTTGCATTAAAAGACTTGAAAGTGGCTGCCTCTAAATAAGAGGTAGTTTTTTTATTAGAAAAAAGCGTCAAATATTGTCGGTAAGTCGATATTTTGAAATAATCGTTTATATAATTTCACGTACCATAATGAAAATATACAAAAAAGGAGCACCACATAATT
Source organism: Bacillus sp. NEAU-Y102 (assembly GCF_054788175.1). Classification (NCBI taxonomy): domain Bacteria; kingdom Bacillati; phylum Bacillota; class Bacilli; order Caryophanales; family Bacillaceae; genus Bacillus; species Bacillus sp. NEAU-Y102. The sequence goes on along the minus strand of NZ_JBTWFK010000011.1, from coordinate 61,685 downwards.
AAAAAGGGTGCTCCTGCATTAAAATGTTACTTCTTCTTGTCTTTATCCAATATATTTTGTTCTTCAGCAAATTCCGTACCATATGCAAAGCGGCGATTAATACGAATGTTATCATTGTTGTGCCTTGTATGAGAGTTAGAGAAGCGATGAACGATTACTTCAGATAAAGTGAAGACGATGGCAGAAAGGATACTGCCCCATGCAATTTGCATATAGTTGTCTAATAAAATATTACCGAAAATCCATACGCTTAAATATGTTAATAAGAAATCCGACATAATGGCACCAGTATTGCCAATTCGATTTAAAATGATTTTATCAACGAACATGTAGGATACGATTGTAACAAAGAGACTGAATGAAATAATTTGAACAAACGTTGCAGGGAAAAATAAAGCAAGCCCAATGCTAAATGCGATAATGCACGATATAAACTTGATAAGCACTACTGTGAAATCATTCAAAATTCACACCTCCGATTTATACATAGTTTTTCAATAAATTCTGGAGTTCATACATTGTAACGGATTTATTTACGTAAAACTTTTTCATGTTCGGAATTTCGTCTAAATATTATAAAAACAATGGAAAAATGTTATAGTAAAATGAGAGTGTATGACATTTTTAGGTAAGGGGGAATCCAGGATGTGGATTACTTCAGAAGTAGAAATTCCAGATGAGTTAATCGATCACCTTGAGCAAGGAAAGTTAGTGTTATTTGTTGGAGCGGGAGTTTCTATGAAAGGGAAATCAAACTTACCGAATTTTGATGATTTAGTTGATGCAATTGCAAAAACGTTATATGTCGAAAAACGTGAAATAACAGAACCACATGATTATTATCTTGGTAAAATTGCAAAAACAAAAGATGTACATCAAGTTGCAAGAGATCTTGTTCATATAGAGAAATCAAAACCGAATCCATTGCATTTTGCAATTCCAAGGTTATTTCCTTTAGATACAGATATCCGCATTGTAACAACAAATTTTGATCAACATTTTACAACTGCAATTAAGGAAATAAATAGAGATATCAATGTTTATTATGCTCCAGCTTTACCGACTGGGAGAGCATTTAAAGGTCTTGCTTATATACATGGTAATGTAGAACAGGAGAAAGAGGCTTTAATTTTAACAGACGGTGATTTTGGAAGGGCTTACTTAACCGAAGGGTGGGCGAGAAGATTTTTAGTCGATCTATTCTCGAATTACACCGTTTTATTCGTTGGATATAGTCATAATGACCCAGTAATGAAATATTTAGCAACTGGTTTACCACCAAGTACAAGACGATTTGCTTTTGTCGCACAAGGGGAAAATACGTACCACTGGGAACATTTAGGGATAAGACCAATTGTGTATCCGAATAAAGTGAATAATCATCAATCCCTCGTAAAAGCGGTAAAACGCTGGGCGGAATTAATGGGCGATAATTATATTACGAAAAGAATGCGTATTCGGGATATTGTAACGGTTCCCCCGTCAGTAGAACAGGAACAATTATCATACATAAAGCAATCAATTAAAAAAATTGAAACAGTTCGTTACTTTGTGGAATTTGCTCATGATTATGAATGGGTCGAATGGTTAGAAGCAGAAGGTAAATTACAAAATTTGTTTATGCTTACGCCAAACTATAATGAAGTAGATGAATTACTTGCAGAATGGTTAGTGGAACAATTTCTTTTTAGTCATCAGAAAGAATTATTTCAATTAATTTATAAAAACTATTCTAAAATATCACCGTTATTATGGAGAACGATTTGTAACTACTTAAACGAAACGAAGAGTAAGATGGATCCGTTGTTGTTTGCAAGATGGACACTCTTTTTATTAGAAACAGCTGAAAAAGATAGTAGCTCTATAGAAAAGATTTCTAAGTTACTGCAAAAATGTTCTTTTCCTGAGCATAAGGAAATTGCCTTATTGTTACTAACTTTTATTTTAGATGGAAAACTGAAGTTGAAACGTGTAAGAAAATGGGGAAATGATACGCAAGAATCAATAGAACTCGAGGAATCGAGTCGCTTACCAGTATCTACATTTTCTCATGTGGAGCAAATTTGGAACGAAAAGATGAGGCCATATATCACCCATTATGCTGTTCCAATTATGATGATCGGATTAGAAAAATTGAGAATGTTGTCGTTAAGACAAACGGCACTGAAAAAAAGAAATAAGGAAGATGTAGAAAAAGATTTTCATCAAAATGATCTTGCATTTTTAATACAAATTGTAAAAGAGTGTCTAACTTATTTATGTGAAAACAATGAGAAAAAAGCGGATTATTATATTACAGAAATGATAGAAGCAAATAGTGTACTTCAAAAGCGAATTGCAATTGACGCGATGAATAAAAATATTTTTGTTCGTGTAGATGACAAAATGAAATGGTTGTTACATGAAGGACTTCTTTTAGATTTCACTTATAAACACGAAGTTTTTCAACTTTTAAAAAGGCATTATGCACATTGTTTAGAAGAAACAAAAGAAGAAGTCACTCGAACTGTAATAAAGCATCTTACAGAAGAGAGGGTATTTGATGCATGTCTCGTATTAGACTTATTATTCAAGTGTGATTCAAATAGTCCATCTACGGCAAATGGGTATGAGTTAATGAAGCAAAAGCATCCTCATTTTCATTCTGAACGATACAGTGTACAAAAGAAAGAGGATACAGCGCAAAGCATTACTTGTAATGTAACAGCTGACGGATTATTGCAGCTGAAAGATGTTGAAATTATGAAGCAAGTTCGGCAATTTTCGCAAGATGGTGTTTTTGAACAACGCCATTTTTTAGAGATGTTATCAAAAGCATGTAAATTGAATACAGAGTGGAGTATTTCATTCGCATATCAATTAGTAGGAGTGCAAGAAATAAGTAATGAAGTATGGTTTGTTTGTATTAGAGAATGGCGAAATAACCGAGGATTGACAAATGATCAAATCCAAAAAATTATTCCGCTATTGCAGAAATTTGTTAGAAATACTGCTTATCATTGGTTAATTAGTAGTTTTCTATATGAAATTAGTAATCGACTAGAAGAGTTAGAAGAGAATAGTATACGTGTTGTAAAACGCTTTGCTTTTTCAGTGTTTCCTCAAGTTATGAAGAGTGATACGGATTTTAAGCTTGGAAAACAAGATTTTTACAATGAATCAATTCAGCATCCTGTTGGGAAAATGACGGCTGTATTATTAAAGTTGTTATCATATGATCATTTATACGATCGTAATGTATATGAATATTTATTTTTATTTGAAGAACAAGTAAGAGTTAATTTGGAACGAACAAACTTTATGTTTGCTCGTTTAATAGCAGATATTACATTTCTATATCATATTGAAAAGCAATGGTGCCGAAAATATTTGTTACCATACTTAGATTTAAAAAAACAAAATGAAATTACGGAATATGCATGGGCTGGTTTATGTTACACGCAAATAAATTTACCTTTATTTACAGAAATGAAGCGTTTTATTAAGTATGCGATAGAACATTTGGAAGTATTACATCCGCATACGAGGGAAGCTTTCTTGAAGTGGCTTAGCTTTGTATTTATTAAATGTGTACTATATTGGGAGCAAAAAACAGAGTGGTTATACCCTTTACTCATACTAGAAAATGAAGAAAATAAAATTAAATTTATGCAGTTTTTATGCTATTACGTCAAAACATTAAGCGTAAAAGAACAACAAAAATTTTGGACAGCTTGGCTCAGTGTATTTTTACGAGAACGACCAAAAATGGGTGAGATAACTGCGAGAGAATATGTAATGCTTTTACGTATTATCTTATACATGGATGAAATATTAGAAAAAGGATTATGTATTATGTCTCGTGCATTTTCAAGTGTACATGGTAAATGTACAGGTGAGGAAATGAAGCAGTTATTGATTGAAATGCTTCATAAAAAAGAAAGTATGAAAGCGCATAAAGAAATGTTTGCAAATGTGTTTTTTATTTTACTACAAACATGTCACGAAGCCGTTTTATTTGAAAAAGAAATCATACAAATAAAAGAATTATTAGTTCAGTATGAAGTAGAGGAATATGTTTTACATTTACTAGAAAATGAAATAATTCGCATAGGAATTGTAATGGGTGATTTACAAAAAGAATTATAGGATGAAAGTGGAATTTTAAAAAAATATATAAAAAGTTGTTGACAGTGTTTTAAAAAGCGTTCTATAATACGAATCATACTTATTCAATTTCAAAAACATTTGAATAAACAAAGTGCAATGAAGAGATCACAGTAGTGGTTAGTCTTACTGTAACAGAGAGCTGGTGGTTGGTGTGAACCAGTACAGGGATAATCATGAATTACAGTCTTGGAGCATCTTTTTCGTAATAAAGATAGTTTGTCTTTATGAGGAAAAAGCGGTCAATTGATCGTTAACAGTGAAGAGAGGTAGACGGAAAGTTAGTCTACAACTAGGGTGGTACCGCGATAAATATCGTCCCTACTGATTTATTCAGTAGGGACTTTTTGTATTTTAGTGGTCCAACTTGAAAATAAAATAGTCATGCATTGAAAGGAAAAGCAGTAGTTGTTGTTTCCCTGTAACAGAGAGCTGGTGGTTGGTGCGAACCAGTACAAAAACAAGAGCGAATTACAGTCCTGGAGCATCTTTTTCGTAGTAAAGATAGTATTTGTCTTTATGAAGGGAAAGACGGTCAGATGATCGTTAACAATGAAGAGAGGTAGACGAAAGAAGTCTACAACTAGGGTGGTACCGCGATAAATATCGTCCCTACTGATTGCATCAGTAGGGCTTTTTTGTACAAAAAAGTGGGTTTTTAACTAGTAGTTCATGTCTTTGTACGAATTATTAGTTTAAAATAAGAAGAGGTATCGATTCCACTATAAATTTGTATAATTAACCAGTTCAGAAAATAGAGAATCTTTTATTCTCTTACTATACTTTTAAAACATTAGAGGAGGATTTCCAAATGGCAAATCATGAATTAGATCAATTACGTAAACAGGTAGATGAAATTAACTTACAACTATTACACCTTTTAAACAAACGTGGTGAAATTGTTCAAAAAATTGGAGAGCAAAAGCAAGTACAAGGTACGAAACGCTTTGATCCAGTACGTGAGCGTGAAGTACTTGATATGATCGCAGAGCATAACGAAGGACCATTCGAAACATCAACTGTTCAACATATTTTCAAAACGATTTTCAAAGCAAGCTTAGAGTTACAAGAAGATGATAACCGCAAAGCGTTACTAGTATCACGTAAAAAGAAACAAGAAAATACAATCGTTGATGTAAAAGGTGAATTGATTGGAAACGGAACACAAACGTTCATCATGGGACCTTGTGCAGTAGAAAGCTTAGAGCAAGTTCGTCAAGTAGGGCAAGCGATGAAAGATCAAGGCTTAAAATTAATGCGCGGCGGTGCATTCAAACCGAGAACATCTCCATACGATTTCCAAGGTTTAGGAGTAGAAGGACTTCAAATTTTACGTCAAGTAGCAGACGAGTTCGACTTAGCAATTATTAGTGAAATTTTAAATCCGAACGATGTTGAAATGGCATTAGACTACGTTGATGTAATTCAAGTTGGTGCACGTAACATGCAAAACTTCGATTTATTACGTGCTGTAGGTAAAGTTAACAAACCAGTATTATTAAAACGTGGATTAGCAGCAACAATTGATGAGTTCATTAACGCAGCGGAATACATCATTGCGCAAGGCAACGATCAAATTATTCTTTGTGAGCGTGGTATCCGCACATACGAAAGAGCAACACGTAACACATTAGACATTTCTGCAGTACCAATTTTAAAGAAAGAAACACATTTACCAGTTATCGTTGATGTAACACATTCAACTGGACGCAGAGATTTATTATTACCAACAGCGAAAGCGGCACTTGCAATTGGCGCAGATGCAGTAATGGCTGAAGTGCATCCAGATCCAGCAGTTGCATTATCAGATTCTGCACAACAAATGGACATTCCAGAATTCCATAGATTCATGGATGAGTTAAAAGGTTTCAAAAATAAATTATCTTAATTCCATATCATATATGCATTGAAGAGGAAACAGTAGTGCTTATCTCACTGTTAAAGAGAGCTGATGGTCGGTGTGAATCAGTACAAAGGTAAGCATGAATTACAGCCTTGGAGCATCTTTCCCGACAACTTATGGAGGGGAAGACGGTCAAACGATCGTTAAAGAAGAAGAGAGGTAGACGACAGTTGTCTACAACTAGGGTGGTACCGCGATAAACATCGTCCCTACTGAGCGCTCAGTAGGGACTTTTTTGTACAAAAAAATAGTAAAGGGGCAAGAGAAATGAGATACATTACAGCTGGAGAATCACATGGACCGCAGTTAACAGTTATTTTAGAAGGTGTACCAGCAGGTTTGACACTTACGGCGGAACATATTAATAAAGAATTATTAAGAAGACAAAAAGGTCATGGACGCGGAAGACGCATGCAAATTGAAACAGATACAGTTGAAATTGTAAGTGGTGTTCGTCACGGGATGACACTTGGATCACCGATTACGTTAATCGTAAAAAATGATGATTTCAAACATTGGACGAAAGTAATGGGTGCCGAGCCAATTTCGGAAAAAGAAAGTAAAGACATGAAACGTACAATTACAAAACCACGTCCCGGACATGCGGATTTAAATGGAGCAATTAAATATGGTCATCGTGATATAAGAAACGTATTAGAGCGCTCATCTGCAAGAGAAACGACAGTTCGTGTAGCTGCTGGTGCAGTTGCAAAACAAATTTTAAGCGAATTAGGCGTGGAAATTGCAGGACATGTTCTTGAAATTGGTGGAGTAAAAGCAAAACATATTTCAAACTTATCAATTGAAGAAATTCAAACAATTACTGAAAACTCACCAGTTCGATGTTTAGATAAAGAAGTAGAGCAAGAAATGATGAATGCGATTGACAACGCAAAAAGTAGTGGAGATTCAATCGGTGGCATCGTGGAAGTCATTGCAGAAGGTATGCCAATTGGCGTTGGTAGTTACGTTCATTACGATCGTAAATTAGATGCAAAACTTGCTGGTGCAATTATGAGTATAAATGCATTTAAAGGTGCTGAAATTGGCGTAGGTTTTGAAGCGGCACGACAACCTGGAAGCAAAGTGCATGATGAAATTCTGTGGGATAAAGAAAAAGGATACACGAGAAAAACGAATAATGCCGGCGGTTTAGAAGGCGGTATGACAACAGGTATGCCAATTGTCGTAAGAGGCGTTATGAAGCCAATTCCTACTTTATACAAACCGTTAGCAAGCGTTGATATTGATACGAAAGAAGAATTCCAAGCGAGTATTGAAAGATCTGATAGTTGCGCAGTACCAGCAGCGGGTGTAGTAGCTGAATCTGTTGTGGCATGGGAACTTGCAGATGCACTAGTCGAACAATTCGGAAAAGATCGTATGGAATTATTAAAACAAAACATTATGCAACACAATAACTACGCAAAAGAATTTTAATAAAAAGGTGGGTTTAACGTGCAAGTAAAGGATCAACTATCATCATTACAACCATATAAACCAGGTAAATCACCAGAACAAATGAAAGAAGTGTACGGAGATCATTCGTTTGTGAAATTAGCATCGAATGAAAATCCATTCGGTTGTTCACCGAGAGTTTTAGAAGAGTTGCAAAAATCTTGGTTGGAACATTCTTTATATCCTGACGGAGGTGCTACAACGCTCCGTCAAACAATCGCAGATAAGTTGCATGTGCAAATGGAACAAGTACTTTGTGGTAGTGGTTTAGATGAAATCATTCAAATAATAAGCCGCGCCGTATTACGAGCGGGAGATAACATTGTAACAGCAGGTGCAACATTCCCGCAGTACCGTCATCATGCGATTATTGAAGGCTGTGAAGTGAAAGAAATTCCTTTAAATAAAGGTGTATACGATTTAGACGAAATTTCGTCAGCGGTAAATAATAATACGAAAATCGTATGGATTTGTAATCCGAACAACCCGACGGGCACATATGTGAATGAGCAAAAATTAACTCAATTTATTGAAGGCATTAGTGAAAATACGTTAATTGTCATTGATGAAGCGTACTATGAATACGTAACAGCAAAAGACTTCCCTGAGACATTACCGCTTTTAGAAAAACATAAAAACATTCTTGTACTTAGAACGTTTTCTAAAGCATACGGATTAGCTTCTTTCCGCGTTGGATATGCGATCGGACAGGAAGAGCTAATTGAGAAATTAAATGTTGTACGTTTACCATTTAACGTATCTTCATTAGCGCAAAAAGCAGCTACAATTGCTTTTAGTGATGACGAGTTTATTAAAGAAATAGTTCGCGTGAATACAGAAGGATTACAGCAATACGAGAGTTTCTGTAAGGAAAACGGTATACCATTTTATTCGTCACAAACTAATTTCATCTTCTTACCGGTAGATAATGCTGGAGAGATTTATGAAGCTTGCGCACATGCAGGGTTTATTATTCGTCCATTCCCAAATGGTGTCCGTATTACAGTTGGAACAAGGGAGCAAAATGAAGGAGTGATTTCAGTGTTAAAACAACACTTTGAAAATAAAAAAAGTAAGTCTCGAGATGAGGCAAATGCGTAAAAAGGTAGTATTAATTGGAACAGGTTTAATAGGAGGCTCTCTCGCATTAGCAATTAAGAAAGAGCACGATGTAATGATAACAGGTTATGATATATTTAAAGAGCAAGTAGAGCGTGCAAAAGAATTACACGTAGTAGATGAAATAGCAGTTGATTTACAACATGCATGTGAAGAGGCACATTTAATTGTTTTTGCTTCTCCAGTTGAAGAAACGAAGAAGTTATTACACAAACTTGCGTCATTCCGTTTACGAGAAGATGTTATAGTGACTGATGTTGGTAGTACAAAAGGGTCTATTATGAACGAAGCGGAAGCTTTATTTTCAAAGGAAGTTTCTTTCATTGGGGGACATCCGATGGCGGGTTCTCATAAAACGGGAGTTGAAAGCGCAAAGGCGCATTTATTTGAAAATGCATTTTACATTTTAACACCGATGAATCATGTACCAAATGAACAAGTGGAAGACCTTAAAGTATGGTTAAAAGGAACAGGATCACATTTTCTTGTTTTAAATACAGAAGAACATGATTATGTAACAGGGATCGTTAGTCATTTCCCGCATCTTATCGCAGCAGGTTTAGTAAAGCAAGTTGAGAAGCATGCAGGAGATAATCCGCTCATTCATCAACTAGCTGCTGGAGGTTTCAAAGACATTACACGTATCGCATCTAGTAGTCCGAAAATGTGGAGTGATATTGTAAAGCAAAATCGAGAGCATTTAATGGTATTATTAAAAGAGTGGATCTCTGAAATGGAAGGTTTATATAAGACAGTTTCTACTGGAGATGCAGGCGAGATTCAAAACTATTTTGCAGATGCGAAAGAATACCGTGATTCTTTACCAGTAAGAAAGAGTGGTGCAATTCCTGCTTATCACGACTTATACGTTGATGTATTAGATAAGGTGGGGGCATTGGCTCATATTACGAGTATTTTAGCGCGCGAGGAAATTAGTATTACGAACTTGCAAATATTAGAAGCGCGTGAAGGACTGCTTGGGGTATTACGTATTAGCTTCCAAAGGGAAGAAGATCGTATGAAAGCAAAGCTAGCGCTTGGAGAAGAAGAATACCAAACTTATGAAACAATTTAAATGAGAAGGTGAAAAACGTGAAAGAAAGAACAATACAACCTGTTAATAACGGATTGAATGGCAATATTACAATCCCAGGTGATAAATCCATTTCACACCGTGCTGTTATGTTCGGTTCGATTGCAGAAGGGAAAACAACAATTAAAGGTTTCTTGTCCGGTGCAGACTGTTTAAGTACTATTTCATGTTTTAAAGAAATGGGAGTAGAAATTACGCAAAACGGTGATGAAGTTACTGTAGTTGGTAAAGGATTAGAAGGTTTACAAGAACCGAAAGCTGTATTAGATGTTGGTAATTCTGGTACAACAATTCGATTAATGTCAGGTATATTAGCTAACACACCATTTTTCTCTTGCGTACAAGGTGATGAATCTATCGCAAAAAGACCGATGAAGCGTGTAACAAACCCATTAAAACAAATGGGTGCAAACATTGACGGCAGAGAAGAAGGAACATTTACACCGCTAACAATACGTGGTGGAGATTTAAAAGCAATTGAATATATTTCTCCTGTTGCAAGTGCACAAGTAAAGTCAGCTATTTTACTTGCAGGGCTTCGCGCAGAAGGTGTAACAGCTGTTACAGAACCACATATTTCCCGCGATCATACGGAAAGAATGCTTGAAGCATTTGGTGTTAAAGTAACTCGAGAAGGAAAGACAGTGAAGCTGTCAGGTGGACAAAAATTAACAGCAACAAACATTCAAGTGCCAGGTGACGTATCATCAGCAGCATTTTTCTTAGTAGCAGGTGCAATCATCCCAAATAGTAAACTAATATTACAAAATGTAGGAATGAATCCAACTCGTACAGGTATTATTGATGTTTTAGAGAAAATGGGTGCTACATTTACTATAGAGCCGATTAACGAAGGCGCATCAGAACCAGCTGCAAACATTACGATTGAAACATCTTCATTAAAAGGAATTGAAATTGGTGGGGATATTATTCCAAGACTAATCGATGAAATTCCAGTTATCGCTTTAGCGGCAACACAAGCAGAAGGTATTACAGTTATTAGAGATGCACACGAATTAAAAGTAAAAGAAACAAATCGTATTGATACAGTCGTTGCGGAGTTAACGAAACTAGGAGCTCGCATAGAAGCAACTGATGACGGCATGATCATTTACGGAAAATCAGCTTTAAAAGGCAATACAGTAAATAGTTACGGTGATCACCGCATCGGAATGATGCTTGCGATTGCTGGCTGCCTGGCAGAAGGGAAAATAATTATTGAAGATGCAGAAGCAGTAGGTGTATCATATCCTACATTCTTTGATGAACTTCAAAAGTTAGCTAAATAATAAAGATGGAAAGCAGATACGTGATGTATCTGCTTTTTTTGTTAAAACGTCCTTGTAATTTCACTTACCGAACTATAATAGTTAGAATTGTGATACAATTCAAATAGAGAATGGAGGAGAATTATATGAATGTCATGCAATTAAAAGAAGATAAGTTCAGAGAAGCATTACGTTTATCAGAATACGCTTTTCAATATAAAGTAGATGAGGAACGATTACAGCAGCAACTTACAAAGATGAAGGAAAGTCATGAAATATACGGCATTATGGAAGGGGAAGACTTAGCAGCAAAACTACATCTTATTCCGTTTCATATTTACATAGGTAAAGAAAAATTTAAAATGGGTGGCGTTGCAGGAGTAGCGACGTATCCAGAGTACAGAAGAAGTGGGTATGTAAAAGAGCTACTTCAACATTCACTTCAAATAATGAAAAAAGATGGCTATACAGTCTCTATGTTACATCCATTTGCTGTTTCATTTTACCGTAAATACGGCTGGGAACTTTGTGCGAATTTAGTCACATGTCATATGACTAAGAGCGATTTAGTGATGAAAAAACAAGTGAATGGTACTGTGAAACGTTTCAATAAAGAAAAGCATCCAGAAGAGGTCGAAAAGCTCTATGAAGTATTTGCAGAACGTTTTTCAGGTATGCTAGTTCGAGAGAAGAACTGGTGGTTACAAGCGGTTTATGATGATTTAACATTAGCGATTTACTATGATGAAAATAAAAGGGCAGCAGGTTACATGTTATACAAAATAGAAAACTATAAAATGACAGTAGAAGAATTTGTACCACTACGTAATGAAGCACGAAATGGTCTGTGGAACTTTATTTGCCAGCATGATTCTATGATTAAAGAACTTGAAATGACAGTAAGTGAAAACGAACCGTTGTTATATTCATTGCAAGAGCCACGCGTGAAGACAGAAATAAAACCATATTTTATGGGAAGAATTGTAGATGTAGAGCAGTTCTTAAAACAATATGAGTTGAATTGGAACAATGTACAGCAAGAAGTGATCCTACACATTACAGACGCATTTGCTCCGTGGAATAACGTAACAGTGAGACTTGCAAATCATGAAATAACAATTGTAGAAGAAACAACGGAAAAAGGAATAAAACTGGATATTAATGCACTATCGGCAATAATGTTTGGTTATAAACGCCCATTAGAACTAAATGAACTTGAATTAATTAGTGGAAGTGACGAGGCAATACGGTCAATTGAGAATCTAGTACCAGTGCGTAAGCCATTTATTTATGATTTCTTTTAATTTGTATGTATGAAGGTGGGCTATCCTAAGTGGAATTTCGGGATAGCTTCCTCTTATATTGTGAATTTTTGTCGGTAAGTCAATATATCATGAAAATCGCTGATATAATTAGAGTTGCGCCAATATATCCAGAAAGTCGCTCGTATAATTACATTCACAAATAAGGGATAAAAAATCACAGCTATACTTTGTCACGCACTTGACTTTTAATTCATGTAATTTATAATTAAAAACGGAATGAATTTTCATTCCTGGAAATTGAGGTGGAAAAATGGCTAAAAACAAACAAGAGGATATTTTTGATGCTGCAATACAACTTTTTGCAGAACGAGGTTATGATGGTACAACAATTCCGATGATTGCTGAAAAAGCAAAAGTAGGCGCAGGTACGATCTACCGTTATTTTGAAAATAAAGAAGCGCTTGTTAATTCTTTATTTACGAAAAGTGTTTTACAACTATCAGAATTAATAAAAAATGATTTCCCGGTCGATGCAAATATTCGTGAACAGTTTAGCCATACATACAACCGTTTATTTGAATTTGCGAGACAAAATGCAGATGCTTTTCTTTTTACAAATTCTCACTGTGATAGTTATTTTCTAGATGAACATAGCAATGAAATATTCGAGGACTTCATGGGTTTCTTCATGAACTTGATTGAAGATGGAATCGAAAAAGGTTTGCTTCGTCCATTACCACCAATTGCTTTAATTATTATTGTATATCAACCAATTGAAAAATTAATTAAAGTAATGGAAACAGGGCAGTTAGAATATACAGATGATTTGGTAAAGGAATTGGAAGAAAGTTGTTGGAATGCTATTAGAATCATTTGATTCTATAGCGTTATAAGGACAGGAATGAACATTCATTCCGAGGAAGGTATGAAAAAGAATAACAGGAGATGATAAATCTTTACAACTAAAGGAATGAATATTCATTCCGTATTACCTAGTTTAATAAAGTTAATGAATAAATTAATAGAATGATAGGAATGAACGTTCATTCCGGAAAGTGTTTTCAAAAGATTAGGAATGAATATTCATTCCACATGTGAATTTTATAATGGGAGATGATTCAAATGAGCAAGTTAAAAAGTTGGAGAAGTTTATCTTTTCTATTATGGATAGTTATTACTATTACAATGGTCGTAACGATGCCTAATATGGATAAATTAGTGAAGGAAAAAGGGAAAATTACAATCCCTAATACAGAACAAAGCAGCATTGCTGACAAGATGATAAAAGAGATGGATAAAGAAGGGGTTGAAAAGTATGAAATTATAGCCGTTTTTAATAGTGGCAATAAGGCAGCTTTAACAGATGAACAAAAGAAGGAAATAACAAAAACAATCAACGCCCTGCAAAATGAAAAAGAGCAATTAGGAATTAAGGAAGTTGTTTCATATTTAGATAATAAAGACTTGGAAAAACAATTAGTTTCTAAAGATAATACGACTATTTTAACGCAAATATCGATAGATAAAAAACATGGTGAAATATCAAAGGTTTCAAATAATCTTCATGAAAAAGTGCAAACGAAAGGGGTAAAAACGTATTTAACAGGAAGTGACTTAATAGCGGGTGATTTTCTTAAATCCTCTCAAGAGGGAGTGAAAAAGACAGAAGTTATTTCAATCATTTTCATTCTTGTAGTATTAATCCTCGTATTCCGTTCACCAGTTGTTCCGATTGTTTCTCTTCTTACAGTCGGTGTGTCGTATTTAGTTTCAATGGGGATTATTGCTCAGCTTGTGGATCAATTTAATTTCCCATTTTCAAACTTTACACAAGTGTTCGTAGTCGTCGTCCTCTTTGGAGTAGGAACAGATTATAACATTTTATTATATACGAGGTTTAAAGAAGAATTAAGTAAACAAGAAAATGCATTTTTGGCCACGAAAGAAACATTTAAATCGGCAGGTAAAACCGTATTATATAGCGGTATAGCGGTGCTAATTGGTTTTGCATCACTTGCGTTAGCGAGTTTTAAATTATATCAATCTACTTCAGCGGTAGCAATTGGTGTTTTAGTATTACTACTCGTATTAACGACTTTAAATCCGTTTTTTATGGTGCTTTTAGGAAAAGGAATGTTTTATCCAGTTAAAACATTTAAAGGTCATGAGGATAGTCGCTTATGGGGATTCTTTGCGAAAAATTCAGTAGCAAGGCCATTTATCGCTTTAATCATCGTATTCGTAATATCGATTCCTTTCGTATTAAAATACTCTACTACACTGAATTACAATGATTTATTTGAAGTGGATAATAAGTATGAATCAAAGATGGGTATTAACGTAATAGAAGATCATTTTCCGCCTGGTTTCTCTTCACCGAGTACATTAGTCATTCAATCTGATAAAAAGCTGGATGAAGGAACTTCTCTACAAATTTTAGATGAATTAACTGATAAAATTTCGAAAGTTAAAGGTGTGTCAGAAGTATATGCACCAACACGTCCAACTGGTGAGAAGATAAAAGAATTATATTTAAATAAGCAAGCGGGAGAATTGAATACAGGATTAGGAGATGCCGATGGTGGCATAAAGGAAATTAATGATGGATTAACGGATGCGAAAAATAAAATGGGAAGTAATGATTCAAATAGTCTTGCGAATGTTCAAAAATTAATTGATGGAACGAACGAGGCGAAAAATGGGGTATCAGCATTAGGAACAGCTTTACATCAATTATCCAGCGGCATAAACGGAGGTGCACAAGGAGCGCAGCAAATTGAGAGTGGGTTAACTTCAGTAAATAAAAATATAAATGTCCTATCCAATGCAACGTCACAGCTTCATACTGGTTATGCACAGTTAGAAAAAGGTTTAAGTTCTTACGATCAATACTTCGGAAGTATTGATCAAGCGATTGACGGTGCGAAAAAAGGATATGAACAAATTGAAATGTTAATGACCAATTTCGTTCAAACGAAACCAGAATTAGCGAATGATCCAAACATACAACAAACGATAGGGATTGCTAAAGAGGCACAAAAAAAATTAAGCGTACTTTCAAATGAATTAAATCAATTAGCAACCCAGCACAAAACGGCGATGAGTTCATTTAAAGAAGCGAATCAATCGTTATGGAAAGTGGATAATGGCTTAAAAGAAATGGGCATTGGAGTTAATAAGTTACAAAAGGGAGCAGCGGATCTTAAAAATGGATTAAATGAAGGTACTGCAGGTTCAAAACAAATTGCAAATAAATCAGTTGAGTTACAATCTGGATTAACGAAAATAAACGATGGACAAGGACAACTTTTAACGGGCCTTAAAGACCTGCAAGAAAAGATGGGGCAATTACAATCCGGTTTATCTAAAAGTACAGAAGGGCTTGGAAAAGTAAGTAATGGCCTGCATGACGCACAGAAATATTTAGGGGAGCTCAATGAGTCGAAAAGCTCTGAGAAGTTTTATATTCCAAAAGAAGTGCTAGAGGGAGAAGATTTCCAAAAAGCATTGAACACGTACATGTCACAGGATAGAAAAATTGCTAAAATGACCATCATTTTAGATGTAAATCCGTATTCCAAAGAAGCGATGCCAATTATTCAAGAAATTAATAAAACAATCGATGGCACTGTAAAGGGAACGGAATTACATGATGCGAAAACAGCGATCGGCGGAACAACATCTAGAAACGTTGATTTAAAAGAAGTAACAGGGCAAGATTTTTTACGTACAGCTACAATTATGTTAATTGGAATTGCCATTGTATTAATCGTAATTACACGCTCACTACTAAACACAATATTTATTATTGGCTCATTACTATTAGCGTACTTCGCATCACTTGGTATAAGCGAACAAATTAGTGCACATGTATTACATGTAGATACATTAAGCTGGAATGTTCCATTCTTTAGCTTCATTATGATTGTCGCTTTAGGAGTGGATTATAGTATTTTCGTAATGATGCGCTATAACGAGATCGAAGGGGATTCGGTAACAAAAATTGTAACTGCATCTCGTCATATAGGAGGAGTTGTATTATCGGCGGCGCTAATTTTAGTAGGGACGTTTGCAGCATTAATTCCATCAGGTGTGTTAACACTTATACAAGTTGCATCAGTTGTTGGCGTTGCACTATTACTATTAGCTTTAATCGTGATGCCGATATTGTTACCTGCTTTAATGGGGTTAACGAGTAAATTGAAGAGTTATAAAGAAAAAATAATAAATACGAAATAAGTGAAGACTGTAGGGGATGATTTCTCTACAGTTTTTCTATATATAAAATCTTAAATGGAAAATGAATCCAATGTATTACACAACGAGAAGTGAATGGTAACATGAGAAAGAGGTCGATGATATACATACCATAGCTAAGGGAATGGATAAAAACTATCCGATTTCATTGTAGAAAGGTAATCAACCGTTGCTATTCATCCAGCTTCTACTATATAATAGCTATAGTCTACAATAATTGAGTCGTAATATGCGATTTTTTAAGACAATCGGTGAGAAAACGCTGAAATAAGCGGTATTAGTAGGAGGACACAAATGATTACAGTAAGTAACGTTAGTTTGCGTTTCGCGGATCGCAAATTATTTGAAGATGTTAACATAAAATTCACGCCAGGTAACTGCTACGGTTTAATCGGAGCAAACGGTGCTGGTAAATCAACATTTCTAAAGATTTTATCTGGAGAAATTGAACCATCAACAGGTGACATACATATTACGCCAGGTGAGCGTCTAGCAGTATTAAAACAGAACCACTTCGAATATGAAGAGTTCCCAGTATTAGAAACAGTAATTATGGGTCACACGCAACTTTACAAAGTAATGCAAGAGAAAAATGCTATTTACATGAAAGAAGACTTTAGTGATGAAGATGGAATGCGTGCTGCAGAACTTGAAGGTGAGTTCGCTGAGCTTAACGGTTGGGAAGCTGAGTCAGAAGCTGCAATCCTTCTAAAAGGTCTTGGTATTGGTGAAGATCTTCACGACAAAAAATTATCAGAATTGACTGGTGCAGAGAAAGTGAAAGTATTACTTGCTCAAGCATTATTCGGTAAACCTGACATTCTATTACTAGATGAGCCTACCAACCACTTGGACTTAAAAGCGATTCAATGGTTAGAAAACTTCTTAATGAACTTTGAAAATACAGTAATCGTTGTATCCCATGACCGTCACTTCTTAAATAAAGTATGTACGCACATGGCTGATCTTGATTTCGGTAAAATTCAACTTTATGTTGGTAACTATGACTTCTGGTATGAGTCAAGCCAGTTAGCTTTAAAATTAACACAAGATGCTAATAAGAAAAAAGAAGAGAAAGTAAAAGAGTTACAAAACTTCATTGCACGCTTTAGCTCAAACGCATCTAAAGCGAAACAAGCAACTTCTCGTAAAAAATTATTAGATAAAATTACATTAGATGATATTAGACCATCATCACGTCGTTACCCATTCGTTGGCTTCACACCTGAGCGTGAAATAGGAAATGACTTATTAACTGTTGAAGGTCTTTCTAAAACAATTGATGGCGAAAAAGTGTTAGATAATGTGTACTTCACTTTAAATAAAGGTGATAAAGTTGCATTTATCGGTCGTAACGATATTGCGATGACAACATTATTTAAAATCCTTATGGGTGAAATGGAGCCAGATAGCGGTTCATTCAAATGGGGTGTTACAACATCTCAATCTTACTTCCCGAGAGATAACTCTAAGTACTTTGAGAACAATGACTACAACTTAGTTGATTGGTTACGCCAATTCTCTCCACAAGATGAGTCAGAAAGCTTCTTACGTGGTTTCTTAGGCCGTATGTTATTCTCAGGTGAAGAAGTTAAGAAGAACGTTTCTGTATTATCTGGAGGCGAAAAAGTTCGTTGTATGTTATCTAAAATGATGTTAAGTGGTGCGAACGTAATCACACTTGACGATCCAACGAACCACTTAGACCTTGAGTCTATCACTGCATTAAACAATGGTTTAATTGCTTTCAAAGGTACAATGTTATTCACATCTCATGACCATCAGTTCGTACAAACAATTGCAAACCGCATTATCGAAGTAACGCCAAACGGTGTAATCGATAAAGAAGCAACTTACGATGAGTACTTAGAAAATGAAGAACTTCAAAAACAAGTAGATGCAATGTACAAAGGTCAATAATATATAATGAAAAAACTCGCTCTTTTTAGAGCGAGTTTTTTTGTCGAGAAAACATAACACCATTGGTGGGGGCAAATGAATAATTATTCAAATATAATATTAGTGAACATGAGGATTTTTCATGTATGGAAGAGATGTAATGACTTTAAGATTTAGTTGAAGCAGGGGAATGTAAGGTGAGCAATATAATTAAATAACATTATTTTGTCATGTGAAATATGTACCAAAATTGGAGATAGAATAGTTTGCGAATGAGTTTATAAAGGTATATAGTATGGGATGTCATAATTAGTGGATGAATCTTGGGAGAAAACAGGAAATGTTACAAATTTATTTTATTAAATAGAAACCAAGGTCAAAATGTTTAAAAAGAAATAGTTGAATAAATACAAGCTTCAAATTATAATTACTAATATTCTTCATATAGTTAAATAAAAAAATCTATTTGAAGAAGAAAAATCGAATAGAGAGACAGACTTATAAAAAATAAGCCTTGGATGATCAAAAGAGGTGGAGAAATGAAACAGTTCTTATTAAAGAGCAAAAGTGTGTTAAGCAATCATTTTGGATTCTTTCTGTTTGCCGTTATTTTATTGTGGCTCAAAACGTATGCAGCCTATGTAACGGAATTTAATTTAGGAATTTCAAACACAATCCAAAAATTCTTGCTGTTTTTTAACCCGCTTAGTTCAGCAGTTCTATTTTTAGGACTTGCATTATTTGCAAAAGGGAAGCGATCTTATATTTGGTTAATTGTTATCAACTTGTTATTGTCGATTCTTTTATATGCAAACGTAGTTTACTATCGCTTTTTCAGTGACTTTATTACGTTCCCAACATTAACACAAACGAATAACTTTGGAGATTTAGGTGGTAGTATTCTTGCGTTGCTACATCTTTATGATCCACTATACTTCTTAGACACGATTATATTAATTGTGTTAGTTGCAACAAAATTTGCAAATCCAAAACCAATTCGTGTTGCGAAGCATAAAGTATCTCTAGTATTTGTAGCAGGTATTTTATTATTCAGTGTTAATTTAGGTCTTGCAGAGTCTGACCGTCCTGAATTATTAACAAGAACGTTTGACCGTAATTATATTGTGAAATATTTAGGGGCATACAACTACACAATTTATGATGGAATTCAAAGTGCGAAAGCATCGACAGAACGAGCATTAGCTGATGGCGATAATATGACAGAAGTACGAAATTATTTAACATCAACTTATGCAAGTCCAAATCCTGAGTATTTCGGTAAAGGAAAGGGAATGAACGTAATTTATATTCATTTAGAGTCATTCCAAAACTTCTTAATTGATTACAAATTAAATGGTCAAGAAGTTACACCGTTCTTAAACTCATTTACAAAAGATGCGAATACGCTATACTTTGATAACTTCTTCCATCAAACAGGACAAGGGAAAACATCTGATGCGGAGTTTATGTTAGAGAATTCAATGTTTGGTTTACCGCAAGGTTCTGTCTTTACAACGAAATCTCATAATACGTATCAATCAGCACCAGCTATTTTAGGACAACAAGGATACACATCAGCAGTATTCCACGGTAACTACAAAACATTCTGGAACCGTGACGATATTTATAAATCATTTGGTTTTAATAAATTCTTTGATGCGTCATACTACGATATGAATGAAAAAGACGTAGTAAACTACGGATTAAAAGATAAACCGTTCTTTAATGAATCTATTCCGTTATTACAAACGTTGAAACAACCGTTCTATACGAAGTTTATTACGTTATCGAACCATTTCCCTTATCCAATTGATAAGGCAGAAGCAACGATTGAACCAGCAACAACAGGTGATTCATCAGTAGATACGTACTTTCAAACAGCACGCTATTTAGATGAATCTGTAAAAGGCTTCATCGATTACTTGAAACAATCTGGTTTATATGATAACTCAATTATCGTTATGTACGGAGACCATTACGGTATTTCAGATAATCATAACGCAGCAATGTCAAAAGTAATGGGTAAAGAAATGAACTCATTTGAAAATGCACAGTTACAACGTGTGCCTTTAATCGTTCGTGTACCAGGAGTGAAAGGTGGCGTACAACATCAATATGGCGGTGAAATTGACGTTCTTCCTACGTTATTACACTTACTAGGTACAGATACGAAAAACTATGTTCAATTCGGTTCAGATTTATTATCACCAGAGCATAAACAAGTCGTTGCGTTCCGTAACGGTAACTACGTAAGCCCAACTGTTACTGCACTAAACGGCAAATACTATGATACAACAACTGGAAAACCTGTAGAATTTACAGATGAAATAAAGAAAAATGAACAAATGGTTCAAAACTCACTAAAATACTCTGACCAAGTCGTAAATGGTGACTTATTACGATTCTACACACCGGAAGGATTCACTCCAGTAGATCGTTCGAAGTATAACTATAACAATCGTGATAAAAACAAAACGAAGGTAAAAACGACTCCGGAAGGGGAAGCTAAATAATAAAAGGCGCTATTCATATGAATAGCGCCTTTTATTTGTAAATATACCATCATTATTAGACAGAACTAGCTGTTGCTTTTTGTTTTGCTTTTCCGAAGAACACTACACCAACAATGATCATAATGATAAATGCCCATTTAATGAAAGGGTTACTTTCGAAAAATCCAGCGAACCATTTCTCATCTACAATCATTTTTGCAGCAGTATAAGCTAAAACCGCTGCTCCAATCGTAATGATGACAGGAAAACGATCTACCCATTTTAAAATCAATGTACTGCCCCATACGACTACAGGAATAGAAACTAATAGCCCGATGATTACTAAAGAAAAGTTACCATGCGCAGCTCCTGCAACAGCGAGTACATTATCAATACCCATTAACGCATCAGCAATGATAATGGTTTTAATAGCAGACCAAAATCCTTCTTCTGCCTTAATATCATGGTCTTTGCCTTCAGCAATTAATTTGTAAGCAATCCATATAAGAAGTACACCACCAATTAAAAGTAATCCTGGTATTTTTAATAACCAAACGACAACTAAAGTAGCAAGAGCTCTTATAGCAATTGCTCCAACGGTTCCCCAAATGATAACTTTCTTTTGTTGATCTTTCGGTAATCGTCTTGCTGCTAATCCAATTACAATGGCGTTATCTCCGGCTAACACTAAATCGATTACGATAATTGCTAATAAGGCAGACAAATATTCAGGTGAAAGAAAATCCATAAATATATCACTCCTTATAATTAATATGTACTTATAAGCTATTCCGTATTAAGAATTCTAAGGATTATTTATTAAAATACAATCTCTTCAAATAGTAATTAAGGATTATAATTATGGTGCATAAACACTTAAAAAGATGGATACGGTACAATTCTGGAACCATCTTTTAAGTGCTTAATTTTTAATTATCATTTTTTGTTTGAAGATTTACTTTCGTATCTTTGATTATTACTTTTTTAGGCGTGAAACATGCAATAATTAAAGCCACAATAGATAAGACTAACATAAATACGTACGCATCACTTGAGCTATAGATAGAAGATAAGTTTGTTACTTGCATAGCTGATATATTTCCATTCTCACTAGATAACTGTGAAATGTGTGAAGTGGATTGAATTGTATACACCGTGATAATAACTGCTGTTCCAATAGCACCTGCTAATTGGCGAATCCTACTATTTCAAGCTTAACGGTTCAGAAAATCGCAACAAAAGCAGGGTTAAATCGAACAACATTTTATTTGCATTATCAAGATATTCAAGATTTACTAGACCAAATCACTAGCGAAATTTTAAATGAGCATTCAAATAAAATTGTTGATTTAATACATGCAAAAGATTTATCAGAAAAACAAAAGCTAACACAATTGCTAGATTATTTATATATTCACCGAAATTTTTTATTTATATTATTTAAAATGAATCAATTTGAGGAGCAATTGTTTTTATTTTTAAAGCAATTAATAGAAACGAGAAGAGAGAATACGAAAAAGAATTTACCTGATGATTACGTTGCAGTTGATATTAAAACAGCCTCTTTGGTAGGGATTATCATGTGGTGGATAAGGAATGGACTTCACTTTAGTTCAGATTATATTGCAAATCAAATTTATTTAATGTATAAAGGATGATATGTTAAAATCAGTCATATGTATTAGTAAATAAAAATCATTATATCTAAGAGTTGAAATTAATGGGAGATAGAAAGTGTCTTACAAGTTAAGAAAGGCGTATAAATTTCAAATTTATAAAGTAAAAGTTTTATAGCAAGAAGAGGAGAAATTTATGAATTTTCAAAATAAAAAAATAGCATTACATTTAGAGGTGGTGAAATACCAATTTAAAGATGCAAAAGAGGAGTGTGATAGAAATTGGCTAATAGTAAAAGCGAAACTGTCAGAAGGAAATAAAGTTTTTGAAACGATGGATCCTTTTCTACAAACGTTCGACTTACAGCGTATGAAAAAATGGTTTCAATCATTACCGAATCCTACATATACCGAACTAGATTTCATAGAGCCTAATATAGCGTTTGAATTAATGGGGGAAAATGAAGATGAGTTTCAAATTGTAGTCCGATTATCTCAGGAACTTACCCCTTCATGGTGTAAGGAAGAGGAGTACGAATTTTCTATAAGTATTACACAAGAGGACAGAGAAAAGATTATTCTTTTTATTGAAGAGCAACAAAGAAATTTCCCAAAACGATAAAAAAGACTTGATAACCTACTAGAGGGAATCAAGTCTTTTCATTACATACGATTATCATGCCAGAAGTTTAATGGGAAGTGTTCGTTCTCATTATATGCTTCTAATTCATATCCTTTTTCTTTCAGTCCTTTAATAATTCCAGGTACTGCTTTTACCGATTGTGGATGAATATCATGCATAAGGATAACTTCTGTTGGATTTGTAGCACCATGTAGTACGTTCTCTACAATTTTAGCAGATGCAGCATCAACTTGCATTTTGTTATATTTCCAGTCTAAAGAATCAATTGTCCAATCCCAAACCTTTAAGCCATTTTCTACAACTTTGTTGCGAAGAGCTTCGTTTAATCCTGGCATTGATCCGTAAGATGGGCGAGTTAATACTGGTGATTTACCTAAAACACCAGCGATTAAGCCTTGATCTTCCTTCATTTCATCTACATAATGACCTTCAGTGTAAAGTTTCTTGTAGTTATGAGTCATACTGTGCATCCCAACGTAGTGGCCTTCAGCATCTTCGCGTTTTACAAGATCAGGGAAAGCTTTTACGTTTGAACCAATTAGGAAGAATGTTGCTTTTGCATTTTCTTTCTTTAACATATCTAAAAGCTCAGCTGTGTATTTTCCGGGACCGTCATCAAATGTTAAGTAAGCGACTTTTCTAACTTGTCCGTTATAATGCTTTGGAGCCTCTTTCGGAGCAAGAGATGTTTGAATCTCACTTACAAGTTGAACAGATTTTGCTTCATCCTCTGTACTAGCTAAAGCAGTATGTACTGATCCTAAAGCGGCTTCGTATGTAAATAATACCCCCGCACAAACCAACATAGCCCTTTTTACCAAAGTTGTCATTCGAATTCCATTGTGCATAATTTTCCTTCTCTCTATAAAAGTTCTACTCTACTATATTAGCAATTATAGGTAGGGAAATGCAAAAAAACTTTTTTACAAGTGTAAAAAAGTTTGGCAAAAAGTATGCAAGATTTTAAAGGAATGTCATTTTGGAAGAAACATCACAAATGATTGGATAAATTGAATGGTGAATTGGAAACAATACAAGGGATATTAATTTTAGGAGGTGCTTTAATTGAATTATAAAAAAATGCTTTCAATATTAATGACAAGCATATTTACAGTAGGATTATTAATTGGCTGTAATCCAGCTCCAAAAGATGAAAAGGAGCCAGATCCAACGGAGGAACCTTCTGAACAAAGACAGGAGGAAAAAAATAATGAATTAAACAAAAAGGATGAGCAAGAACCAGATCCAACAGAAGAGCCATCTGAGGAACAAAAGAAGAAAAAAGAAAATGAGTAGTTGTAGTTTAATGAAATGTGTAGCATGATTTTGTAACAAAAAATACTTTTTAAAACATACAACCACTTTTCTTGCTTTATAAAAAAGTGGTTGTATAAAATTGTATATGAATTTAAACATTTCATGGATATGACTTTTGCTTTAAGGCTACTTTTTAATTCATGTAGTTTGTGATGTTTATTTCCCCTAAAATGAAGCTTGAAATCAATATTCATCTCTCGTTACAAACTCTTCAATCATCAAATTTAATTGATCCGATATTTCTATCAACAAACTTCTATATTAAATACCTCGTACAACATAATAGCACCTAATGCAGTAATTCCTTCATAAAGCATTATAATGCTTTTTATTAAAATCTTTCCTTAATTTAAGCCTAATATCCCCCTGATGTGTGTTAGTAAGTATTGTTGTGTTAAAATTTTGACAAAAACTATTAATTTATTCGTTTATTTTATGAAGATTTGCTCCTTCTTTTAACGATTAAAGGATTAAATATATTAGAAAGTTTTAATAAAATTAAAACTCTATTTTCTTGGAAGTAGGAAATAAAAAATTTATAGGAATTAGACTAAAGTCTTAAAACGAAAGGAGACTAATCATACTTTCGTATCACTTCATTTTCGTTCCAATTATTGATTCGAATATTTTTGTTTTTTATTAAAATATTGGTAAAGAAATAATTACATAAAAAAAAGGAGTGGGAATATGAATAATTATATTTGTACTACATGTGGAGTACAGTATCCCGAAAATGAAGAAGCACCTTCTCGTTGTAAAATTTGTAATGAGGAAAGACAATATGTTAATCCAATTGGGCAGTCATGGACAACATTAGAAACAATGCAAAATAGCAATTTATACAAAAACGAAATAATAAAAGAAGAAAGCGGTTTGTATAGCATTACTACTAAACCTAAATTTGCGATTGGACAAACAGCATTTTTAATACAAAGTAAAACTCTAAATGTTATGTGGGATTGCATTAGTTATTTAGATGATAAAACGATACAACGTATATATGATTTAGGTGGTATTCAAGCAATAGCACTTTCTCATCCACATTATTATTCTACACAAGTTAAATGGGCAGAAACATTCAATGTACCTATTTATATTCATGAAGATGATAAAGAGTGGGTGGTTCGTCCGAGTAAGCAAATTAAATTTTGGTCTGGGGAGCATCTTTTGTTATCGGAAGAACTTATATTACATCGCTTAGGAGGCCATTTTAAGGGCGGGACTGTTATACATTGGAAAGACGGTAATGAAGGGAAAGGTATTTTGTTATCAGGTGATATTATACAAGTAGTTTCGGATCAAAAATGGGTAAGTTTTATGTATAGTTATCCCAATCTTATTCCATTACCAGCGAATAAAGTTAGAGATATGGCAGAGAAAGTAAAAGATATCCAATTTAGTCGACTATATAATGCATTTCATGGTGTGGTGGAAGATGCAAATAAAGCTGTACAAAGATCTGCTGATCGGTATATAAAGGCCCTGCAAGGAGAACTATTTCATACGTAATAGCTTGTATTTCATCTCTACATTTATATAACTAATTTTATATGAATTTTATACGAAAGTCCTATTGTTTATTAACTTATAGGTCTTTCAACTTAGGAAGCTCACACTAATGAGGGATGTTAAAGGGAATATATGTAACCTATACTAATTACTATAAAGCTTTGGAAAATGAAAAGGAGGAGATTTGCATGAAGAATTGGGTTCAATTTAGAATTGCAAGACCAACAGATAAATTTGAAGAAGTGATAAGTTTTTATGAAACAGGATTAGGATTAAAACGTATAGGGGAATTTCACAATCATGAAGGATATGACGGGGTTATGTTTGGTTTACCAGATGAAGAATATCATTTGGAGTTTACTACACATGTTAATGGAAGTCCATGTCCGGCACCGACAAAAGATAATTTACTAGTTTTTTATATGCCTAATAAAGGTGAAATTGAAAAGATAGTGAATCGATTAAGTAATATGGGCTATCATGAGGTGGAACCAGAAAACCCGTATTGGATAGAGAAAGGAACCACAATAGAGGATCCAGATGGTTGGAGAATTGTGCTTATGAATGCATCTGAATAAAGAAACTATTATTATATGAAATAGAGTGTAACAAAATGATTTAGACATAAATCCCTACAGTGTTTGTAGGGATTTTTATATAAGAAAATCTTATTGAGAGAGTTATTAAAATGTAGAAAGATTTTGGCTAAGAGCAAATGTAATAAACATAATTTATGAAGGAGGTATAAAAGTATGATAGTAAAACATTTTAAAGAGTTTTCTAAACATGTTGGAAATACACCTCTCATGAAATTAGAATGCGAAGAAACGAAGAACCTTTCTATCTATGCTAAATGTGAATGGCATAATCCTACAGGATCAATTAAGGATAGGGCCGCACTTGGAATGATTAATAAATATTTACAAGAAGCGGACAAAAAACAAAATATTTTAGAGTATAGTGGTGGAAGCTTAGCGAGGTCAATTGGGTGTATTTGTAATTGTTTAGGGATTGAATGCACGTTAGTGTTAAGTTCTGCAACTGGTCAATCTCTATTAAATAAACTCAAATATTATGGTGCTAACGTAATCTTAGTTGATAAATGTAAGGGGTTTTACGCAGTAATTGAGAAGGCAATAGAGATTAGCAAACAAAATCCAGAATTATACTTTTTATTCCAACATTATAATAATGCAAATATAGTAAGTCATATTGAAGGTACAGGGCGAGAAATTATTGCACAAATGATTGGAAAACCAATACATGCATGGGTAGCATCTGCTGGTACTGGTGGAACTCTAATGGGAGGCTATACAGCAATAAAGAATTATACAAAAAATGTTGAACTACATTTAGTAATGCCTGCTGAATTGCCTTATGCTTCGGAACAACCACCAAATGATTTAAAGAAATATGCTGGATCAGGTGGGTTCGGCTTAGGAAGGAAACAACATTTCATAGAACAGGAAGAAAATTTGATAGAAAAACAATGGACTTATTCATATGAAGATACCCTGTATGAAATGGCACGTTTTTACAAAGATACTGGTATAAAAATAGGAACTTCTGCGGCAGCGAATTTATTAGCTGCTAAACAAATTGGGAAAGAAAAAGGTGCGAATTTTAATGTAGTTACAGTTTTTCCGGACGCAGGGTCAATAGAAGAGTGGTCAGATGTAAAAAAATTAGTTGAAAAATAGGGGATAGACCAAATGATAGAGAGGACCATCAAAAAACTGTATGTTTAACTGGTACAGTTTTTTGATGGTGTAGCTGTGCAATCTTTAGAAATTTCACATACCGTATTTTAAAAATAAATATAGGAAAACCGAAAAGTAATGTAGAATATATCGTACATACATATATACAGTCAACAGAAAAGATAAAGAGGTGGGTATATGTTACTTGAGGAAGTAATGCAGCAACTAGAGGAATATGGAACAGAACAAAATCGTAAAACGTATAAAAACCACGGAGCGAAAGAGCCACTATTCGGAGTTAGTTTTGCAAATTTAAAATTGTTAAAAAAGAAAATAAAAAAAGATCACGATTTAGCAGTTGAATTGTGGGAAACGAAAAATATGGACGCAATGACATTAGCAACTTATATTTTAGATCCGAAGAAAATAACGACAGAACAGCTTAATAGTTGGGTTCAGGATGTTGATTATTACTGTTTAATGGATGTTCTTATGACATCTATATGTACTTCGCCAATTGCAATAGAAAGAATGGAAGAGTGGACAAAGTTTAATGATGAATGGATTGGAAGAGCTGGCTGGTCTTTATTAGCAAATATAGCGATTAAAAATAAAGCGTTACATGATGATTTCTTCTCTCCGTACTTAGAAGAGATTAAAGAAAATATACATAATGAAAAAAATAGAAAAAAAGAAGCGATGAATAGTGCTTTAATCGCAATAGGAATTCGTAATGAAGACTTAGAGCGACAAACGATTGAAATTGCGCGTGAAATTGGAAAAGTAGAGGTTGATCACGGTGCGACATCATGTAAAACACCAGATGCAGAAAGCTATATAAAAAAAGCGAGAGAAAGAGCTGAAAAAAAGAAAGTGAAATAAGAAAAGAGGAACGGTTATGAAACCAATTGAAGCAGCACAAAACATAATTACATCACAATTTCCGAATTGTGATGTAGCTTTACTCGGCGGAAGCGTTGCACGAGGAGAAGCGACGAAAACATCTGACCTTGATATTGTAATAGTCGATCAAAGTTTAACTTCTTGTTATAGAGAATCTTTCTATAGTAATGGATGGCCTGTTGAGGTGTTTGTTCATAATTTTGAAACATATAAAACCTTTTTCAAAATGGATTGTGATCGAGGGAGACCGTCGTTACCACAATTAGTTTCAGAAGGGATTGCATTAAAAGGGGAAAAGGAAATTGTTGAGAAATTAAAAAAAGAAGCGAATGGTTTACTACATAAAGGACCAGATAAATGGACGGAAGAAACGATTAAGCAGAAGCGATATTTTATTACGGATACTTTAGATGACTTTATTGGTGCAACGAAAAGAGAAGAAGAATTGTTTATCGCTAATCTATTAGCGGATTTAGTACATGAATATGTATTAAGAGTAAATGGTAGGTGGCTTGGGAGTTCAAAATGGTTCATTAGAGTGCTAAGAAGGTATGATGAGCAATATGCAAACAAATTTGTAGCCGCTTTTGATCATTTTTATAAAACGGGAGAGAAAAATGAATTAATTCATTTTATAGAAAAGACGTTAGAACAGTATGGTGGAAGAGTGTTCGAAGGATTTTCTATTGGTAAATAAAAAGGGGAGAGAAAAATGAATGTACCATATGTTCAATTAAGAGAATTGACATTAGATGATGTAGAAGATCGCTATCAATGGTCATTAGATAGAGATGTAACAAAGCATTTAGTCGTACCAGATCAATATCCTCCGTTCACTCGTGAAGATACGAGAAACTGGATTGAAGCTTGTATAAGCCGAAAAAATGGTTATGAACAAAGGGCAATTGTTACTGAGAAAGGTATACATATTGGATGGGTAGACCTTAAAAATTTTGATAAAACAAATAAAAATGCAGAACTAGGAATTGCGATTGGAAATAAAGACTATTGGGGTAAAGGATTTGGAATGGCAGCTCTAAACAGCATGTTACATATAGGTTTTTCCCAGTTTGAATTGGAGAAAATTTGGTTACGTGTAGATGAAGATAATACACAAGCTAAAAAGAGTTATGAACATGCCGGATTTGTATGTGAAGGGTTAATGAGAAATGATCGATTGAGACAGGGGAAGTTCATTCATCGCTATCGTTACAGTATATTAAAAGAAGAGTATGAATTAAAAAATAATAACCTATAAAAATATTATGTAAATGAAAAAGGGGAAGATAAAATGATTCGATTACTTACAAAAGCGGATGCAAAACAATATTGGGAGTTACGTTTACAAGCACTACAAGTAAACCCAGAAGCATTTGTAACGACTTATGAAGAAGCAGTACGTCAAGAAAACCCTCTTGAACGCGTTGCTAGTAATCTTTCATCTAACAGTAGTTTTACATTTGGTGCTTTTAATAATGAAAATCGTTTAGTTGGGGTTGTTACTTTATTAACAGAAGAAAAGGATGCATATAAGCATAAAGGGCATATCGTTGCAATGTATGTAGATACTGAAAATCGAAGAAGTGGTCTTGCACGTGATTTAATACGTAAAGCAATTGAAAGGGCAAAAGAGATGAAGCTAGAGCAATTGAACTTAGGGGTTGTGTCAACGAACGAACCAGCCAAACGATTATATGAATCAATGGGATTTAAAACGTACGGAATTGAAAAAAGGGCTATAAAAATGAATGGTGTGTATAGTGATGATGAACATATGGTGTTGTTCTTTTAAGAGAGGAAGTTTAGCATGAAAGATCTCCATTTAGAAAGAAATATGGACCTTCAAGTAGCGATTTTGTATGCGACGG
The DNA here is from genome assembly GCF_054788175.1 of Bacillus sp. NEAU-Y102. Lineage (NCBI taxonomy): Bacteria > Bacillati > Bacillota > Bacilli > Caryophanales > Bacillaceae > Bacillus > Bacillus sp. NEAU-Y102. The sequence goes on along the minus strand of NZ_JBTWFK010000011.1, from coordinate 31,229 downwards.
TTGCTGATACGTTTAATAGATTGCAAAGGTTAGTAGAAGGTACTGAAGAGAACGAACTATCCTATAAAGGGTCTGAAAATAATGAAAATAGTATTGGGCAGTTACTTCAGCATTTAGCAGTTGTCGATTTACATTGGGTGTATCGTTTCAAGGGAGAAGATGTTCCAACAACATTTGAAAATAAATATGGTCCTATGTTGAATGAAGTAGGAGAAATGCCGAGTTTAAGAAAATACACGTTGCAAGAGTTAATGCAAGATTATGAAGCAGTGCAAAAATTGTTTCATGAAGAATGTATGAAACTAACAGAAACTGATTTAACGCGGGAAGTTTTGTATGAAAAAGGGGAAACTGCGACTATAAGATGGGGAATTTGGCATATAGCAGATCATAATCGATATCATCAAGCACATATAAGTCGATTGAGGAAATTATATAGAGCTAGATTACATACAAGTTAAAGATTGTGAATTTTAATTATATTTATTTTGTTGTATAGTATTAGGGAGAAACTAAACAAGGGGTTTTACAATGAAAGCAATTGTTATAGGGATACTGGCATCATTTTTCTTTGCCTTTACCTTTGTTTTAAACCGGGCAATGGACTTAGAAGGTGGAAGCTGGATTTGGAGTGCATCATTACGGTATTATTTTATGGTTCCAATGCTATTACTTATTGTTATGTATAGAGGGAACTTAAAGCAACTCTTTCAATATATGAAAAACAATCCGAAAGAATGGTTAGTATGGAGTATCGTTGGATTTGGTCTCTTTTATGCACCGCTTAGTTTTGCTGGAGCGTTCGGACCAGGTTGGCTTGTTGCATCAACATGGCAAATTACAATCGTTGCAGGGATTTTGTTAACACCATTTTTTGCGGTGGATCCACTACATAAAAAACTTCCGATGAAGGAATTAGTTATGTCGGGTATTATTTTATTTGGTGTTGTTCTCATGCAAGTAGAACATGCTTCTTCATTAGGTATTCGTGAAACCGTTTTATGTGTAGTTCCTGTACTTATTGCAGCATTTGCGTATCCTCTTGGAAATCGAAAAATGATGCAAGTTTGTAAAGGGGAATTAGATGTATTTCAGCGGGTACTCGGTATGACATTAGCAAGTTTACCATTTTGGTTTTTATTATCTGGTTACGAAGTATCAACTGGCGGATTACCGTCAAGTAGCCAAGTTTTTCAATGTTTTATTGTAGCAGTTAGTTCGGGGTTAATCGCGACAGTATTATTTTTCTTTGCAACAGATCTTGTGAAAGATGATCCACAAAAACTAGCAACAGTGGAAGCGACGCAGTCTGGTGAAGTTTTATTTGCGCTAGTAGGAGAGCTGATCTGGTTATCTGCACCAATTCCGTCATCATTATCTTGGATTGGTATGAGTCTCGTTATTATTGGGATGATACTTCATAGTTATGTAGCTGTCGTTGTAAAAAAAGAAGAAAAAATAACGGCGTAATGAGACTAGCTCTTTTTATTAAGAGCTAGTATTTTTTCGTAGAAAGGGATGAAAGTATGAATTTACAACGTGTTGAACAACTTGAAAAAGATTCAATATTAAATGTGCTACAATATGCCGTCGGTCCAAATGAAATAAGCTTAAAGAAAGCAGTATTACTTTATCAAAATAATAAAGGGACTTTGTACAAATATGAAGAAAAAGCTTGTATAGGTATAGAAGTAATCGGAGCAACTAAAGCACGAGTATGTCATATAGCAGTGGATCCAGATTATCGTCAAAAAGGAATTGCACTGCAAATGATTAAAGAGGTTGTAAGAATATATCAATTGACTTATATAGAAGCAGAGACAGACGATGGGGCGGTAGAATTTTATAAAAGAATTGGTTTTCGAGTTAAAAGTTTAGGAGAAAAATATAAGGAAATCGAAAGATTTCATTGTTATTTGGAAAAATATTATAAAAATATGCATATGGAGTATAGTCTGAAAAAATAAGATCTACATTTTTCTTCATTTCAAAAAACTCTCGTTCATCATTATCTACGATTTTAATAGAGTTTTGAGTCTTCAGTATAATAATATACATATTTTTGTAGTAATGAATATGATTAAGTTAAAAATTAAGAAAAATATGATAATATATTTATATAAAAGTTTAAATTTACATGGCTAGTGGGGGAACCAATATGAAAATGAATGATATAGTAGCAAGTACAAAATTTCCAAATACAATCGAAACAATAACAAAAGATTTAAAAGCATTAGGAATCGAAAAAGGAATGACAATTATCGTTCATTCATCACTAAGTTCTATCGGGTGGATATCTGGTGGTGCGGTTGCCGTAGTAGAAGCATTAATGAAAGTTGTTACGGAAGAAGGAACGATAATAATGCCAACGCAATCTTCGGATTTATCCGATCCGAAACATTGGTCAAGACCACCTGTACCGGAAGACTGGTGGCAAATTATCCGAGATAACGTCCCGGCATTTGATTCACGTATAACCCCAACAAGGGGAATGGGTGAAATAGTTGAATGTTTTCGTACATATCCGAATGTAGTACGTAGTAATCATCCGTTAGGAAGTTTTGCTGCATGGGGAAAACATGCAGTAGAAATAACAATGAACCATTCGTTATCAATGAGCTTTGGAGAAGAATCTCCATTAAGAAAAATATATGATTTAGACGGGTACGTATTATTAATTGGTGTTGGATATGATTCCAATACGTCTGTTCATTTATCCGAGGTGCGTACTGGTGCATGTGAGTTAATACAAGTAGGAGCACCTATTATAGAAAACGGTGAGAGAGTGTGGAAAGAGTTTGTTGAAATGGATTACGAATCTGAGAAGTTTGTTGAAATTGGTGTGGAGTTTGAGCGAAAAGGAACTGTAAAAAACGGGAAGATAGGGAATGCAACGTGTCGTCTAATGAAACAGCGTGATATAGTTGACTTTGGAACCGAATGGTTTCGTAAGAAAAATTAGTAAGGGATGGTTACAATGAAGGGGAAAAAGGTATTAATTACGAGCGGTGGTTGTCTAGAAAAATGGGATCAAGTACGCGGGCATACGAATATGGCTAAAGGTACAATCGGAAGGATAATGGCAGAAGAACTTCTAGCTAAAGGGGCACATGTTATATATTTACACGGTTATTTTGCGGAGAAACCGAGCGATGTACATAGAGGGTTAGAATTACATCCATTTGAAGGAATTGTTGATTTGCAAGATAAAATGAAAAGTATCATCACACATGAAAAGGTTGATGCGGTCATTATGGCCGCGGCTGGATCAGATTGGATTGTGGAGAAGATTTGTGATCAAGATGGTAATGTTCTTAATATGAACGGAAAAATTTCAAGTGATATAGCACCGATTATTCACTTTCAAAAGGCTCCAAAAGTATTAAAACAAATAAAAGAATGGGATCCAGAAACAGTACTTGTTGGTTTTAAACTTGAAAGTGATTTAAATGAAGAAGAACTATTTGAAAGAGCGAAAAATAGAATGAAAGAAGCAAGGGCGAATGTAATGATTGCGAATTCACCACATTCTTTATATTCGCGCGGAGCTGTACATTATGTAATTGGACAGGATGGTAAAGGGAAGTTGTGTAATGGGAAAGATGAAACAGCGAAAGAAATTGTCAAAAGCTTAGAGATATTATGTAATCGTGTTACTGCTTTTTAAAATTAAGTTTTTAGATAAGAATGAATCCGCATAGTAATAAGTAAGCGAAACTTTAATTGGTGGGAATTTTACTTTTACACGAATGTGAAGCGTATACCAATCAAGAGCTATACACAGAATAATTGGTGAGGAGTGGATTCTATGGAACATTTATTAAAGCAAGCTATTAAACTTAGAAATGAAAAGAAATATGCGCAGTCTAAAGAGATGCTTATAGGATTAACAAACTTTACAAAGGATGCAGAAGTACTGTATCAGTGTGCGTGGATACATGATGTAATGGGGCTAGAAACAGAAGCAATTCCGTATTATGAGCAAGCAATCGCAAATGGACTTGATGGCGAATCACTTTGCGGTGCTTATATTGGTTTAGGAAGTATATATCGTTGTATAGGGGAATATGAAAAGGCAATTACAGTATTAGCAGCTGGGGTGAAAAAATTCCCAGAGAACGATCCAATGAAAGTATTTTTATCATTAGCAAAATATAATGTAAACGATCACGAATCAGCTATGAAATTATTACTTGAAACTGTCGTGAAAGTAGAGGAAGTAAAAGAATTTGAGCGTGCCATTTCATTTTATAAAGACCATTTAAATGAGGTTTTTAAATAAAGGAGTGAACGTATGAATGTTACACTATCGCGAAGGCGAAAAGGTATTTGGATTGGACTCGTCTCTTTAATAATACTATCAAACTACTTATTGTATGCCCTTCCAATAGTACCAGCTGCGCCGAAAGAAGTTGTGCTTGGGTCATTATTAGATTGCATGTTTGTCATTCCAATCATCACGTATTTCTTCATTATTCGAAAAAGATACTCGTTAACGTATATATTTCCTGTTGTAATAGCTGGATATATTTTTGCAAGATTTATTATTCCAAGTTACTATTTACAAGCTTTTTCATTCATCTCTTATATTATTGTTGCGGCTGAAATTGCATTTGTAGGTCTAGAATTATTCCTTCTCTATAAAATTGTTAGAGTGCTTCCTAAAATAATAAAAAAATATAAAAAACATAGAAGAGAAAATTATTCCTTTTCTTATGCGATTGATGCAGCATTTGAAGCTACTATGAAAAGAAATAAATTAATAGATATCATTGTAACGGAGTGTAAGTTAATCTATTATGCATTTTTATCGTGGCGTGAAAAAGTACCAGAAGGTGAATCCGTATACTCATATCACAAAAAGACTGGTGCAATAGGTGTATATATCATGATCATCCATGCGACCTTAATAGAAAGTATCGGTTTTCATTATTTGTTTCATCAATGGAATCCGGTTGTAGCATGGGTGTTACTTATTTTAAATGTATATGCAATGTTTTATTTTTTAGCTGAAATACAAGCAATGCGTAAAAATCCACTTGTCGTAACAGAAGAACAAGTAATCATTCAAATTGGATTAGGAAAGAAAATTGTTATACCATTTACACAAATTGATAATATTGCGTTCTACAAGGGTGAAGTGCTATCGGCAAAAGAAGGGAAACAGATATTGGATGCAACTGTTATGGAGTTCATAAAAGAACCTGCTACTTTTGAAATAACATTAAAAGAGCCAGTGAAAGCACAGTTGTTATATGGCTTTTCTAAAACAGTAAGTCGTGTTCACTTAAATGTTGATGAAGAACGAAAATTTTATGATGCGGTTAAGGAAAAGTTAAAACATGAGTAATAGTGCTGTTAGTTACATAAAAACAAATAAACTTCCGTTAGAAGTGAAAAACTCTTTCTAAATAAGAAGGAGTTTTTCTTGTATAAATCATTATATAAAAAACTATATACTTCTTTATCACTATATAAATGGATATAATTGAGGATAGAACTAGTGTAAGGGGAAACAAAATAATGAATAAGTTACTTACATCGAAAATTGAAATTATAGAAAGAAAAATCCGATATAACTCAACAATAGTAGATCACAAGTGTTTATTACTTGAAAAGCAATCACAAAGTATTGTTTTATTTCACGAGGTGCAGTATTCATTTACAATGACTGCAAATGATACTAAGTTAACAATCCCAAAAGGGAGTTATACAATCGCATATTACTGGAAAGATTGTCCGTACAATTTATACGTATGGAGAGATATAAAAGGGAAGTATTTAGGTTCCTATTTTAATATCGTAAAAAATACACAAATAAAAGACGAAGTGGTTTCCTTCGAAGATTTAATCATTGATATTATGGTACTTCCAAATGGAGAATACTTCATATTAGATGAGGATGAATTACCAGAACCATTAGGAAATTTCGAAGGTGGTTATGTGAAGGAAGCTCTTTATATATTAATGGATACAATTAAAACGTTCCTTCCAAAAATAATAAAAGGGACTGCTGATATCTTTAAAAATAAATAATGTTCGCTAAAACCCAGTTGACTTATCGGAAATATTTGTATAATATGTACTTAATTCCATAACGTATTGCTGATTGGAGAAACCAAAGGCATTTTATCTGTTGATAAAATGCCTTTGGTTTTTTTATTGCACAAATACTGAATCTGTTCATTTATATGAATCATTTTAAGGAGGGGAAGAAATGACTGTTTCAATTGATGGGGTATCAAAATATTTTTTGAAACAAACTGGTACTGTTCAAGTATTAGAGAATATTAATTTTCAATTAGAGAAAGGGGATTTTGTTACAGTAATTGGTCCGAGTGGGTGCGGAAAAAGTACATTACTAAAAATTGTTGCAGGTCTAGATAATGATTTTGAAGGTGAAGTTATTATTGACGGGGAGCCTATCTTAAAAACGAGCAAGAAACAAGGTTTTATTTTTCAAGAGCATAGGCTTTTTCCATGGTTAACAGTTGAAGAAAATATAGCGGCAGATTTGTCGTTAAAAGATAAGTATGTGAAAGATAAGGTGAGAGAATGGGTTGAAATCGTTCGGTTAGATGGCTTTGAAAAATCGTATCCGAAAGAAATTTCAGGCGGGATGTCACAACGTGTTGCGATAGCGAGAGCGTTATTAAGAGATCCGAATGTATTATTACTTGATGAACCTTTTGGAGCGCTGGACGCTTTTACTCGAAGTCATTTACAAGAAGTATTGCTGAATATTTGGGAGCAGAAGAAAACAACAATGATATTCGTTACACATGATATAGACGAAGCGATATATCTTTCAAACCGAATTATCATTATGAGTGCAAAACCAGGGAAAATACATAAAGTGATTGAAAATAATTTGCCTTATCCGCGAAATAAAACTTCTCAATCGTTCCAACAACTTCGAACGAAAGTATTACAGCAGTTTGAATATGGAGGGTTGATTCAAACAAGTATATAGGAAAAGGGTGATTTTATATGTATAAAAAATTTAAAGTTCTTTCTTTTGCTTTAGCTATATCAGTATTTTTATTAGGATGTGAAAAAAGTACAGTAAGTAGTAAGAAAGAAGATGTAACAATACAAATTGGTATACAGCAAGGATTAAGCCCGCTATTACTAGCAAAGAAAAAGGGATGGTTTGAAGAGGAGTTTAAAAAAGAAGGAGTTAAAGTGAAATGGACAGAGTTCCAAAGTGGACCTCCTTATTTTGAAGCAATCGCATCAAACCGGTTAGACTTTGGTGAAGTAGGGAATTCTCCAGTCATTTCAGCGCAAGCAGCAGGTATTGGATTTACCGAAATCGCCAATACAAGTTATGCGAGAAAAGGAACTGGAATTCTCGTTCAAAAAGATAGCAAGATTGCGAGTGTAAAAGATTTAAAAGGTAAAAAAATTGCAGTAGCAAAAGGAAGTAGTGCCTTTAATTTATTGTATCGAGCACTTGATAAAGAAGGTATTGATGCAAAAGATGTAAATGTCATTCAATTACAACCAGATGAAGCGCAGCCTGCATTCGAATCAGGATCAGTAGATGCATGGGCGATTTGGGACCCTTTCATATCATTACATACGTTAAATAAAGGTGCGAAGGTGATTGCAGACGGTGAAACATTAAATGTCTCTTCACCAGAATTTTTAATTACGAGGACAAAATTTGCGAAAGAACATCCAGAATTAGTTGAGAAATTCCTCAAAGTTTATGAGAAAGCACGTGTATGGCAAGATGCTAACTTAGATGACGCAATAAAAGTATACACTTCTGTAAAAAAGATAGATGCAGAGATTGTAAAAGAAGTGTTTAATCACGACAAACCAATTTTAGTTCCGGTAACGAAGGAAATAATAGCAGAACAACAAAAGACAGCGGATTTTCAATATAAGCTCGGTTCTATAAAGAAAGAAATTAAGACGGAAAAAGTTGTAGATAATTCTTTCGTAGAAAAAGGATTGAAAGCGAAGTGAAAAGAGGTTTTGTAAAGTGGAAAATACGAAAGCTGTTATGAAACCAGCGAGTATAACGATTAAGAAAAATGGCATAAAGAAGGTGCGAAAGTTAAATGTAAAAGTTTTAGTAAGGGCGATTACTATACCGGTTATTATATTAATAATTTGGCAGTTGGCTGGCGTATTCGGTCTTGTTTCTAAAACAGTTTTACCAACACCATTAGATATTTTTCTAGCTTTCCAAGAGCTTATTAAAACAGGAGAGTTATTCGGCCATTTAAGTATTAGTGTATTCAGGGCTGCGGCTGGTTTCTTTATTGGTGGGGGCTTAGGAATCATTTTAGGAACGATTGTTGGATTTTCAACGAGAAGTGAGCAATATTTAGATCCATCTGTGCAAATGTTAAGAACTGTACCTCATTTAGCTGTTGCGCCGCTTTTCGTATTATGGTTCGGTTTTGGTGAAACATCGAAAGTGCTATTAATTGCAGATGGTGCATTTTTTCCTTTATACGTAAACGCATTTTTAGGTATTAGAGGTGTGGATTCAAAGTTATTTGATGTTGCGAGAGTGTTAGAGTTTAGCAAAAGAAAACTAATTACGAAACTAATTTTACCATCTGCATTGCCTAACCTTTTACTAGGAGCAAGGTTATCGTTAGGTGTTGCATGGGTGAGTTTAGTAGTAGCAGAACTTATGGGATCTACAGAAGGTATTGGTTATATGATTATGGATGCAAGGCAATTTTCAAATACAGATATCGTATTTGTCGGCATAATTATCTTTGCATTTGTTGGGAAGTTTTCTGACTCTCTAGTACGTTTACTAGAAGTGAAGTTTTTAAGATGGCGAGATAATTTTAAAGGTGAGACTGGGAATTAACATATAAATTATTAGGGGTAATTTATATAGAATTTGTTAGTATACGTTTCAAAATAAATAAGGGGTGTGTAAAGGTATGGAATTATTATGGTTTATTCCGGCTTATGGAGATGGTCGATATTTAGGGACGACAAAACGAGGAAGAGCAGCTGAATATGGTTATTATAAGCAAGTTGCTGCAGCAGCTGATTATTTAGGATATACGGGTGTTTTACTTCCAACTGGTCAAGGATGTGAAGACCCTTGGGTGTTAGCTTCAGCTCTTGCTGCTGAAACAGAAAAACTAAAATTTTTAGTAGCAGTGAGACCAGGACTAATGTCACCTACAGTTGCAGCGAGGATGGCATCTACATTTGATAGAATTTCAGATGGGAGACTACTTATTAATGTAGTAGCTGGAGGAGATCCAGTTGAACTACAAGGAGATGGATTATATCTGGAGCATGATGAAAGATATGAAGCAGCGGATGAATTTTTAAAAGTTTGGAAATCGACATTGCAAGGTGAAACGATCTCTTTAGAAGGAAAACATATTCAAGTTACAGATAGTAAAGTTGTATTCCCGCCAGTTCAAACACCATATCCTCCTATATATTTCGGAGGATCATCAGCTGCTGGAAAAGAAGTAGCAGCTGAACATAGTGATGTATATTTAACGTGGGGAGAGCCACCAGAGCAAGTGAAAGAGAAAATAGAAGAAGTAAGAAAACTTGCAGAAGAGAAGGGGCGTACAGTACGATTTGGCATTAGATTACACGTAATTGTAAGAGAAACAGAAGAAGAAGCGTGGGAAGAGGCAGAACGTTTAATTCAATATGTGGATAATGAAACAATTGAGCTTGCTCAAAAGACATTTGCAAGATATGATTCGGTTGGTCAAAAGAGGATGACACATTTAAATAAAGGTACGAGAGAGTCGTTAGAGATAAGCCCTAATTTATGGGCTGGAATCGGACTTGTAAGAGGTGGGGCAGGTACTGCACTTGTAGGCAATCCACATACAGTAGCAGAAAGGATAAAAGAATATGAATCGTTAGGAATTGATACGTTTGTTTTATCAGGATATCCGCATTTAGAAGAAGCGTATGAAGTGGCAGAATTGTTATTCCCATTATTGAAAAACGAGAAGAAAGAAGAAAATAAAATGGTTGGTGAAATGATTGCTGATGCATATGCATTAAAAAAATAGTGAGAAATAAAGTTTCACCTATTTATTGCTTTATTTTGTTTACTGCCTGTTAATACGGGATAAAAAACCCGCAAGTTATTCGCTTGCGGGTTTTCATCGTAAATTATTAGAAAATATGGTAAAATTAAAGGGTAACTTAAGGTGCGGTTGGTTGTTCAATTATCACTTCTCCGAGTAGGAGGGGGGTGATAATACGTGAGTGAAATAGCGTTGCTACTGCAAGGTGGACTGTTTCTCGTTGCATTGTTAACGTTCGTCGTCGTTTTAATAGACAAGCTCAAAAAATAACAACCCACCTATGCTTATAGAATGTGGGTTGTTTTGTTTGTAAGAAACAAATAGGATAAATGAACAATCCAATCTGCTAAGTTACGTGGACTAGTGTGTAGCCGCACACTAGTCTTTTTTATTTATATACAATTTATAATTGGTTTATGTGATTGTATTGTTCTTTTCATACTCATTATAACACAGTGTCTTTTCATCAAGAAAGGAGACCGTATGTTCTGGTTTCTGTTATATAGTAGGTGCTTTTTCTTTAAACAGCCCATCCATATACTGTTTTAAACTTTGGACATAAAATTTCTGCGTATTCACATTATTTACACCGACAATCGGCGATGGAAGGTCAAATCTTTTTTCTGATAAATGAACGACAACATCAAAGATGTCAAACAAACGAATGAAGCAAAACAGGCCGTCTTTATCGCTAAGTAAAATAAAGTAATGATTTTCACTACTTGTATTTAGCGTATTCCATAAAGAACTTTTGCTTAAATCACGTACAATGCTTTTTTCTTTTAGTTCCACGAAATCTGCATTGGAGAGAATGGTAGAAATATCAATTGCATCTTGATCTTCAAAGTAGCCGTCAACTGCTTGTACAGCGAATGTATAAGCCATTTTTAATACACTCATTTTATATTTACGGTTATCTAATAGTAATTCACGTTGAATAGAACTCGCTACTTTCGTTACACGTTCCTCTTTCCAAATTTCATTATGTAAGGAAATATCGTGCTTTTTACATAGTTTCATAATTAATGCATTAGAATAAAGAATCTCGTCGCTTACTTCGACAACATCAGTCTCAGCAGCCGCAAGTTCCTCACCGTGCTCATTTGTATAGAGTGGGGAATCAATTTGTCTTTTCATTTGTTCAATCTTAAATTGACTCAATTTATGCCTAATTAAAGGACGATCAATATTTGTTGTCATTTGTTCATGACAAGTATCACAAATTGAGTTTGTGAAATAATATCCACATAATATTTCTGGAATGACATATTGTTCACTAAGTTCTTTCGTATCTTTTCTGCAAATGATGCATTGTGTCATTTTTATCACCTTTACCTGCAAATTTGTATGTAATCTCATTGTAGTGTATTTATCGGTATTTTGGAATATTGTAAAGGAAAATATTATGTGAAATTCATACTTATTTTGGTACAATGAAGAGAAGTGCTAGTTTAAAGGAGGCCGTTTTTTTGAAATCAAAAGTGCACTTTTGGACATTAGAAGTGCTAATGGTTGTAGGAATCATATTTATTTGCACAAAAATATCATTTTTATTTCAACCGATTGGTATCTTCATATCAACATTATTTTTCCCAATCTTAATCGCGCTTTTTTTATACTTCATATTTAATCCTGTATTAATCTTTTTGGAGAATAAAAAAGTACCTAGAAATTTAGCGATATTACTGTTATATCTTTTTATCATAACATTAACTGCGGTTGGCGTTGGAGTAGTTGTTCCTACGATTTCACAACAGCTAATGGACTTAGTAAAAAATATGCCAGGCTACATAAAAGAGGGAAAAGTATACATACAAGAATTATCACATCATAGGTTGTTTGAATGGTTATCTACACAAAACTACGTTTCCATTGAAACAATTGAAAAAAATGCAATTGAATACTTAAAAGATATACCAAATACAATTACGTCGAGTGCAACGGCTTTATTTGGTATTATCACGAACGTTGCATTAGTTGTATTTACTGTACCGTTCATTTTATTTTACATGTTTAAAGATGGACATGCCTTTCCAGGAAAAGCGGTAAGTTTATTACCAGAGTCTTACCGTGAAGAGGGGCTTCGTATCATTAAGGAAACGAACGAAACATTATCTGCATATATTCAAGGACAAGCGCTCGTTTGTATATTTGTAGGTGCGTTTACATTTATCGGTTATTTAATTATCGATTTACCGTACGCTTTCGTTTTAGGAATTATTGCAGCATTTACAAACATCATTCCTAACTTAGGGCCATTTATTGGGGCAGCACCAGCTGTTATTGTAGGACTGTTCGTATCTCCGATGCAAGCATTGTACGTAATTATTATTGTAACAATTGTACAACAGTTTGAAAGTAATATTATTTCACCACGTATTATGAGCTCGAAATTAAACATCCACCCATTAACAATTATTATCCTAATTTTAGGGGTAGGTAACTTTGCTGGAATCATCGGAATGATTTTAGCAGTACCAGTTTATGCAGTAACAAAAACAGTTGTTTCGAACTTAGTGAGATTGTTTAAGACGAAGAGAAGTAATCGGAATTAGTAAAACCTGAGAAAGATACACCGCTTTTTAAGTGGTGTATCTTTTGTTTATAAAAAATAATTAAAAGTGGGTTGATTTGATTTTATTATATATTTTTTATACATCAAATTCAGTGATGAACTTGTGTGATATAAGCTCTATAAAACTATGTGGAATCCCTCTGAACTATCCAAATCATTTCCTTACAGCGCGCTATCAACATCAAAATCGACTCCTTTCAATTCTATATAGTTAAACGATTAAAGGTGAGTGTAGTATTTGCTTCTACGATCTCGAATTTCATTAATAACTTGTTTATATTGTCTTTCTTGTTTTAATTCATTTTGAGATATTGTTTCTTTTTGAATCGTAATCGTTAAAAAGAAAAGGTGAAACTTCATATGTGAATTCCTCCTTTCGAATTGGAATTACAGATGACTACAGTAATGACTTTGTCTTTCTTTTACAGAATCCATAGCCTGATTAATTTGTCGTTCATGAAGCATTTCAGACTCAGAAAATTTATTTTTTTGAATGGTAATGGTTAAAAAGAATACTTTAAATTTCATTGGATAATTACCCCTTTATAAGTGATTTAGAAAAGACGAGTGTAATAAGAAGATTGGCGCTCTTTTACTTCGTCCATAATGTTTTGGATGTGTTGCTCACGTAAAATCTCTTTCTGTGAAAGCTTACGTTTTTGAATGGTGATTGTTAAAAAGAATGCTTTAAATTTCATGAATATATTACCCCTTTAAAATATATTTTTAATACATTTGAGTGTAGTATGAACTTTTAATGTCAGTTATTTTATCAGTCAGTTGTTTTAACTGTTGTTTACGAATGATTTCAGTTTCAGATAAAGTATTTTTTTGAAGCACAGTCGTAAAAAAGAAAATATGAAAAGTCATAAATGAATTCCTCCTTTCGAAAAGGAATTACAGGTGATCACAGTAAAGTGCTTGGCGCTCCTTAACATCATTCATAGCTTTTTCAATTTGCTCATTATGAAGAATTTCATCTTTGGAAATTGTATTTCTTTGAATCGTAATACTTAAAAACAATACGCTAATAGTCATTGAATGTTGCTCCTTTCTTAGAAAAATAATGTAAGAGACTAAAAAACCGCGCAAAAAAACCACAGGAAGATACAGTTCTCCTATGGCGGGGCGTGAAAAAGCCACAGGAAAGTATACGACCTCCTGTGGCGAATTTATGAATTAAATGAAATAAAGTACGATTTTCAATTCTCCATTAGGGTGGTCGAATTCATATTTAATTGTCCAGAAAACACAGGTGCAGTTAACGCTAAAGTTAATGCATGTAATTGTAATTTCATCATTTCCTTCGACCTCCTTTTAGAATTTTTTTCTTACGTTAGTAAGTATATACAATTAATGGATAATTGTAAACATAAAAAATGAAAATTTTTAATTTTGATTAAAATGCGTATATTTAAAAAGGGATTTGAAAGTAAATATTGTAATTAACGAAATATCGATAAAAATGGGGGATGCTAAATGAAATATATGCATCATAACATAATCGTTATGCTAACAATTTTTTTATTCATTACGGCTTGTTCTAACGGAGAAAGAATAAAAGATATATATGATGTTAGGTCAGATGATTTTAAGAAATATACTGGGACATACGTTGGTAATAATTCAGATGTGGTTGCAATTATTAATCATTTATCCGGTGGTGGAACAGTTCAAAGTATAAGTTTAGAAAATGAAAATATAAAAGTGAACTATGGTGCAAAAGAGAGTGGAGCTCTTACAGAAGAAATGATTGAGACGTATTGGTTTGATGAGAAAGATACGATGAAGAAGAATTTTCTCTTTAATGCTACCTATCTAGTAATTTTAGTACCAAACGCAAAAGCTTATGAGTTTCAAATAGAAAATAAAAACTTTAAGATAACGAGGGAAGAAATGTTATCAATTTTGCATAGGGAATTCGATGATTTTCCAAAAGAAAAAGATATATGGGATAAAAATAAAGTTATAAAGTTCTTTAACGGCAATGAAGAAAAAATTAAAATGCTTGTGGAAGATAAAGATTTTCGGAAATCTTTATTTGCTAAATATCCAGTAAGCCAGTTGAAATAATGGAGGGGAGAAGATGGAGTTAGTATACAAAATTTCTTATCATAGAATGCAGGATCATTATTTACCTAAATTAGTACAGGCAATTAGGCTCGTTAGTGAAGAAGATTTGTGGAAACAAGAGACCTCTGTTAATTCAATTGGTGGAATCGTACTACATATTTGTGAACATTTACAGAGAAATACAAGGCGTTATAAGGATCCAAATATAGTTTTTGAAAATGGAATTGAAGAATATTTTCCAGTGAAACAAATAAGCTCTGAAGCTTTGTTAAAAACTGTTGAAGAAATATTTGATGAGTGGGGAAAAGCATATATACAGGTCTGGGAAGAAAAAAGGCATATTGATCTTCAAAGTCTATTACATTTAGTTGAGCATACAAGCTATCATTTAGGGCAAGTAGTAGATCGTACAAAATGTATTGAGGGACAACAGTTTAATTTTTGTCAAAATGGTATAAATGAAAAAATTTGAGAACAAGAGTTTAAACTTCGAATTTTTAGAAAGAGAGTCATTCTTAATTGAATGACTCTCTATTTTTGTAAAAGAAATTAATGGAAAAAAATAATTCTATGTGATATGGTTAATTACATAAGTAATGAACCTATGAACCTAAGGTGGTGAAAATGTGAAGCCGACTCTAGAACAAAATAAATTAATATACATACAAATTGCAGAAACGATTGAATCTGATATTTTAAAAGACATATTGCTTGAAGAAGAACAAGTTCCATCGACAAATCAATTTGCGAAGATGTTACAAATAAATCCGGCTACGGCAGCTAAAGGGGTGAATGTATTAGTGGATGAGGGGATTTTATATAAAAAGAGAGGGATCGGGATGTTTGTTGCAAAAGGAGCAAAAGAAGTTGTACTAAAAAAAAGACAAAATACTTTTATGACTGAATATTTACCTAAAGTGTGGGAAGAGGCGAAAGTACTAGAAATATCAAAAGATGAATTGATGGATATGATTCAAAAGATTACGAAGGAGGGGAAAGAGGGATGATTGCACTTGAAACGAAAGATGTAACGAAAAAGTATAAAAAGAAAATAGCTGTAAATGAAGTAACGATTTCATTGGAAGAGAATAAAATATATGGTTTGCTTGGAAGGAACGGAGCAGGGAAAACGACTTTATTAAATTTACTTGCAGGTCAAATTACTTCAAGTAGTGGAAGTGTATCAATATTTGGTGAAAATGTATTTGAAAATAGTAAAGCAATGCAAAATATTTGTTTTGTTAGAGTTAAAGAAGCTGCATATTTAAATGATAAAGTAAAAGATATTTTTAATTTATGTAACATGTTTTATAAAAACTGGGATCAAGAGTTTGCTGAAGAACTTGCTAGGAGATTTCAACTTAATTTGAAAGACAAATACCATAAATTATCACATGGAATGCAAACTGTAGTAGGAATTATTCAAGGATTAGCAAGTAGGGCGCCGATTACAATTTTTGATGAACCGACTACCGGTTTAGACGCAGCACATCGAGAGTTGTTTTATAGTTTACTATTAGAAGATTATGGTGAGCATCCAAGAACAATTATATTATCAACTCATTTAGTAGAAGAAGTAACCCATGTTATCGAAGATGTAATTATCATAAAAGAAGGTGCACTTGTTGTCCAATCATCAGTGGAAGATTTATTACGACAAGGTCATATTATTTCAGGGAAAAAAGATAAAGTAGGTGAGTTTTCAATTAATAAAAAAGTTATAAATCGAGAAGTTTATGGAAATAAGGGGATTTCTGTTATATGGGAAGAACTTTCTAATGAAGATTATTACTCTCTTGAAAAAGAAGGATTATCAATTGATAGAATTACATTACAAAAACTATTTATTTATATAACTGGTGGTGAAATAAAATGACGATGTTAATGAAGCAGTTGAAGTTACATATAAAATATCAGTATAAAGCCATTCTTATCTTTTGGACTGTGGCATTACTTATAAAAGGGACAATGACTGCAACTGATTTAAAGGGAATAAAGGTAGCATTTTTACACGATATCTTTAATAATTCATCAATTGTAATCGTAATGTTTATTGTGATAAGCGTGTTTCTTATTCAACTTGATATTTTTCCTACAGTCGTCTCGTTTGGTGTCACTAGGTTGCAATTTTTGATTGGTTCAATATGTTTTAATTTATTGCAATCAGCATTGTTTTCATGTCTTCAAGCTTTGTTTTTACAGGATACATTTTATAAAACAGAACATGTAAATTTAGGAGCATCTGCAATTGAACAATTCTTTGTACAATTCATATTTTATAGTACATTAGCTTGTTTATTCCAATCAACAACTATTGTTCAGAAAAGATTTAATTGGTTCGGATTCGCCTTTAGTATAATAGTTTTATTCGGATTGGCGAGTACAATGTATGCAGGGATAGGTATAAAAGAGTTGGTGTTTATTAATAGTAAAATGTTACTAGAAATACCTAATTTCATATTAGTTTCGATAGTTCTTATTTGCATATATATTGTAATTAGCGCTCTATTTATTTGTAAGGTTTCGTTTGAAGATACAATTTAAATACAATTATTTTAGGGGAGAAGGAAGAGTAAATGGGAGATACTTCTTCATTAATAACGGTCTTTTTATGCATTGCACTACTAATATTTTGGCGTCGTTATCGCTCCATGCATAAGCCAATAAAGGGATCGGGAAAACGTATTTTATGGCCATTACTATTTTTAACACCAGGTATTGTATGGTTTTTAGGTCCCGTACATCCAGCTATATTGCAAGTAATTATAGCGGTATTCATTGGTGTACTTTTTGCTGTGCCGCTTATAGTATTAACAAATTATGAACGAAGAGATGATGGGAATATTTATACGAAAAAAAGTGCAGCTTTTTTAATTACTTTTATTGCACTTGTCGTTTTGAGATACGGTTCAAGAAAATATATTGTTGACTTAGATCAGCAAACAATAGGTTTATTATTTTATGTTGTTGCAGTATCGTATATTTTTCCTTGGAGAATTGCCTGTTATATAAAGTTTAGGAAAGTTTGGCTGGAAAATAATAATCATGCTATATGAAAACCTCTCATTTGAGAAGTTTTTTTATTTTTACAGGTAAGCAAAACAAGTTGTTGAAGGGCAGGCTGTCATAGAATATGATACATATTATAATGAGGAAAAGTTGAGGGGATAAAAATGCGTACAATTTTACTTTTTCTAAACAACATGTTCATTAGCGAAATCGAGGACATTAGGCAAAAACATGATCCTTTATTTGGATTAATTCCACCGCATATTACAATTGTATTCCCATTTGAAAGTTCGATTTCAAATGATGAGCTGAAATTACATATTATAAATGTATCAAAACTGATACAGAATATAGAAATTGAATTTAAGAATCAAATTACAAGTGAAAGAGAATATTTGTTTTTACGAGTTGAAAAGGGGAAAGAACAAATAGAGGAACTACATAATATTCTATATACAGGACCTTTATTACAATTTTTGAAAGAAGACATTCCGTACATCCCACATGTAACAGTCGGAAGAAAAGAAAGTGTCGAATTAGCTGCTGAAGTAGTGAAGGAGATTCCTAGTTTTCATGGGAAGTTAAATTGTGTAATTGATAGAATAAGCGTGGAGCGAATTGGAGAGAACGGGGAATCAATTATTGAATTTGAAGTACCATTTCTAAAAAGCTGACAAAAGTCAGCTTTTTATTTCGTAGCATGAAGTAATGCACCAATTGCACCGCTATTACCACCATCTTGTAAAAAGATTGGTGTTTTATTTTGATATTCGGTGTAGCTACTAATAATATGTTGAAGTTGTACGTTATTACATAAAGTCGAACCAATATAAATAATATGTTCAATGTTTTTTGTTTCAGCGAATTGAAGGCTTAATGCAGTAACGACTTCACCGACAAGTCCTTGTACAGTAGCTAGTATATCGGAGCTACTATTATTTGATTCTGTAATGGCTGCTTTTCCGAAGTTACTAGCAGTTAAGTTATTATCGATAGGGGAAAGAATACCACCATAAATATCTCCAACCGTAATATCTAGTTCTTTTCTAGAGCCTACTTTTGTTAGAGGGATTACATCTTCAAAATGATCTATATTTGTTAACAATTTTGAAAGTCCCATAATAGTCCCACCGCCAACTCCGGTTCCACCAGCGCGAATATATTGTTCATTATAAACGTAATGGATAGAAGTACCTGTACCGATATTGGTTAAAATAAAATTGCGTATAGCATGTTTTTCTTCTTTTAATATGTATTGGACACCTGCAAGAGTAGCTTCAAATTCGTTTAGCTCTATTATTTTATATGAACCTGTAAGCAGATGCTGTAATAGTTTCGATTTACCACCCGTAATACATATTTGTTTTATGCCATTGTTGTTTTTAATCCAATCTATTATTTTATGTTGTTCATGCGAATAAAATTTTTCAAAAGTTAATAGCTTTTTTTCGTTAAAATAAGCTATTTTCGTTAATGTGCCTCCAGCATCGATACCGATAGTACGTTCCATTTCCCTGCTCCTAACTACGTAATATATTTTCTTATTTATTTAATTGGTTGAGAATAGATATTTCCAACTGATATAAGGAACACTTTAATCTGCTTGATATATTAATAGTTTTTCTATAGTTACAATAGGCTGGTCGTTTACAGTTGCAATACCTTTACCAAGAATAAAACCTCGACGATTGCGCGTTAGCTCATAATGTAAATCAAGTTTATCACCGGGATATGCTTTTCCGTGGAATTCAACTCCATCTAAAGAGGAGAGAAATCCTAGTCCTTCAGAATCACTTGTATGTACAAATGCACTAAGCTGAGCAAGTGCTTCTACAATTAACATATGAGGCATATGTTTGTGACTATCGTTTATAAACCATTCGTTATTTGTAATGAGTTTATATCCTGTAACGAATTCATCTTGTTTTACATTTATTACTTTATCAATCATTAAAAATGGATAACGATGGGGAAGTGTGTCTTTAATATGCATATGAAAGTACCTCCAATTAATAATACCCCTGCTAAAGTTAAGCAGGGGAGTGGGAACTAATTTTTAACTAATTCATTTACTTTTTCAAGGACGAAAATGCCGCTATTTCTAATGTTTTCAACAACTTGTTGCAACACTTCTTTATCTTGAACGAGTGCAATACGTACGAAGCCTTCTCCGTGAGGTCCAAATGCATGACCAGGTGTAACAACGACATTCGCACGATCCATTAATGCATAAGCGAAGTCTAGAGAAGTCCATCCTTGTGGAATTTCAGCCCAGACAAACATACTACCGGCTGGCTTATCGACATTCCAACCAAATGTTCGGAATCCATCGACTAAAGTATCTCTCCGTTCTTGATAAATATCGCGGTTTTTCTCACAAAATGCCGCGCCATTTCTTAGTGCTGCAGATGCCGCTTTTTGAATTGGTAAAAATACACCGTAGTCGGTATTAGATTTAAATTGAGTAAGTGCACGAACAATTTCTTCGTTTCCAATCATATATCCAATACGGCTACCTGCTAAACTATAACTTTTTGACAAAGAATTGATTTCTACACCAACTTCTTTAGCACCATGTACAGAGAGGAAGCTAATTGGCTTATTACCATCGAAATAAAATTCAGCATAAGCAAAATCATGGACAACGATAATATTATGCTTTTTCGCGAATGCGATTACTTCTTTAAAGAAATCTTCATGAGCCATTGCTGGAACGGGATTCCCTGGGAAGTTTAAAATCATCATCTTCGCTTGAGCGGCAATTTCTTCAGGGATGACCCCTAAGTCTGGTAAGAAATCATTCTCTTTCTTTAAAGGCATGTAGTAAGATGTTGCACCAGCCATTTGAATACCTGTTTCATAGGCTGTATATCCTGGATCAGGAACTAATATAATATCACCTGGATTTGCATAAACCATAGGTAAATGAACGAGCCCGTCTTGTGAACCCATTAATAATAAAACTTCTTTATCCGCATTTAATAAAACGTTATGAGTGTTGTTGTAATATTCAGTTACAGCTTCGTGAAATTCTTGAATACCTGATAATGTATACCCGTAGCTCTCTTTCTCACTCGCTGTATGTACCATTGTTTCTCTTACAAAATCAGCGGGCGGCATATCAGGATTTCCGATGCTCAAATCAATCATGTTATGACCTGCTGCAATTTTTTCTTTTTTATAGGCTCCTAATTCACTAAATATAGAAGATTGGAATGCTTTCATTCTAGTTGCTAACGTGTAAGTCATCAAAACCCCTCCTAAAACAGTGCTTTCATTCTGCGTTTTTAATTATTCTGAAAACACATGTTTATATTTTATCATTTTTTTATGAAAATTAAAACGATTGACAAATTTAGAGGAAGTATTAGCCTATTTTGAAAAGTATCGATGTAAATAGCGTAGACGTGTTAATTGAAATGTCTATTATAGGATTCATTTTATATAACTTAAGTTATTTTATAGTTTTTATTAAGTATTTGTGGAAGATTTCTAAAGTGAAATAACGCAGAAAATATTTTCTGCGTTTCCTCTGAAATGTAATCATTTCTTTTTATACGTGCATAATTTTTCAGCTGTCAAAAAGTATACATTTAATGTACCGTCGGCAACTTTTAAAGTTTGCTCTGATGTAAATGAATTACCATAATCAATGTGATATACATTAGAATTTTTGACAAATGAGCCTTTATATAAATCGTCTTTATTCTTTGTGGTTTGCATTTCTACTAAATTTTGCACAATTTCCTCTTTATTTTCTTTTTTGACAACTGTTTCAAATTTATAATATACAGGGCATTCACCATTTTTATTGTCAACGACTTCCCAAGAACCGTATATATCGTTATTGCTGCATCCACTAAGTAGGATGATTAGTATAGGAATTGTAAGTAGAACCTTTTTCATTTTGTGCTCCTTTCTTTTAAATTTGAATAAACGTGCGAATACGATAGGGATATTATAATAAATAAAGTTTAAATTTTTTTAAAGAATTATTTAATTTCATATAAAAATTTAGGAGAAATTAAATAAGCATGAATCAAGTGTAAAGTCAGATTCATGCTAGTACCATAGCCTATGTTATATCTTTTTTGAGGATAAATAAAGAGGAAAGCAGAAGCACTATTCCATTTAATATATATACGCTTGCGATCATAAAGGCTAACGTACCTGCGCCAAATCCTGCTTTATCGAATATAGAAGCAAATGTTGCGATAGTCAAAAAGACAATGGGAGTCAGTAGTAAAAATATGAAACCTGCCACGATTCTTTTTTTAAAACTATGTCCAGATAAGGAAATGGCTAAAAAGTTTAGGATGCTAAACAGAGCAATTGCAAAGAGCAGGACAATAAATACTTCAATGCCATCAGACATTTTACCACTCCTTTTATAAAGAGTACTCTTTATAATCTATTCGAAATAAAAGGGGGATACTCCTTTAGGTAATTTCAATAAACGTAATAAATAGGCGTATTATAGAACAAAGAAGTATGGATTCAATATTATATCCATACTTCTTTGTTTATTTTATAAATTCGCAGATTGTGAATGCTGTTTTTCATAATGTTTCTGCTTAGAAAGGGAAATAGAAATAATCAATAATGAAACGACTCCGAAGATGAGAACCATATATTGTAACCCAATTGTATCTAAGAAGAACCCTGTGCCAAGTAAGACGATTTGGAACATAACCCTCTCAAACATATTACGGAATGAGAAGAGGCGACCGTGATAACTTTTTTCCACTTTCGTTTGGAAAATTGTCGACATAATAGGGAAGAAGCAGCCAACACTAAACCCAAACAAACCAAATGATGTAAGAGCCATCCATTTTATATCGCTAAAGAACAATGACAGGTGTGCAAAAGCAGTACAAATTGCGAAGAAATATAGTAATTTTTCGGGTTTGAAATGATCAGATAGACGTTTAATTACGAAGGCACCTAACATAAATGCGACACCTTCAATTGTATATATGAACCCTTTAATCGTAGGATCATGTTGCATTTCGCTAATGTTAATAACCATTAAATTAAACCCTGCTATAAATAATAGAGGGATGATACTTAATATAAGTGCTGTAAAAGCAATAGGAATTCCTTTTAAAATACGAAATACTTCCATAAAGCTATTGTCTTTTGCAGCTTGTTTACTTGGTGTTGTTGATTTCTTGTCTTCGAATTGTAGGAAGAACGTCGAGAGGAATAATAAGGCGTATGCTGCCATTGAAAAGGCGTACATATACTGTAAACTCATTACAACTAAAAGAATTCCACCTAGTGAAGTACCTGCAATACGAGCGATTGTACCAACATTCATATGTACACCGTTCATTTGTAATAACTCATTCTCACGTACGATGAGTGGAATTACAGATTGTAATGCAGGGAAATAAAATGCTGCTGAAATTTGAAGAGCAACCATAAATGCAATCATAAATGCGATACTTTCAAATTGAATAGCGAAAAACATGAAAATAACACTTAAAACTCGACCAAATCCAGCGTAAAGAAGAACTTTTTTCTTTTCATACTGATCGATGACACGACCGGCCATAGGGCCAACTAGAACACCGGCTAATAGTCCGATAAATAATATAACTGATTTCATGAAATCAGAAGGGACATATTTTTGCATAAACTCAAGGTTGCCAAGAATACCAAGCCATAATCCTAGACCTGCAATAAACTCCCCAATTAAAACAATCCAAACATTTTTATTACGCCACATAACATAAAACCTCTCCGTCTTTTAAAATGAAAAAACTCGTATATAAAACCTCCTTATTTATGTAGTATTTTTATACGAACTTTTTTAGAGTCAGAGTCTATATTACGTGTTTCATAATTGGATTTCAATCTTTTTGATTTGTAAAAAATTTGATGTATTAATTGATGAAATAAATGAAGCAAAACGTAAAAAATTCATGATTAAAGCTAATAGAAAGTAAGGATAAATATAAAAAAGCAAGAACGTATAACTACGTCTTGCTTTTCCAAAGTACAAAATTAAACATTAATTTCAATTAGCAATATTTACGCTCTTGTCCAATAGCTAAAGCGCTAAAAGATAAAGGACCAGCAACTTCTGCACTTGCACTACTAATAAGGTTTTCTACAGTTAATGAATATTCGTGTGTTCCACTGCTAATGTTTTGGTCTGTAGCTTGGAATGTTTGTACGTAAAATTGTTCAGAATTTGTTGATTCAATACCTACTTGTGTATTGAAAATTTCAATGTTATCAAGGAAAATTCGGAATAAAACTTGTGAAATCTCAGTTATACCTTCTACACCAACTGTAGTTATTAATTCTACTCGATTATTACGTGAATCTCTACTTGAAATTCTCAATTTCAAATTTGCTAGAATTACTTTGTTTGGAGAAGAGGGGATTGCAAAAGTTGTTGCATCAGTTTTACTTATAGGTTGAGTAGCTTAATAATCAATGATATGAGTAATATTAACAACATCTTCATATACTGAAATGCGGAAATAGGGATGAATTATCTTGGACAAATACTAGAATATTATAATAGAGTCCACAACAATTGTTGAAAAGAAGCAATTTACATAAAAGCATCAAGAATATATCATAATAAGATGATATTTTTCTTAATGCTTTTTGTAATTAAGCAGAATATTCTTCTTTACGTACTTCAAAAAATTCATTACGTCGTAAGTAATTATAAATTCTCTCAGAAACCTCTTCTTCTTCAGACACTAAGAAACGATGGTCAAAAGCGTAGAAAGATTGACCTTTAATTAATTTTACATAATATATATTAAACGCCTCCTGACACTAGATTATTACTTTCTTCATATTATGATGGCCTATATGTCTGCTAAAAATACTTGGAGTTTCAAAGGAAGTAAGTAAAGGGATGAAAGAGCTTACAATTTTGTAAGGTTTATGTCACCTTTTTCGATAGTTTACATTCACCAATTTCTTCTATACTACAAATAAGTTGCATAAAATAAGGGGGTAAAAAGATGGATGAAGTAATTGGAGAAGTTGTAGCAGGTATTTGTGAATTTGTAGTAGAAGTAACAGCGGATGCTATAGGAAGTTTAGTTTCCGGAAATGATGAGGAAAAAGAAACATTATAATAATTTGTAAAAGTATAAAGTTGATCAAATTGTAAAGGCTGATTTCTAAAGGGAAGTCAGCTTTTTATTTTTTACATTATATTAACTTAATTTGAATATTCATTTGTTATTATATTGAAGAAACCTATATAAGGAGGTGAATAAACAAATATGTCGAATTCGGGGGCTGATTTATCTGTTTCTCGTTTGATTGTGGCAAATGTAGAGGAAAAGGAATATCATTTTATTGTTCGTGAACATCCGATTGTAGGGAAAGTTATATCGCTATTTGAAAATGGTAAAGAATATGGTTTACTAGATAAACAAATCGCTAATAAAGATAAATTTATTACATCGGAGCTTACTAAATTAGATTATTTTAACTTAGATGTTTTATATCATACACCTGGGTGGATATGGATTGGTATGGATCAATTTGGTTTACATGCTCGTGAGGCTACTTATAACGAAGTAGATGTTATTATGAAGTTGAAAGAGGATTTATATTATATAGATATATACGAAGAAATAAAAATGTAGTAAATATTTAGTCAGGTTAGGGGACAAGTTCCCGTAGCCTTTTTTGTTTAATAGTAAAACGTAAAATTATATTATTTTGATTATAGGTAAACTTGATAAGAAGTGAGATGAAAAGAGGATTTGAAAATACATGAAGAGAATTGTAATAATTATATGAATCGTATATGTAAATAACAATAGAAAGAAGATGATAAAATGAGTAAGGAAGAGCTTGTGAAAAAACAGTTTGGCAGTAATGCAGATAAGTATGTGAATAGTAAAATACATGCTAAAGGACAGGACTTACAATATGTAGTTCAACAAGTTGCGTCTCGCCATAATAATCGTCTTCTTGATGTTGCTACTGGTGGCGGACATGTTGCGAATATGTTAGCACCTATGTTTGAAGAAGTAGTTGCACTTGATTTAACAGAACAGATGTTAGAAGAAGCAAAAGGTTTTATAAAGCAGAATGGTCATGGAAATGTGTCTTTTGTAGTAGGAAACGCAGAGGATTTACCATTTGCAGACCATTTTTTTGATACAATTACATGCCGGATTGCAGCCCATCATTTTACGAATCCGGCTCAATTTATTTTTGAAGTAAATCGTACGTTGGAGGATAATGGATTATTCATCTTAATAGATAATGTTTCGCCAGAAAATAATGAATATGATACATTTTATAATTTTATAGAAAAAAAGCGGGACCCAAGTCATGAACGAGCTCTAAAAAAGACAGAATGGCTTACTTTATTAGAAAAAAACGGTTTGCAAATGCAGTCATGTCTTACTTTTGATAAGAAGTTTGATTTTGACTGGTGGTGTAATATGATGAATGTCCCTGTACAAAAGCGCGAAAAATTAACAGAATGTATGATGAAAGCACCAAACGAAATGAAGGGATATTTTAATATTCAATTTAAAAATAATAAAGTAGATTCATTCTATACTGAAATGGCTATGTTTATATGTAAAAAAAGTACAACATTAAAAAGATAAATGTGTTGCAGTCTTTCTGAAGTACGATATACTTAGTACAGAGAAACTGAGAATTGAGGAATAGTTATAATGATTCGTGTACGCATTGAAGGTACTGAGGAAGAAATGCTTGAATTTATGGGGAAAATGCCGGACATTCCTGGATTTGAAAAGACACATATGAGAGAGCCGAGAAAAGGAAATAACCCGAAATACGATTCGAGTAAAAATGTACTAGCATATTTGTCTTATAAAAAGATTGAAGTCGCCAATAAATAGGCGGCTTTTTTAGTTTGCGCTGTTTCACCGCCTTGTCTTTTTCACATAATAATAATAGTAGATTATGCTGAAGAGGGGTGAGAATAGTTAATAAGAAAATCATCTTTTTTGGAGACTTTGGTATTGATGACGCCGTAGCGTTAATTTATGCAAATAAAACATGTAAATTAGATATTCTAGGTATTGTTGCAGAGTACGGGAATGTATCACGAGAAATCGTTACGGAAAATGTTTATTTTTTAGAAAGGTACTATGCTACACATGTAAAAATTATTGAAGGTGCGAGTAGGCCGATGACAGCTGAAGAACCTTTGTTTTTCCCTGAAATCCATGGGGATCACGGTTTAGGTCCTATTAATCCACCTGAGATGAGAATTTGTAAACGAGAAAATTTTTGTGAATTAATCAAATTAATCGAACCTTGTCCAGAAGATATTATAATTGTGGCGACAGGAAGACTAACGACGCTTGCTACGTTATTTTTATTGTATCCCAATATAATGGATCGTATTTGTTCGTATTATATAATGGGCGGTGCTTTCCTATTTCCAGGTAATGTTACACCAGTATCTGAAGCGAATTTTTATGGTGATCCAATTGCAGCAAATATTGTTATGAAATATGCGAAAAACGCTAGTATATACCCGTTAAATGTAACACAGGGCGCGCTTATTACGCCTGAAATGGCCAATATAATAGATAAACAAGGAACTGGACAGGCGAAACTCATTAAACCAATGATTGATTTTTATTATGAGAACTTCTATAAAAAAGAATATCCGGGTATTGGTGGAAGCCCTATACACGATTTACTACCGTTTGTCTCGTTTATAAATGATAGTATTTTTGAATATAAAAAATCGGCAGTGTGGATTAGTACGACAAATGATGTGACTAGGGGCCAAAGTGTAGCTGACTTTAGAAAAATAGCTGAACCAACAAGGTTTGATGGTCGGCCGATTCAAAGAATTGCTGTTGGTTTTAACTATCCTGCTTTTAAAGAAGAGTTTATGCGAACAATATTGAAGCCAGATTGTCCTTAATGTGTTAATAATAAGTCGGATAAATCGTTAGTCCGAAAAATGGTTTATCAGTCTGTATTATTCTCAAAAGTCTTATAGTTGAGCAGCATGAATAACTTATGAAAAATGTCACATAACTAATGGTAAGCAATTGTTTCTAATTATATTTTGATTGGTTAAATATAAAGGAGGTTATTATATGATTTGGTCTTTAATCGTTGGTGGTTTATTAGGATGGTTTGCAAGCTTAATTACTGGAAGGGATGTACCAGGTGGTGTAATTGGTAATATTATTGCTGGTATTATCGGTTCTTGGATTGGTACGAAATTACTTGGTAGTTTCGGTCCTGTAATAGGCGGATTTGCAATCATTCCTGCTTTAATTGGTGCGGTTATTTTGATTTTCATTGTGAGTTTTTTACTACGAGCAATGCGGAAATGAATGTAGCAGGACTGTTTACATTTGTAAGCAGTCCTTTTTATATGTTATGCTAGTATTATACAATCAGGAGGTGTCAGCATTGAAATCATTTACAGTAAATTTCCATCAAGAAGATAATGCAAAAGCGACAACAGTACATAAATTAAGTGAAGAGGACTTCAATAAAGCAACTGAAAAAGGTACTCGTCATTTATTTGATTTAGATACAAACGTTGGCTTCTTCGTATTCTTTGATGCAGAAGATGCAGAAGGAAATGATCAATACTTAATGTTACAATATGAAGGGGATCATGAAGAACCAACTGCGTGCTACGGATTTGATTTAAAACTATATTATCAATTTTTAGCGCTATACTTAAACGATCTTGAATTCCAAGGCGAAACAGATGAGGAAGAGGAAGAATACGGTCCAATTCATCATTTAGCGCACTTACTTTATCATATTGTTGAAGATGGTAAATCAATCGAAGTATAATATACATATTTGAAGCTGTCCTTTTGGGGCAGCTTTTTTATATGACATTGAATTGGTGTATTATTAGTTGAACCAATCAGGCTTTTACGGGCAGCCCTGCCCATCTAACTTCTTTGCTTCCGCTGAATTTTGAGGTGGAGATTTTACTGCCCGGCAAATAGCAGGATAAATTCATAATAGAAATTTATTTATTACTTTCATGTTAGCATCGTAAAACACCTGTTATAATGATTGTAATTAAATTCATGGAGGCTAATTCTATGCTTGTAGATGTAAAAGCTTTTATTAAAGCTGCAGGTTTAACATGTATTTCATCATTAAGTGGAGATAACACGTTTGTTTATAATTTTGAAACTGTAAAAAACACTATCGCTACACTTTTTAAGAAGCTAAGATTTACCATTTAATTTCATTTCAACCAGTAGGAAAAGAGTAATCACTTCCTACTGGTTTTTTTTCTGTTTGAAGGAGCTGTTGTGACAACATGTTTTAAGTGATAGATAGAGGATATTGTCATTGAGAAGAGAAGGGTTAAATAAGGAGATGAAAATGGTTTCGTTTATCAGGAGGTAGTTACTTCGGATATAACAGACTTGGTTACTTTTTAGAAACAGCTTTTGTAATATATTTTGTACAAGCTTTTTGAGAGAGTGAAGTACTGACTTTTTGGAACAAACATAATTTGAAAAGTAGTGTAATGGGTTGGTTAACGAAATAAATAAGATGCAATAGGGGGTAAAAATGATGAAAATATATTTAAAAATAGTTATGTTATTTTTGGTGTTTACATGTATGTTTGCGCTAGCCGCATGTAAAGAGACAGACGAAAAAAACGAAACAAATCCAACTTTGGAAAATAATAAAAATAAACAAAGTAATTCTTCAGAAGAACAGAAAAATCTTGAAACAAAACCAAGTAATGAAAAAACAACAAAACCATCAACTGAGCCAGATTCGAAAAATAGAACATTTAATCAAAAATCAATTAACCACGTTAAAGATTTGTTTGAATTAGCAAAAGAAGGAAAAGTACCTAATGTACCATTTGGAGCCCATACAGGGGATATTGAAGAAATAGAAAAAGCATGGGGGAAAGCGAATAAAACCGAACAAGCAGGGAACGGAATGTACGCAACTTTTACAAATAAAAATGTTGTTTTTGGATTTAATAAAGGGTCACAAGTTTTTGATGTACGCTCATATCATGCAGAACTAAAATCGATTACATTACAAGAAATTGAAAAAGTGTTAGGAAAACCATCTTCAGTTAAAGGGAATGGTGGAGACAAAATATATGTATACAAAGTAAATAACCAGTATGAGTTAAAATTTGTCATTCCAAAATCGACTGGTAATGTAGATCATATTTCCGTGTTTTCACCAGAGGATAGTATTAATAAAATGGCAGGATAAGAAATTAAGTGATTTCAAAAACACCTCGCTCTTTATGAAGTGAACCCCGAAAACGGGACACCAATCAAAACACCTAAACCACTTGTTCCCTAAATTCTTTAGGGGATAGGTGGTTTAATTTTTCTTGAATTCGCACACAATTGTAGTAATGAATGTATTCTAGCACAATCTTTCGCACAGTTGTGTTGGATACTTTTGTTATCTTTTGTGAATAGAAAGCTTCACTTTTTAAATGACCAAAGAAGCTTTCCATGACGGCATTATCATGGCAATTTCCTCTCCGGGACATGCTGGTGATCATGCCGTTTTCTTTGGCATACGCTTGAAATTCTTTTGCTGTATAAATACTTCCTTGATCCGAGTGAAGAAGGACATCTTTTACTTTTCGCCCTCTCATTGCTTGTTTCAATGTTTTCATCGCTAATGTCAGTGTTTGTGATTCGCTGATGACACAACTAATAATTTCACGATTAAAGGCATCCATGATCGTTGATAAATACAAGGTACGCTCTCCAAATAAGAGATACGTCACATCCGTAAACCACTTTTCATTTGGTTTGGATGCATCGAATTGGCGCTCCAATCGATGAGGGGCTACCATTGGTTCCGCACCATTGATATATTTCTTTTTCTTTCGACGCACTTTTGAAAGAATATGATTTTGTCTCATGATTCGTAATACTTTTTTATGATTGACACACAGTCCCATTTTTCGAAGAGTAGCGGTCACTCTTCGATATCCATACCGGAATTTATGCCTAAGACAGACGTCCTTTACTTTTTCTTCTATATCATCTTTCAGATCTTCCGTTCGTTGTAACCAACGATAAAATGTAGAACGGGGTAATTCTAATACGTTACACAAGTCTTTTACCGTTATTTTTGTTTGTACATTTCTCCATAAAGTAACTACAGTTTCTGGTTTCAGCCCCTTTCGATTTCCAGATACTTTCCCCATACAAGTAATTTTGTTTTTAGATGTTTATTTTCTAAACGTAGCTGTTCTAATTCACTGAGCTCTTTTGGTCCTTTTCCATAAGAATATTGTTTTCCTACAGGTTGTTGAAAACGGTACGTTTGATCGGTACGATACCACTTCATCCACGTCTTAATTTGGGAAACATTTTTAATTCCAAGCTTCTCCATAATTGTCCAATTGGAATATCCATCCTTTTTCATTTCAATCACTTTCCACTTTACTTCTTCTGGGTAATGAACTCTTGTCTTCAAACGAAAAACACCTCCAATGAATTTGCATACTTAGTATGCGAATTCAGGAGGTGTTTTTTTCATGTACCACTATT
>NZ_JBTWFK010000010.1:0-205000 GCF_054788175.1 Bacillus sp. NEAU-Y102 | reverse complement strand
CCAATAAAGTTAGTTTGTCTAGCATCTAAAAATAAAAATTGACGTTTCACGTTGTTTGTTTCGTTCAGTTTTCAAAGAACTTGTCCGCCGCTTCAGAAGCGACTTCATCATATTAACATCTTCATTTTTCGATGTCAACTAAGTTTTAAAATTTCTTTTTTGTCGTTTTTCTGCGTTTCCGCATCAGCGACGTTTATTAATATACCATCATGTTTTTTAAATAACAAGTGTTTTTTATAAAAAGCACAAAAAAATTATCTATCCTACTTTTTCTATAAAAAGAACTGTTATCCTTTCTACTAAGAATAGTTATTCTGATTGTATACTACTACACTTCATTCAACCAAATTGCATTTCACAATACCTTCCCAGATTTTCATTCTCTTCTATATAAAAATTTATAATAATTATCCTTCTATAGAATAGCGATATAAATTAGCCGTAAGAAAAAATTACATCCCAATTAAATAGCCAACCACGCGCATTAATCCCTTCCTTCCCATTCAAAAATTTAATTCCCTACAAATAACAACATTCCAACGCAAATATAAACTTAAGAATATTATTAGAATTTTTTTACATTTAATTAATGAAAGATATCCATTTTTTGTTATATAGTAAGAAAGGACGTATTCAACTATAAATAAAGCAATGGAGGAATTATTTTATGGATAGGTTAACAAAGTTTTCATTAAAAAACCGCTCCGCCATTATCATCATGATTTTTCTCATTTCCATACTCGGTGTTTATTCCGGCTCTAAATTACCTATGGAATTTTTGCCAAGTATCGATAATCCAGCAATCACCGTCACAACCTTATCTCAGGGACTTGACGCTGAAACGATGACAAAAGACGTAACTGACCCTCTCGAAAAACAATTTCGTAATTTGGAACATATCGATACCATCACTTCTTCTACGCACGAGGGATTATCACGTATCGACATTGCATATACATCAAAAGCAAACATGAAAGATGCAGCACGCGAAGTCGAAAAAGCCGTCAATACAATTAAATTACCTAAAGATGTAACCAAGCCCGTAGTTAGTCAATTAAACACTTCTATGATTCCACTCGCCCAAATTACTATCCAGAAACAAAACGGTTTTTCAAAAGCAGATGAAAAACAAATTGAAAAAGAAATCGTACCACAACTCGAAAACATTGATGGTGTTGCCAACGTTATGTTTTTCGGAAAATCAACCTCTGAATTATCTATCGTACTTGATCCGAACCAATTAAAAAACAAAAACGTAACATCACAGCAGGTACTAACTGTTTTACAAGGAAAAGAAACTTCTACTCCAGCCGGGGCAATTACTGTTAATCAGGAAGAATACAACCTCCGCGTCATCGGGGACATAAAAAATGTAAATGACATTAAAAACATCACTGTGGCACCCCAAGTGAAATTACAAGACATTGCTCAAATCGAAATCAAACAACACTACGATACAATCTCACATATAAACGGCGAAGAAGGCACAGGGTTAATCATCATGAAAGAACCGAGTAAAAATGCAGTTGCCATCGGAAAAGAGATTGATAAAAAAGTTAAAGAGATAAATAAGGAATATAAAGATCAATTTTCTATTAAACTTTTGGCTTCAACCCATGAACAAGTTGAAAATGCTGTTACTAGCATGGGAAAAGAAGTAATACTTGGAGCAATCGCTGCAACTCTAATTATCTTAATCTTTTTACGTAACTTCCGAACAACACTCATCGCTGTTGTCAGTATTCCATTATCTATTTTATTAACACTCTTTTTACTACATCAATCTAACATCACACTTAACATTTTAACCCTTGGTGGTTTAGCTGTTGCGGTTGGACGTCTCGTCGATGATAGTATCGTTGTCATCGAGAATATTTTCCGCCGTTTACAAAAAGATTCTTTCTCTAAAAATATTATTCTTGATGCAACGAAAGAGGTCGCCGTCGCAATTACTTCTTCTACTTTAACAACGGTCGCTGTTTTTTTACCTATCGGCCTCGTATCAGGAGCAATCGGAAAATTAATGTTACCTATGGTATTAGCAGTTGTATATTCTATTCTATCATCCTTAATCGTTGCACTAACAGTTGTTCCACTTATGGCTTTTTTACTACTCAAAAAAACAAAGCATCGAAAGCCAAGTTCTTCATCACGATATGTTGCTACCTTAAAGTGGTCTCTTTCTCATAAATTCATTATTCTACTTACTGCATTTTTATTATTTGCAGGATCAATTGCAGCCTATATATTACTACCGAAAGCAAACATAAAATCTGAGGACGACACAATGTTATCTATTAACATGACATTTCCAGCCGATTATAATGCTGAAGCTCAAAAACAAAAAGCATTCGATTTCGAAAAGAAATTACTTTCTAATTCAGATGTAACAGACGTTATTTTACGAATGGGATCTAGCGCAGAAGATGCACAATGGGGGCAAACAACTAAAAATAACCTTGCTAGTATATTTGTAGTCTTTAAAAAAGGTTCTGATATTGATCAATATATTAAAGAGTTAAAAAAGGAAAATAAAACTTTCGAGCCTGCTGAACTGGATTATATAAAAACAAGTTATTCAAGCTCTGGCGGCGGAAACAATTTGCAATTTAACATAACAGCTACTAACGAAGGGAATTTAAAAGAGACGGCTACTATCGTCGAAACAAAACTAAAAAGCATGGATAATCTTTCTAAAGTAAAAACGAATTTAGAATACTCTAAGAAAGAATGGCAAATTCATATTGATCAAACAAAGGCTGAACAACTAGGCTTAACACCAGAAATAGCTGCGCAACAAGTAGCATTCCTTATGAAGAGATCGCCTATTGGCGAAATTACAATTAATAATGAAAAAACTACTATTATGATAGAACACAAAAAGGAAAACATAAATAAACAAGACGATATTTTAAACACAAACTTACTATCACCTATTAATGGACCAATTCCTTTAAAAGACATCGCATCTATTTCAGAAAAACAAACACAAACAGAAATTTTCCATAAAGACGGAAAAGAAACAATTCAAATTACCGCCGAAGCTTCAAATAAAGATTTAAGTAAAGTAAACACAGAAGTAAATAAAGCGATAAATGACTTAGATTTACCTAGCGGTGCAAAAGTAAATATCGCAGGAGCTACTGAATCTATGCAAGAGAATTTTACAGATTTATTTAAAATTATGGGGATCGCAATCGGGATTGTATATTTAATTATGGTTATCACCTTCGGGCAAGCACGTGCTCCTTTTGCAATCTTATTCTCCCTGCCATTAGCTGCTGTCGGTGGTATTTTAGGATTAATCATTTCACGAACACCTGTTGATGTAAATTCCTTAATCGGTGCATTAATGTTAATCGGGATTGTCGTTACAAACGCTATTGTATTAATAGAAAGGGTCCAACAAAATCGGGAACACGGACTGGAAACGAGAGAAGCCTTACTGGAAGCAGGTTCTACTAGACTACGTCCAATTATTATGACGGCTATAACAACAATCGTCGCTATGCTACCACTCTTATTCGGTCAATCGCAAGCAGGAAGTATGGTATCAAAAAGTTTAGCCGTAGTTGTCATCGGTGGTTTAGCAGTCTCAACTGTTCTTACATTAGTAGTCGTTCCAGTTATGTATGAACTATTAGATAAAATCGGAAAAAAAAGGCGCTCCCGTAGAAAAATAAGCACTTCTACAGAAACACCCGATATTTAAAACCAAAAGGCGTTATCTTCACGAATGAAGATAACGCCTTTTCTCTATCTACTCATATAATCTATCATGTTTTCCGCATACCGCTCTAGAGGTTCACTAGAATCCACAATAAGATATTCACTATTTAAAGGTTTCTTACTACCATTTAACCACTTTTTAAAACCTACTTCCGACCTCACTTTTTCAATTTGACTAATCATACGCTTACGTGTTTGCAGTCTCGCATTAATCTCTTCCATATCATTAAGATAACACTCAATATATTTATATTTCACACCATGTTTATTTGATAATTTAATCCCTTTTTCAACCATTCCCTCATATAAACATGGACTATCCAATATAACACTATGCCCTTGTTCTAAATAAGAATCAATCAATGCCCATTCAGCATCATATGCAAGTCCACCAACTATCGTTGATTCAATACCTTTCACTTCTAGTGATTTTAACAATGCTGATTTCAAAACGTCATGATCTACAATTATAGCACCTGTTAACTTCGCTATATACTTAGAAACTGTGGATTTTCCCGCCCCTGGAAAACCTGACATTTGCAGAAAAAACAAATTAAATCCACTCCCTCATTTTCACCTCTTTATCTATATAACGAATTACAAATTCAACAAGCGCTATACCTTTTCCTTCTATATTAAAATGCAAAAAGAACCCTCTACTTATAAATAGAGAGTTCTCCTTTGTAACTTATGCCGCTTTTATCTTCTTCGTCGTTTTACTTTTTCTTTTCGTTCCTGTAAAGCGCTTATGCAATACAGATGCTATCAAGCGTGAAATGACATTGAATAGTAATACCATAATAATTAATACAGCTGCAGATTTTGTCGCAATCAACTTCGCATCTGGAATAAACCCTTCAGAATTTAACTTCCAAATATGAACTGCTAACGTTTCAGCTGGTCTAAACGGATTTAAAGGATGCGCAGGACTCGAGAAGTCCGCTGCTGAATTTAAAATCGGAGATGTTAAACCCGCTGTGTAAATTAATGCTGCCGCTTCCCCAAATATACGACCCGCCGCTAAAATAATCCCTGTAATAATTTGCGGTAATGACGATGGGATAATAATACGAACGATTGTTTGCCACTTTGTTGCACCTAATCCAAGACTTGCCTCTTTTACATTATGAGGCACTTCTGAAATAGCATTTTCACAAACACGTGTTAAACCTGGTAAGTTTAAAATAGTTAAAGCAAGAGCACCACCCATTACTGTGTATCCCCAGCCTGTCATTGTAACGAACACTAACAAACCAAATAAACCAACAACAATAGATGGTAAAGACGCCATTGTCTCAATGCATAAACGAACAAAATTTAAAAAGCGCCCTTGTTTTGCATACTCTGCTAAATATATTCCAGCACCTAGTCCAAGAGGAATAGATATAATAAGCGTTATAACAAGCATGTAGAATGAATTGAATAACTGCGGACCAATCCCACCACCAGCTCTTGTATTACTTGGTTCTCCAAACAAGAAATTAGGATCCCAAAAACCCCATCCCTTTTGTAAAATTTCAAACACTAAGAACACTAGCATAGCTACGACCAAAGCCGCAACCGCATAAAAGATACCCGTCCAAACTTTATTTACCGTTCTTGCATTCATTATTATCGCTCACCTCTTTGCCCAATCGCTCGAATTACTAAAATAAACAGGAATGAAATAACAAGTAAAATCATCGCTAAAGTCCATAGCGCATTATTCCAAGCAGTTCCGTTCAATGTATTTGTCATGTCCATTGTCAAAATACCAGTTAACGTTGCTGTCGGACTATATATTCCTTCTGGTAATTTAATCGTATTCCCGATTACCATTTGAACGGCTAGCGCTTCACCAAAAGCTCGCGCTAAACCTAAAACAACACCTGTTAAAATTCCTTTTTTCGCAGCAGGAACAATCACTCGGCTAATTGCTTGCCATTTCGTTGATCCTAGGCCATAAGAAGCTTCTAAATAATCAAATGGAACAGAGCGTATTGCATCAGAAGCGATACTAGCAATAGTAGGTAAAATCATAATACTTAATACAACGATACCCGCAATTAAACTAAAGCCCACTCCCCCGAACGAATCACGTAATAACGGAACTAAAATCGTAACCCCTAATAATCCGTATACTACTGACGGAATACCGACTAATAATTCTAAAACAGGCTTCAATACTTTATTTCCAAACTTCGGCGAAATTAAATTCATGAATATAGCCAGAGCTATAGCAATTGGTGCACTAATAATAACCGCACCTAACGAAACCACTGTTGAACCTACAATAAAAATTAAAGCCCCAAAAGATCCTTGATCAGCATTTGGATTCCATTTTGTCGATGTTAACATCTCAGTAAACGAGATACCACTTTGTGTAAAAGATTGAATTCCTTTGCCACAAATAAACGCAATAATAGCTAATGTAATTAAAACAATAAAAATACCACAAAACGTAACAAGTGATCTTCCTATATATTCACTTTTCACGTAATTAATTTGTTTTTTCCCCTTCATCACAGGACAGACCCCACTTCACAGATTGAAATGAACAGGACTGGCCTTGCAGCCAGCCCCATAAATTTGATTACTTATTTAATTTAGACATTGGAATGTAGCCCATATCTTCTACTTGCTTTTCAAAGTCTTTACCTTTTACATAATCGATGTAAGCTTTTGTTGCTTCTTTCGCTTCACCTTTTGTTACCATATACTCGTAAGACCAGAATGGATATTTACCAGACGCAATGTTTTCAACTTTTGGATCAGCACCATCAATTTTCACTGTTTGCAGTGCACCTTTTTTATCACCCACCATGTAAGACATTGCTAAATAGCTTACTGAACCTGGAGTAGAATTGATAGCTTGCTCTACTGCACCGTTAGAATCTTGTGTTGTTCCAGTTCCATCATTGATTTTTGCGTCTTTCATAATTGTTTTTTCGAATGTAGCACGTGTACCAGATGAAGCTGGACGATTAATTACGTTGATTTTTTCATCTTTTCCGCCTACTTCTTTCCAGTTTGTTACTTTTCCAGTGAAGATATCTTGTACTTGTTGCACTGTTAAGTTATCAACTTTTACATCTTTATTTACAACAAGAGCGAATGCAATACCCACTACCTTGTTATCTACTAATTCTTTCGCCTTTTCAGCATCTTTTATTTTATCTCCGGACGGAACATCTGAATTACCAATTTGCACTGCACCAGATGCTACTTGGTTAATCCCAGTTCCACTACCGCCACCTTGAACTTGAATAGAAACTTTTGAATTTTTCTCCATGAATTTCTTTCCAGCTTCCTCCGCAAGAGGTAGAAGAGCTGTAGAACCAGCTGCTGCAATCGTACCCGATAATTCTTGTTTTGTATTATCGCTTCCTTTAGCAGTTTCTTTACTAGTTGTATCTTCTGCTTTTCCACACCCAACTAATGCTCCTGCTACCACTAAAGCTGCTAAAGAGAATTTAATACCTTTTTTCATAACCATGTCTTGTACCCCCATTTGGATTATCACTTTTCGAATTCATTTTCTTTCGAACACAAATTCATTGTAGGACAACAATATTATGTGAGTGTTAAGCAATTTTTAATTTTAAGTAAATGACGATAATAACCCTTAAAATCTATGAATCCCAACATTTGCAGTTAAAGAATCCAACAAAAACCACACTAACTATGCTGTAATGTAAATTTATTCTTAACAATGTAAATTCAATGTAAATGTTTTTCTCTCTTTTTCCCTTTTAGTTAAAGTTATATTTACAATTCCGCTGTATTTTGTAACTTTTACACGCCTAATTTATGCACATTAAAAAGAATTTCAGTAATATTTTTTAGTACAACTAAATAAATTGGAACAATTCTAAAATTAAATGAATATTTTTAAAGTACTAATTGACAGCATCATCCAATGTAGTCTACTATATTACTAACAAAAAGTTTACCTAAGGAAACTTTTTAAACTAACACTAACAATATAGAGAAGAGGTAACTTTTATGGTATCGGCTAATACTAAACCCCTTTCCGATTTTA
This sequence comes from Bacillus sp. NEAU-Y102, assembly GCF_054788175.1. NCBI lineage: Bacteria > Bacillati > Bacillota > Bacilli > Caryophanales > Bacillaceae > Bacillus > Bacillus sp. NEAU-Y102. The sequence continues at coordinate 197,250 of NZ_JBTWFK010000010.1, read as the reverse complement.
AAACAGGGGAATTTGTACAAATTGAGAAGATACAATTAGAAGGAACTATGAAACGACGTTTATTAGATTTGGGATTTATCCCTGGGGCAACGATTAAAGTATTGCAACGCAGTCCACTTGGAGATCCGGTCGCCTATCAAGTGAGCAACACAACTATTGCACTGCGAAAAGAAGAAAGTTCCCTTATTTTCGGGGTATTAATAGGAGATGATTTCAGATGAGCAAACATCGTATTGCTTTAGCTGGCAACCCGAATACCGGGAAAAGTACATTATTTAATACTTTGACAGGTTTAAAACAACATACTGGAAATTGGACAGGAAAAACTGTTTTAAAAGCTGAAGGAGAATATGAACATAACGGAAGTACTTATACATTAATAGATTTACCTGGAACTTACTCACTATACTCAAATTCCGCGGACGAAGAAGTGGCGAGGGATTATATTATATTTGAAAAACCAGAAGTAACTGTAGTTGTCATAGACGCAACTGCTATGGAAAGAAATTTAAATTTAGCACTCCAAGTGATGGAAATGACAAACAATGTAGTCATTTGCATTAACTTAATTGATGAAGCCGAGAAAAAAGGTATTGTTATTGATGAAAAAAAATTAGCAAAATCACTTGGTGTACCTGTAGTTAAAATTTCAGCACGTAACCGAGTAGGCATTGGTCATTTACTAAATGTTATTGCAAAAGTAGCAAATAAAAAACTAATTCCAACACCAATTAAAATTACTTACAGCGAAAAAATTGAAAATATGATTCAAGAATTAGAACCACAAATTTATAAGGTGTTCGGTGATACGTATCCAGCACGTTGGATTGCGTTACGTATATTGGATGGAGATAAAAATTTCTTAACTACACTTCAAAAACACCATAATGAACCACTTGTAAGGGAGGTCGTAATTAATGGAATCTCACTCAGCCAGTAAAGCTCTTCCATTAGACTATATTATTCAACATGCACAAACACTTTCAAAAGAAGATATACGAGATGATATAGTCGGAGATATTTATCGAACATCTGCAAGCATATGTAAAGAATCCGTCCAATATACAAATACTGATAAATTATATCGTTCCGAAAAACTAGATAAAATTTTCACATCTCCAATCTGGGGATTCCCAATTATGCTCGGTATTTTATCTATTATTTTTTATCTTACAATCGCAGGTGCTAACGTACCATCTGATATGATTGCCGAATTCTTCGGATGGGCCGAAGGATATTTAACATCTTGGTTCCAAGCAGCGCATGCACCTGAATGGTTACATGGCATTTTAATACTTGGTTTATTCCGTGGTATCGGTGCTGTTATTAGCGTTATGTTACCACCTATGGCAATCTTTTTCCCTATGTTCGCGCTATTAGAAAACTACGGATACTTACCACGTGTCGCGTTTAATATGGACCGCTTATTCAAACGATCCGGCGCACACGGGAAACAATCTTTAACAATGGCAATGGGATTTGGTTGTAATGCAGCAGCCATTATGTCAACACGTATCATTGAATCACCACGTGAACGTATGCTAGCAATTTTAACGAACAACTTCGTTCCTTGTAACGGTCGCTGGCCTATGCTAATTTTAATGGCTTCACTATTTATGGCTGCTGGTTATACAGGCAGTATGCAAACATTGGTTACTGCTGGCGTTGTAGTTGGAATGGTTGTAATTGGTGTTATTATGACATTAACTGTTTCTTGGGTACTATCAAAAACAGCCTTAAAAGGGGTTCCAACTCACTACACACTTGAGTTACCTCCGTACCGCAAGCCAAAAGTTTGGAATACAATTGTTCGCGCAACACTCGATAAATCAATCTATGTTTTAAAACGAGCTATAGTTGTTGCTGCCCCTGCGGCTGCATTAACTTGGTTACTTGCTAACATTTTTATCGGTGACACAAGCTTACTTATGTATTTTGTAAACTTCCTAGATCCATTTGCTAAAATGTTAGGACTTGACGGGTTTATTCTAGCTGCATTCATTCTTGGACTACCCGCTAATGAAATTGTAATCCCAATTTTATTAATGTCTTACTTATCAACTGGGGCTTTAACTGAAATAGATGATTTTAATCAAATTAAAAATCTATTCCTAGAAAATGGTTGGACTTGGTTAACAGCGTTAAACACAATGTTGTTCTCACTTCTTCATTTCCCGTGTGGAACAACATTGGTTAACATATATAAAGAAACAAAAAGTGCAAAATGGACATTCTTATCGTTTGCAATCCCTACCGTTATCGCCATTGTTGTTACATTCCTCTCTACACAATTGGTACATTGGTTAGGGCTTGTATAAAGCAAAGCATACATAGAAGGTATCCCCCTTCACGTTTGCTTTGCACGAAAGAAACCTGAAAATCATTCAGGTTTCTTTTTTTGTACATCAGTATTCCACGGCTGTGCTCCATACGTTGTGAGTTTTTTATGAATAAAATATATAGCTCCTGGAAGAACTGCCATTAATATCGTGCAACTAATCCCTAAACCCGTAAACAACTTACATCACCTTATTTCACTTTCTTCGGTAAAGCTGAACCTGAATGTTCAATTGTCGGATCAACATGAACATTAATTTCAGCATTACTAAAATAATTCTGACCTTGATCCCAATTCTTACTAATTTTTTTCCACTCTTTATAATTATGCCTCTTATATACCTCTCCTAATTCCAATACATCTACCTTATATTTTTTTTGAACAAGTTGTATAGACTTTTCAATACGCTTCGTCATTTCCTTTGAAATCTCTTTCTTTAAAAGCTTTTCACTCATCACTTGTTTCGGTTCATTAAAATGCAACTCAGCTAATATGCCTTCTGTGGACAAATGAATATCAAATTTCGGTTTTGTAGCATTTTCAGTAGACACCTGGATCTTTCGGCGCAACTTATGAATTTCATATGTAATAAGCTGATTCTTTTTACGAACAGTAAAGAAACCTCCAATTTTTTTACCTATTATATAGTTCATTCCTAATGTTTGTTCTCCACTCAAAATTCCAACGCACTTATTATCCTTTCCACGAACCAATGCCGCTCCTTCCATTTGCACCCCTTGTTTTGTTAGCCCTAAAAGAGGTAATGCAAAACTTCGATTTGCAATCATTTTCCCCTGCACTTCACCAATTCTCGCCGCCTCAATCATTTGAGCGTTTTTCGGAGGATGTTCAGCTAACATATCAATATACTGCGCCGGTAAATTTTCAGGTTTTGCACTCTGTTTTAAAATAGATTCTGCATTTTTCTTTGAAACAAACAAACGAATATTTCTTCTCATTTCATGATCACGAATATATACATCTAACGTATTTTGCAAAACATACGGATTCGCCAGTAATTCTTCCGAAAAAATAATCACTTGTATATGTGGAAAAAATAATGTTCGACTAATTTTTTTAGCAATAATTCGGATTTGCTCAAAGACACTATCTGCTTTTGCACTCACATTAATATAATTTTCACTATCTCCATCCCCCTGTCCACCTTGTTGTGCTAACTTACTGGGAAGTACCATCTGATACGTCCCTTTTATAATCGGATTTGTTTTCTTTTTCTTCACAATATCGTAAGCTGCGCCTACTACAAATCCTCTTTCTTCTATTTCTTCTAGTTCAGAACACCCACTTATAAATCCAGCTAAAATCATAACCATTATAATTTTAAGAAGGTTTTTCATTTCTACCATTCCTTCTTTTTATTTTATATACAATAAAAACTAACAAAGGAGCTAACACGACAAACCCCATATCTATCCAGGCTAAATACGTTCCGTAACTTGATAACGTATCTAAATTGCCAGGAAGCATATTCAGCATAAAAATTATAGGCGCGCTTCCGAAAATAAAAATATGTTTCTTCACTTTCGGAAACATGGCACAAAACAATAAAGATGCGACGTCATAGTACATTGCTGTAGTATTATAAATAGTAATAATCCAAGTCGTAAAAAAAATCGCATCAAACCTTTCTAAAAAACCTCCACCAATCTCAATTTCTTTCCCTAATTCAATCGTTGGATATGTCAATCCACGAGTTGTCATATACGTAAAAACACTAATACAAGTTACATAAATTAAAATGTATGAGAGCACATTTACTATCACGGCTTTTGCAACTGCCATTGGTGCCTTTTTCGCTGTCTTATCATTCAATAACACAGCATAAAACAGAGCTACCTCAAATCCAATAAATGTGAATATAGAATTTTTAACCCCAACAGCGTATTGACTTACTTCCGTTTGAAAAGCTGGAAATAAATTGTTTATTTCCATTAAATTTATATTTAATAAAGAAAGAAGCATTATCGCAATTAAAACAATAGGTAAAAATAGAACATTTAACCTTAATAAGGCTGCTCTTGATCCTGCTATTCCGTAAATAACAACTAGTAAGAAGAAGAAAGACAGTAGTTGTATCGGTGTCTCACTAAATAAATACGTTTGAGAAATAATTGAAATCATTCGCGATTCATATGCTGTCAAAGCAGCAAACGTTAATACTAAAATACTACTAATTGTGTATGCAACAGGCTTTGTCAAATGTGCACTTGTATATTGAACAAAGTTTTGTTTCGGAAATAAGATAGCTACCCTCGTTACAAACCAGCCTAAAACTGCACATACCAATCCACCCAAAAGTAAAATAATCCAACCGTCCGAAAATAAAGTTTGGTTAGCGATATCTCTTGGCATAGACAATGCCCCTATGCCAATGATGGTCGACGATACTGCAAACCCAATTTCCCGAGATCCAATCTCTTCATCGCCATACTCAAATGGTTTCAATTATTTTCGCTCCTTTGGACGTATTGTAGAATCTTTCGTTTGTAAATATTCTGGTCGATCTTTCAACATTGATTTTGGCATGCGAATAAACTCTTCTTTCCAATCTTTATAAAATGCAGGAGCAATTGGAGTTGTATACGGTACACCAACACTTGTTAAATTTGTAATATGAACAGCAAGCGCAATAAGAGCTAGAATGATTCCATACAACCCAAAAGCAGTTGCTGCTAACACAAAGACGAAAAGTAAAATACGAAACGTGATCGTAATGCTATATACAGGGAGAGAAAAGGTAGCGATAGCTGTAACCGCAATAATGATAACTAAAAACGGATTTACAATTCCTGCGTTCACCGCTGCTTCTCCAATTACAAGACCACCTACAATCCCAATTGTTTGCCCCATCGGTTTCGGCAACCTAATTCCTGCTTCTCGTATTAGCTCCATCGTTAATGCCATCATTAACGTTTCAATATATGCAGGAAACGGAACCCCTTCTCTTGCTCCAGCAATTGAATAAGCCAATTTAGAAGGAATAAGTCCTTGATGATATGAGACGAGCGCTACATACATCGCTGGCATTAAAATCGCAATTATACCAGAACCCATCCGCAAAATTCTTAATAAAGTCCCAATTACCCAACGCTCATAATGATCTTCCACAGATTGAAAAATATCAACAAATACTAATGGCGCAATGAGAGCAAACGGTGATCCATCCACTAAAATAGCCGCCTTACCTTTCATTAATGAGGCCACAATATTATCAGGCCTTTCTGTGTTCAAAAATTGTGGAAACGGTGACAAATTATTATCTTGAATTAATTGCTCAATCGTTCCCGTCTCAAAAACGACATCTGTCACTATTGATTGAAGACGCCGATCTAACTCTTTTACAATGTAAGGATTAATAACGTCTTCTACATATACTAAAGTTACTTCTTTTTGGGATCTCTTCCCTATAATATAAGATTGAAATCTCAGCTTTGGGTCACGTAAACTACGTCGGATTAACATTTTATTCACATTAATATCTTCATTTAATCCGATCCTCGGTCCACGTATTAAATCTTCAGTTACTGGTGGTTCTAAACTTCTTTTTTCCCAAGCCCTACTATTAATAACGATAGCAGTTTGAATATTATCAATTAATATAACTGTATCTCCCGCTAAAATCGCATTCATAATGTCTGGAAACTTCGTCTTTACACCCACTTCTGCGATAGAAATAAAACGATCCAATAACGTTTGAACAACGGCTTCCTCACTTGGAATTTCTTCGTATTGCAGCGTACGAACGACATATTTATAAACATTATCCTTGTCTGTTAATCCACATAAAAACACAACCGCACAACGTGTAAAACTCCCAGCAAGAGCAACTTCTCTAATTGTTAAATCATTAGGTGAACCTAACTCATCCCTAATTTCTTTCATAACTTCAAATAAGTTACCTTCAAGCTCTAACAATTTCCCCACCTAACTTCCTTTTCAACAAGTTTTTAGTTAGATTCCGCTAATAGAAGAAAATATATACAAAAAAGAGCTATCTCTTTTCAAAGATAGCTCTAATAAACGAATTACTTTTCTACTATTATGCTGTTTTTCTTTATAGATACACTTTTTGTAAATCCACTAACTACAAACATCACAATCATATTAATTAACAATGCGACTATACCTACATTTAAATCTTTTATAGACTGCGGAAAACTCGGAAACATCGTAGCTATATTAGAGCCCGATAAAGTGATATATGCAACAACTAATAACCCCATTCCCATTCCTGCAATCGCTCCTTGCTTCGTAATAACCTGGCGTGGAAACAAACTACAAACAAGTGCAGGGAAAAGTTGTGTAACGATACTGTATCCCATTAACAGAAGGGCTCCTATTGTTTCTCCTCCTTTAAATGTAAATAAAACTGCTACGAGCGTTACTACAGGTACAAATAACTTTGCAGCTTTAGCAACTTGTCTATCTGAAGCAGATGGAACCATCGTTCGATAAATATTTTTCGCTAACAGTGTAGAAGCCGCCATAACAAGCATAGAGCCTGGAACTAACGCCGTTAATACTCCCGCACTACCAATAATTCCAATAAACCAAGGATCAAAAGTTTGTAAAGCAAGACGGAATAACGAAAGATCCACATCCGCTCCCTTTAACCCAGGAACTTGCAATATAGCAGCAAACCCTGCAAAAAATACGAAAAGTAACACTAAAGAATACAATGGCATAATTGCTGCATTTTTACGAAATACTTTTTCATTTTTTGCAGAAAAAGCAGAAGCAAATGTATGAGGCCACATATAAAAACCTAGGGCCGTTAATATAATAGTAGAAACAAACCAAGAAATACTCATTCCTTCTTCAGGTAAAGATAAAAATCCCGGCTTCGCTGCTTCTACAGCCTCAAACATAGGCTGAAATCCTCCATAATAATGATACGGTAAATATATACCTAAAAACATAACGATAAACAGTATCATAATATCCTTCAAAGCAGCCGTCCAAGCCGAACCGTGTATACCTGAAACCATTACATATATAGTTATAACAATAGCACCAATCCATACTGCAACAACAGGTGACACCCTTCCGTAAGAAGCTTCTGAAACGATAATCCCCAGTCCCTTTAACTGTAAAACAAGATATGGGATGATGGAAACAACACCAACAACTGAAACAATAAGTCCAAGCGCTTTACTTCTATATTTCTTCGCAAAAAAATCCGACTGCGAAACAAGGTTATGCTCTTTCGCATACTTCCAAATTGGTGGTAATAAAAAATACGATAAAAGATAAGCTAAAGCACCATATCCCAAAATATAAAAGGTAGGTGCTCCTTTACTATACGCCCAGCCGCTTCCCCCTAAAAATGTAAACGTCGTATAAATCTCACCTGCCATCAGGAGAAAAACAAAAATAGTGCCAAATCCTCTTCCCCCAACTGACCATTGCTCTAAATTCATATCTTTTCCATGTTGTGCCCGAATCCCTAAAAATAGTGCGAGAAACAAAAATAAAATAATAATAAGTAATGCAGTCATTTTACATCCTCCTTATTAGCAGGATCAAACACGTACACAAGCCCCATACAAAGAGATGTAATAAACACTGATAATAATACCCAAAATAATAAAAATGGCATCCCTAATACGTAAGGAGTAACTGAATTCGCAAATATTGGCCCAACTACTAAACAAAGTACTGGAATAAGCGCTAAGATGTGTATTTTCTTCATCTCATTCTCCTTTACTTATAAAATTCATAATGGCTGATACAAAGACTTCCACTCCAATCGGTAATGCATCTTCATCAATTGTAAAACGAGGATGATGATGAGGATATATAATACCTTTCTCTTTATTTCCCGCTCCGATAAAAAAGAATGTCCCTGGTGCCTTTTGTAAAAACGCTGAAAAATCTTCTCCAGCCATCGTCGGCTGCAAACGAACAACTCTATCTCTTCCATAAAGTTGTAATGCCGTTTGTTCAATAAGCTCTGTAACTTCATAATTATTTACAACTGGTCGATATCCATATTCATAAGAAAACGTATATTTCGCTCCGTAAGATTCCGTAATATGCTTCACAATCCGCTCAATCTTCTTCTCTGTTTCACCTCGTAACTCATGTCTTAAACTTCTCACTGTCCCTTCAATCTCCGCTTGCTCTGGTATTACATTATGAGTTGTCCCCGCATGAAATTGAGTAACGGATATTACGAGAGAATCTAATGGATTCGTGAGGCGAGATACAATTTGCTGAAGTTGCGAAACGACTTGTGTACCGATTGCGATACTATCCACCGTTTCATGAGGGATTCCAGCATGTCCACCTTTTCCCTCTATCCTAATTTTAAAAACATCCGGTGCAGCCATTGCAGGACCATAAATAACGCCTATTTTCCCAACCTCTAACGACGCCCAAAGGTGAGCACCAATGATATAATCCACACCTTCCATTACACCTGCCGCAATCATCTCCTCTGCACCACCAGGAAAATTTTCTTCAGCATGTTGGAATAGAAAACGAATCTCCCCTTTAATCTTCTCTCTTGCTTCTACTAACTTATATACAACCCCAAGTAATATCGCTATATGTCCATCATGACCACACGCATGCATCACACCTTTATATGTAGAAATAAAATCAAACTCATTTTCTTCATGAATAGGAAGAGCATCCATATCGGCTCGAACCGCAACTGTTTTGCCCGGCTGTTTACCTACTAACTTTGCCATCACACTATATTTAGCCGGCCGTGACACTTCTAAATATGGGCATTTCCGAAGTATATCGAACACAAACTGCGATGTTTTTTCTTCTTGAAAAGATAACTCTGGATACTTATGAAAATGCCTTCTCCACTCAACTAACTGATTTTTTGACAAAACAAGTTCCTTTGCAACATCCATACCCCTTCACTCCTTCTTCACCAAGTTAAATGTTATTATAACGTGAATTGTTAACTTTTAAAAGAATATTCTGAATTTTCAAATATGATAAACCAAAAAGAAAAAGCCATCCAAAAGATGACTTTTTCTTTATTATAAAATAGTAATCGCTTGTTTTCCCATTTGCTCCCAAGCTTTCTCAAATTCTGCTCGTGGAACAGCCAAACGTGGATTATTTTTCAGAGGATCATTTACATATACAAAGTTTTGATCATATCCAATTACTACTGCACTATGCTCATAATATGTAATTTTCACTTCGCCTGAACTCGTATTCCATGTTTCAAAACTACTTTCAGCTAGCGGCTTAAACGTCGTATTAATAATGACCCATACCGGGGAGCCAGAACTAATTACTTTATATATATCTTGCATGTCTCTACCTGTTAAATTAATTACTTTTTCAGGAACATATTTTTCTGCTAAATCAAAGATTGGTTTATTGTATACACCATATCCAGGCTTTGCCTTTGTATAAATATTTCCTACAAACCCCTCGTAAGGATTTCCACGCAAACCATTTTGTTCAAATGGAACACGATAAATTTCGCTAGCAAGTTGCATCTTATCTACTTGTACACCTTTATATTGCAGCAACATAGCTAAACTTGTCACTTCACATCCTCGAGGTAATTCTGGTAATTGTTTAATAAACGGAACATCTTCAATCATAGCTGCTTCTTTCATTTCAGATAGAAACTCTAAGCGTAAAACTTGCGCCTTTTGCATGATTTTATCTTTCCCTATAAAAAATGCAGCAGCAAGTATAATACCAAAAACAAAAAGATATTTTAACTTTTTCATTATAAACAAAACTCCATTAATTATTATTTTACAGACACAACTCTTATCATTGTACCCTTCTTCTTACTAGTTTACTAGAAAGATCATGTGAATTATCGCTCATAGAATTAATTATAAAAATTCTAATTATTTTTAATAGAAAGAAAAATAAATATACATTTCCAAAATTTTTTGCTAAAATCAAAATTGTTAACATGGTGAAGATATCACCATGTTAACAAACATTCTTAGAGTATTTAGTCATAGTTCATTTTTTACATACTCCATTCATTTCATAGCAAATAAACCGAGTGTGTGTTGCATCCCCCACTAATGATTAAAAACTCAGAATAAAATGAAGTTCACACATTCAAGAAAATACGGGGTGAGGGGCATATGAATCAACAAATTGAACAAACAAATTTAAAACGAACAATGAAAAGTAGACACCTATTTATGATTGCACTCGGTGGTGTTATCGGAACCGGGCTATTTATGGGATCTGGTCAAATCGTCCATAATGCCGGACCTGGTGGCGCTATTCTTGCATTTTTAGTCGGTGGATTTGTTATGTATTTAACGATGTTATGTCTTGGTGAATTATCTGTTGCTATGCCAGAAGCAGGTTCATTCCAAAGCTATGCAAGCAAATTCATTTCACCTGGTTTTGGATTTGTTGTCGGTTGGATGTATTGGTTAAATTGGGCTGTTACAGTTGGCGTAGAGTTAACAACTGTAAGTATTTTAATGAAACGCTGGTTTCCAGACGTTTCTTCATGGATTTGGTGCGTTACATTTGCAGCAGCGCTCTTCCTCGTAAACGCTTTATCAGCAAAAGCATATGCAGAAGCAGAGTTTTGGTTCGCAAGTGTAAAAGTTGCAACAATTGTTATTTTCATCGTACTTGGTGGCGCTGTTATGTTCGGTTTACTAGACTTTAACGGAAAGCCAGCTCCGATGCTTCATAATTTCACTGAAAATGGCGGGCTATTTCCAAACGGTGCATTAGCTGTTCTTCTTACGATGATTACAGTAAATTACTCCTTCCAAGGAACAGAATTAATCGGAATCGCTTCAGGAGAAAGTGAAAATCCTGAAAAAACAATTCCAAAAGCGATCAAAAATACAATTTGGCGAACTCTCTTCTTCTTCGTCTTAGCGATATCAGTTGTTGTAGGTTTACTCCCATGGCAAGAGGCTAATCTAGTCGAAAGTCCGTTTGTACTTGTTTTTGATGTAGCCGGTGTCCCATATGCAGCAGACATTATGAACTTTGTTATTATTACAGCTGTATTATCCGTTGCTAACTCTGGTCTATACGCAAATTCTCGTATGCTGTGGGCGATGGCAAAACAAGGAATGGCAAGCCCAGCATTTACGAAATTAACTAAAAAAGGTGTACCGCTAAATGCATTAATTTTCAGTCTGATTTTTGCTAGCCTTTCCTTATTAACAAGTGTATTTGCGGCAGATACTGTCTTTCTAGTTTTAACATCTATTGCAGCAATGGCTGCCGTTGTCGTTTGGATGTCAATTGCCGCTTCACAGTTTTTCTTCCGTAGAAATTTCGTGAAAAATGGTGGCGACATAAATGATTTAAAATATCGTACACCGCTCTATCCGCTAGTTCCAATCGTGGCGTTCTTACTCAATTTCATTACATTTGTTAGTTTGGCTTTCATTCCAGATCAAAGAATTGCTCTTTATTGTGGCATTCCATTTATGATTATTTGTTACATTTTATACCAATTTAAATATAAAAAAAATTGTCACACTTGAACAGCCACGAACTATCACACAAAAAATAAACTAAATATACAAAATATTCAGCTATCTTTCTTATGATAAGATAGCTTTTTTCTATTTCTTGGATATCCTGGTATAACTTTATTTATCTTAAAATTTTCACAATCACGTTTTTCTCTGGAAAATAGTTTACAATGTAATCAAGTTACAAATGATATTCACCTTAAAAAGTGTGCATTTGTGTCTATTTTTTAACAATATATCAAAAACTATTGCCTTCTATAAATTAATAGGTTTATATTGTTTTATTGGCATAGTTTCAATCCAAGGAGAAAGGAGATTTTCAATCGTGCAACTAAAGAAAGCGTTTTGGAAGTTGGCTTCGCTTCTTCCGTTATCATTACTTCTGTTCCTCGGTGGCTGTGATAAAAAACTCGCAGTATTAAATCCGCAAGGACCTGTTGCAAAAGCACAGTATGATTTAATTGTTTGGTCATTCTTGCTTATGTCATTAATTATCGCAATTGTATTCATTCTGTTTACAGTCATCTTGATTCGTTATCGTGAAAAACCAGAGAATATGGACTATGAGCCACCTGAACAACACGGTAACACATTACTAGAAATTATTTGGACGCTTGTTCCTGTTATTATCGTTATCGCATTATCGATTCCAACAGTAAAAGCAACTTATGCTTCGGAAGAGGTTCCGAAAGAGTCCAAACATATTAAACCAGTTGAAATTTATGTTACATCTGCAAACTGGAAATGGTTATTCAGTTACCCAGAGGAAAAAATTGAAACCGTTAACTATTTAAATATCCCAGCTGGTGTACCAATTCAATTCAAACTGACTTCTGTCGGCCCAATGAATGCTTTCTGGGTACCAGAACTTGGTGGTATGAAGTACACAATGGATGGCATGATTATGGATCTTTATTTACAAGCTGATAAGCCAGGTTCTTACCTAGGCCGTAGTGCGAACTTCTCTGGTGAAGGATTCACACACATGGAGTTCGAAGTTGAAGCAAAAACTAAAGAGAAATATGACAAGTGGGTTAAAGAAGTACAAGAAAAGGCTGATAAGTTAACCGAAGAGAAGTACAACGAAATTATTAAACCTGGTGTAGTTGGACGCATGACGTTCTCTAGTCACCACTTAAGTTATGTAGATCCAAAATCACTTGAATATTGTGATTACAACTACTACAAAAACAAAAAATAATAGCTATTATTCCAACAGATTGGAGTGAACACAGTGAAGCTTGATGAATTCTTTGTCACAGGTGACCCGATTATTTACGGTGCAGACGCTTCTATCGTTCTTGTGACATTAGCAATCATTTTCGTACTAACAAAGTATAAAAAATGGAAATGGCTTTGGGACGAATGGTTGACAACTGTTGACCATAAAAAAATCGGAGCCATGTATATTATTTCTGCGGTTATCATGTTATTCCGCGGTGGTATGGATGGTTTAATGATCCGTGCACAGTTAACATTCCCAGAAACAACTTATTTAAACGCTGAACACTATAACGGAATCTTTACAACGCATGGTACAGTAATGATTCTTTTCATGGCAATGCCATTCGTTATGGGATTAATGAACCTTGTAGTACCATTACAAATTGGTGCTCGTGACGTTGCATATCCGTTCTTAAATGCTTTAAGTTTCTGGTTATTCTTTGTCGGAGCAATGTTATTCAACATCGCTTTCGTAATCGGTGGTTCTCCAGACGCTGGGTGGACTTCTTACTTCCCAATGGCAGGTACAGAGTTTACTTCAGGCGTAGGAAATAACTACTACGCAATTGCATTACAGATTTCAGGTCTCGGTACGCTAATGACCGGTATTAACTTCCTTGTTACTATCTTAAAAATGCGTACACCTGGTATGACTTTAATGAGAATGCCAATGTTTACTTGGTCAATCTTAATTACAACAATTATCATTATTTTCGCTTTCCCAGTATTAACAGTTGCTCTTGCATTAATGACATTTGACCGTCTATTCGATGCTCACTTCTTTACGATGGCGAGCGGCGGTATGCCGATGTTATGGGCCAACCTGTTCTGGGTATGGGGTCACCCTGAAGTATATATCGTTATTTTACCGGCATTCGGTATTTTCTCTGAAATCATTAGTACATTCTCACGTAAGCGTCTATTCGGTTACAGTGCGATGGTATACTCAATGGTTGCAATTTCTTTACTAAGTTTCGTCGTATGGCTTCACCACTTCTTCACGATGGGTGCAGGTCCAGCGGTTAACTCATTCTTCTCGATTTCGACAATGGCGATTTCGATTCCAACCGGGGTTAAGATCTTTAACTGGTTGTTTACACTGTATAAAGGACGTATTCGTTTTACAGTTCCAATGCTTTGGTCATTGGCATTTATTCCAAACTTCGTAGTCGGTGGGGTTACAGGGGTTATGCTTGGAATGGCAGCAGCTGATTATCAATACCATAACAGCTACTTCCTAATTGCTCACTTCCACTACGTATTAATCGCAGGTACAGTATTCGCTATGCTTGCTGGATTCACATTCTGGTATCCAAAAATGACTGGTCATATGTTAAATGAACGCCTAGGTAAATGGACATTCTGGATCTTTATGAGCGGATTTAACATCTGTTTCTTCCCAATGTACTTCTTAGGTTTAGACGGTATGACTCGTCGTATGTACACTTACTCTGAAAGTCTTGGATGGGGATGGCTAAACCAAATCGCATCTGTTGGTGCGGTAATGATGGGTATTGGCTTCCTACTTCTTTGCTACAACGTAATTTGGAGTGCACGTCACGGTGAACGTGACACAACTGGAGATCCATGGGATGGTCGTACACTTGAATGGGCAACTCAATCTCCTGTACAACATTACAACTTCGCAAAGCTTCCTGAAATTAAAGAAGCTGATGCTTTCTGGTACATGAAAAAACGCGGAGAAACAGTTACACCAGCAGCAGAAGATATCAAACCAATTCACATGCCAAGTAACTCTGGTGTGCCTATTATTGCGTCTTTATTCTTCGGTCTTGCAGGTTTCGCATTAGTATTTAGCTGGTTCTGGCTTGCAGCAATCGGTGGTATTGGTATTTTAGCTTGCTTAATCTATCGTTCATTCGATTATGACGATGGTTACTACGTAAGTGTTGATGAAATTAAAGAAACAGAACATATAGCATGAGAGGTGAAATGACATGGCGGCTTTAGATAAAAGCTTACCTTTGGAATATCAATCCGAACAAAGCAGATTGAATATCCTAGGATTCTGGATTTTTCTTGGGGCTGAAATTATGCTGTTCGCAACACTTTTCGCCTCTTATCTAGTCCTTGCTGGTCGTACGGCAGATGGCCCAACTCCAGCGCAACTGTTTGAACTTAAAACGCTTTTAATTCAAACATTACTACTTTTAACAAGTAGTTTCACATGTGGTATCGTAATTCACGAAATGCGTAAGCACAACCAAAAAGCGATGCTTGGATGGTTCGTCCTTACATTACTTTTAGGTGCAGGTTTCCTATTCTTCGAGATTGAAGAGTTCATTATGTATATTGGTGAAGGCGCAACAATTCAAACAAGTGCTTTCCTATCTGCATTCTTCGTTCTTCTTGGAACGCATGGAGCCCACGTAACAGGCGGTATCATTTGGGCAATTTGTGTTATTATCCAAATTTTAAAACGAGGTCTAACACCAGTTACAGCTCGTAAAGTATTCATTATCAGCTTATACTGGCATTTCCTTGACCTTGTTTGGGTCTTCATTTACACACTAGTTTACTTGAACGGGATGGTGGCGTAAATGGCTCAAAACAACAATCAAGCAAATGGGCATGCGCATAGCGGATTCCCTTGGTCACACGTTTTCGGATTTATTTTATCGCTTGCATTAACGTTTCTAGCGTTATACGTGGCACTTTACACAACATTGCCACTTTCAACAGTCTTAACAACTATTATCATCATGGCTGTTGCGCAAGCATTGTTACAATTAATTATGTTCATGCATTTAAAAGAAGGAGAAGGAAGAGTTCAAATTCTTACAATGATATACAGTTTCTTCGTTGCAACTGCAACAGTTGGTTTAACTGTATGGATCTTCTTCTCAATGTAATGTACATGAAAAAGACTGCTGAGATTCCTCAGCAGTCTTTTTTTATCCCCTCCCCTATTACATCCACATTACGGAATTAACAACAGAATCATGAAAAATATACTTATTATGACAAATGTTAAGAAAAGTCTTTCTTTATGAAATCGAATCCATATGCGTTGCTTTTCTACCTATTATATGGCTAAATAGGTACTATATTTATTTGAAGGGAGAGAACGCAATGGAACATCATACTTCTGTTCTATCACTTATGGTTGTCGTTGCAATCGCGTTTTTCGTTCCCCTTTTGTTACAACGCTTTAAATTAAAAGCACTTCCTGTTGTCGTTGCAGAAATTATTGCAGGAATCTTTGTAGGTAAAAGTGGGTTTAATATTATTGAGCCAGATATATGGCTTCAAGTTTTATCAACATTAGGATTTATCTTCCTCATGTTCTTAAGCGGTTTAGAAATTGATTTTTCTATCTTTAAACAAAAAGGGAAAAAAAATACGACAAACGAGCCAAATACATTTCAAGCAGCAAGCATTATCTTCTTATTTATTTTCATCTTATCTTATGCCCTATCATTACTATTCGTATGGCTAGGATTCGTAGATAATGCAATGTTCATGACTTTAATTATTTCAACTATTTCTTTAGGGGTTGTTGTACCAACATTAAAAGAGAACAACCTAGGAAAAACTGCAATCGGACAAATCATTTTATTAGTTGCTGTTATTGCAGACTTAGTTACAATGATTTTACTCGCTGTTTTCGTCGGATTAAATTCCGAAAGCGGCCAAAGTATGTGGCTCTTACTTCTTCTATTCGGTGCCGGTATTGTCATTTACTTTATTGCAAAACGCTTTAAAAACATTCCATACTTAGATAGTTTAAAAGCTGGTAGTGTACAAATTGATACACGGGCTGTTTTTGCACTCATTTTAATCTTAGTTGGTTTATCGGAATCTGTTGGAGCAGAAAATATTTTAGGTGCCTTCTTAGCAGGCGTACTTGTATCGTTATTATCACCAAATGAAGATATGGTTGAAAAACTTGATTCCATCGGCTATGGTTTCTTCATCCCTATTTTCTTCGTAATGGTTGGTGTAAATCTAGAGGTATGGTCTATTTTTAAAGAGCCTTCTAGCATGCTAATGATCCCAATCTTAATTGTAGGACTCTTTATTTCAAAACTCTTACCATCACTCGTCTTACGAAAATGGTATCCACGTAATATCGTACTTGGAAGTGCAATTTTATTAACATCGACACTTTCTTTAGTTATTGCGGCTGCACAAATTGGTGAAAAACTGGGGATTATCAGTCCAAGTTTATCTGCCTCTCTTATTTTAAGCGCAGTTATTACTTGTATTTTTGCACCTATATTATTTAAAAAAATGTTCCCAAAAGTAGAAACACCAAAACCAAAAGTAGCTATTATTGGCGCGAGCAGAATTACCCTTCCGTTATCACTAGATTTAAAACGAGAAGATTATGACGTAACGCTATATATGATGCGTCAAAACAAAATAAATGATGAAGAAGCGAAATCACATGACTTTCCTATCGTGAAATTAGATGACATCACAATTGCATCATTAACTGAACAAACAGCATTTGATGCAGATCGCGTCGTTGTTGCAACAAGCGATGATGAACAAAACTTATTATTGGCAGAACATGCAAAAGAGCTAGGTGTTGAACATGTTATTGCAAGTGTAGAAGATCCACTTCTACAAGAAAAAGCAACGCAAGAACATATCGCTGTATTCTCAACAATTAACTCTACACGTATTTTATTACGTGCACTTATTGATAAACCTAGTCTCGTTCGCTTAATTACAACAGCAAACGAAACAGTACGCGAAGTTGAACTGCGCAGCAATAAATATAACGGCGTTGCGCTTCGCCGCCTCCCGTTTTTAGGTGATGTACTTGTCATTCAAATCTACCGCGGTAACAAAGCATTAATACCACATGGTGATACAAGACTACAACACGGTGACACATTACTTGTAACAGGTTCAAAAGAACATATCGATACACTAAAAAACATATTAGAGTAAAATGTTACTATCACATATTATGAGGATGGATCACATTATGTCTATTGTAACTTTAGCTCTTTTATTATTAGCAGAAATACTCATTGCCATTATTCTCATCGGTGTTAGTATTGAGATTTGTAGTTACGGATGGAAAAAATCGAATGGAATAAAATATTCTTGCCTCCTACTTTCACTCCTTCTCGGAACTGCTAGCATACTCGGACTTCTCGCCGCACCTGCTTATTTCTTTATACAATTAACAGAAAAAGCCTTATAAGAAAGGATGTTAATATGATTATCGTGAAAAATATTGAGGGATCTGAAACTTACGTATTACGTCAAAAAATTTTACGCCCCAATCAAACATTAGCAGATTGTAAATATCCTTCCGATTATGAAACAGACACCTTCCACTTAGGCGCATTTATAAACGATGAACTAATTAGTATCGCTTCCTTCTCAAAAGAAATATATCCTGACCTACCAGCCGGTATTCATTATCGTCTACGAGGAATGGCCACATTACCTGAGTTTCGAAACAACCACGCTGGAAGCTCCTTAATTCAGAATGCAGAACAAATCTTACAAGAGCGTCAAGCAAATATGTTATGGTGTAATGGCCGAATTACTGTAGCTGACTATTACAAGCGCTTAGGCTTTCAGGAACATGGTGAAATTTTTGAAATTGAACCAATTGGCCTTCATAAAGTTTTGTATAAAAAGATATAAGAAAAGCTTTCCTCAATACAGGAAAGCCTTTCTTATATTTCAATCTTCTCTTTTTATTTTTTTCATATATATGTATATAAACAAACTAGGAACTAAAAAACAAGCAAACATAATAAGTCCTGTCATACTAATTTCCTTTATCGAAATATCTGGTGTTACAACGATACAAATAGCTAAAATCCCAATAATAATACCCACCGGAATGAATAATAGCTTCATAAAATAACGACGCGACACTCCGCCCGTATGCTCATACACTTCCACTGAATTTTTCAGATTTAAAAAGTTAATAATTATTATCCCGCCCATAAATACCATTAATAAATCCGAAACACTTTCATATCCTGCCCCTTGCAAGACATAGCGGTAAAAGACGATAGCTAGTATGACGATATTTTGTAAGATGAAAGCTAATCTAATATGTTTTAACCCTTCAATCATTAAACGTTCATCTTTCACGATTTTCATCCTACCACTCCTTTTCCTCCCAAAACAAATCATTCAACGTTTTATCTACTGCATAACAAATTTTCAAACATAAATCTAAAGATGGATTGTATTTCCCCTTCTCAATTAAACTAATCGTTTGTCTTGTAACGCCTACTTTTTCTGCTAATTGTTGCTGTGTTAAATCTAACTGAACACGCGCGACTTTTATTTTACTTACAGCCATTCATGTTCCTCCTCTGTCTTTATTGTAACATATATATTCCATTAAGTAATTTATATTTTACGAAATCATTTAAGTTTTCATCTTATCACAATTGGTGTGGGCTAATACACAGTGGGGATCCCCCTACTGCCTATAGTTTCACTTTATTATACACAAAAAAGGGGCCTCCCATAAGAAGGCCCTCTCCTATATTTATATTATAAGAATAAATGACATCCAAATAAGAATGCAAATAGGTATAGTAATGGATGTACTTCCATCCCTTTACCCTTCACAATTTTCAAGACTGGATATACTAAAAATCCAATTGCGATTCCATTTGCAATACTAGATGTTAACGGAATACCTATAAAGATCAAAAATGCTGGTAACGCATCTTCAAATTCATTCCAATTAATATCTCGAATGCTTTGTGCCATTAAACTACCTACTATAATTAATGAAGGAGCTGTAATAGCAGCTACACTTGATAAAGAAGCAATAACAGGACTGAAAAATGCCGTTATAATTGTTAGACCAACAACTACAATCCCTGTTAATCCAGTTTTACCACCTGCAGCAATACCTGCTGACGATTCAATGGTCGCTGCTGTTGGGCTTGTTCCAAAGATAGAACCTGTAGTCCCGCCAATTGCATCTGCAATAAATGCTTTACCAAAACGCTTCTCTGTATTGTCTGTAATTAAACCTGCTTGTTTAATTAAACCGAGTAATGCACCTGTTGTATCGAATAACAGTACAAGTAAAAATGAAAATACAACGCCGTATAATCCGTATTCAATTACATCAGAAAAGGCATTGATTGGGTTTGAAACGATAATACCCTCTGGTAAATGAGGCATCGCCACAATTTTATCAGCAAACTTCAATTGCCCTGTAAAGAAGGCAATAATTCCTGTCACAATCATACTAATAAATAATGCACCGCTCACACGTAATGCCATTAATACCGCCGCTAAGATTAAACCAATTAAAGTTAAAATAACAGCTGGAGAATGAAAATCACCAATCGTAACTAAATTAGACGGATGATCCACGATAATTCCAGAAAGGCGTAATCCAATAAAAGCAATAAATAGTCCAATTCCACCTGCAATTGCATGCTTTAAACTATCAGGAATTGCTAAAATTAACTTTTGCCTAAACGAAGTAAAAGATAATAAAAGAAAAATAATTCCCGTTACAAATACAGCTGAAAAGGCAACTACATATGTAATCCCTTCTGCCTTCTGTACAACAGAATAAGCAAAATATGCATTCATTCCCATAGCTGGAGCAATAACAATCGGGTAATTCGCGAAAATCGCCATACCTACTGTTCCAACAACAGTGGCAATAATTGTTGCTGTAAACGCTTGGTCAAACGGTACACCTGCATCAGATAATATTTTTGGATTGATGACAAGAATATACGCAAATGTAAAAAAAGTTGTGATGCCAGCTAAAAACTCTTGCTTCACAGAAGTGTTATATTTTTGTAATTGAAACATGCTTATGTACCCTTCCTACACCTGAATTATTATCACACATTCTTTTTCTTACTAGTATGTGAGAAAATATAATACTTAATCTTAACAATCAATAAAAAGAAGAGTCAATATATTCCCTAATAGTTCGAATTTTAAGTTTAAGTCGGACAAGTACAGATGTAGTACAGTTCATTATGATTATTTTTGTAGCATAACAGATAGAAATGTTTTATAATTTGAAATAGTTAAATATTTAGTAAACGCATTCAAATATCGTTCACTCTACAAGGGGGATTCTTCTTATGCAGCACGCAAACAAATCTGGAACTTTAAATCGTGGTTTAAAAGAACGACATATTACTTTAATGTCACTTGGCTCAGCTATTGGCGTTGGGCTATTTTTAGGATCCGCTTCCGCCATTAAACTAGCCGGTCCTTCTATTTTACTAGGCTATATGATTGCCGGACTCGTTATTTTTTTCATTATGCGAGCGCTTGGGGAAATGGCAATTGAACAACCTGTTGCCGGTTCTTTTAGTAAATATGCATATGATTATATTGGACCACTCGCTGGCTATATTACTGGTTGGAATTACTGGTTCTTATGGGTTGTTACTTGTATGGCTGAAATTACAGCAGCTGGTATTTACATGCAGTACTGGTTCCCAGATATTCCGCGCTGGACTTGGGCGTTACTTGCTCTATTATTAATGAGCGCTTTTAACTTCTTATCGGTAAAAGTATTTGGAGAACTTGAGTTTTGGTTTGCTCTCATTAAAATTGTCACAATTATCTGTATGATAGTAGTCGGAGCTGGTATTATTTTATTCGGATTCGGAAACGGTGGTATCGCTACTGGTATTTCAAACCTTTGGTCACATGGTGGCTGGTTCCCAAATGGATTTTCTGGATTACTACTCTCCATGCAGATGGTACTATTCGCTTATTTAGGCGTTGAATTAATCGGTGTTACAGCTGGTGAGGCTCAAAATCCGAAGAAAACACTCGCAAAGGCAATCGATAACGTATTTTGGAGAATTCTACTCTTTTACGTTGGGGCATTATTCGTTATGATGGCAATTTATCCATGGAATGAACTTGGTGAGAAAGGCAGTCCATTCGTATTAACATTCCAGCAAATTGGTATCGCAAAAGCAGCAGGTATTATTAATTTTGTCGTATTAACAGCAGCTCTTTCTTCTTGTAATGGTGGTTTATTTAGTACAGGCCGTATGCTATATACATTAGCTCAGCAGAAAAAAGCTCCTGAAAGATTTGGTCGTTTAAATAAAAATGGCATTCCAAGCCAAGGAATTGTAGCAACTGCTATCGTTTTACTCATTGGTGTTATATTAAACTATCTCGTACCTGCAAAGGTATTTACATGGCTTACTAGCATTTCAACTTTCGGCGCAATTTGGACTTGGGGAATTATATTAGTTGCTCAAATTAAATTCCGTAAAAGCTTGCCTACTCAAAATAAACAAAAGTTATCGTATAAAATGCCTTTATACCCATTAAGCTCATATTTCTCACTCGTTTTCCTTGTATTAGTATTAGGTATAATGGCGTATTCAGAAGATACACGAATTGCATTGATTGTCGGCCCAATTTGGCTTATCGGCTTAGCAATTGTATATTACATGAAAGGGTTTCATAAGATTGATGAAACACCTAACTCAAAAATTAGTTAAGCAAAACATCCCTTCCTTATTACTTGGAAGGGATGTTTTTATATCTATATAAATATTTCTCAACATAATTCACGGTATTTTTACAATCTTTTAATATTTTTTATGTTTTCCGTCTTTATTTTTACAGAAAAATAAATTACATTATTAAAGCACATATATTTATTATTAGGGGGATTCTTCTATGAAGAATAAAAAATGGATTACATTTTCTTTAGCAACAGCAATTACACTAAGTATAGGGACCTCGTTCATACCGTCTACTTATGCCGAAAGCTCTGTAGACCCAGCTCCTGAAATTGCTGCAAAAGTTGTAAATCAAAACAATGGGAAGAAAGTATTATTCGATAATACACACGGTCAAACTGCTGGGACAGCTGACTGGGTTATTGACGGCGGCTTTTCTGACTTCGGAAACGGCATCGCAAAAAACGGATATCACGTAAAGGAACTTCGTAAATCAACACCTATTACGTACGAAGACTTAAAAGATTACAATGTATTTATCGTTCCAGAAGCTAATATTCCTTACAAAAAATCTGAGCAGGACGCTATGTTACAATATGTAAAAAATGGTGGTAGTATCTTCTTTATTGCTGATCATTACAATGCGGATCGCAATAAAAATCGCTGGGACTCTTCTGAAGTATTTAATGGATATAGACGTGGTGCTTGGGATAATCCAGCAAAAGGAATGTCTAATGAAGAAGCAAATTCACAAGCTATGCAAGGAGTAGAAAGCTCTGATTGGCTCTCTGACAACTTCGGTATTCGCTTCCGCTACAATGCACTTGGTGATGTTTCAGCGAAAACAATTGTATCGCCTGAACAATCTTTCGGAATTACAAAAGGTGTTTCGTCTGTAGCAATGCATGCTGGTTCTACTCTGGCAATTACAAATCCAAAACTAGCAAAAGGACTTGTTTACCTTCCAGAAAATCCATCAAAATGGAATAACGCTGTTGATAGCGGCGTTTATAATGGCGGTGGTATTGCAGAAGGCCCATATGCTGCAATTGCAAAAGTAGGACTTGGAAAAGCTGCCTTTATTGGTGACTCTTCTCCTGTTGAAGATGCTACGCCAAAGTACGTTCGTGAAGATTCTGGCCAAACAAAGAAAACTTACGATGGTTATAAAGAAGAAAACGATGCTATCTTATTAGAAAACATCGTAAATTGGTTATCAAATAAAGAGACATTTACAAGTTTAGATCAAGTAAATGGTTTACAACTTGATTCACCTACAGCTCTACAAACATTTGAACAGCCAAGCTTATCAACAGAACCACAACCTGAACCTTGGAGTGCACCAAATGCAGGTTATCAATGGTTTAATACAAATACTTTCAAACCAGGTTCATACGGTTATAACGGTGCGGTAACAACAAGCGACTACGTCGTTACACACCCTAGCATTCTACCAAACAATGAAATTTTCCAAATGAAGATTCAAGTAAATAACTTACTACCTAATACAACGTATAACAACTATTCTTTAGGTATCTTCACTACTGGTGGAACACAAGTGGCTAAAGTACAAAATGCAAACGGCACTTGGCCATCTACTTTCGGATATAGTAGTGCATTTTCTTTCACAACAAACAGCTTAGGCTCTGCTGAGAAAGTTGTAAATGTACAGATTGATTCAAATACAACTGGACAAGCAACGCTTCGTCTACGCCAAAATACAACAACGAAATATAATGAAACTGTGACGATTAATAAGAAATAATAAAAAAGGCAATCCATACATGGATTGCCTTCTTCTCACTTCTCTTCCTTCGAGAAAAACATTCTTGAAATAACGATACCTATACTACCGACGATTAGGAATAACACTGCCCTAATCATCATCGATACCTCTGGTAAGTCAAGTAAGAATAACTTCCCTACCGTTACGACTAAAACGACTAAACCAGCATATAATATTTCATTCATATTTCTATTTCTTCCAAACCAAACTGCAAATAATGCATATACCATCCATAATAACGATACTGATACACTAATTACGCTTCCATCTGTAGATAAAACTTCACCGATTCTCGTAATTGTAATAAATACAATTATCATAAACCAATAGAGCACTATAGAATACATATATTTGCCGAAGCTCGCTAATACTTCTTTCGCTTCTCTCATGCAATAATAGAACGTTCCTATTAAAATAAGATGAGCAACAAAGCCTGCCGAAATAAATTGATCAAACGGACTAAAAATCGTTTGTATCATTCCAATCGCGTAAATCGTTGCACTAACATACAATTTTATCTGTTGTTTTCCTTTAATAGAAGTGACCATGCCGAGGAAACCTTGTAACAATAGTACAATCGCTGCATTCACTAAACTATACTCATATAAAATTGCTAAACTAAATGCTCCCATTGCGAAACCAAATAAGAGATTTGTAAATGTAGAATGTCTATTTTTCCTATATTCAAATACGAACATAATGGCATGCACGAGTGCACTAATAATTAATCCCCATGTTGTAAAATCAGGTATTTTTGAAATAGCTAGTATAAAGAACACTGCATTCGCACTAAATATTGCCAAACGTGGTTCTAGTATAAAACTTCTCTCCGTAAACATATGCCAAAATAATAGTAAATGAATCAAACCATATACAATCGTTAACTGTATTTGCAAGTTCTCTACTAACATTGACATAACAGCAAAGAAAACGAAAAGGACAATGGCAGCAACAGCGTAAGAAATCATATATAAGTATTTATAACGATTTTTCAACGCATACCATAATAAACTAAGTGTTAATACTGTCTCATATCCAAAGAAAATATAAGGATTAGGAGTCGTACTATTTAACAAGAATGGTACGAAGAACGCTCCGACCGCTACGAAAATAGTGAGATATTCCGATTGATATCTTTTCGCTAAATAAATACCTAAAATAACCCATGCAATATTACAGAGAAACGCGACACTTGCCGGAATAAATCCATATAAATAATGTGCTGCAAACGTTGTTAGAACAATCCCGGTAATACTTCCTCCAGCTAATACTAACCCTAACGCCTGTCGCTCTCTTTTAATTTGAATATCTCCTATATAATACAATCCGATAGATAATGCGATACCAAACACAATTCGTATCGCTGGTGTTAATAAGCCAGCATCTACCCCTGCTTTAAATAACCAGATCACTCCAAGCAACATAATACCGACAAATACACGCGGTAACCATGTTTGACAAAACTTAATAATATTAAATGGCTCTGGTTTAAAAGCCGATATATCTACCTGTTTTACCTCACGTTCTTGCAAAGGCTCTTTTATCTTAACTATTTCTTCTTTTGGCTTTTCCTCCATTATCGTTTCAATATATTCTTTCTTATCCTTACTAGCATGTTGCTGAGCGTTTTCTACTTCTATTTCCCTTTGCTTCACTTTTAATTCAGCAAGTGCTTCTTGAATTGTTTCAATTGCTGTTTCGAGTGCTTCTATTTTCTTATCCAAATCCTTCTTCATACGCTCCCCCCTCATTCGTAACTCTCATTAAACCTATATATTACCAATTATCTTTATCATACTCTTAGTCTATTCATTTTCAATAGTATTTTTCCAAAAAAGAAAGGCGTCTTCCAAAATCGGAAAACACCTTTTTACTCAGTTATTCTTATTTAGAACAATGCTAACGATGAAACCAAGACACATGCCTACAATAGCTGGAACAATCCACCCAACACCTTCTGTATAAAACGGAATGTATTTTAATACTGACGTCCACTGATTCATCATTACATTTTTATTCAAAATATCAATTGCACTAAATATTGCTACAACCCAAACAGTTACTGCATATACGTATGCATACTTTCCAATATACTTATGGAATAACCCTAGAATAATAAGAGTTAATGCAATTGGATAAATAAATCCAAGAATTGGTACTGATACTTTTAAAATTTGCGTTAATCCTAAATTAGCTAAGATCATACTAACAACGCTTACTATAAATGCCCACACTTTATAAGATACTTTTGGAAATGCACTCGCAAAAAATTGACTACAAGACGTAACAAGTCCAATTGAAACACATAAACATGCGATAGTAAAAATAAGACCTAATAGAACGACTCCGCCCTGTCCAAATAATGTAATCATAACTTGTGCTAACACTTTCGCACCGTTATCAAATGTTCCTAATGAGCCACTAATTGCCCCCACATATCCAAGGATGACATAAATAATCGATAATAATAATCCTGCCCCAATTCCAGCAATACTCATATATTTCGCTAAACCTTTATCATCTTCAATACCCTTTGCACGTAATGCATTTGCAATAACAATTCCAAAGATTAAAGCAGCTAACGCATCCATTGTTAAATATCCATCTAAAAACCCTTGAAACATAGGAGCTTGGCCATAGTTCCCTATTGGTTCTTTCATATCTCCTACTGTTGTAAACATACTCTTTATAAAAATAAGTGCAATCATACATAATAATAACGGCGTCAAGACTTTTCCAAACAACCCCATTAGTTTAGATGGTGATAAACTTAACCAGTAAACAATACTAAAGAAAATAACTGTGTAAAACAATAATACTCCGCTTCCTGCTTCAGGGAATAACTGACCTGGCCCCATTTCAAAGGCTAAACTTCCCGCACGTGGTATACCAAGCCCAGGTCCAATAAATACATACACGATACATGGAAAAATAATTGCAAATGAAGAATGAACTCTACCCGCTAACGTTTGAAAACTTCCTGCTTTTGCAATAGAAATAACACCTAATATAGGAAGACCTGTTGCTGATATAATAAATCCTACTAACGAAATCCACACATGTTCTCCTGCTTCATATCCAAGAAAAGGTGGGAATATAAGATTCCCTGCTCCAAAGAACATCGAGAATAACATAAGACTAATAAGTAAAATTTCTTTTTTCTGTAACAATTTCATTTCTTTCTCCTTCTTTAATTTCATCTTTTATGAAATCAATTCCACATATAAAAAAAGTACAATAACCCGCTTCCTTACAAAGAAAACATAGTCCATAGTCTATCACAAAAGAAACACCCCTTCTATAGCTATTCCCTTTTTCCAATCTCTTCTGAAAAATCAACCTTTATTGACTTATAATAGTTAATAAGGTAAAATATTAAATGTACAAAATTATTAACTTTGTTTTTGTTTGTGTCAGGAGGAAAATAACATGGAATCAGCGATACAACTAGAAAGAGAACAACAAAGAAAAAAGAAACATCCTCCAGGTTTATACTTACTCTTCTTTACAGAAATGTGGGAAAGATTTAGTTACTATGGATTACGAGGATTATTAACATTATATTTAACGACAGCTTTAGTAAGCGGTGGTCTTGGGTTTAGTCCCGCATGGGCACTCTCTATTTACGGATTTTATACTGGAGCCTGTTATTTCACACCAATGATTGGTGGATACTTAACAGACCGTTTTCTAGGTAGAAGAAAAGCGATCACAATTGGTGGTATAACAATGGCAACCGGTAACCTTACACTATTTGCCTTGCAAAACCAATTAGGCCTATACCTCGGATTAGCGCTTATTATTATCGGTAACGGATTCTTCAAACCGAACATCTCTACACTGGTTGGAGAATTATACGAAGAGAACGATCCAAAACGTGATAGTGCATTTACCATTTTCTATATGGGTATTAACGTCGGGTCATTTTTAGCTCCACTCGTTTGCGGGTTTTTATCAGAAAATTTATTCAAAACAACAGTTGATGGCGTTGTACATTACGGATTCCGTTACGGTTTCTTAGCCGCTTCAATCGGAATGATTATTGGACAAATTTTATTTACAACATTATCAAATCGCTTCCTTGGTGATATCGGTAAAAAACCAACTCGCGATTTACAAACAACAGATGGACAACCATCAGTAGGAGATACACCGTTAACAAAAAAAGAAAAACAACGTACCGCAGTTATCGTCATTTTAACATGCTTCGTTGTCTTCTTCTGGGCTGGCTTTGAACAAGCTGGTAGCTCGTTAACATTATATACAAACAAATTTGTAGACCGCTCTGTGTTCGGATGGGAAGTTCCAACATCTTGGTTCCAATCGGTCAATCCATTATTTATTATTTTACTTGCTCCAGTCATTTCTGCATTATGGGCAAAACTTGCAACTCGCAAGCGCGGTGATTTAAAAATCCCAACTAAAATGGGACTTGGTATGATCTTGCTTGGTATCGGTTATATCATTCTCGTTATCGCTACATTAAAAACAGGTAGTGATGAACATAACATTACAGAAAAAGCAAACTTACTATTTATCGTCTTTACGTATCTTTTCCATACGTTAGGTGAGCTATTCTTATCACCTGTCGGACTATCAATGGTTAGTGCGCTTGCTCCGGTAAAATTAGCATCTTTACTAATGGGTGTATGGCTAGCAAGTTCAGGTATCGCCAACATTTTAGGCGGACAACTTGCAAGCTTTACAACCTCACTTGGATACGCTGAAGTATTCACAGTTATTGGCGCTGTGGCAATTATATTAGGTTGTGTTTTATTACTAATTTCTAAGAAATTAGTGAAATGGATGGATTAAAAAAGATGAGGAATTTCTCCTCATCTTTTTTTATGCCGTTTTACCTTTTTCTATTGCTTGTTCGTACAGCTCTTTATGTTCTTTATATTCACTTGGTACGAAACTCTTATAGAAGAATGAGAACCAGCTGTCTCCCTTTTTATACCCTTCTTCTCGAATTTCTGCTGCTTTTTTATTCAATTTAAACCCTTCAGTAAACCATTTCTTTAACAATTCATTTCTTTCATACTTAGCAGGAACTTTTAAATTATAGTTTTCAAATGCATACTTATAGCCAGCCTTTTCTACTGCCTTTTTTGTAGACTTATAGCCTTTTTCATACGCTGTTTCATATGCCTTCACGTATACTTCTTTCTCTCTATTTCCAGGATTCTTTTCAGCAAGTTCTTTCCCTGTCTTTTCTCCTAATTCAGCTTGTTCTTTTTCAATTTTTTCTGTTCTTTCTTTATTCCCTACTTTGAACCCGTCTACAAAGTTTACCTTAAACTCTGGAGCAACTTGACTATCGTCCATCGTCTCTTGTGCTAAACCTTGTTCTTTTCCTTTTTCAAAATGCGTTTTCTTCTGCTCTTCTAAAGACCATGCGGCTGCATAAGTCGCTTTAAACGCTTGTTTATATGCATCAGATTTTCCAGCTACATGCACTTCTGCATCATTTTTTCCTGCTTTAAAATCAGTTTCTCCATTCTTTTGACCTTCAAGTTGACCTTTTTCCATATCAGCTTGGCGCTGCGCTTCCTCTTGCTTACGTGCCTCTTCAGCTTTTCTTTGTTCTTCGGCTACACGTTGTCTCTCTTCTTCAGCTTTACGCTGTGCTTCTGCATTACGTTGTTTTTCAGCCTCAGCGTTGCGCTGTGCTTCTGCAGCACGTTGTTTTTCAGCCTCAGTATTGCGCTGTGCTTCTGCTTGTCTCTCAGCTTCTACAGCACTATTATTATTCTGGCTAGGAGCTGGGCTCGTTGCACCACTACTAGAAGCTGGTTTATTGTGATAATGATATTCCCCGTACTGTAATCCCCATTTCTCACAATTTGTACGACACGTATGTCCGCCGTTAGCATCTGTACGCCCTGGATGCCCATAAGCTGAAATTGGAGCTACCAATAACGCTATACTCGTTGTTAAAAGAAGTTTCTTCACCTGTTGTCTCACTCTTGTTCCTCCCAAAATATAGAATTATAACTTTATTATACATAAATAGAAGAATACTTAAATACAAACCAAAACATTCTATTTTTTCTCAACATTAGTAAAAAAGAAGGTGAACTCTTTAAAGAGTTCACCTTCTTTTTTACTTCTTCGCCTTCGTTCCTACTAAATCACCAGCAACAACATAACGCTTAGAATTATCCTTTACAGATACACATGTAATAAGCGTTATCTCATCTTTCCCATGATCCTCCACAACTTCCCACTTATCAGGAGTTACTTCAGATACACCAGTAACCGCATACTCATATTCATTTTCATTGTCATACAAATAAATTTTATCGCCTTTTTTCAAAGAAGCTATATCACTAAATAAAACACCTTTTTTAGACATGTTATGTCCTGCTAGTGCGTAATTTCCTTTTCCCATAACTTGATTCTCTTTTACTGTCGCTGCACCTGTTAATAAGTTTTTTTCAGTAGAAGCTTTCAAAACAGGCAGTTCTACTGAAACACTTGGAATCGAAATACGACCAATTACTTGTTTCTTATCTAATGATGCATTCGCTACTTCCGCCAAGTCTGGTTGATTAATTTTGGAAGCATCTACAAATTCCGTCTCATGCTTTTCATAATCCATCTTTTGAACAGCCTGCACATTTTCAGTCTGTTTCTTTTCAGCCTGATATCCATCATAAAATGGCTTTCCAATTAACACCCCACCTACAACAAATAGCAGGATTGCTACTATACTATAAATTCTTTGCTTATTCATATACAATTCCTTTCCCTTACAAAATCTTACTCTATATAAAATGATAAAATAATA
This sequence comes from Bacillus sp. NEAU-Y102, assembly GCF_054788175.1. Lineage (NCBI taxonomy): Bacteria > Bacillati > Bacillota > Bacilli > Caryophanales > Bacillaceae > Bacillus > Bacillus sp. NEAU-Y102. The sequence continues at coordinate 166,193 of NZ_JBTWFK010000010.1, read as the reverse complement.
TCGCCATATGTACAAGTATTAGCTGAAAAGAAACCTTCTTGCCGGTGCAAGAAGGTTTCTTTTTAAGCTAATTTATTTCGGTATAGTGATACGTGAAAGATCGTCATCTGAATAAAGAAGATACTAAATGCAATATATATCGGATATGCAGGAACATATAGAATAACAATTGGAGAAAGAGTTAAAAAACCAACTGCACAAGGCAACACATACCATAATGACATAAATGTAGTACGACAAGCCTTTTCTGTAATTGCCTTTTCACGCTCATCTTCTTGAGGAAATAATAGTGGAAACATCCAATACGAGAGCTCTTTATATTTTTTCTTTTGAATTTTATAAATAACGGTCGATACAATACCAAATGTTAAAAGTAACCCGAGCGGTATTAAACTTATTGAAATTTCGAATGGTACTCTCTTCGTTTGAATAAAATTAGCGACTTCAATAGTAAAATAATATAACTCAATAAAAGCCCAGCCTGCTAATACCATTAAAAGTACATTTAGCATATAGGAAAATACGAGTCTATTCATCCTCTTCCCCCTCCTTATTTAAAACAAACACATCTTCCATCTTTAACTGGAACACATCACAAATCATAAGCGCTAATAACAACGAAGGAACGTAATCCCCTTTTTCAATTGCTGCAATTGTTTGTCTCGTTACTCCAACCTTTTCTGCTAATACACTTTGCGAAAAATTAAATCTTGCTCTTAATTCTTTTACTCTATTTAAAATGGTCAAATTTACCACCTCTCACCATTATTGTATGCTTACCTTAACAAAATGTAAACTCAACTTAACATTAATATTATAAAAAAATCCAACTTTACATTGTAAAGTTGGATTTTATGTTAGTTTAAAATTGTCACTTTAACATTTTTTCTGCCCCAATTACTAGATGAAGCTTTATCTGGCATTAAAACATCGATTTTGTGACCTTTAATTGCGCCACCAGTATCTGCTGCAATTGCTTGCCCATAACCTTCAACATATACAATAGAACCTAATGGAATAACACTTGGATCTACAGCAATTAATTTCATTCCTGGGTTTGCAGTTAAATTATAAGGTTTACCACCTGGTCCCCATGCAGAGTATACTTGTTGACCTGATCCATAACCATTTTCAGATGGATCTGCTGTATAAGCTGTTGCGTGTACATAAAGTTCTTTCCCACCAGCAGCTGGTTTCGAAGGTTGTTCAGGCTCTACCTTCGAATTATTACTAACAACAGGTTCAGCTGGTTTAGCTGGTTTACTAGCTTTTTCTTGCTTTTGCTTTTCAGCAATTTCCGCTTGTGCTTTCGCTAAAGCTTCTTGCTCAGCCTTTGCAGCCGCTTCTGCTTTTGCACGCTCTTCCGCTGCGATTCTTGCTGCTTCTTGCTCACGAGCAATCGTTTCTTGTACTGCCTTCATATTTGACTCAATTTTAGCTTTCTCTTCCGTAGCTAAATTAAGTTGACTTGCAACCTCATTATATTTAGCTTGAACTGCTTGTAAGTTATCTTGACGTTTTTTCAAGTTATCTTGCAGTTCAGCTTGTGCTTTTGCTAATTTTTGTTTGTCTACTACTAAAGATGCTTCTTTTTCGTCAATTGTTTTCTTATCTTCTTCAATTTGACGAAGATCTTGTTCTTGTAGACGTAAAATTTCTTTATCAGCTTCTAGAATAGTAGAAACTGCATTCATACGTTGTAAGAAGTCTGCAAAGTTTTTTGACTCTACCACAACTTCTACTACTAAACTTGTATTTGAACTGTTTTGAACAGAAACCATACGTTTTCTCATAATATCTTTACGAGCAAGGACTTTATCCTCTAAAACGACAATTTCTTGCTTTTTTTGCTCAATCTGCTTATGTGTTTCATCGATTTTACGTTGAATAGCAGCTTGATCCTCTTTATTTTTTGCAATTGTATTATTTAAATTATGTAGTTCGTTTTCAATACCTTTAATTTCTTTACTAACAGCTTGCTTCTCTTGCTCTTTCTTTTGCATTTCTGCATCGTTTTGTTGCAATTGCTGTTGCATGTTGTTAAGTTTCTCGTCGTTTGACTCTGCTTTTACAGCGACTGTACTAGAAAGAACGATAATTCCTGCTAATACTAGACTACTGATTCGCTTAAAATAGTTCATAATCCGACTCCCTTCTTATACAGTTATACATGATTTATTTTACAGTTTGTTTACAAAACGATTAAATACAGTTTATTTTTCGTGACGAAAAAAAGAGAATTATGAATAAAATGTAATAGATTCTTAAATATTTAACAATTCCTATATTTAAAAAATACAAAAGATGCTAAAATCCAAATATAGAGAAAATATAACTTTTGAAGGCGGTTGAAATAAATATATGTTTACTCAAAAGAAATCACTCCAACATACAATTGCTCAATTAGAAGAGCGTATACAAGAATTAGAAGCAGAATTGAAACAAAAAGATATTGAAAAACAAGAGACTATTTCGACTATCCACGATCGTGTACAAAGCGTTGTACAAGAGCATCAACTTGTAAATAACCAACACAATACACTCCAAAATTTAGTTCAACAATTAAGTTCATGTTTCGAAAATGTTTCAACACGTACGACACATTCCAATGAGTTAAATAATGAAATGTTGCAAAAGGAACAAAGCTTAATTCAGTCTATTGCAGAAATTATTGACTGCTCTAATGAAGGAAAAGAATCCGTTCACCGCTTACTTATTGTAATTAATAAATTAGGTGAACAATCTCAACGCACGTCTAATAGTATGAATCATCTAAGCGAACGCTCAAAGGAAATCGAGCAAATTGTAGAAGTCATTCAAAACATTGCAGCACAAACAAATTTACTTGCCTTAAATGCGAGTATTGAAGCCGCACGTGCTGGAGAGCACGGTAAAGGATTCGCTGTCGTTGCCAATGAAGTAAGAAAACTAGCGGAAAGTACAGCAGAAAGCACAAAAAACATCGGCAACTTAACGAAAAAAATTCAAGAAGAAATTGAAAAAGCATACGATAATACAAAAGATAATTTACATTTAGTCGATGAAGGTGTAGAAATGAGCGCCGATACAAACGCTAGAATTGAAAATATTTTAGTTATGATTCAAACGTTACAAAATGGCGCTACAAATGTTATTAAGGCTATTGAAAACCAAAAGTCTTGTAATGATGACATATTACGAGAATTCGCTAACACACAACAAATGTTCCAAAAATTAAATACTACTATTATGAATCATATTCATGATGCTGAAAAAGTCGATGTTCAATTGTCTAAAAGTCTTCAAGGAACAGTAACTTCTTAATTAAAAATAAAAATCCCTTATACTGCTATAAGGGATTTTTATTTTATTTCGAATATTTATTTCTTTTCAATATTCATCCATATCTTTGTTATAATGGAAAAGTTGTTTCTTTCAACTAATAAACAAGGAGGTTATTATGGAACAATTTTACTACGTTTTAAAATATTTAATTCTCGGTCTGTTCCAAGGACTAACAGAACCAATTCCGATTTCTTCAAGTGGTCACCTCGTTTTAGCACAACATTTGCTAGAACTAAAAATAGAAGGATTTAGCTTCGAACTACTTGTTAATTCAGCTTCATTATTAGCTGTATTACTTATTTATAGAAATGATTTAATTCGTCTGACGAAGAATGGTCTCTCTTATATATTTACAAGAGCAGAAGACGCGAAATCAGATTTCTTCTTTATTATTTATCTTGTTATTGCAACCATTCCAGCAGGTGTTATTGGTGTTTTATTTAAAGATTACATCGATCAGTACTTAAAAGGTGTGAAGATGGTTGGGATTTCCCTTCTTATTACTGCTGTCGGCCTTTGGATTATTAGAAATTTACGCGGTCGTAAAAATGATGGCGACCTTTCTATGAAAGATGCAATCATCGTCGGATTAGCACAAGCTTGCGCACTGATTCCTGGAATAAGCCGATCTGGTGCCACAATCGTAGCAGCAATGTTACTTGGTATGAAGCAAGAAACAGCTCTTCGCTTCTCATTCTTACTATACATTCCTGTTAGCTTAGGTGGCTTATTGTTAAGCATTACAGACATTGCAAATGATCCAAATCTAGACACATTATTCGTACCATATGTCGTTGCATTCATCGCAACATTTATCATGACGTATATTTCACTAAAATGGTTTATGAACATTATGGCAAAAGGAAATTTAAAGTATTTCTCTTTCTATTGTATTATCGTAGGTGTACTTACTCTTATTTTCTTATAAAGTGAAACTTACAAATCGAAAGCGAGTCATTCTATTACACTAGATGACTCGCTTTTTTATACCTTTATTAAGTTAAAACCTATCATTTACTTCGAATTTCCAGAATAGTATAATAACGATCAAGTTCACTATTATAGTAATTCTATCTTTCCTACTATTATCGTAAAAGAGGTGTTTATATGCTTATAGTTACTAAACTCATTCACATTAAGTACGGATATGAAAGTGAGCTACTTTGTGAGCTTAAACAATATTATCCTTCCCCTGGAACGAACGGTTTTATTAACATAGAGTTTTCACATGTTCATCGTACAAATGATAAGACAGAATATATGTTTCGTATGTTATGGAAAACACAACAAGATTACCATACATGGCTTTCTCAAAGAGAAGGCCATGTAACTTTGAAGTACAAAATACAAGGCTATATCCTTTCTTCCAAATCAAATGCTACCTATGTGCATTAACTCTTCTCTTTTTATTCCTTGCGAGGAGAAAAATGATAAAGTGAAACTTTAATCCTCACCAATCGTGCTTCTCACAAATAGCGGGATAAAGAGCCCTCTTACTTTTCATACTGTAAGAGGGCTTCTCTTATGCATACACTTTCTTTTCTTGACAATACAAACGAATAACATGTTTATTTTGTTGAAATACATCATGCGTCAGACGAATAATAATAAAGTTTCGTTTTGTTTGATCATCATGAACAAAAATCTGTTCTCCCTCCTGAAAACGCCATGCACTTTCAAAAGTCGTAATATGATCCCCACTTACAGAAAAAAGTTCATATCGCATCTCTTGTACCCTCTCTCAACTTACATAATCATAATATCCTTATATTAAATTTATTATAACTTAATTCCTATAAAATTAGTAATTATTTCTATTTCGAAAGATTTTAACTTTGTATTTAAATATTTTTAGCGCTATAATGATAAACGAATTTTTATTGAAAGGAGTTTCACTTTGACTGCATATTTATTTCCAGTAAAAACAGCATTTATTTTATTTCCTTTTTTAGCAATGTTTCTTTTAATCCCTTTTCTAATATTTAATTATCGAAAATACGGTTATTTAAATAAATGGCGCTCATTTATTTTATACTCATTATTACTTTACTTATTAAATGCCTATTTTCTTGTTATTTTGCCGTTGCCACAAACGTTTGATACTTGTAGCCTACAATCGGCTAATACACAACACATGCAACTCTCACCATTTTATTTCATACAAGAGATTAGTAGTCATACATCGGCAGTTTTAACGAAACCGGCTACTTATTTCTACTTATTAAAAGAGTCTGCTTTTTTACAAGTTGCATTTAATGTTCTATTAACTGTTCCATTCGGTATTTACTTACGTTATTATTTCCGACGTAGTTTCCTACAAACAATTTGCATTTCCTTTTTCCTTTCACTATTTTTCGAGCTAACACAAGTGACTGGATTATACGGTATATACAATTGTGCATACCGATTATTTGATATCGATGATTTGTTTTTAAATACATTAGGTGGCGTAATTGGTTTTATCATTGCACCAATATTTACGTACTTCCTTCCAAAAACAAACGAGTTAGATAGTCATATTGATTTGGAAACGAAACCAGTCGGATTCATTCGTCGTCTTATCGCGATGCAAATTGATTGGATTTTCTTATCTATCGTTGTACCTGTCATTAAAAACAAAGGAAATTCTTTCTTCGTTTCTAATATGCAATCTTACACCAATATGTATGAACTCATTTTCATTACGTGTTCAATCCTTATTTACTTTATTATTATTCCATACTTTACGAATGGAAAAACAATTGGGAAAGCATTGCTTCGCATTCACCTGAAAGGAAAATCAGATCGTATTACATTAAAAGAACTATTTATTCGATACGGTATATTTTATTTTGCGTTAGGCGGAATCAATTATATTCTTTCTAGTAGTTCTATGTTAAATCATACAGAACCTTTAGTATTACTCGTTACATTGTTATTCCTATTCATCATTAACGGCCTGTTTATTATTCATGTTTTACTGCATGTATTTAGCCGTGATAAACTACTATTTTATGAGCATATTAGTCATACAAGAAATGCAATTACACTAAAAAAAGCTGACAAATAATTATTTGTCAGCTTTTTCATATACATAATGTGAAACTTTAATCAACCCTCCCAAAACGAGCGGTTATCTCCCACCGAATTTTGAGATGGGAGTATTACTGCCCGTTAATGCGGGATAAATAACTTTTCTGCATAAGGATTAAAAAACATTCCAAGTTCATCTAGAGACTTCCTCGCCTGTAAAAACGAATGAAACTCTGGATATATATCTTGTAATTGCTCATACGATAATGTATGCATTTTCCCCCAATGCGGACGCCCTTCATACTTCATAAAAATTTTTTCCACTTCGCCAAAGTAAGCAGCATATTTCATACCTTTATACATATGAACAGCGATATACGCTGAATCTCTTCCATAGGCTGGACTAAGCCATATATCATCACCTTTCACATAGCGGCATTCGATCGGGAAGTGCACCTTATACTTTTTCTTTTCAATAAGATTTGAGATTTCTTCTACCACAGTCCTCATATACTTTGAAGGAATGCTATACTCCATTTCATAAAATGGTACCGTACGTGATGTAGCAAATACTTCATAGCTCGGGCCAATTATTTTTGTGTTTGGTACAGCCTTAGCTGATAATCGACTCACTCCTTTACTTATAGAAGGAAACCATTTACACCCTTTAGATAGTAAAGAGAACATCCTATTTTCAAGTAACTCCACCTTTAGTTTATGCCATTTCAAATCACTGCCTGTATTCGTTGTTTCGTTCGTAAGTTTTACTTGTACTTCATCAGAATAAGGAAAAACGAAAAATTCAAAGTGACGATGCTTCTTATACTCTTCTAGTTTGTTCATTACAGTAGATAATGACTGTTTTTCACTTTCATAAACGAGTGAATACGCTGGAATAACCTTCAATTTTATCTTTACAATGATACCTAACATTCCAAGTGACAACTGAAACGCTCTCCAATATTTTACGTTCTCAGCTTCCGAACAAACTATACTCTCACCATTAGATAAAACTGCCGTAATCTCTATAACTTGTGTTGATAAGCTCCCAAAGGTAATACCCGTTCCATGAGTCCCCGTACTAATCGCTCCTGCAATAGATTGCGAATCAATATCCCCTAAATTTTCTTGCGCATAACCTTTTTCCTCAAGTAACTTCCCTAAATCATATAACTTTGTTCCTGCCCACACTTCAGCGACCATCTTCTCTTCATCAATATTCACAATGCCCTTCAATTCATCTAAAGAAACTAAAACTTCTTCCGTTTGCACAAGGGGTGTAAACGAGTGTCCTGAACCAACAACACGAATTTTCTGCCCCTTTTTTCGTGCAACCCCCACTACTTCTACTACATCTTGTATACTTTCTGGATACATCGTATAATGCGGCGTTCCTTCTACATTCCCTGTCCAATTCCTCCACCTTTGTCCCTTTATAGAAAGCATTGGCCATCCCCCCGATATGTTGAATACTCCCCAACAATCTCTCCTTGTTTAACACGATACAAAAAAGGAAAGCGTTCACATAATTCACCAGCCTTACTATGACGAAACAAAATGGACTCTCCTATGTCCACTCGTTCCTCGCCGTTATAAAAAATTGGCGTTTGTACCTCGCCAGCACCTTCTAAAGCTAATAGTTTTGCACCCTTTGGTCTCCAAACTTCAGGCTCTTTATCTTTTCCAACTGCTCCTGAAGCAATATATCCACCACCTAGGCAAGTGTAAATAAACGGGACTGGTTTACGCACAACTGGTAAGGCAAATCCGATCGCTGGATGAAATTTCACCTCTTTATAATAATCAAACAGCTTCGGAGAATAAAAAGCAGAACCTATTGTAATCTCTGAAACTGAATTATCTTTCTCAGTTGTTTTTATGCTTCCTGTTCCGCCTCCATTTACAAACCTTAGCTCAATACCAAGGTTTTGTATTGCTTTTACAATATGTTCTCTTCTTTCTTTAACTTCTAACACTGATTTCTTCTTTAAATACGAAATCACCTTACTTTTCAGCCATTGATTTGGTATACGATCGCCTACCCCAGCAATTTGAGCTTCATAACCCATCACACCATCTAACATTAAATATGATGACCTTCTCACCTTTTCTACTACTTTCAACGCATCCTGCACATTTTTTACTGGGGATCTTTGTACACCAAAATGAAATTGAAAGAAACGACTACTCATATCAATATCCAAACAAACACGAAAACATCCTTTAGATTTCTCAGCAATTTTTTCTAAATACACAATATGCTCTTCACAATCCACCATACAAGTTATAATGAAACCTTTCTTTGTTAGCAAACTAATTTCATACAAAGCTCTTTCATCATAAGCAGGATATCCAAGCAATAAATCATTAAATCCTTGTTCTATTAAAAATAAAGTCTCTCTAGGTGAAAAGCACATAATACCTTGAAATCGATCATTTGCAGCTAAAATCTTTTGCATAATCGGAACAGAACGTAACGATTTACTCGCTATACGAATCTTCTTATTTCCACTTAACTCTATAATTGATTGAATATTTCTATCTAAAGCCACTTCATCCAAAAATGCACACGGTAATGGAACTTCTTTAAAAATTCCTCGATCCACATTTTTCTCTCCTCTTCTCAATATGTCTTATACATATTGGAAAGAAAGTGTGATTTTCCTGTTTGCAAATAAAAAAAGTTTCTTCTTTACGAAGAAACTTTTTGAAACTACTTCATAGAAATAGTCGCCTCTACTGGATAATGATCAGAGTAATCATTATACGTATATTTTTGGAACCATGATGTAACAGTCCATTGTGGAGATTTCGGCTGTAACACCTTATTCTCTATATACGGTGGGTTCGCATGGTCTTTACTTGCAATAATATAATCTAAATACTCAGCAGGACTATCAGGGAAATTATATTTTGCAATACTGTTTGTCGTTGCATCCCAAGTCGCTGTATGTCCAGTATAAGATGGTACAGAAGCGTTCAATGTTTTAAACATAGATGCATACTCTGAATCATTCTTGTTCTCTGTATTTATTTTATTTACGTTCATATCACCACCAATTAACACATACTCATTATTTGGTATATTTTTATTTTTAATAAAATCTTGAATTTCTTTTAATTGGTTCGTACGTACAGATGCTGGTGAAGTTTTTCCGCACATACTATCTTCCGCCTGCAAATGCGTCCCAATTACGTGAACGAAGCGATCATTTTTCTTAATTTTCGTATATACAAATCCTTTATTCGATAAATTATCTGGCCCGCATCCTTTTGCAAATACATATTGAATCTTTTCAGCGATTGGCCATTTGCTGACAATCGCAACGCCACCATCTTCAGGAGTTGAAGATGAATAGTTCCCTAACGTTTTATCCCATTCGCTTCCACTACTACGACCTAATACTGCTGTTTGATTTGGATATTCTTTCTTCAAATTGCCTAATAAACGATCTGATGCGCTATTATCAAACACTTCATTTAATATAACAACATCTTGATTCTTTATATAATCTGCCGCCCCAATTAAATCAGCACGCTCAGTTTGTCCCCAGTTTGGATATAAGTTTGTTGATAGCATATATACATTATGCGTCATCACTTTTAATGTATCATTTTGATTTGTAGATGCTTCTGCTTGAGCTGACGTTCCGCTATATAAAGCTCCTAAACCAACACCTAAGCTAAGTACACCTTTTAGCAATTTACCTTTCACGTTTCATACCTCCATGTATTGTATAGTGATAAAAAGGCCAAATACTCTATTCTGAGATTTGACCTTCTTCAAATACTTAACGATTTCCGTACGTATCAAACCAAAGCTGAATATATCCAGCAGTAACACGTTGTGCATCCATTAAACGCTTACCTGTCATTGGTGTAACTTCAGCGCGCCATTTATCTGCATATTCTTGTGATACAGCTGCTCTTACGAACCAATCTTTCGTATTATCATTTACAATGCCAGCATAATCTTGCTTCGCAACTACTGCCGCTCCATGAATCCAATCTTCTGGATTCGTACCTTTCCAGTTCCAATACCCATTTCCATCCGTTACTTTATAATTATCTTTTATCGTATCTACAAAGTTTTCATATTTAGAATGGAATCCTTGTGGATACGAAAGATTCGTAAAGTTTGCCGCATGCATCGGTTGGTTTACATCACCTAAATAATGAAGAGATAATCCTAAATAGAAGAATGCTTGTTTCATATCTTTATTTTTGTAAGACTCACCAGCTAATTTAAAATATTTAGCTCCAGTTTCCTTTGCCTGCTTTGCATACGGAATATAAGTTTTCCCATTGTCAGGGTCATAGAAATGTGAAGCAAATGTGCTATTATCATAATAAGGATTTTCATAGTCAGCAGCATAAATACCGTTCTCTAACTCAGTACGCCATTCATTTAATAGTGCAACTCGATCTTGTTTTACAAGTGTTGTATTACGAGACATAATATCAATTGCACGATTTACAATCCATAAATGAGAATTCACGCCTTCTTTATGTTTATCTTCAGCAGACCAGCGCGGAATAACTCCAAATCTCTGTCCCCCATCATTTTCATGAGCAAATGCAACACTTTGTAATGGAGCAACTAATGTAATAGCTGCCGCTAAAGCAAGTACTTTCTTTTTCATATAAAATCCTCCATTTTATAATTGAATTATTGTAAACATTTTGTTAGGATCCTATGATGTCATCCGGTTAACCTATGACTAGAATATCCCACCTTTCATGAAAATTCTATCACTAAATCAAAATATGCAAATGTTCATATCATTATAACTTTATACACAGTGAATATAATGAATGAATACACTTTCATTTTAATAAACTATTATTAAGGCTTGTCTAAACTAATGTAAAAAAAGAGTAAAGCATCTGAATGCTTTACTCTTTTTTTCTATTTGATAATATCGTTGGTAATTGTACATTAGTTGCCAGCTTACGAATAAATCCAAACACTAATCCCATTCCAATAAATATATATAATATCGTGAAAACCTTTCCAAAATCTGTCTGAGGACTAAAATCTTTATCTCCTACAGTTGTCAATGTCACAACACTAAAATATAACGCATCTAAAGGACGTAACCCTTCAACCGTACTATAAAAAATCGTACCCGATATTAAAGTCAAAATTGTTAATACGAATAATACTTGAAATTCTTTATCTTTCCACGCTCGTAAACAGGCTCTTAACATTCGCTTTAAAGTTAACAAAAATGAAAGCATTAGATTCTCCCTTCCAAACAAAAATACATTTAGTCAAAGGAAAGTCTATCACCTTTCAGTATAGAAAAAAAGTAGCCCTCTTCTATTTCTAGAAAAGGGCTACTCTTTTCGATTCTATCTTATTTAGGTGAAACAAGAATTTTCACTTGTGTTTTATCTTTTACAAGTGCTTCAAATCCTTCTTCAACAACTTGATCCACTGTAATTTTTTTCGTAATTAATTTCTCTGCTTGAATTTGACCAGAGCTAATTAATTTAATAACAGCTGGGAAGATGTGACGGTATCCTAAAATACCAATAACTTCTTTTTCTTTTAATACTAAATTATTCGGAGTAATTGTTGCGTCTTTTTCCCATACACTAACAATTACAGTTTGTCCTTCGAAGCTTGTACTTTCAATCGCTTGGCGTAATACAACTTCAACACCTGTTACTTCAAAGCTAACATTTACACCTAAACCATTTGTTAAGTTACGAATTTCAGCTAGCACATCTTGAGTTGCTGGATTTAATACATAGTCTGCACCTGCTAATTTCGCTAACTCTTGACGTTCTTTAGAAAGTTCAACTGCAATAACAGGAGTTGCTCCTGCTGCTTTAGCTGCTTGGATAACAAGAAGTCCAATTGGACCGCAACCAAATACTGCTACAGCTTCCCCTTCTTTTAATTTACTTTGACGTACTGCATGAACTGCTACTGCTGCTGGTTCTACAAGCGCACCTTGTTCATACGTCATTTCATCTGGAATGTGATGAACCATATCTTCTGGTACTACTGTATATTCAGAGAAACCGCCGCCTTCTCCGCCAAGACCGTGGAAAACAAGTTGTTCACAAACATTGTAATGTCCATGTTTACAAGCTTCACATTTACCACAAGAATAAATTGGTTCTACAACAACGCGGTCTCCCACTTTATGAGATGTAACTCCTTCACCAATCTCTATTACCTCACCACTAAACTCATGACCTAAAATAACAGGTGCTTTCACATGTGTTAATGGATGTTCTTCTGTTGGAATAAAAATAGGCCCTGCTAAATATTCATGCAAGTCTGTCCCACAAATACCACACCATTTAACTTTGATTTTCACTGTTCCTGGTTTTACTGTTGGTTCTGGTACTTCTTCTACTCGTACATCACGTTGATTATGCCAAAGTAGTGCTTTCATTTTATACATCCCTCTCTATGTATATACTTAACCTGGTGAAGTTTACAAATCTATTATAATACTTCTATCCATATATTTCAAAAAAACAATCACATCCCTACTAATTTTTTACAAATAACGTTCAATATTTTGTCACTTTGTACTTTTTTCCACATCTGTTAATTCAATTTCATTGCAGGTGAAATTAGCATTGTGCCATAATAGCATTGGAGAGGTGAATATCGCTTGAAATATTTTATTTACTTTATCGTTATCGTGGCATTTTTAGATACATTTTCACAATTACCTATTATGAGTACTTTCGCTCAAAGCCTTGGAGGAACTCCTCTTATTATCGGGCTAGTTGTCGGTATGTACTCATTCGCTAATATGATTGGTAATATTATTGCTGGAGCCGCTGTCGATAAATTTGGTGCAAAAAAAATCCTTTATATAAGCATGGGAATTACGAGTTTCATAGTCTTGTTATACACCGTTGTTCAAAGTGGTGAACAACTATTAGTTGTGCGCTTTATGCATGGATTTAGTGATGGCTTTTTAATTCCTGCTGCCTTTACATTTTTATCAAAACAAACAAATGCAAAAAGACAAGGAAAAGCAATGGCTCTATCTGGTGCTGCTGTTGGAACAGCGGCAATCGTAGGACCTGCTTTCAGCGGTATTATGAAAGCAACAGCTGGCGTAGAATGGGTCTTCATTACTATTTCTATTTTAATGGCTCTTGGTACAATCGTATCTCTATTCTTCTTACCAAATAACGTATCAAGAAAAGATACATCAAGAACGCAAATGATGAACAAAGAAGATATGATTGAACTGTTAAAATCAGAACCGTTATTACAAGCATATATTGGTGCTTTCACATTAATGTTTTCACAAGGAATTGTCACTTATATGTTACCAGTAAAAGTTGAGGCATTAGCGCTTAAAGCATCTACAACAGGCATGATGTTAAGTGTATTTGGTATTACTGCTATCCTTTTCTTCTTGCTTCCAACAAATCGTATTTACGATCGATTTAATCGTTCGAAACTAATGCTAATCGGAATTGCAGTTATGGCATTCGCATTATCTTTACTCGGATTATTTGCTACAAAAGGTATGCTCTTTATTGTAATGATGATTTATGGAATTGGATTCGCAATCCTCTTTCCGTCTATTAACGCTTTACTCGTTGAAAATACTACAGACGATAATCGCGGAAAGGCATTCGGATTATTTTATGCCTTCTTCTCATTAGGAGTTGTTGCTGGCTCCTTTACAGTCGGCGCAATCGGAGCATCACCTAGCATCAGCTTCATTATCGGGACAGCATTTTTATTAACATTTGCTGGGATGATTTATGTAAGAAGCAAAGTAAAAAAGACAATGATGGGATAATCCATCGTTGTCTTTTTTAAAATGCATATTGATATAATCCGTAATATAATGGAAGCGTTGGAATAATGCCAATTAATTTAAATATAAAAGGTAATGGCTCATCTCGCTCTTCATATAAACGAAAAACAAAAACTGCAGTTAAAGTCCAAATGACGCTAAACAAGAAGATACATTTCCAAACAATCGAGGTTAATATTTGTATATCAAATACAAAACCAAAGAGCCCTATCCACGTAATAATAGATACTACAAAGTCAAACTTTTGAATTGGTGTTTGAAACATACCCCTTACTAACGAAATAATAGCTAACATTGCTACAATAACTAAATATATTTTCCAAAGCATAATGATAATCTCCTATTCAATTCAACTTTTAACTTTCAGCAAACCATATTTAATAAACAATATAGCATTATATTTTTCATAGAAATAATACAATGGATAACAAAATAAAAAGAAAATAAGTACAGTTGGTACATTGTCTACAATAGAAAAATATTTTACTAGTAATTCCTTAATACTCTCTCCAATAATAATAAACAATGGAATTATACAAATCATCGCTAATATTAAACATGACGTTACCCTTATTTCTTTCAACTTCACCTTACAATGTGGACACCTTAATGAAAAAGGATGTGGGAGATCAATAATATGTTGTACAGTAATATCCCCTTCACACTGTGGACATCCAATAACTTCTTTCATTTATCGCTTACTCCTTTCTATCTATAAAAAGAGCCCTATTGAATAGAACTCTTTTTTGCCCAATATATTACTTTTGTGTATAACCAAATAACAATGTAAATAAATTGAGCCGTAAAGGCAATAATACATTACTTCTTTTAAAAAGAAAGTTTATAAATAACGACGATACTTCGACAATTTCCTCGGAAATATTTCCTTTCCCCACATAATTTGATACACTACACATGAATAAACACTTGTATTACATAAACTAAAATAATAACTTACTGTACAAATTAAAAAGCACACTCTTCATATGAAGAATGTGCTTTTATGTTATTAACGTTTAATCCAAACAGCGCCTGCCGATTTATCTTCTGCCTGTCCAACAACTTGGAATTTAAGTCCAAGGTTTGGAACTTTTCTTCCTGCGTCTGCAATTTGCTTGTTACTATATACTTTTGAATCATCAAAAGTTGTAACACCTTGTAATCCAGAATAGTTAAACTGACCACGTGTTAATGAATTTACACTCCATGCTGGTGTTTTATCAAATGAAAATGCAGCATCTGCAATTTGCATGCCCGTATTACCGTATGCTGGTTTTCCGTTTAAATTACCAACTAGCGCTTCTGGATGAGAATCTACAACACCAAGGAATCCTTCACCTGGATGCACCCCAACCCAGTTATCTTTAAAACTATCATCTGCATACCAAACGACAAGACCTGTATTATACACTGGACCTTTTCCTGCTTTTAAACCATTATCTGATCCCGCATAGTTTCTCCACTCTAAGTAGTAATAATGAGCTTTCTTCTCTGTCCCATCAGAAACAACAAAACCATTTAAATTCATTTTAGACTGTCCTTCTGCATCATCAGAAAATACAACTTGTCCATCAACAGTTACATTTACATTGTCCATCGCAAAACCTTTATATGTTACAGCCGGATCTGTAATATAGTCTAATTGTAGTTTCACTTTTTTGCCTTTAAATTGACTTAAATCATATGATTTATCAATCCATTTCCCATCTGTTGTATCTTTATCTCCTTGGACTACTTTTTCTCCAAGTCTATCAATTAACGTCTTCGTTCCATCTTCTGTTACTGCATGTACTTCGACGAAATCGCACTCTGCTTCTAACTCATAATTTGCTTTATAATCGAATTTTGCATTTGTTCCTTTTGTTAAATCAAAGAAAGGTGTCTCTAACGTTGTATGCATATCATCGCCTCTTGTACTATAATATGCATGCTTTCCAAACTCCGGTTTAATCGTTTCAACACTTTTACCTGGTAAGTTAACACGTACAACGCCTGGACGATTTGATTTCGTAACACTTTGATCAATATAGGTAGGAACTCCCACACCACTCTTAATTTTATCGTAATCTACTTCTAATATTTTTGCCCAGTTGCCACCCATATTCTTTTGTAAGAAGTCTTTATTTTGTGGTGAAAAACTTGTCGGCTCCGTTCCTGCGATTTTTCCTGTCCAACTACCTCCACTCATTAATGACCAAGCTTCGACAGGTGAACCATTTCCAGTATATTTCGTGTCATATTCATCTGGTAATCCAAGATCATGTCCAAATTCATGCGCAAACACACCTACAGCTCCATCTTCTGGTTCAATTGTGTAATCATGTGCTGCTACTTTTCCACCAAAGTAATCTACTTTTGATTTTGTACCTTCAATCGCTACTGGATCTACTGCTAATTTTGAACGATGTGACCAGATCGCATCATCACCTAATTTACCACCACCTGCTTCTTGACCAACACCAGCATGGATTACCATTAAATGATCAATTACACCGTCAGGTTCATTTTGATTCCCATCCCCGTTTGTATCATACCTATCAAACTGATCAAACTGAGATAAATCTAGTCCTTTCTCAGCAGCTGCATGCAAAGCTTCTTTCACTAAATCACGTGCACCTTTCGGACCTTTATTATCGTGACCACTGCTACCATCAGCTCCATAATCAGATGCTTTTCCTGGAACTGTTAGCCACTCCGTTACATATCCGTCTGTCGTATAACTACCACCAGACTGCTCTTCATAGTATTGTTTAAACGTTTTTACTTTTGAACCATCAAATAATGTATAAGGCTCCTTACCGAACAACATCTTTTGATAATGTTCTCTACTAAAGTCTTTCGAATACATATAACCTGGTGTTTGATCAATATTATTATGTTTATAATCACTAAATTCAACGAGTAGCACTAATACTTTATCTGATCGAACAGATCCTTTATATGGAGCTTGCTTTGCTTTTGAAGTTGGAACTTGCCCATTCAATTGCTTTTTATTTGGTTCTGGCTTTTGCTCAAGATTAATATTTTTTTCAGTCTTTTTTACATTTTCCTTTTCTTCCATCTTTTTCTCTTTTACTTTTTTTGTGAAATCAGACGTTTCTTGTGAGTGAGCATCTGGAAGAATTTCTTTGTTCGCCTGACCTCCTTGTTTCTTTTCAATATATTGCTCGACAGCCTTTTTCGTCTCTTCTTTAGAAGATGCTGGATTAATTGTTCCTCTTTCTTTCAAAGCTTCCGCTAAACGATCTTCTTGAATTAAATTGTAATCAATTGGCGTTGTAGACACATTCTCTTTCTCTTTTGCTGGCGTTTCTGCATATGCTAACGGCGCACTCATTACAGATGTGCATCCGATAATTGCTGCAATTGCTAATGATGACAACACTTTAAATGGGGCTTTTCTTCTCATTCCATTTCTCTCCTTTTATAAAACTTAAAATTCAGATAAATCGGTGCGTTTTTGTCGAAATCTCTGTTTACTACCCTCCCTATATAAAAAGACATAATTCTATAAACATTAAACTTTCTGTTATAGAATCATGCCCTCCAGTTTTCTGGTCAGACCCTCTATCTGTTTATCCCTTGGTTCAACTAATAATCAGTGTGCTGATGAACAAAGCCCCCACTTATTAACGTTTCACTTTATATCGAAATATGAAAAATAAAGAGTTATGTGATATATATTAAATATCTTATATAACAAATTTAAAAGACAATATGCAAAATTGCATGAAAATTCTTTTAAATAAAAAAGAATCCTAGTCAATTAAACTAGGATTCTTGATTTTCTATTATTTCTCTTGTGTTTTTTCCCAATCAGCTAAGAATTTCTCAATTCCTTGATCTGTTAATGGGTGCTTCACTAATGAAGCAATTACGTTTGCTGGGATTGTTGCAATATGTGCACCGTTTAATGCTGCATCAGTTACGTGAACGCTGTGACGTACAGATGCTGCAATGATTTCTGTTTCGATGCCATGAATTGCAAAGATTTCTGCGATTTGACGAATTAAATCCATACCGTTATGACCGATATCATCTAAACGACCTAAGAATGGTGAAACATATGTTGCACCAGCGCGAGCTGCAAGTAATGCTTGCACTGCTGAGAATACTAATGTAACGTTTGTACGAATTCCTAAATCAGAGAACGCTTTTACTGCTTTTAAACCTTCTGTTGTCATTGGAACTTTTACAACAACGTTTGGAGCAATCTTCGCTAATTCTTTTCCTTCTTCAATCATTTTATCAGCTTCTAAGCTAATTACTTCTGCACTTACAGGTCCTTCTATAAAGCTGCAAATTTCACGAATACGCTCATGGAAATCTACGCCTTCTTTTGCTACAAGTGATGGGTTTGTCGTTACTCCAGCTACTACGCCTAATGCATTTGCCTCTTTAATTTCGTTAATGTTTGCTGTATCAATAAAGAATTTCATTTGTTATTCTTCCTTCCTAATTTTCATTTTATATTTATTTATTTTTCTTAATAAGCTCTAATTCAATCGGAATAGATTTGTCCACTTTTTTACCTTGTGTTATCTCTTTTGCTGTTTGCATCGCCTTCTCTCCGATTAATTCCGGTTTTTGAGCGACTGTTGCAGCCATACGCCCATCGTTAACCGCTTTCACAGCATCTTCAGTTGCATCAAATCCAACAACGACTACATCTGTTTTTCCAGCAGACTTCAATGCTTCAAGTGCACCTAATGCCATCTCGTCGTTATGCGCAAACACGGCTTTAATATCGCTATTTGCTTGCAAAATGTTTTCCATAACAGATAATCCTTTCGCTCTATCAAAATCAGCCGCTTGTTTGGCAACTACTTTTAAAGACTTATCGGCTACGTTATGGAATCCTTTCCCACGTTCACGAGCAGCAGACGATCCAGGGATTCCTTCTAACTCAGCAACGTTTGCTCCTTCGCCGACTAATTCACGAATGTAATCACTAGCCATTTGACCACCTTCGATATTATTAGATGCAATGTGAGAAACAACCTTACCTGAATTCGCAACGCGGTCTACTGTAATAACAGGAACATTTGCTGCATTTGCCGCACTTACCGCTGAAGCAACAGCATCTGAATCGGTCGGATTAATAACAACTACATCGACACCCTTTTGAATTAAATCTTCAACATCGTTCGTTTGCTTCGCTGCATCATTTTGCGCATCAACAGCAATCAATTCGATGCCGCTATCTTTCGCTTTCTTTTCTGCACCCTTTTTCAAAGTTACAAAGAAGGGATTATTTAAAGTTGAAACAGAGAATCCAACTTTAATAGTTTTATTTCGACCTTTATCGCTAGAATCCTTTGCCCATTCTGGTGGTTCCATTGAACAACCAGCAGTAATGACCATAATACATGCAACGAGTATAAGTAACCATTTCTTCATGAACTGTCCCTCCATTACGCTTCTTTTCGGCGATCAATTAATACAGCTAGTAAGATTACAAGTCCTTTTACAACTTGTTGGAAGAAAGAAGATACACCTAATAAATTTAAACCGTTATTTAGTACACCGATAATTAGTACACCGATGAATGTACCAACAATCCATCCTCTTCCCCCAGAAAGACTTGTTCCACCTAATACAACTGCTGCAATTGCATCTAATTCGTAAGAAGTACCTGCAGTCGGCTGTGCAGAATCTAGTCGTGATGTTAAGACAATACCTGCAAGCGCTGCCAAAATTCCGGAAAGACCGTAAATCATTACTTTAATTCTCGTAACATTAATACCTGATAGTGCTGCTGCTTCTTCATTTCCACCAATTGCAAATGTACGACGGCCAAATGTCGTTTTCTTCAAAATGAAGTACAGTACTGCGAAAGCGATCATCATTGTAACAGCTGGTACCGGAATACCAAGAAAATAACCGCGGCCAAACATTTGGAACATTAAATGATCACCAAGACCAGTGATCGGACGTCCGTCCATATAAACAAGCGTCAACCCACGAAAAATAGTCATTGTTGCTAAAGTTGCAATAAATGGAGCTACTTTTCCTTTCGCAATGATGATACCGTTTACAACCCCCATTACAAGACCTGCTAATAGTCCAACTGCCATTGCAAGGAACGGATCCATGCCACTTGCCATCATTCCAGCAACAAGTGCACTTGATAATGCTAAAATAGAACCTACCGATAAGTCAATACCCCCTGTTAAAATTACGAAGGTCATTCCGAATGCAATAAGCGCATTAATCGATACTTGACGCAGTATATTAAATAAATTTGGAATTTCAATGAACGCTGGATTTAAAACTGTAATTACGACGATAATTAATACTAAACCGATTAAAGAACCGAGTTGTTGTAATACATTCCCCTTCTTAGCCATCCTTACTCTCCCCCTGTAGCTAGTGCCATAATAGACTCTTGTGATGCCTCATCTTTCCCTAAAATGCCGCCGACTTTTCCTTCATGAATAACAAGAACTCGATCACTCATTCCTAAAACTTCCGGAAGCTCAGATGATACCATAATAACGGCATCGCCTTGCTCAGTAAGCTTATTCATGATAGAGTAAATTTCTTTTTTCGCTCCAACATCGACACCTCTTGTTGGCTCATCTAAAATGAGTAATTGCGGATGAATGCCTAGCCATTTTGCGATTACAATCTTTTGCTGATTTCCACCAGAAAGAGATTTCACTGCCTGCTCTCCGCTAGATGCTTTCACATTAAGAAGCTTCATCATATCCTCTGTAAACTGTTGTTCTAGCTCGTTGCTTAGAACACTTCCTTTTGAAAGACTTTCTAAATTCGGTAACGATAAGTTTTCGCGAATAGAGAAATCTAACACTAATCCTTCAGATTTTCTATCTTCTGTAATGAAAGCAATTCTCTGTCTAATTGCATCTATCGGACTATCAATTTTTACTTCTTGTCCATTTATAAAAATTTGTCCAGAATCTAAAGGTTCATAACCAAATATCGCTTTCATAATATCAGTGCGTCCAGCTCCCATCAAACCAGCAACACCAAGGATTTCACCTTTTCTTACTTGAAACGAAACATTTTCAAATTTCCCTTTCTTCGTTCCGTTACGCATTTCAAAAATGACATCACCAATTTGACTATTTCGCTCTGGGTAACGTTCACCAATGCTGCGCCCCACCATCATACTCACTACTTCATCAAATGATGTTTCTGGAATTAATCTCTTTCCGACGTATTCTCCATCACGCAAAATCGTAATGGCATCACATATCGAGAAAATCTCTTCCATACGATGCGAAATGTACACGAATGAAACACCTTCTTTACGTAACTTATTGATTACTATAAAGAGCGTTTCGATTTCACGATCCGTCAGTGCCGCAGTAGGTTCATCCATAATAATAACGCTCGCGTTTGTCATTAATGCTTTCGCAATTTCGATAATTTGCTGTTGTCCAACCGATAGTTCCTCTGCTAACATAGCGCCTCTTACATGCAATCCTAGCTCTGCTAGTTGCTGCTGCGCAATCGCGTTCATTTGTCGAGTGCGTAAAATACCTGTTTTCCCATACATTAACTCTTTACCGAGAAACATATTTTCAGCTACTGTTAAATTCGGCAATATGTTTAGTTCTTGATGTATAAATGCTATGCCGTACTCTTCAGCTTCTTTCGCATTTTTAAAGGTGCGCTCTTGCCCATCAATCGTGATTGTCCCACCATCTTTTTTGTATACACCTGTTAAAATCTTCATGAGCGTTGATTTACCCGCTCCATTTTCCCCCATCAATGCATGGACTTCTCCTGTTTCAATCATAAACTGTGCATTCTTCAAAACAGAATTGCCATTGAACGCTTTTGAAATGTTTTTCATTTCAATATGCATTCCCATCACTTCCCTTTATTAAAAAATCACGCCTGCATGTAAAATTACATTTGCATAAGGCGTAGCCTCGCCTGTACGAATAATCGCCTTCGCTTTCTTTGTATGCTCTTTAAATTGTTCATGAGATACATACTCAAATGCTGGCTCTATTAATTTCTGCTCGATCTCTTTATTTACTTCCGCATTATTTATAATGACTTCTTCTGCTAACGTCACTTTTTCGATTGCCATATCATCAGCTACAACTTGTAACACCTCTAAAAAACTCGGTTTTCCAATCTCAACAGCTAAATCAATTCGTTTTACTCCATACGGAATCGGTAACCCGCAATCAGCAATTACAACCGTATCTGTATGCCCAAGTGAAGCAAGGACTGCCGCGATTTCACTGTTTAATACACCATGCTTTTTCATCCAACAATCACCTGCACTTCACGTACTCGATCTCTCGTTGGCATACCGCCCTGTGCTCCAAGTTTCGTTACAGAAAGACCACCGGCAATATTCGCGAAACGAATTGCTTTTTGAAGTGTCTCTCCTTCAGAAAGTGCAACTGCTAACGCACCATTAAATGTATCACCAGCTCCAGTTGTATCCACTACATCAACAGCAATGCTAGGAACATGTACAATCTCCGTGCCATTGTGGAAACGAACACCGTTAGAACCTTCTGTCATCAATAGTTTATTTGGATATTTAGCCAGTAAATCTTCAATTGGTGATTTAAAATCATCTAATACGATGCGGCACTCATGTTCATTTGGCGTAATATAAGTTGCTTTTTCTAAAATTTCTTCTGATAAAACTTGTGCTGGCGCTGGATTCAACATAACAGGAATATTATGTTCCTCACAAATAGCCAATACATATTTTACTGTTTCAAGTGGAATTTCTAGTTGAAGAACAACCATATCCGCTTTTACAAGAAGGTCTTTGGAGCGATCTACAACTGACTTATTTACAAGAGCATTTGCCCCTTGTACGACAACAATACTGTTATCTTCTTCTGCTAAAACGATATGAGCAATTCCTGTCGTTCTATCTGTAACCGGTACCACATAATCGATAAAAATGCGTTCGTTCTCTAAATTTTTTCTAACTACTGTTCCATAATCATCATTTCCTACCGCTCCAACCATTGCTACATTTGCTCCTAACCTAGCTGCAGCAACTGCTTGGTTTGCCCCTTTCCCTCCTGGGATTGTATGAAACGCTTCACCAATTACTGTTTCTCCTGCTTTCGGCCGTTTTTTTGAAACAGCCACTAAGTCCATTGAAATGCTTCCTACTACTGCAATATTTGGCATCTGTTTCATCTCCTTACTTCGTTGTATTTCGTTCTATAATTTCAATCGGCAAACGATAGTGTTTCTCTTCTAATGTATTTCCTTCCATTTGTTCTAACAACAACTCTGTTGCAATTTTCCCCATTTCATATATCGGTTGTGCAACTGTTGTAATAGATGGATACATCATTTCTGTTAAAGAAATTCCATCAAATCCAATAATTTGTAAATCATCTGGAATGGCAATCCCCTTTTGAAGTGCAGCCTTTACAATACCAATCGCAATTAAATCATTCCCAGCAACAATACCATCAATATGCGGGTATTCTTCTAATAATTCCATCGCTACACGCTCACTATTTGCTGGATCAAACGTACTCTCTGCAATCATATACGAAAGATTATTTTGCGTAATAACGTCTACAAAACCTTCAAAACGTTCATTTGCAGTACTCACATCACGTGGACCGCGAATATGTGCAATATGTTTACATCCTTTATCTAGTAACAACTTTGTCGCAGCCTGACTTCCTGCATAGTTATCTGCATATACAGTAGGAATACGCTCATTAAACATACGGTCAATCGCAACAACCGGGACAGATAAATTCATGTAATTAACACTATTTTGTGGATTCGTTGCTACAATAAATCCATCTACATTATTTTGTCTAAGTACATCAATGTATTGTTTCTCTTTTTCTAAACTTTCATCAGAGTTACAAAGGACAACTGTGTAACCTTGTTTATGTGCTACATCTTCTACGGCACGTGCAACTTCTGGAAAGAACGGATTCACGATATTTGGAACAACTAAGCCAATTAAACGAGACTTTTTATTATACAGTGAACGCGCTACTGTACTAGGCTTATAATCTAACATCTCAATTGCACGCTCTACCTTTTTTAATGTATCTTCGTGAACATATCCATTTTTATTTAAAACTCTGGAAACGGTCGCAACAGATACTCCCGCTAATTTCGCAACGTCTTTAATCGTACTCATTCTCTTTTCTCCTCATTTCATGTAACCGTTTACAGAAAATAATATAACGTATTTCTAAAAATACGTCAATCATTTCTCATTAAAAAGCTTTTAAGGTTATACTCAAAAAAAACACCACCATAAGGCGATGCTTCTTCATTACGAGTATGATACAGTTTTTTCTTTTTCTTCTACAGCAGGCTCTTTAGCATCTTTTTTACGATCTGATAATTTAATTTTTTGTAAGAAAATCGTAAAGATGGCACCTACTACGATAAATACTAATCCTGTTAAGAATACAGTATGAAGCGAGTCTACTAAAGAGTTTTTCAAAATAGGTACAATGCTGTTAGCGAACGCTTCTGGCATTTGTTTTAATGCCTCTGGGCTAAATAGCATCGAATATAAACCTTGTGGATCTGTGTGAATCATATCTTTAAATTTCGTTACCATTTGTCCCGCTTCTTTCGGGAATGTATCTAATACAGGTACTAATTTATTTGTTAACGTTGTACCTGAAGTGTTATTCATAATTGATCCTAAAATTGTAATACCAAATGTTCCACCAATTTGACGGAAGAACTGACTTGATGACGTTACGACACCAAGGTCTTTTTTCGGGAAGCTTTCTTGTAACGCTAATGTTAATGTCGGCATTACAAGACCCATTCCTAAACCGATAACCATCATATAAGAAGTAGCTGTAAGCTTCGTTGTGTGCATATCCATCGTTGTTAATAACCAGAAACCACCCGCCATAATAAGCATACCTGCGATAATTTGTGGTTTTACACCAACTTTTAATACAAGTTGCCCACCGATAATACTCATTACAATCATTGTAATCATCATTGGAGTCATAATTGTTCCTGATTCAGCAGCACTTACTCCTACAATACCTTGCATGAAGAATGGTACGAACATAATCGCGCCGAACATTCCAATACTCATAAAGAATCCAATCGCATTCAGTATTGTAAATGTGCGATTTTTAAAGAAATGCATTGGTAAAATCGGCTCTTCAGCTTTCGTTTCAACAATAACAAAGCTAACGATACCAATTACAGCTAGTGCAAATAAACCGATAATTTGCCAAGAGTCCCATGCATAATCTTTTCCGCCAAACGTTAGCGCAAGTAATAAACTTACAACACCTAGAATCATCGTAAAGATTCCAGCGATATCAATTTTAATTGGTCCTGTTTGTTTATGTGATTTTAATCCCATTGCAATAAAGATTGTTGCTAAAATACCAACCGGTAAGTTAATGTAGAATACCCATCTCCAGTTCACTGCATCTACAATCCACCCACCAACTTGTGGTCCAATTACAGAAGCAAGACCGTATAACGCACCAAAAATACCTTGCCATTTCGCACGTTCTTTTCCCGTGAACATATCTCCAATAATAATCATAGCCATTGGCATCATAATACCGCCACCAAGACCTTGAATACCACGGAAAATAATTAATTCTGTCATACCATTCGCCATACCACATAACGCCGAACCAATCATGAAAATAACTAGCCCTGTTATATATACGTTACGACGACCAAGTAAATCCGCTAATTTACCTGCAATTGGTACAACTGTCGTTGATGTTAACATATAAGCTGTCGTTAACCATGTCATTAAACTTAATCCGCCTAGGTCACCGACGATACGTGGCATTGCTGTACCAACAATTGTTCCATCTAATGCAGCAAATAGCATCGCGATTACTAAACCGATTAACAACAACTTTCTATTTTGATTTTCTTGTTGCTCCATGTAATCTCCTCAATTCCTCTTAGTTATTCTCTTTTTTCTCTTGTGTCCCGCAAATAATGGTTTCTAACTTCTCAAAGAGACGTAATAAATCTTCTCTTTCTTGCAACTCTAAATGTGAAAAGTATTTTGCAATATGCTCGTTGCGAGCTGTCATTGCCTCTTCTACTCTAGCTTTCCCCTTTTTCGTTAACTCGATGATGACAACACGACGGTCATCTTTGTCGTGATAGCGTTCTACAAGTTCTTGATCGATTAGACGATCAATCATCACTGTAATCGCGCTAGGCTTCACATACATCTTTTTTGCTAATGTTGTCGCTCTTGAAGCCCCATAATGATCTAGAATCTTTAAAATATAAAACTGCGGTGGTGTAAGTCCTGTTGCTTGCATTTGTTCTAATAACTCCGTCTGCATTTTCTTTCCAATCGAAAAGGCTAGAGCTTGAATTTTATCGATATGCGTCATATCATTTGGCATGTTATCCACCTCTTATTTAAACAATAAAATATTTAACGTATTTAAATATTAATCCCACGAACAAAATCCGTCAATACTTTTATTCATAAAAACGTTTACATTTTTGTCACAAAGTTGTATAATTTTCGACGAAGTTAATATTGACAGTCACGGAGAAACGGAGTACACGGCTATGAATCATAAAAAAGGAAACTTTTTTATATTTCATGGCCTTTTTATATTCTCTGTCTTAAAACGCTTCGAATTAATTAGGGGAGGATTTTCATTTTATGTTTTTCACACAATTATTTAAACCTGCGCCCCACGCGGAACGCTTACCAGCTGATCGCGTTGATAGCGAATACCGTAAATTACGTTTACAAGTATTCTTAGGTATCTTCATTGGTTATGCAGGTTACTACTTTGTTCGAAAAAACTTTTCACTAGCAATGCCATACTTAATCGAGCAAGGATTTAGTAAAGGGGAACTTGGGGTTATCCTTTCAGCAGTATCTATCGCTTACGGATTAAGTAAATTTCTTATGGGTATCGTATCCGACCGTTGTAATCCTCGCTACTTTTTAGCAGCTGGGCTATTTTTATCAGGTATCATTAATATTATTTTCGGCTCATTTTCTTTCATTACAACGAGCATTATACTTATGTTTGTACTTCAGTTTTTAAATGGATGGGTACAAGGCATGGGATGGCCTCCTTGTGGTCGTACGATGGTTCACTGGTTCTCTATTAGCGAACGTGGTACAAAAATGTCTATTTGGAACGTCGCTCATAATGTCGGCGGCGCGCTGATGCCTTCTCTTGTAACATTAGGCTTATACTTCTTTGCAAATGACTGGCATAGTATTTTTTACTTCCCAGGTATTCTTTCAATTTTAGTTGGTATTTATGTACTAATTACAATGAAAGATACACCTCAATCTTGTGGACTACCTTCTATTGAAGAGCATACTGGAGAATATCCACCAGATGAGAAAATAAAAGATCGCGAACGCGAACTTTCGGCAAAGGAAATTTTATTTAAATACGTACTAAACAATAAATTTTTATGGTACATCGCTATTGCGAACGTTTTCGTGTATTTCGTACGTTACGGCGTTGTAGACTGGGCTCCTACTTATTTAGTAGAAGAAAAAAGCTTTACTCATAGTAGCTCACGTACTGCTTACGCTCTATATGAATGGGCTGGTATTCCAGGTACACTTCTTTGCGGATGGATGAGTGATAAACTATTTAAAGGACGTCGTGCACCTGCTGGTATTTTATTTATGATTGGTGTATTTATCGCAGTTCTTGTTTACTGGTTAAATCCTCCTGGTAATCCAATGGTTGATAGTATCGCTCTTGTCGCAATTGGATTTTTAATTTACGGACCGGTTATGTTAATTGGTCTACACGCTCTTGACTTAGCACCAAAGAAAGCTGCTGGAACTGCAGCAGGCTTAACTGGATTCTTCGGTTACTTAGGCGGAGCTGCTTTCGCTAGTGCCGCTATGGGCTTTATCGTAGATGCATTCGGGTGGGATGGCGGATTCATCTTATTACTTGCATCTTGCATACTTGCAATGTTCTTCCTTGCCCTTACTTTAAATACAGGGTCAGTAAAATCAAAACAAGCTTAAATAACATATAAAAATCATAAAAATAGCTCTTAGCATCTACATACATGCTAAGAGCTATTTTTTATTTTCATTGCTGTTCCTACTAATGATAACAACCAATTCCTTCCCTACTCTAATATTAAAAAATTTGATGAAACACCTTTATTAAAACAGCTAACGTAACAGATGCAGCAAATCCCCCTAGACAAATTAAGCTTACCCCTTGACTATATGACAAATTTTGAAATGATTTCATTGCTTCCATCCTCCCTATCTCCCCTGTGATACTTTTATTTTACCAATGGGAAAAATTTCATAACATCGATTTCTCTAACAACTAACTTACAAATTTGTAAGTTAACATCTTTTCAACTTATATATCTAGTATTTCCACAAATAAGAGTTATTTATACATAAAAAAGACCTCAGTTATACTAAGGTCTTCATTACATTCTATTTTATTTTATAATCATCACCGGACATTTCACTCGTTTTGCTATTTTATGACTGACACTACCAAGCACCATTTCTTGCAGTGTATTTAGCCCTCTGCTTCCAGCGATAACAAGATCTATATCTCCTGTATTTACATATTGAACAATTGTATCTCCAGGATCACCATGTAATATCGTAATTGTATAAGAAATGTTCTCTTTCTTTAATAGACCTTCAATCTCTTTTAATTTATCTTTTCGACTAGCTGATATTGTTTCTAAGTCTGTTTGACCTTGTATAATATCTGATTTTGCCGTTCTATTATCTACTACGTACACAACTTCAACATTTGTTTCTTCGCTACATTTCGCAATATATGTTGCATGTTCCGCTGCTCGAAGTGCATGTTCAGAACCGTCACATGCTAATATAATTTGTTTGTACATATGCTGAATCCCCTTTTCGTTATCCTACTCGTATTATATAATAAAGCCCCCTAAAAAGGAGGCTTTTAACTAGCAATTCTTTTATTATAAGTAGCCAAATTTGCAACAAGTTTTGAGCTACGTTCATTTAATCCTGTTATACTTACTTTCACACCACTTTGCTCATACTTCATGATAACTTTATCAATTGATGCCACTGCTGAATCATCCCATACGTGCGCATGAGTAAAATTCATTTCAATTTCTTTTACATCTTCATTAAATGAAAAATTATTTATGAAATCGGCTGTAGATGCAAAGAAAAGTTGACCGTGAATTTCGTATATTTTCTTATTTTCAATATATAAATGTTTCACGTGAATCTTTGCCATATTGAATGCAAATAACACCGCACTAATTACTGTTCCGATAATTACACCTAATGCTAAATTATGTGTAATTAAGACAATCACAACTGTTACAATCATAACAAATGCGTTTCCTTTTGGTACTTTATGAATCGTTGTTACAGAGTTCCAATCAAACGTTCCGATTGAAACCATAATCATAACCGCAACTAAAGCTGCCATCGGAATATGAACGACATAATTTCCTAAAACGAATAGTAATACGATTAAAAATCCGCCCGCTACAAATGTTGATAGGCGACCTCGTCCACCTGATTTAATATTAATAACAGATTGACCGATCATTGCACATCCTGCCATTCCTCCGAAAAATCCAGCAACGATGTTTGCGATCCCTTGTCCACGTGCCTCTTTATGCTTATTACTTTCTGTATGCGTCATATCATCTAAAACTGAAGCTGTTAATAAAGACTCTAGTAAACCAATGATTGCAAGCATAACTGCATAAGGTAAAATAATCCCTAATGTTTCTAATGTAAATGGCACATCAGGAATACTAAAGAACGGTAATTCTTTCGGTAGGCTTCCCATATCCCCTACTGTTTTCAACTGTAATCCGCTCATAAGTGCAATACTCGTCACAATAATAATTGAAATAAGCGTAGAAGGTACAGCCGTTGTAATACGTGGAAATAAATATATAATTGCAAGTCCTAATACAACGAGTGCATACATTTGCCAAGTTGCATTTTTAAAATGCGGTAATTGCGCTGTAAAAACTAAAATTCCAAGTGAATTTAAAAAACCACTCATAACAGATTTCGGAACAAACTTCATAAATGAGCTCAGTTTGAACACGCCAAAAATAATTTGGACGATACCTGTTAATATTGTTGTAGCAAATAAATATTGCAAACCATGATCTTTAACAAGCGTTACCATTAATAATGCCATTGCACCTGTTGCAGCTGAAATCATTCCAGTTCTTCCGCCAACAAATGAAATGGTAACCGCAATACAAAAGGCTGCGTATAGTCCAACTGTCGGATCCACGCCTGCAATAACAGAGAAGGCTATCGCTTCAGGGATTAATGCTAAAGCAACGACAATTCCTGATAACACGTCCCCTCTCACATTAGAAAACCAGTCATTTTTTATCGTTTGAAACAAAATACCACTCCTCTACTCCTTTATAATTTGATTTTCTCCATAAGAAAATCTAGCCGACTGCACGAAAGCTATTATATAACGAGTAGAAGATTTTTTGCTATGTAAAAGTTTCCTAAAGAAAAAGACGCTACCTTAGCAGCGCCTTTACTCACTTTATTAATGTCCACCGTGTCCTTGACCACTTTCCTGAACAATTTCTAACCTCTCATCTAGTATTCCTTGTGTTTCAAATGAAATATCACTCGTACTTCCTAATAAGAAGCCATGATTATATGGTCCAAGTGTTGGATCATCTTTAAACTTCGGCTGAATAGTAGCAAGGAAGTCATACACTGGTTGTGAAGCTTTCCCTTCTTCTAACAAGACAACAGGTGCGTGTTTACCCATATGTGAAAAAGGTGCCCCAGCAACTGCTAAATCTGGTGTTTTGCTTGAAACAAATGATAAACCGTGACCAGGTTTTATGAATCCCCAGCCAAATTTTGTTTTTTCATCTTTAAACTTCGCAAATGCGATAGAATTTTCTGTTGGATTCTCACCGCTAATACGCGTTACTTTCCCGTATTTGCTTAACTCTTTTTCTACTTCTTTTGAAACAATTTTTTCTGGTCCTAGTAAATATATATTTGCTTTATCTTTTCTCATCTTTAATGCCTCTATTGTCGCTTCTGGCACTTTATCCTTTTCTGTATACAGTAGTGGTTCCGGCATATGAGAAATCCAGTTTACAGCGGGTGTTGTATATAAACGTCCTTCTTCTGCAGATGAACCGATAATAACACTATTTGGGTAGTTTCCTGTTATATCGGCATACTCCTTATCAACATCTTTCGCAAATATAGCTGGGTCCGTTTCTTTTATTTGTTTTACTTTATAACCTTTTAATTGTTCAAGCGCGCTAGTACCTACATCCCCCATCACCATAATTTGTGTTCCATCTTTCGTTCCGATTGGATTTAATCGTTTTATTTCTTTTAACGTCATTTCCGGTATCTTTTCTTTTTCTATAAATAAAATCGGTCCGTTATTCGGATGATGAATAAGGTCTGCACTCGCAATACCTAATTGCCACTCGCTTGCTGGTACTAAAATAACAGCACCCGGCTGGTTCTCTTTATGGGTTGCTGGCCATATCGTTTGCGAAGTTAACACTGCCATTTGCAGGGGATCATTTGTATTTAACCTCGTCACATTTTTTAAACTTGTCGTTAATAAATCATTCGATGCCCCTTCGTTCATTTCTTTTGGCGCCGTTACCTCCTGATTCATTTTCATTTCCTTTTGCTCTGTTTTCTTCTCTTTTGTAGATTCATGATTTTTATGGTCTGTATTCGTTTGCCCACATGCAGCAAGACCAACTGCTGTAATTATTGTTATCCCAAAAATTCGGGTCATTTTTTTCACTATACCGCCTCCGTATTAATCATTTTTGAGCCAATATGATTACCTAAAATGTAATTTCAACTCCACAATAACAAGCAATTCTGAAGAAATTATGCAGACACATCATAATCTGCACCATTTCTTCATGATTTTGCATTACACTTTAAGTAACGATTATAAATATGGAGGGCTCTCTATGATTGATATACTGCTCGTAGACGATGAACCGAGAATGCTTGAATTATTAACGCTTTATCTTACTCCAATTGGATATAACTGCGTATGTGCGACTTCCGGAGAAGAAGCTATTTTACATATAGAAAATCGAAACTTTAAATTTGTTTTACTCGATATTATGATGCCAAAGATGGACGGATGGGAAACGTGCAAAAGAATCCGTTCATTTAGTAACGTTCCTATTATTATGGTTACCGCTCGTGATCAAACAGTAGATGTCATCCAAGGATTAAAACTCGGAGCGGATGATTACGTAACGAAACCTTTCCATGAAGAAGAACTTTTCGCAAGAATTGAAGCCGTTTTAAGACGTACAAATGAACATAAACAAATCCAATATCACGGTATTGTATGGGATGAAACAAAACACTTCGCTTCTGTACATAATGAAGAACTTCTTCTCACACCGATCGAATTCTCTTTACTCGGGTTATTTTTACGCCATGTGAATTATGTATTAAGCCGTGATCAGCTCATTGAACGAATTTGGGGATTAAACACAAATACAGAAGATCGCACAGTCGATTCACATATTCGTAATTTGCGTGATAAATTGCGAAAAGCAAATTTCCCTATTGATCATCATTTAAAAACTGTGTATGGGGTAGGTTATAGGTGGGTTGATACCGAATATTTAGGAGCGAAACAATGAAGCGAATTTCTATTCAATTCGGATTTTATTTTTTAATTGTTACAATTTTAATTGAAAGTGTTCTCTTTATTTTGCTTTATTATAGCCTCGTAAACACTAGAGTAAATGAAGAAATGACGGCTTTATTAAAGCGAGGAAATAGTCACCGGGATGTACTTGAAAAATATTATGATGAACAAACCATCTCTCACGTAGCATTAATGGAATCTGAAGCTGAAACAACTGTCGTTATTACAAATACAAATAAAAAAATACTAGCTAAATCTAACGAAATAAACTCGACTATCAAAGATCATATTAGTAAAATGCAAACTCGAACAGACCATAACGGAGCGATTATAGAAAATCACTGGAAAACATCTAATTATATATGTACAGTTAGCCCCATTGTAGTAGATGGAAAACATGAAGGCTATGTGTACATGTTTCTTGGAACAGGATCAATTGAAGAGCTGGTTAATGGATTAACGAAACAATTCATTATTGCTGGTGCCATCACGTTTCTACTCACAGTCATCACAATTTTCCTATTATCACGTTTATTAACAAAACCATTGTTACACATGAAACATGCCACTGAAAAAATGAGTAAAGGCGATTTATCTGTTTCATTAACAACTAGTCGAAATGACGAAATTGGTGAACTAGCATCATCTATTCAAACGCTCGCAAATGATCTACATTATATGAAAACAGAGCGAAGTGAATTTCTAGCAAGTGTTGCTCACGAATTACGAACACCTTTAACATACGTACGAGGCTATGCTGACATTGCTTTAAAAAAAAGCACCTCTCCTGAGCAACGTTTGCGATATTTATCGATTATAAAAGATGAATCTGATTACATTACAAACTTAGTTCAAGATTTATTTTCACTTGCACAAATGGAACAGCATAACTTTTCTATTCAAGTAAAGGAAGTGCATTTACACACCTTCCTTACTCGCATAGCTAAAAAAGTGAACGCCATATATAAAGAAAGATACATTAAAGTTTCTTTCTCTTGTCCTCCTACACTGCTAGTAAACTTAGATGAACAGCGATTTGAACAAGTGATAATAAACATTTTAAATAACGCTTATAGACATTCAAAAGAACATTCTCATATAAATATTTCTGTTACAGAAGAACATAAACGTATTTCCATTACAATTGAAGATGAAGGCGAAGGTATTCCGCCTGAAGACCTCCCTCACATTTTCGACCGTTTTTACCGTGTCGATAAAGCAAGAACACGATCTACAGGGGGAACTGGTTTAGGGCTATCTATCGTAAAAGAAATTGTAGAACTACACGGCGGGACGATTACTGTCACGAGTAAAGTTGATCATGGATCTTGTTTTACAATTTCATTACCATCCATAAAAAAACACGACTATCATCAATAGTCGTGTTTTTTTATCCCGCATTAACGGGCAGTAAGACCCCTACATCAAAATTCAGCGGAAGCAAAGAAGTTAGGTGGGGGATCAACTGCCCGTAAAAGCCCGATTGGTTCAACTAATAATCAGTGGGAGATGAACAAAACCCCCACTGATTAAAGTTTCACTTTATCATTTTACTTTATAATATAAATTTACAAATTGTCCAAATCGTTTCGTATCGGTTAAAGTTAAATTAATTTCCGGATTCTTCTCTTGAAATAACGGAACTCCAGAACCTAATATGTGAGGGGTAATCGTGACAACATATTCATCAATTAGATTATTCTTAAAGAACTCTCTCAGTAGACTCCCTCCACCAACCATCCATATTTTAGATCCTTCTTGTGCTTTTAGCCTTTTTGTAAACTCCACTACATCTTCATTTACAAATTCCACGTTTCCGTCTGAACCTTTTTCTGAACGAGAAAAAACATAACATGCTTTATCTAAGTACGGGAATGTTTCCATATGCTCTACTACATAATCGTACGTTTTCTTTCCCATAATTATTGTATCAATCGTTTCGTACATTTCTGTATAACCGTTATCTCCCTCTCCTTCCGTTTCCATTAACCACTCTAAATCATCATTTTCTTTCGCAATATATCCATCTAAGCTCGCCGCTATAAATAAAACTATTTCACGTGACATATCTTTTCCTCCTTGTATCTCATCTTGATAACATATGATGTAAACAATATACTAACAATAAAACATGACACTTTATGTCATGTTAAAAAGAAAAAGGTGATACATTTGTCAAAAGCTAAACGCTTATTAGATATTCTTATATTTGCTTCTGCGAAAAAAGCATTTACAGCTCAAGAAATAGCTGATGAATTTAATATTTCCGTTCGTACGGTCCATAGATACATTTTAGATTTAAGTGATATGGGATTGCCCATTTACGCTGAACAAGGTCGCAATGGAGGATATAAAGTATTAACAAATAGGGTCATTCCACCTATCTTATTTACGGAAGAAGAAGCGGTCTCCATCTTTTTTGCCTTTCAATCTTTAAGCTACTACCGAGACCTGCCTTTTAATACAGAGATCCATTCTGTTACGCATAAACTGTATAGCTCTCTACAACATGATGCGAAAGCGAAAGTTGATAAAATACATTCTTATATCGCCTTTTGGAATCCGAAGAGAACAATTGAGACACCACTTTTAAACGACGCGTTAACTGCCGCTATTGAAAATAAAAATTTACACTTTCAATACGAATCTAAATCAGGGATAAAAACAAAACATGTTCATCCTATCGGTGTATATGCTCATGACGGGCTATGGTACTTACCGTCCTATGACTATGGCAGGAAAAAAGTATTACTGTATCGCATTGATCGTATTCTTTCTATATTATCAACGGAAGAAAATGAGGATACATTCATGAATTTAGAAGAGTGGTTTTCCTCTAACTCTAACGTAGTACACAGTCCTACTCAGTTGCATGTTTTACTGAAAACAGAAGGCGTACGCCAATGTAAAAGCGTTCCTTATCTTGAGGAATTCGTTATAGTAAACGAGGATGGAACAGGATATATAAATTCAACAATTGATAAAGGTGAGATTAACTTTATTACTCCTTTATTTTATAGACTTGGAAAAGATGCAAAAGTTTTAGAACCGAAAGAATTGATAGATGGTTTACGTATACGTGCAAAAGAAGTTTTACATATGTATGAAGACGAAAAAAGCTGCTAAATATAAGCAGCTTTTTGTGTATTTGTTCCTATTGTTTTGACTGTTGACGAATATCAATCCACCAACGATATGACGCATTCATATTTTCAGTGCCACCATTCCCTCTGTAATGGAAAGCATCAAGGAAGATTGAGTCTAGTTTATCCTCATCTACAAAATAGCCTAAGTTAACTTTTACCGTTTCTCCTGGTCGGATACTGCCAATATTGTAAAAACCTTTTCCGTCTCCATGAGGTTCTAAGTAATCAACTTCGCCCGTCATAATATTTTTCTCGGCAATTCCATCTTCTTTAGCATAGTTCCATGCATTACCTTCAGATTTAAGCAGCTTTATAGATGGATGCATATAGATTTCTTCTGTCGCCTGTTTACCTATATTTTTCACTGTTGTTGTTAGGTAGACAAATTTAGGATGAATTAATTTTGATTCTACTAATTGATCAATTGAATCTTTACCATTTCCAATTTTATATTTGTCCCGTCTATATGGTATTAATTGTCCCCCTTGATCCAAAGCCTGATTCCTGCTTAGTATTCCTAAGCCAAGTTCATAAAAGTTCTCTTGTTTAAAATCTTTGATTGAATCAAATACTTCAACTTTTTCTATCACATATTCAACTTGACTATCATCCATCGTTATCGTTACTGGAACCTTTTGCCCTACATGAAATAGTCGTTTACTATCTTTTTTCAAAGGAATAACCTTAGTTTTTTTAGGTTCCTCTGCTTTGCTAAAACGATTTTCATCATAATCTATTATATGTGATGCCTTTTCTTTTGACGTAGGCTCAAGTGAAATGTTCCCTAACACATCCATCATTTGTTCTTCGTTTATATCGGATCCAATATAACTTTCTAACATAATCCCTTCTTTCTCAAAAAAGAGAAAGACCTTTCTATCGAACATTACATTTTTGTTTCCTGTTTCTTTATGGACAATTACTGCTTTCCTACCATTTATCTCTTTTTCTTCGTAACTTTTCGAATACAGAGTTTGAAAATCTGTATTTTCCCCTACCCTCCGAAGAGCGAATGAAAATCCTCCCATTGCGTAGTTATCTTTAAATGAATATTTCATAGCACTATCATCAATTGCTTCCATATTTTCTGGCAATTTACCAATCTTCAACTTATACCACTTATCACTCTTTTTCGAGTCCTTGTTTGTTACTGAAACATTTACTTCGTAATTTTGTTTTTGGACAATCATATTATAGACTTTCACTGCACCAAAAACGGTTGTCGGCATACCAATCAATAAGCAAGCAGCAGCGATTAACATACGATGTCTTTTACGCTTTTTCCGAGGTTGTCCATCTTTCAACTTCATTTCCTCCATAAACAATTTCTTTTTGCGCGTATATGTATGTGAAAATTCATGTTGTTCTTCGAGTTTATCAAAATCATCTAAAGCAATCTTTTCGGCAAAATCATACATTTCTTTGGAGTTCTTTGAATTCGTCATGTTGTATACCTCCTATCATATTTTGAACTCGTTTTCGAGCACGCTCAAACTGCTTGCGGACAGTAGCCTCGGTTATCCCCATGACACTTGAAATTTCTTGATACGTTAAGTTATAGAAGACTTTGTACTTAAACACCTGTCTATTAGACTCATTTAACTCTTTTAGCAATGTATCAATTTGAACCTCAGACATTTTACGTTTTTCCCACTCTTCAATATTTTCATCTACTGCTTCTATTGATTCTCTTTCATATTCTTCTAAAAATGTTTCATGTCGTTTATTTTTCCGGTAACTATCAATCGCCTTGTTTTTCGCGACCCTCAAAATATAGCGTTTAAGCTCTTGCGTGTTCAAGCTATGAAGTTTTTCTAAGTTCTTATAAAGAATAATAAACGTCTCTTGAACCGCATCTTCAGCCTGCTGAATATTATTTAAAATAGAATACGCTACATAATAAATTTTTTGTTCGTACAACTCGTATAGCTCTTCCATCTTTTCATAATCGTTATTTGTAACTTTCATATAATTCCTCCTCTCACTCTATATAACGAATGAGCGATATACTTTGTGACACTGCAGTATTCTTTAATAGATAAAACCGAATAATAGAATGAAAAAAGCCCAATTTCTCTATTGTAACTGAGAAATTGGGCTTTTTTATATTAGAATTTCCCTGACTGTTCCATTAAGAACATCCCTCTTATACCTTTTCAGTAAGTAGCATTTGCTCTATCGCTTCTTTTAACAAATTCTTTGTCTCTTCCAAGTTATGATTCTGCTCTTCTCCCAGTTGTACCGTATAAAACTCAGCAAACGAACGCTCTTTATATCTCGGTACAACATGCACATGATAGTGCGTAAGTTCGTTAAAGATTCCACCATTTTGGCAAATTGTAATTCCGTCAAGTTCATATAATGACTTAATCGCTTTTGCAATAATCTTAGAAGCATCCGTAATTGATTTTGCTACAACATCATCTAATTCATCTACTTCTACAACATGTTGCTTTGGCACAATTAAAGTATGTCCTGGGTAGAAAGGCGCATGAT
The DNA here is from genome assembly GCF_054788175.1 of Bacillus sp. NEAU-Y102. Taxonomy (NCBI): domain Bacteria; kingdom Bacillati; phylum Bacillota; class Bacilli; order Caryophanales; family Bacillaceae; genus Bacillus; species Bacillus sp. NEAU-Y102. Next base: position 127,769 of record NZ_JBTWFK010000010.1, on the reverse strand, counting down.
CTAAAAAGCAAGTTACATAATCATCTTCATATACTTTATATATTTTTCCCTCTTCGTTTGCTAATTTACAACCTAAACAGTCCATTACACTTTCCCCTCTTTCTAAAACATAAAAACGTGAGAATACGGCTCTCACGTTTTTATGTTTCATTTTATTAGTTCAATTGTTTCCGTAACTTTTATACTATCTTTTACCGATTGAACAATCGTACAATTTTTCACTGCAAGTTGTAGTGCCTTGTCCAATTGCTCTTTTGTAATGTTTTGTGCTTTAATTTTATAGTGCAAATGAACACTTTCAACTGGTTTTGATAAAGCTTCACTTCTACCAATTTCAGTTTCAATTGTAAACGTATCGTATGTAATACGTTTTTTTTCTAAAATCGTTCGAAAGACAATTGCACTACATCCTGCGATAGAAGAAACGAGTAATTGTAACGGTGAATACCCGTTTTCTTTTCCAATCGCTAATTGACCGTACGATAAATCTGCCTTTATATCATCGTGTTTGATTGTTAGTTTCATTTGTTTTGTCCATCTCCACTTTCATCGGTTTCTGCCGTTTCTTACTCATATAATAATAATAATATATATAGCAGAAAATGATAAATGGAATACCACAGTATAACGCCATTCTTTGTTCAGGAATAAACGCTAAACTAATAACAACGATGCTATTTGTAATTAAAGCTAAAATTGGAACAATCGGGTATAGTGGTGTTCTATACTTTAAGTCCTCTAACTTTCCTCCGCCTTTTATATACTGACTTCTAAAGCGAAGTTGCGATAGAGCAATAATGATCCAACTTGAAACAGCTGATAAACCAGCTATTGATAATAAGTACATGTATACTGTATCTTCTGCAAGGAAACTTGTGAATAGGGATAATCCAGCTACCGCAATCGTTACGACTAGCGCAGTAATTGGAATACCACGCTTATTTACTTTCTGGAAGGAAGTTGGTGCCATTCCTTCATTTGCAAGTGACCATAATATACGCGTCGCTGCATATAATCCAGAGTTCGCTACAGATAATAACGCAGTAATAATAACGAAGTTCATAATATCAGCTGCATATGGAATACCGATTTTATCAAATACAACTACGAATGGACTTTCAATTACGCCTGCTTCTTTCCAAGAAATTAATCCTACTAAAATCGTCATTGTTAAAATGAAGAATAACATAATGCGCCATACTGTATTACGAATCGCACGTGGAATTGTTTTTTCTGGATTTTCACTTTCTCCCGCTGCAATTCCGATTAACTCTGTTCCTTGGAACGAGAAGTTAACTGTAATCATTGTAAGTAATACGGCAGCTAGTCCATTCGGGAAAAGTCCACCATCGCTTACAAAGTTAGAGAAAAGAGGTGCTGCTTCTTTTCCGTCATATGATATAAATCCTAATAATGCACTACCACCAAGAACAACAAATGCAAGGATTGTAATTACTTTAATACTAGAAAACCAAAATTCTAATTCAGCATAACTTTTTGCCGAAATTGCGTTTGAAGCATATAAAATAACACCGAATACAAGGCACCATACCCAAACATCAACATTTGGAAACCATCTTTTCATCATTAAACCTATTGACGTTAATTCTAGACCTACTGTTACTGCCCAGCCGAGCCAGTATAACCAGCCAATCATAAAGCCCGTTCCTGGTCCAATAAACTTCGTTGCATACTTTTGGAAAGATCCTGAAACCGGCATCGCTACTGTTAACTCTCCAAGACAAAGCATTGTTAAATACATAATAAATCCGCCCACTAAATAGGAAAGGATGGCCCCCCCTGGTCCAGCCTGATTAATGGTGTAACCTGAACCTAAGAAAAAACCAGTCCCGATTACACCACCTAGTGCGATCATAAATAAATGTCTACTCTTCATCGTACGATGTAATTTCTCATTCGTTGGTTGCTGCATCTAAATCCTCCCCCTACAAATACCCCTATATCTTGTTAAAATTTTCTGATAATAAAAATATACACGAAAGCGATTACATTTTCTATATAAAATTAAAACTTTTCTGATAAAATAATATAAAAAATCTAATTATAGCTAGATTTAGATTCTATTTAGAGGAAAATAAGGAGAAACAAGGAAAAACCCTTACATATATTGTAAGGGTTAACGAAGTTCTAATCTTCTGGATAAAATTGATAAACTATAATTTACGATAAAGTACATACAAGCTACTACCATAAACGTTGGAATCATATAATTCACATTTTGCCCGCTAATAATTTGAGCATTATGCATAAGCTCTGGCAGTGATATAACAACTGCTAATGCTGTATCTTTCAGCAATGAAATAAATTGACTGACAAGCGGTGGAACCATTCTCCTTAATGCTTGTGGTAAAATGATATGCCAAAGCGCTTGCACATACGTTAATCCTGAAGATCTTGCGGCCTCAATTTGTCCTTTTTCAATCGATAATAGACCACTTCGAACAATTTCAGATATCATTGCTGCTTCAAATATTGTTAAAGCAACAATTACAGCTGTTATAATTTCTAATTTCAAGCCTGCTTCTGGTAGTGCAAAATACGTGAAAAATATAATCAAAAGTAGTGGTAAATTTCGAATTACTTCAACGATAATTCCTAATACTTGTGAGACGACAGGTATTTTCATGTAGCGCAATATCCCTATTACACTACCAATAATAAAGCTAAGTACAATTGCTACGAGCGCTACCTCTAACGTTATAAGTAATCCTTTTAATAAAAATAGAATATGATCCCCTGTAATTGCTCCCTTAAAATCCATTTACACCGCCTCCTTTGCTAAGCGTTTTTCTAAATAACGCACTAGCATACTGAGCGGAATTGTTAATATTAAATAAAACATCCCGACAAATATATATACATCAAACGTAACAAACGTCTTCGTTGAAATTAAATCTCCTTGATACATTAAATCAGCACCAGCAATAATTCCAAGTATTGAGGAGTTTTTAACTAAATTGAGAAACTGGTTTCCTAAAGGGGGAATTACAATTTTCATAGCTTGAGGTAAAACGACATGGTACATTGCTTGCGTATAAGTCAATCCTGAGGAACGTGCTGCTTCCATCTGACCTTTCTCGACTGATAGAATACCAGCGCGAATAACTTCCGCAATAAACGCTGCTGTATATACAGTAAGCGTAACTGTTCCTGCTACAAAACCATTTAAAGTAATTCCTATTACAGGTAACGCGAAATAAAATATAAATGCAATTAATACGAGTGGAATATTTCTTACAAACTCTACAAAAGCTGAACCTACCCAATTTAAAATACGAATCGGTGCGATGCGCATTACTGCCAAAATTACTCCTAAAATAAAACTGCCTATCAATGCAATTACACTAGACATAACTGTATATTTAAATCCTTCTAAATACATATCAATGTTATTCGTTAATATAGAAAAATCAGGCACATATTCTCCCCTCTTTCTTTACAAGAAGAGGATGAGCACTCTCATCCTCTCACTTTTACTATTTATCAAGAAAAATAAAGTTTCACTTTACTTCTCTTGTTTTTGACCGATCCATTTTTCATACAATTTATCGTATTCCCCGCTCGCCTTCATATCTTTTAGTAAGTTATTAATCTCTTTCGTTAAATCGTCTGCACCTTTTTGCACTGCAATTCCGTACGGTTCATCTGTGAAAATTTTTCCTACTACTTCATAATTAGAATCTTGTTTTGCCATTCCGTAAAGGATTGCATTATCTGTCGTTAACACATCACCTTTACCTGCCTTTAACGCTGTAAATGCCTCACTATAATTTTCAAATTCTAATACAGTCGCTTCTGGTGACTTTTGACGAATGTTATTTGTAGATGTTGATCCTTTTACAGCTAATACTTTAACGCCTTGTTTTATATCATCGATGCTCTTAATATTGCTTCCTTTTTTCACAAGTAACGATTGTCCGGCTTTAAAATATACATCTGAGAAATCCACTTCTTTTTTGCGCTCTTCCGTAATTGTCATTGTCGCAATAATTACATCAATATCACCATTTTTCAGCATTGGAATACGTGTTTTAGACGTTACTTCTTTCAGCTCTAGCTTCTTTTCATCTCCAAGAATTTTTTTCGCAAGTGCCTTCGCAACATCAACATCGAATCCTTCTACTTGCCCTGTTGAAGGATTTTTTAATCCAAATAAATTCGTATCATTCTTCACCCCGACTACTAATTTTCCTCGTTTCTTAATTTGCTCAACAGCCCCGCCTTGCTTCGTATTTGTTTCCTTTGCCTCATCTTTCTTACTTCCGCATCCAGCAACAACAAGCACGAATAAACATGAAAATATGATTAAAGTAAATAACTTTTTCATTTTAAGCATGAAATTCCTCCTCTAATGATTTAGCACCCGACTTAAAAATAAACGAGCTCTTTCTTGTTCAGGATTTGCAAAAAATTGCGCCGGTGTCGTATCTTCAATAATTTGACCATCATCCATAAATAAAATCCGATCTGCTACTTCTCGCGCAAATCCCATTTCATGCGTGACAACGACCATTGTCATCCCTTCTTTAGCTAGCGTTTTCATAACATCAAGTACTTCCCCGATCATCTCCGGATCAAGAGCAGACGTAGGCTCATCGAACAGCATAATTTCCGGCTGCATCGTAAGTCCTCTAGCAATTGCTACTCTTTGCTGTTGTCCTCCGGATAATTGATGCGGATATACATTAGCCTTCTCCGGGATTCCTACTTTCTCTAAATAAAACATCGCTGTTTTCTCTGCTTCTTCTTTGGAAACTTTATTTACTTTAATCGGTGCTAGTGTAATATTTTGCAGAACTGTTTTATGTGGGTATAAATAAAAATGTTGAAAGACCATCCCAATATTTCGCCGCAATTCATTCATGTCCGTCTTTTTATTGTGTACCTCTGTATTTTGTACAATTAATTCTCCATCTGTAATTGCCTCTAATTGATTTATACATCGAAGCAATGTACTTTTTCCTGATCCTGAAGGCCCGACAACTACTACCACTTCTCCTTTTTTCACTTGCACATTAATATTTTTCAAAACTTGAAAATTACCATAATATTTATTTACATTACGAAATTCTATCAACATACTCCCCCTTCCCCTAACAACGCATGTACATTCTTTTTATATTCAAAAATAGTCCCAAAAATAACTTTTAGCTTCAATTTGTCCATAAAAAAAGCAAAGGGTTTCCCCTTTGCTTCTTCATTTCTATTCTATTAAGATACTTCTTCTTTCTTATCTTTCCCGTATTCATGCTCCCAAAAATCAGCATTTTTAATTCCTAATGGCTGCGGATCGAATACTGGATCTTTTCCTTCTTTTTTCTGTTTTTCATAATCCTTTAATGCGACTAATGCAGGTTTTTGTAATAATAAAATCGCAATGATATTTACCCATGCCATAATTCCTACACCGATATCACCTAAAGCCCACGCCGTTGCTGCTGTTTTAATACAGCCGTAGAATACAGCTCCTAAAAAAACAAATTTTAGTACAATAGACAACCAAGGACGGTCTTTATCACGATTTAAGTACGCGATATTCGTTTCTGCAATGTAGTAATACGCCATAATTGTTGTAAACGCGAAGAATAATAACGAGATTGCAACGAAACCGTTTCCAAATCCAGGGAAAACAGATTCTACCGCCGCCTGTGTATATCCTGGTCCTGGCTGAGCGCCATTTAATTTATTAACGATAAAGTTTTTTCCGCTTGCATCAAATACGTTATACATGCCTGTAATAATCATCATAAATGCTGTTGCTGAACAAACAAATAATGTATCAATGTAAACGGAAAATGCTTGCACTAAACCTTGCTTAGCTGGATGTGATACTTCAGCTGCTGCTGCTGCATGTGGTCCAGTTCCTTGCCCTGCTTCATTGGAATAAATACCTCGTTTTACTCCCCAAGAAATTGCTAAACCGATAATACCACCGAAAGCCGCTTCTAATGCAAAAGCACTTCTTATAATTAGCATAAATGCTTCTGGCAACTTTTCAATATTCATAGCAACAATAACGCAAGCTACTAAAATATAACCAACTGCCATAAACGGTACGACAACTTGTGCAACGTTAACAATTCGCTTTACTCCACCGAAGATGATAATAGCTAGTACAACAACTAATAAAGCCCCTGATACGGTAGTGTTAATTCCAAAAGCTGTTTCTAAACTTACAGCAATACTATTTGCCTGCACACCTGGCAGTAAAAGCCCCGTTGCAAGAATTGTCGCTGCAACGAATACTAATGCATACCATTTCACACCTAAACCTTTTTCAATGTAATAAGCAGGTCCACCACGAAACTGTCCTTGATGTTTCGTCTTATATATTTGCGCTAATGTAGATTCTATATAAGCTGATCCTGCTCCTAAAAAGGCCACTGCCCACATCCAAAATACAGCTCCTGGTCCACCGAAGGCAACCGCTGTTGCTACCCCAGCTATATTCCCCGTCCCAACGCGTCCTGATAACGAAAGTGCTAACGCTTGAAATGAAGAAACACCAGCCTCTGATTTTTCACCTTGAAATGTCAGCTTCACCATTTCTCCTACATGCCTTACTTGTAAAAACCTCGTTCGAATGGAAAAATATAAACCTACTCCTAAACATAAATAAACAAGTGCTGGACTCCAAACAATATTATTTAACCAATTCACGAAAGCTTCCAACATTCCCCCTCCTTCTTTATAAAGAATATTCAGAATATATATAAAATTATAAGTGTATACTGAATCTAGGACAATATTATTTTAATAAAGTAAACATATTTTTGTATAAAAAAACAAAGTATATATTTGTTTTATATACTTTGTTTCGAACTAAATGTATTATATATTCACAATTGCTTCTCTTTTTATAATTCTTTCATATAGCTCTTCTGATAATTCTCGGAAGTTATCTGGCATACCTTTCCCCTTAAACTTCTTTTGAAGTGTACCGTATAAACCAACATCACGTAGACGTAAAAACAACGGTAACGATTCATACCAACTATCCGCCAGTCTGTGCTCATGCTCATAGCCTTTTCGTAACACTTGTAGCTGTTTACGAGCAAAGTCTGTCTTCTCTTCCGCTGTCCATGGTGTAAATAGAATAGAGTAATAGAGAACCATCGCTAAATCATGTATAAAGTAATTATAAGCCGCATCATCAAAATCAAAGATTGTTAGCTCTTTACCATCATAATGAAAATTACCGGGATGGATATCACCGTGCATAAGACCGAACGTTTCTCTTTCAACTGGAAGGGCCTTAATCTCATCCATTAATACCGCTGCAATCTTTTTCACTTGATCATCTTCTAATTCATTAACAATTCCACTTTCGTCTTCTTCCCACGTATCACGATAGTCTGTTTTAGGATAGCTCATTGTTAGGCGATGCAGTTGTCCAATCGCTTTTCCCCATGCTTCAAAATAATCATCTCCCCAATAAGGCGATCCTTCCCCTTTTACTTGCTCACCTTTTGCATATGTAAATAAAGAAGCAAAAAAGAAAGTGCCATCTTCCGCTCCAATTTCTTCTACAAGATTTTGAGAAGTTGAGTTAAGAGGTCCTGCTACCTTTGCCCCATGCTCCGCAACATACCGTAAAAAATCTAGTTCAGCTTCGACTTCTTTTTTTGAACGATGAGAAGAGTGGGTTAAACGTAATACGTAATCTTCACCACGATCGCCCTTCGCCTTAAAAATATAATTTTCAAAATCTCCAAGTGGTTTTTCTTCCACTGCTACATGAAACAAACTCGCCGCTCTTTTTAAAATCTCTTTTGTAAAAACACGTTCTACAGCTATTTCCATATGTATCCCTCCTATATATCTTCTTAATTCGACACAAATGTTAAAAGTACTGCTATGAAATTAAATAGTGCGTGGGCAATTATAGCTGATAAAATAGAATTTGTTTTCTCATATAACCACGCAAATACTACTCCACTAAAAAAATTCACTGGTAATGTGTTATATGTTGGAATATGAACAACGGTAAATATTATAGAACTTATAAGCACTCCACCCCATATACCATATCTATCACGAAAAAATGTATAAAAAACACCTCGATATAAAATCTCTTCATAAATTGGTGATATAACTGCTGCTCCAATTACCGCGATACAGAACGAATATATTGATTTATCATTTTGAACCGTCTCCGTTTTACTATTTTCAAAAGAAATACCCATTTTCTCCATTATCATTAATACAGCAACACTAACTACAATTAAGGTAATCAATGCTATAACTGTCCATAAAAAATCTTTCCATGAAAGCTTTCGAATTCCAATATCTTTCCAAGACAGTTGATATCTTTTTATACAAAAAAGATAAACTACAGTAGTAAATATCACCGCCATTATAAATCCCATTAATACTCCCGCATATAATGAGTTCCCTATTATTTTTAAAGCATATTCATAAAAAAGAGATTCAACTGTTATTGGGACAATAAGAAATACGAAAACTAATAAATATAAAATTTCTTTCCATCCCCACATATGCCTCAAAGTCATCTATATCATCCCCTATATCCTATTTTCTACAGTATAAAAGATGACGTAACGTAACTTTCAAGCTACTTTTTTAAAAATAATCCAAGCATAAATTTCTCACAAAAAGCAAAAATTAACAGAAGTAACTTTATTCTAAAAGAGGTGGAAATTATGACAGAGCAAAAAGAACAACAAGAGAGTAAAAACCAAAAGCATATGTTTCCATCACTTCCGGAAAACATTAATTACATTGAAAATAAGCTCTGTCACTCAGATGATATAAAAAAATTAGATATCCCTTTTCAAAATGGAAAAGGGACAATCTTATATATCGAATCTTTAGCAGACCCAAATTTAATTCATCAATTAGCTCTTGAGCCATTATTAACGCGGTCAGATTTGTCTTTAGATAAAGCTTTTTCCACATTAAATATGAAAAAAGAAACAAATTTAAATTATGGTGTACAGCTCTTATTACAAGGTAAATCATTATATTTCCATGAACATGTCGACAGTTTTTGTATTTTCGAAACAGCTTTATCTTTAAAAAGAGATATAACCGAACCTGATAATGAGGGAGTTGTCCGTGGACCGCATAACGGTTTTGTAGAAGATTTAGCAACTAATTTAACCTCTATTCGCAAACTCATTAAGAGTCCAAATTTAGTTGTTAAGTATTTTACAATCGGTGAAGAAATGCACACGAAAGTGGCAATTGCTTATATGCAAAATATAGCGAATGACGATTTAGTTACAGAAGTGAAAAGAAGATTAGAAACGATTAAAACGGATGCACTTATGTCACCAGGATACATACAAGAATTTATAGAAGATACGTCTTTCTCGCCATTTCCGCAGCAATTAAATACAGAGCGTCCAGATAGAGTCGCAGCAAATTTAATGGAAGGACGAGTTGCTATTTTATCTGACGGAGATCCAACAGCACTTATCGTACCTGTTACGTTATTCGCTTTCTATCAATCACCAGATGATTATAATAACCGCTGGATTGTCGGTTCTTTCGTCCGAATGATTCGTTTAGTAAGTTTTTTAATTGCCTTTCTCTTACCAGCTTTCTATATTGCAACTGTCGCTTTTCATCCTGATGTGTTGCCGCTCGAACTTGTGTACACAATTAAAGCTTCATTAGAGAAAGTACCACTCCCACCTATTTTTGAAGCTCTCTTAATGGAGTTAATTTTCGAATTATTACGGGAAGCTGGTATTCGTCTACCGAGCCGCGTTGGACAAACAATCGGTATTGTAGGTGGTTTAGTAATTGGTGATGCAATTGTAAAAGCCGGCCTCGTTTCTTATACAATGATTATCGTTGTAGCTTTAACTGCAATCTCATCTTTTCTCGTTCCATCAAATGATATGAGTTCCGCCGTTCGGATTCTTCGTTTTCCGTTAATGCTCCTTGCTGCTATATTCGGATATGTAGGAATATCATTCGGTCTAATTATAACTTTCGTTCACTTATGTCAGCTTCATTCTTTTCATACACCATATCTTTCTCCCCTTGCACCAATGCGGATAAAGGATATGAAAGATTCTTTCGTAAGACTTCCAATTTGGTCATTTTGGGAACGACCACATGATCCAAAACCGAAAAAAATGCAGCGCCAACATGTAACGAGAGAGGATGAGGACGGTGACAAACACGCAAAGTAAAATCTCGCTAGTTCAATTTACCTTTTTCGTTATTCAATGCCAAATCGGTGTCGGCATACTTTCTCTACCAAACCGTCTTCACCCAATTGCTAAAGGTGGTGGATGGATTTCTGCACTCATCGCTGGATTGGCAATTCAACTTATCATTTTACTTATGTGGCTTTTCTTAAAACGATTTCCTGATGCTGATATGTATGAAAGTGTTTGTATGCTATTTGGTAATAAGTTTGGAAAACTATTAGGTTTTGCTTATGTTTTTTATTTTACCCTTATCGGTATGACGGTTATGTTAAATGTTTGTAATGTCATTAAAGTGTGGATATTACAAGCAACTCCGTGGTATGCCATTCTTATGCTATTTACAATAGCTTGTTGTTATGTAGCTTATAATACGTTTAAAGTCATCGTACGATTTTATGTCATGGCCTCTATTCTCATTTTACCTATGGCGCTTTTAATTGCCCTAGGGCTTACACGAGCTGATTTTTCTTATATTTTTCCCATTACAGAGGCTGGATGGTGGAATATTATTCAAGCATCCAAAGAAACAATTACAGCCATGTATGGTTTTGAAATTATTCTTATCGCTTTCCCAAAAGTAAATGGGAATTCTGTGGAAAAACTAAAGGCCATTTCTATCGCTAATGGATTTGTAACTCTTTTTTATACTTTTACTGTTTGGATTTGCTTTATCGTATTTAGTCCAAAACAAATTGAACTTATTCCAGAACCAGTTGCTTACTTATTACGCTCCTTGCATATCGGGATTATAGACCGGACTGATTTACTATTCATTCCAATATGGATGATAACAGTTGTGGCTTCTATTGCTAGTTATTATTATGCTGCTTCAATCGGAATTGGCCATATATTCAACCTTGCTAATCATAAAAAGGCTGTTCCAATCGTTGGTATTATTGCTTTTAGTGTAGCCTTATTTATAGATACACCTGAAGAATTAAAAGTAATTGCAACTTTCACTGATAAGTTCACCTATATTTTCATCGTTGTCCTCCCTTTTTTATTTCTACTTTATTCAGTAATAAGAAAGAAGAAAGGAGAACAGTATGTTCAAAAAAAGAGTTAAATTACTTTTTATATTATGTACTAGTTCCCTCCTTTCTGGCTGTTGGGATCAAGAACCATTAAGAGAAGCAAGGTTAGCTTATAGTATTGGATCTGATATTACGGAAGAGAATAAACTCCAGCAAACAATTGAGCTCGTAAAAAGTTCGAGCGGAGAGCAATCTTCATTCGAAAATGAAATACATTCAGCAACCGGGCATAATATAAGGGATACAAGCGATGCCATAAAAAAAAATGTGACTGGAAACATTCGCTATTTCAAATATGGTGTTCAATTACTAGGAACCAAAATTCTAAAAAAAGGTATGCTACCCTATTTAGATGTCAGCTTTCGTGACCCAACAAACCCAACTGCTTTAGTAAAACTTATTGCAGTAGATGGTGAAACATCCGAGATACTAGAAAAAAAGAAAGTAGGAAATTTACTAATTGGAGATTTTCTAAAGAAAAAAGTGAAAAGCTTAGAAGATATGAGTGTATTTCCAAAAGAAACTTTAGAAACAGCCGCTACAAAAATGTTAGATCCTGGTAAAGATTTCACCCTCCCTTCTATAAAAATAAAAGGAAAAGAAGTAATTACAAACGGATTAGCTTTATTTAACGATGATAAATTAACTGGGCATTTACCTTTGAAACACTCTGTTTTATTCGTGTTATTAACCGGAAAAATGGGAACAAGTGCCCGTATAACCCAAAAACTTACTAGCGATGAATCAGAGAAGACATCTGATTATTTAACGATGGAAATTAGCAATCGAAAGTTAAAACGAGACTTAAAAATAACAACGGATAAAAAAGGAAATGTTTATGCTCACATTAAGCTTCAATTAAAAGTTATAGCGCTTGAAGCTCCGAGAGATAATCTTTACAAAATGGATGAAAGAGCCAAACTAAACAAAGAATTGTCTAAACAGCTTACGAAAGAAGCTAAAAAGATAACGAAAAAGTTACAAAAAGCAAATTGTGATGCTTTCGGTATTGGAAGACATCTTATCGCTTATCATCCTGACTTATGGAAGAAAAAAAATTGGAATAAAGATTATGCAAAAGTAAAATTCAAACCTGAGGTAGAAGTAAGCATTTTGTATAGTGGTGTCTTAAAATAAAAGGTTGTATGCCACGTGGGCATACAACCTTTTATTTCGTATATCGATAGACAATTGATTCATATGGTCTTAAGTTAAGTTTTGTAATATCCTTGCTGGAATCTTTATAATTCGACAGTAGTATTTCTTGTTTCATTCCATCTAATTGAACATGTGTTGGTACAGAGTACGTTATTTCTTCTCCATAGAAGTTATTTATAACAAGTAGTACTTCACTTTCTGTAGTACGAGTATATGCCCAAATTTTAGGATCATTTTTATCCAAAATAGCATATTCTCCTTCTGTAATTACATCATATGTTTTTCTAAGTTCTATTAACTTTTTATAATGATAAAATACGGACTCTTTATCTTCTAATGCCTTCTCTACGTTTATTTCTGTAAAGTTTTCAGCCACTGAAATCCAAGGTGTACTTGTTGTAAAACCACTGTTCATCTCTTCATTCCACTGCATCGGAGTGCGAGAGTTGTCACGAGATTTCTGCTTTAAAATCCCTATAATCTCTTCTTTTGATAGCCCTTCTTTTAGCTTTATATCATATATATTTAACGATTCCACATCACGATATTGCTCGATGGATTCAAATTTAGGATTCGTCATACCGATTTCTTCCCCTTGATAAATATAAGGCGTTCCTTGCAGCATGTGCATGGCTGTCGCTAACATTTTTGCAGATTCGTTTCGGTATTTTCCATCATCACCAAAGCGTGACACGATGCGAGGCTGGTCATGATTACACCAAAATAACGCATTCCATCCTCCGCCCTTTTGCATTTCAATTTGCCAGTTAGACATAATCTCTTTTAATTTAATAAAATCAAACTCTGCTTTCGTCCACTTATCACCATTCGGATAATCTACTTTTAAATGATGGAAACTAAACGTCATGCTCAGTTCATTACGCTCAGGATTAGAATATTTAATACAATTATCAATTGTCGTAGATGACATTTCTCCAACTGTAATTACATCTTTTCCTGCAAAAACTTTTCGGTTCATCTCTTTTAAATATTCATGAACACGCGGACCATCTGTATAATACTTGCGTCCATCACTTGTCGCAGTACTACCTTCATCGTTTAAGAAACATTGGTCTTTTGAAATTAAGTTAATAACATCTAATCGAAATCCTGTTATCCCTTTATCCATCCAAAAACGCATCATATCATATACTTCTTCACGAAGTTTTTCATTTTCCCAATTTAAATCAGCTTGTGTTTCATCAAATAAATGTAAATAATATTGCTCCGTCTTCTCATCATATTTCCAAGCAGATCCACCAAACTTAGACTGCCAATTATTTTTTTCATCACGCCAAATATAGTAATTACGATATGGACTATTTTTATCTTCCTTCGCTTCTTTAAACCACTTATGTTCAGTCGAACTATGATTTACAACAATATCAAGCATAATCTCAATGTTACGTACTTTCGCTTCTGCTAAAAGTTCTTCAAACTCTTCCATCGTTCCGTAAGATGGATCAATGCTGTAGTAATCACTTACATCATATCCATTATCATTTTGTGGTGATTGGTATATCGGTGTTAACCAAATATAATCCACTCCGAGTTCTTTTAAATAATCTAGTTTCTCTGTAACCCCTTTTATATCACCGGTTTCTTTATTGTAATAGCTATTAAAGCTCTTCGGATAAATTTGATAGACTACACTTTTATGCCAATCCTTCATGTTTAACTTCCTCCTACTTCTGTTTGACTCTTTTTGCAAATAACCATGTTAAAGTAAATGGGATTACAACTGCAATAATCATTCCTACAATAAACATTGGAATCGATTTCGGAATGATAGAAATAAATGCTGGCAATCCGCCAATTCCGATAGCAGGTGCTAATACACCATTTAATGTAATGAATATCGCTGCCACAGCAGACCCTATAATCGCTGCATAGAACGGGAACTTATTTCGTAAATTCACACCAAACATCGCTGGTTCTGTAATACCGAAGTATGCTGAAATGGCTGATGTTGATGCCATACTTTTATCATTTTGATTTTTAGAAATCCAGAACATTGCAAGTGCCGCACTACCTTGCGCAATGTTAGAAAGAGCAATCATTGGCCAAATGAATGTGCCACCGTGCTGTGCAATCAATTGTAAATCAATTGCAATAAACATATGATGCATACCTGTAATTACAAGCGGTGCATATAATGCTCCAAACAATACTGCTCCAACTACTGGTACTGTTTCATATACACCTACTAATCCTACTGTTAATAAATCTCCAATATGACGTGTAACCGGACCGATAATTCCTAATGCTAACACACCTGTCACAACGATTGTTGTAATTGGTACAACTAATAATTGAATTGCATTTGGTACATGTTTCTTTAAGAAAATTTCCACTTTACTTAATACAAAAGCTGCTACTAAAACAGGTAAAATTTGTCCTTGATATCCTACCTTCTCAATTTGGAACAGTCCTAAAATGTTGAAGTACTCAATCTTTTGACCCTCTAAACCAGTCGCTGCTTTTCCATAGTCCCAAGCATTTAATAAGGCCGGGTGCACAAGCATTAATCCCATAACAATCCCTAGTATTGGACTACCACCAAAACGCTTCGTTGCTGACCACCCGACAAGTGCTGGTAAGAATACGAATGCTGTATTGGCCATCATATTAATTAAATCCCAAAGCCCGCCTAAGTTCGGATAAACATCTAATAAATTTTTCCCATCAAAAAATAAGTCCTTTGCCCCTAATAGATTGTTAATACCCATTAGTAAACCAGCTGTTACGATCGCTGGTAATATCGGCATAAATACATCCGAAAATATTTTTACAAACTTTTGAGCTGGATTTAACTTCTGATTTCCAGAATCTTTTACGTCAGCTACAGTCGATTCTTCCATACCTGCAAGCGTTATCAATTCAGCGTAAACACGATCTACATCCCCTGGACCAATTACAACTTGAAATATACCAGCGTTATGAAACGCTCCTTTCACTAATGAAACAGACTGTAATTTATCATTATCTATTTTACTTTCATCTTTTAAAGCGATACGGAGCCTCGTCACACAATGTGCAGCTTGTTCAATATTGTCTTTCCCACCAATATACTGCAACACTTCCTCTGCTGTTTTACGATAGTCTTTCCCCATATTCCCGTCCCTCTTTTCTTTTTTTGATACCGTTTACAATTACATATTAACTCGTATACATAAGTTAGTCAACACTCGTATATACGAGTTTGTGTTTTTTTTTATAAAAAAAGAGATGAAACAATATTTTGTTCCACCTCTTTACTTCCTGCGTGCCACATCCGAAAAGTGAAAAATATCTAAACGGTGGCGTGATTCTGTGTATTCAAACTGACTTCCATCATACAAATGTGTAAAGTTTTTCACAACGACAACATAGTCTGTTCCATTTAAATCTAAATACTTTCTGTCATCCTCTGTACACGGCTGTACTTCAATTACCCTCTGCGAATAACTAATATGTAGCCCAAGCTCTTTCTCAATGTATTTATAAATCGATGCAGTTGCAATTTCTTTCGTTAATCCTGGAATAAACTCAGATACAAAATGATTTATATCTAAAATTACTTTTTCTCCATCAATATTTCGTACACGTTTAATATGATCAATCTCTGTTTTTTCTTTTACATTTAATAATTTCGCAATTTCTTTTGTGGCTTTTTCTTTGTCCATTTCCACAACTTCCGTAATACAATGACGTCCTAAACGTTCATTTTCTTCTTGGAAACTTACAATACCGCCAAAATTAAATTCAATATTTTTTCGCTTTAAAACAAAAACACCTTTTCCATGAATTTTTTGCACATATCCACGCTCTTGCAGTAAATCTACAGCTTTTCTTACCGTGCCTCGGCTTGCCTCATACTGCTTCATTAATTCTGTTTCTGATGGGATTTTGCATCCCTCTTTTAATTGTTTATTATCAATAGATTTACTGATTTCTGTATAAATTTGTTCATACTTACTCATCATCTACAATAGCCCCTTGTCACCTTCTAATTCTATATGTATTATAACATGCTTCACTCTTCTGCCAATCTCTCACTTATTTTCCAGTACAAGAAAAATATAGGTAAATATTTAATCTTTAAAACGTATTTTTATAAAAATTTTTATATTTTTCTTTTCATTCAAAAAAACATGTAGTATACTAACTTCAAAATCAGAGGAGAAAGGGAGCAAAGAACTATGCTTACTTATACAACAACTGTAGTTTCATTTGCACAAAAACATCATCATCATACGTAACCCTTGAAACCTAGCGGAAAAATTACGCGTAGGTACAAGGGTTATTCCCGTTGTACCTACGCTTTGGCGAAAGAGCCATGTAGGTATTTTTTTATCTACATGGCTCTTTTTTTATTGTCAAAAAGCTAGTAAAAAATGATGTTTAAGCAAAACTTACTACAAAGGAGTTAACAAAAATGGAAACGAAAAAATGGGGATTATGGGTTTTAACAGCATTTGTTATCGGGAATATGGTTGGCGGTGGCGTATTTATGCTTCCAGCAAATTTAGCACAAGTATCAGGGCCAATGGGTTCTACACTCGCATGGAGTATTACAGGCCTTGGCGTATTTATGATTGCACTTGTATTTGGAAATTTAGCGATTCGGAAACCAGAATTAAAAGCTGGACCACAAAGCTACGCTCAAGCGATGTTTCCTTCAAAAAAAGCTGGTAAAGTTGCGGGATATAGTATGGCATGGGGATATTGGGCTGCTAACTGGGCTGCAACAGCATCTGTTATTATTTCCTTTGCTGGATATTTATCAACATTCTTTCCAGTTTTACAAAGTAAGCAAATTCTTTTTTCAATAAACGGATTTTCACTAGAACTCGGAAAAGGATTAACTTTCCTCGTATGTAGCCTTATGCTGTGGGGAATTCAATATATTCTTTCTCAAAATATTGATCGAGCTGGAAATATGAATCTACTTGCTACCATTGCAAAAATTATCGGATTTACAATGTTTATTGTAATTACATTATTCATTTTCAATGCCTCTAATTTCGGAGACGGTCAAACCTTTATGAATGAAGCAGGACAATCCATCTCGTTAGGTGGACAAATCAATTCAGCTGCTATTGCAACACTCTGGGCATTTATCGGTATTGAATCAGCAGTTATGCTTTCTAATCGTGCAAAATCACAGCGCGATGTAAAAAAAGCTACGATTTTCGGATTAATTATCGCTCTTCTTATTTACATGTCAATTACTTTACTTACAATGGGAGCTCTTCCGCAAGATGCTTTAAAAGAGTCTCAAAAACCATTAGTAGACGCATTAAATTTAGCAATTGGAAATAAAGGCGCATATATCATGGCTTTACTCGCTCTTATATCTTTATTTGGATCTACAGTTGGTTGGATTGTTGTTAGTTCAGAAGTACCTTACCAGGCAGCAAAGAATGGACTTTTCCCTAAGTTTTTCGGGAAAACAAATAAAAAAGGTAGTCCTTCAAAATCATTATTGATTACAAATGTAATGACGCAAATTTTCTTATTTTCAACGATTTCTGGTACTGTTTCAGAAGCGTATAGTTTCGCTATTGTCGTAGCAACATTAGCCTATTTAATTCCATACCTAGTTTCTACTCTGTACCAATTCAAACTGGTTATTACAGGAGAAACGTATGATATAATGCCTGGTTCTCGAATAAAGGACGGGATCATCACTACATTAGCATTTGTATACTCAATTTGGGTTATCAAAACGGGAACTGCTGATTTAAAAACGTTCTTCTTAGGAATTGGATTGTTCGTATTAGGTCTTATTCTTTATCCAGTACTAATGAAAGACTCACAAAAAACGGATTAAATAAAGAGAAGCTGCTGGCTTCTCTTTTTTATTAAAAATCTGTAATTAACTTTTCTTTTAACTCTCCTACAGATAAAGGTTTCGCATAATAAAATCCCTGTACATAATCACAGCTCATTGATTGTAACAAACTCTCTTGCTCTACTGTTTCTACCCCTTCAGCAACTACTGCTAAATTTAAACTATGAGCAATTTCAATAACAGATTTTACAATTGTTCGTTCTGGTTGCGCGTGATCATAATGAAATTCACGAATAAAATTACGATCAATTTTCACAATATCCAGTGGTAGTTGTTTTAAATAATATAAGGAAGAATAGCCAGTTCCGAAATCATCCAAAGCAATTAAAACACCCATATTTCTTAATTCTTGTAATGTAGCAATAATATAATCAAAATGGCGGACTGCAATGCTTTCCGTTATTTCTAATATTAAACGGTTCGGAGGAAAACCAGTTCTCTTTAAAATGCTACGTACAGACAAAATAAAACGTTTCTGCATTAATTGTTGTATAGATAAATTCACAGATAACTTTAGTCCTTCTTGATAATTTGGCAATGTTTTAAACAATCGGCACGATTTTTCTAATACCCAGTCTCCTAGCTTTATAATAAGTCCAGACTCTTCAGCTACCGGGATAAATTCGCTTGGTGCAATGGGGCCGTCTTCTGTCATACAGCGTACTAAAGCTTCTATACCAGAATATCTCTTCGTTTTCAAATCAATAATAGGCTGCAATGCTACATCTAACTCTTCATCACGAATTGCCTTTTGCAAAGCAAACTCAACTTTCATTCTACGATTTATTTTCGCCCGTAGCTCATCTGTAAAGAAACATGCAGCGTTTCTACCTTGTTCTTTTGCACTATACATAGCTAAGTCAGAGTTTTTCAATAACGTTTCCACGTCTAGTCCGTCTTGTGGATAAGAACAAAGTCCTAGACTAGCTGAAATGTATACTTCATGGCCTTCCAACATAAATGGTGCCTGAAAACATGACAACACAGATGTCGCTAACTGACTCATATCATCTTGCCTATGATTTTTTGTTAACAGCACAAATTCGTCGCCACCTAGCCTAGCCAGAACATCTTTCTCTCCTAGTACATAATGCAACCGTGAAGCGACTTCGCTTAAAAGTAAGTCCCCTATCATATGACCTAACGTATCATTTACTAATTTAAAACGGTCCAAATCAAAGTAAATCATACCAAATTCTTTTTTATCTGCAATCAATTTATTAACGGTTGTTATTAATTGCAAACGGTTCGGCAAACTGGTTAAAGCATCATGATAGGCAAGTTCCCTATAACGACTTTCACTTAGCCGCAATCTATGTTCTGCTTCTTTTCTACTACTAATATCATTTCGAATTGCGATAAACTGGTATGGCTCTCCTTTTTCATTTAAAAATGGAACAATTGTTGTTTTGACCCAATAATATGTACCATCTTTTGCTCGATTCCGAATCTCACCTGTCCATACTTTCCCATTCAAAATACGTTTCCATAAGTTTTGAAAAAAGGTTTTCGGATGATGTCCTGAATTTAAAATACGGTGATCTTTTCCAATTAATTCTTCTCTTTTGTATTTAGAGATTTCACAAAATTTATCATTTACATATGTAATAAGACCTTTTCGATCTGTAATTGCAACAATTGAAGACTCATCTAATGCTAACTTTAAATCTCGCAATGAAGAGTCATATAATGCATGACCTCTCTGTTCTAGCATGCGCATCTCTCCTTGCTTCCTATCTGACTAAAACACAACCTGTTTCTCTTCATAGAAATAGAGATATTTCATTTTCTAATACTAGCCCATTACATAAATTATCTTTTTAAATAGACCGATTAAAATAACATAATATTATTTGTAATAAAAAGCAATATTATACCGTTTCAATTATAACTAGTAGCTTCTCATCTCCCTAATTATTTCGCACCTTATTATACTGCAATCCTTTTAAGTGGCTCTATCCAAGCCCTGTTTCTAACTAATACCATTCACATCTGATCTCTTTACTCTTTAATAACAAAATAGAAATTAGAACATACTACATAACTATTCACGAATAATAATATGAAAATCTACATTAATGTATATGTTTTTGAATTACAATAACAAAATATTAACATATTTCCACCTTAATTTTGGAAGTATTTTATAAATAAATACCGTATTAAACTAAAAAAGAGGGTAGCCTCTTTTTTAGTTTAATACGAATATGGTATTTGCTGATAACCTGGGTATGGCATTGGATACGTTACAGGGTATGGTGATGGATAAGTTACTGGATATGGCGCTGGATAATACCCTCCACTTGCTGCACCCGTTAATGCGCCAGCTGTCAGTCCACCTAACACTCCTCCTGCAAAGCTTCCAGGGAAAAATCCGCCTCCCCATGAACTACCACCCCAGCCCCATCCGCCTCCGTGATGATGATGGTGATCATGGTGATTGTGTCCTCCATGGTGATGATGTCCGCCGTTATGATTGTGCCCACCATGATTGTGTCCTCCATGATTGTGTCCTCCATGATGATGATTCCGATAATACAATCCATTATTTTCTATATAATTCATGTTTCTCCGCTCCTTTTCGATTTTTTCATTTTCATATGCATTAAGAGTGGGATAAAAATGTGATAGTACACTGTATGTAGGACAAATGCGGAAAGTATAGGTGAAATGTCTATATTTTGTAAAAAAAGCAAAACACCTTATAATAAAGATGTCATATTACATCTTCTATTTAAGAAGTCTATATTGAAAAAAGATTAGGGGAATTATATAGAAATGAAGAAGCCTATCGTTCAGTTACTATTAATATTTACAATTGTATCTATCGTTCTGTTCCTATTAAATACATCGTATATTTCGTTATATACATTTGTCGGTGCTCTATGGTCCATCACAATCGTAGGAATTTCATTCGTTATCTTTATAGAAAATAGATCTCCACAAAGCACATTGGCATGGTTTTTAGTATTAGCACTTCTTCCTATTATAGGTGTGCTTTTATACGCTATTTTCGGGCGCAGCCGCTGGAGAAGAAAAAAACATCTCCATCGTTCAGAAGAACAAAGAAAATTATTCCGTGAAATATTAGAAGGAAGAAGACTAGAGTTATTACTCACAGTTCCACTAAATGAACGTTCCATACATTTAACAGAAGTCATACAAAAATTTGGAGGCGGTCCTGCCGCAGATAAAACAACTACAAAACTTTTAACAAACGGAGATCAAACATTTTCAGAAATTTTGCGAGCTATAGAGCAGGCAAAACATCATATACATATTCAATACTACATTTATAAATCTGATGAAATTGGTACAAAAGTTCGAGATGCTTTAATACAAAGAGCAAAAGATGGTGTTATTGTACGCTTCCTTTATGATGGTCTTGGAAGTAACACGTTAAGAAGACGATTTTTGCAACCTATGAAAGAAGCTGGGATTGAAATTGTAGAATTTGACCCTATTTTTTCAGCTTGGTTACTTGAAACTGTCAATTATCGTAACCATCGAAAAATTGTTATTGTAGATGGAGAAATTGGTTTTACCGGAGGACTCAATGTCGGTGATGAATATCTTGGCCGTTCAAAGAAATTTCCTGTTTGGCGTGATAGTCATCTAAAAATAGAAGGAAAAGCATTATATAAATTACAAGCAATCTTTCTAGAAGACTGGCTCTATGCCTCTAGTGGTTTAAATACTTATTCCTGGGATCAATTCATGAATAGACAATACTTCCCAGGTAAAGAGATTTCACATGCAGAAGGTGCTGTTCAAATCGTAGCAAGCGGACCAAGCTCCGATGATAAAAGTATTCGTAATACATTATTAGCTGTTATGGGCTCTGCAAAAAAATCCATTTGGATCGCTACACCCTACTTTATTCCAGATCAAGAAACTTTAACATTATTACGCTTAAGTGCAATTGCCGGAATAGATGTACGGATTTTATATCCAGGTAAAAGTGATAGCATCATTAGTGATCAAGCATCTCAATCCTATTTCACTCCACTTTTAAAAGCTGGTGCTTCTATTTACAGTTATAAAGATGGTTTTATGCATGCAAAAATTGTACTCGTTGATGATACAATTGCAACTATCGGAACAGCGAACATGGATGTACGTAGCTTTGAATTGAATTACGAAATTATTAGCGTACTTTATGAATCAAAAACAGTTCACGATATTAAACGTGATTTTGAAAAAGATTTTAAACATTCAACTGAAATTAAATGGAACTCTTTCCAAAAAAGAAGTATAAAAAAACGCATATTGGAGTCTTTCATGAGGCTCATTTCTCCTTTACTGTAAGCAATCAACTTCATCTTGATTGCTTTTTCTTTTCCCTTTATCCTCCTTCCTTTTCTTTGCATACCATATTAAAACAAGTTATCATAAGATGTATTACTTTATGAAAATAATGTTAGGTGGGAAATACATGTTAGAACAATTTCATATACATTCTGATTTAAAACAGCAGCTTTCTACGATTCATGAAAA
Organism: Bacillus sp. NEAU-Y102; assembly: GCF_054788175.1. Taxonomy (NCBI): domain Bacteria; kingdom Bacillati; phylum Bacillota; class Bacilli; order Caryophanales; family Bacillaceae; genus Bacillus; species Bacillus sp. NEAU-Y102. Next base: position 105,036 of record NZ_JBTWFK010000010.1, on the reverse strand, counting down.
GAATAAACAAGAAGCTGGTGAAAATGCTCATTTAATCGGTACTAAAATATATAAAGCATCTGATAACAGCATTATCGAAGATGCGATTACAGCACTTCTTCTTGGCAAGAACATTCTATTAAAAGGACCGACTGGTAGTGGTAAAACAGTACTAGCGGAAACTCTTTCTTCTTTATTTCAAAAACCAATGCATAGCATTAACTGCTCTGTCGACTTAGATGTAGAAGGTATTTTAGGATACAACACACTACAAACGAAAGATGGTGCATCTGAAGTTTCATTCGTTAACGGTCCTCTTATGAAAGCAATGAAGAACGGTCACTTCCTATATATTGACGAAATCAATATGGCAAAACCTGAAACTTTACCGCTACTTCACGGCGCATTAGATTACCGTAAAATGATCACAAACCCATTTACACAAGAGGTTGTATACGGTGATGAAGAATACCGTGTAATTGCTGCGATTAACGAAGGTTACGTTGGAACAAGTGAACTAAATGAAGCATTAAAAAACCGTTTCGTTATTATTGAAGTTCCTTACATTCAAGGTGACACATTAAAAGAACTATTATTAGCAGAATCAAAATTAAATGATGTTGCAACAATTGAAAAGTTTGTTGCATTTGCAAGCGACCTTATGCCTTTAGCTCGCGATGGACGTGTAAGTGAAGAAGCAGCAAGTATTCGTGGTATTATCGACGCATGTGATTTAGGTGTATATATTCCTGTTATGCGCGCTATTGAACGAAGCATAATTGCAAAACTTAATGATGAAACAGAACAAATGACTGTCCGTGAATTAGCAGAAAGTTATTTCTTTGAGGGATAATTTATGAGACAAATTTTTAGTGACAAAAAAATTGATGCGTCGCTGTTTCTACAAATGGAAAACTTAATGTATGCCCTTCTAAAAGAAGACGATGCCTATCTTGAATATGGCTATAAAGCATACTACGACGAAATTGAAAAGAAAGTTGTCATTAGTCACTTTTGGGATGATCGAAAAGAAGAAGATACAGTAATCGGATTAAAAAGCGAAGTGTTCTTAAAAGCACTTGGTAATAAACATTACTCGGACATGACTTTAATTCGTTCTTATGCGATTGAATTGCAAGAATCGCCCCTAAAAAAGTTTTTAACACAATTATTTGTTCTATTAGAAGATTTACGCGTTGAGGAAATCGTAAAGAACTTACGTCCTGGCACGAAGCATATTTTTAAACGCCGAAAAGAAATGTACCGCAATTATTTCGGCTCTCAAAATGAAATAAACCGCGTTCGTAATTATCACGGTGATCGTTTGTTTTGCCTATGCTATCTTTCATTAACGAGCGATAAATATGAAATGTTTAATAATGAATATTTTGAGCAAATTGAAGCGATTTTACATGAAACATTCCAAGCACGTAATACAGAAGATATTATGTATGTCGTTGAGAAAATTCGCTATCGCTTAGAGGCGCTTCTTGAAAGTGATATGCTTAACAACTATTTCGGACATGCTCCACTTTACTTATCTGTTCTTGCAGACGAAAAGAACTGTCGCGTCGAAGATTTAGCAAATGATGATACACAGCTTATAGATGACGATGAAAATAAAAACAAAATGGATGAAAGTTTCTCCACATGGCATCGTGAAAATAAAAATAACGAAAACGAGAACTTTTTACGCTTTGAATTAGAAAGCGGAACAAAAACAAACATGATGGGCGATACTGCTCGTGAATCAGAAGATGGCGACCAAGCACTTGGTTCTGTACAAGGTACTTCTCAAAAAAGTACACAATCCAACTTTGATGGCGCTGATACAGAAGAAGCAAGAGCTTCACACGCTTCTAGCCAGCACGACGGTGCATACGGTAAGTATAATGTAGGTGCTTCTCATACATTTAAAGAAGCTCGCAAAGCAAATATCGATGAGAAAAAAGATTACCAAGCTATCAAATCAGTCGTCAATAAAGATGTAAAAGAATTAAAGAAAATTATCGAAAAAACGATTGAAAATAAAACGAATGCGAATAGTGATAAATATTACGGAAGGCTTCGCAAAAAATTCCTTCGTATTTATACCGAAAAACAACCGCGTATGTTTTATAAAAAAGGACAAGAGTCACAAGAACTCGATGTTGCATTCCAACTGTTAGTTGACTGTTCTGGTTCTATGTATAACAAAATGGAAGAGACGAAGAAGAGTGTTGTACTATTCCATGAAGCTTTAAAATCTTTAAAAATCCCGCACGCTATTAGCGGATTTTGGGAAGATGCCTCTAGCGCTAAACCTGAAGATAAGCCGAACGTTATCCATGAAGTTGTAAATTATAAAAACTCAACGTTACCAAACGTTGGTCCGGAAATTATGCAACTTCGTGAAGAAGAAGATAACCGCGACGGATATATTATTCGTATCGTTTCTGAAAAGCTTGCAAAAAGACCTGAGAAACATAAATTCTTACTAATCTTCACAGATGGTGAGCCTTCTGCGCTAGACTATCAACAAGATGGAATTTTAGATACGCATGAAGCTGTTAAACTCGCGCGTAAAAGTGGCATGGAAGTAATCGGTATCTTCATCGAAGAAGGCGAGGCAAAAGAAGCAACTTATCAATTGATGAAGAACATTTATAACCATCACTTCTTAGTTGCAAATCATGCTGAAGATTTACGATTGAAGATTAAACCATTACTGAAAAAATTATTACTGAAGACGATTGAATAGAAGATAGGAGCCTTGTGGCTCCTATTTTTTCATTCAATTACTTTGTTTCTGGTTGAAACTTATATGGAATGGCTACTTCTAATAAGGATTCAAATCCTCCGTCATAGTATGGGAAGCGCTCATTCGCAATTGTTCGATCCACCCACTCTATTGCAGAAATTTCACCTTCATCTTCCGCAATAAGTTCACCTTTTACTACATTCGCTCGGAATGTAAAAAATAGTGCATGATTCCCTGATTCCTCAAAGAATTTTTCATTGATCGCAACAAGTCCACCTAACGTAGCAATTAAACCTGTCTCTTCTTTCACTTCTCTTATTAGTGCTTCCTCTAATATTTCACCTTTTTCCACAGCCCCACCTGGCAATGACCAAACGTTTTGTTCTGCATTATGTACCATTAATATTTTATCTGTTTCCTCGTCATGTATTAGTGCGTATACGACATCTACTCTTTGCATAAGACTTCTCTCCTCCCAAAAATAATGAAGAGCCGATTCCTAAGAATCGACTCTTCCTATTAATTCATCACTAACTCAGCTGTGAGCTTTTTTTTTAACTTAGCCAACATGTCCGTTGTCATTTTGTCTAAATCGTATTCTGCTTTAAAGCCCCACTCTTTCATTGCTGCAGTTGCGTCAATAGAGTTTGGCCAACTATCAGCGATTGTTTGACGAGCTGAATCTACTGCATAATCCATTGTAAACGTCGGAATGTGTTTACGAATTGATGCTGCAATTTGCTCTGGCTCAAAACTCATTGCCGTAATGTTAAATGCATTTCTATGCACTAGCTTACTTGGATCAGCTTCCATTAATGAAATGATCGCTTGTAAAGCATCAGGCATATACATCATGTCCATGTACGTTCCTTCAGCAATGTATGAGGTGTATGCACCTTTTTTAATCGCCTCATAATAAATTTCAACTGCATAATCAGTCGTTCCGCCTCCTGGAGGAGCTACGTAAGAAATTAAACCTGGGAAACGGACACCGCGCGTATCTACGCCAAACTTTTGATGATAATAATCACATAGTAATTCTCCTGCTACTTTGTTTACCCCATACATCGTAGTAGGACGCTGAATTGTATCTTGCGGTGTATTATCTTTTGGCGTCGATGGACCGAATGCACCGATCGAACTTGGCGTGAAGAACTTACAGTTTAATTCACGAGCTGCTTCTAATGCATTTACAAGTCCGCCCATATTTAAGTTCCATGCGAATAACGGATTTTTTTCTGCTGTTGCTGAAAGTAAAGCTGCTAAATGAATAATTGTATCTACTTCATTATGCTTTGCAATATCATGTAATTTTTGTCCATCTGTTACATCTAACGTTTCAAACGGACCAGACTTTACTACTTCACTATCTGTTTCACGAATATCTGTTGCAATAACATTTGATGCGCCGTATACATCACGAAGTTTCATTACTAGTTCAGAACCAATTTGCCCTAAAGAACCGGTTACTAGAATTTTTTTCATTTTCCCCACTCCTCATTTGCAAGCTATTCAAAAGATGCCCTTACTTAAATGATGCCCATTTCTTTTCCTACTTTTTCATACTTACGAATTGCTTCATCTAACATTTCTTTCGTATGAGCTGCTGTAGGCATATTACGAACACGACCTTTTCCTTTTGCTACAGTTGGGAACACAATAGATTTTGCGTATACACCTTCTTCATTTAGACGCTTACTAAATTCTTGTGTTAACACTTCGTCCCCAATAATACAAGGTGTAATTGGCGTTTCACTTTCCCCAATGTTAAAGCCAAGTTCTTTTAATCCTTGTTTTAAGTAGCGGCCATTTTCCCATAAACGATCATGTAACTCTGTGCTTTCCATTAAGATTTCAATTGATCTCATGCAAGCTGCTGCATCAGCTGGTGTTAATGCTGTAGAGAATAAGAATGGACGTGAACGAACTTTTAACCAGTCAATTAAGTTTTGTTTCCCTGCTACATATCCACCAATTACCCCAATTGCTTTTGATAATGTACCAATTTGGAAATCAACTTTATCAGATAGACCGAAGTGCTTTACAGTTCCTGCACCTTTTCCAAGTACACCTGAACCGTGTGCATCGTCTACATATGTCATTAAATCTAATTCTTCTGCAATCTCAACAATTTCTGGTAGTTTTGCAACATCTCCATCCATTGAGAAGACACCGTCTGTAATTACCATTAATTTATTGTAAAGACCCGATTCTTTCGCCGCGATTGCTTTTTGGCGTAAATCTTCCATATCAGAATGTTTATAAACAATAATTTTTGCCTTTGATAGACGACTACCATCAATAATAGAAGCATGGTTTAATTCGTCTGAAAGAATTGCATCATTTTTATCCATAACAGCTGAAATCGCTGCCATATTACAGTTAAATCCTGATTGGTAAGCAATTGCCGCTTCTGTATGTTTAAACTTTGCAATTGTCTCTTCTAATTTAATATGCAAATCTAAAGTACCGTTAATTGTACGAACAGCTCCTGCCCCAACACCGTACTTATGAATTGCACCAATTGCTGCTTCTTGCAAACGGCTATCTGTTGCTAATCCAAGATAGTTGTTTGAAGATAAGTTAATATATTCTTTTCCGCCAATTGTAATGATTGGTCCATTTGAACTCTCAAGCGGATCAATTACGTTATAAAGCCCCTTTGATTTTAAATCCTCTAAATTTTCTTCTAAAAATTTTGCAAGTGTTTTACTAGACATCGTGAAGCCTCCCATCGTTCATGTAAGCGGATTATTGTCTTAATAGTTCTAATAATCCCTCTACTAGCTTAACACGTTTTCAGAATTTATTATAGAAAAATAGTTTAAAGTAACCGCTTACAATTTTAGATTATATATGATTCATTATAATAAATCTATCATTTACTTTTCATATTTGATAGAATTAAAAAAATATTTTGGGAGGTTTCAAACATGGCATTTACAGAATCTGATGTATACAATAACACAGCATTTTTCGAACAATATATGAAACGAAGATACCGAGAAAATAGCCCAAATGAATCCATTGAAAAACCAGTATTCTTTCAGCTCATTGGTCATGTGCAAGGAAAACAAATTCTCGATTTAGGCTGTGGTGACGCTAAGTTTGGTGCGGAATTATTAGAAAAGGGATGCTACTCTTACACTGGCATTGAAGGCTCCGAACTTATGTATGAAAAAGCTAAAAATCAACTAGAAAATAAAAATGGATCTGTTCATTTTTTAAACCTCAAAGATTATACCTATCCCTCTTCCACTTTTGATTTAGTAACATCTAGACTCGCCTTACATTATATTGAACATCTTGATACCATTTTTCAAAATGTGTTTCAAACTTTAAAAACAAATGGCACCTTTACCTTTAGCGTTCAACATCCCGTTATTACTTCTTCATTTGAAAGCTTACAAACAAGTGGTAAAAGAACGAGTTGGCTCGTCGATGATTATTTTAAACTAGGCAAACGGGTTGAACCATGGATTGACCAAGAAGTTATTAAATATCATCGTACAACGGAAGAGTATTTCACATTATTACAGCAAGCTGGATTTACCATTACATCATTAAAAGAAGCTACACCAAATCCAATCTATTTTCAAAATGAAGAAGAGTATAAACGTCGCTTACGAATTCCTCTCTTCCTCTTATTTTCTTGTACCAAATAAAAAAAACGATGAATCACTCATCGTTTTTTTATCTTATCGCCTGAGCAACTTCTTTAACTACACGTCTTCCTCTTCCATGCGGGATACAAAGCGGTGTTCCAAACAACGGATCCGTACTAATTTGACACTCCATTCGGAATACATCACGTACTAGTTTCTCATCTACCACTTCTTCAGGTTTACCTTGTGCATATATTTGTTTATCTTGAATTGCTACAATGTTATCTGCATAGCGGCATGCTAAATTTAGATCATGTAATACCATAACAATTGTTCTTTGTTCTGTTTCATTTAATTCGAATAATAAATCCAGCACTTCAATTTGGTGAGTCATATCTAAGTATGTAGTGGGCTCATCCAGTAAAATGATATCTGTATCTTGTGCAAGTGTCATTGCGATCCAAGCACGTTGACGTTGCCCACCTGAAAGAGCATGCACATCACGCTCAGCAAATTCTGTCATACCTGTCGCTGCAAGTGCTTTCTGTACCATTTCCTCGTCTTTTTCTGACCATTGCTTCAGCCATGTTTGGTATGGATAACGCCCTTGCTTTACAAGTTGTAATACTGTAAGTCCTTCTGGTGCTTGTGGTCCTTGCGGTAAAATCGCCATTTGACGAGCGATTTGCTTCGTTTGCATACTTTGAATGGCTTGATTATCTAACAAAATATCACCAGTTGTTGGTTTTAATAATCTAGCTAGTGAACGTAATAAAGTTGATTTCCCGCAACCGTTAGAGCCGATAAAGATTGTAATTTCGCCTTTTGGAATTTCTAAATTCAACTCATCAATAATACTTGTTTCACCATAAGACAACGTCAAGCGTTTCGTCTCCAATGCTTTTTGCATATTCATCTCCCTTTATGAATTCCGACTTTTATAAAGTAAATAAATAAAATAAGGTGCACCAATTGCTGATGTAAATACCCCTGCTGGAATTTCAAGTGGCGTGAAAATTGTACGCCCTATTAAATCTGCAGCAAGTACTAGAATTGCACCGACAATAGCTGCAACTGGGAGTAATGCACCGTATAAAGAACCAACCAATCTTCGTGAAATATGAGGTGCCATTAAACCGACAAATCCAATCCCTCCGGCAAAAGCTACCGCACCACCAATTAAAGCTGTACTAAGTAATAGCATAAATACACGCGACTTCGTTAAAGGAACCCCAAGTCCTACCGCTATATCATCCCCTAGCTCTTGTGCATTTAAATGCCTAGCTGCGATAAATGATATTACTGTTAAAATGAGAACCCAAGGCGCAAGTACCATAACATTTTGCCAAGAAGAGCCATAAACGGTACCCGTAATCCATACATTTGCTTGGCTCGCTTGATAAATTGGTGCTAGCAACATAAATAATGTTGTCGCAGCCTTCGTTAATGCCCAGAATCCAACACCAATTAAAACGAGGCTAATTGGTGATAATCCATCATTTTGCCATGCAAATAAGTATACAAAAACCGCTACAATCGTTGCTCCTGCAAAAGCTGCGAGCGGCATATAATGAATACTTACCGTTAGTGCATTATTTTTATCACTAAATAGCGCTAAAAATAATACAACTGCAACACTTGCCCCGCCCGTAATCCCGATGATATCAGGAGAAGCAAGTGGATTTCGAACAAGCCCTTGTAAAATACAGCCCGCTACCGCGAGCGCAATTCCTACGAGGATAGCAATTAAAATACGCGGCATACGAAACTTATTTACAACCATGTTTGACATCGCATCGCCATTTCCGGTAATTGCTTGCCATACGTCATAAGGAGCAATTTTCATGTCTCCCATACCTGCGCTCGCAAAGAATAATCCTATTAAAACAAGTAGTAAACTTAACAAGACGAGACAAGCTCGTTTATACATTAAAAACGAGAGCTCGCCTTTTCCTATACGAAACGGAATATATTTCTTCATTTGCTAAGCCCTCTCTTACGTGCAATATAAATAAAGAACGGTGCTCCAATAAATGCTGTCATAACTCCTACTGGTACTTCTTGTGGCATAATGACATATCTTGCTGCTATATCAGCCAATATTAGTAGTATTGCACCTAACAATCCGCTATAAGGCACTCTCCATCTGTGGTCAACTCCAACAAGAAATCTAGCAAAATGCGGAGTAATAATCCCAATAAATCCAATTGGGCCAGCAACCGCAACTGAACCACCAGACAACAGTACAATAATAAGTAACACGAATGATTTCATTAAAATTGTTCGTTGTCCAAGTCCTTTCGCGACGTCTTCTCCCATCATCAATGTATTTACTTTTCCTGCCATAATAAGAGATGCAATCCATCCTATTAATAAATATGGGAATACAGATTGTAAAATTTCTAACTTTCGCCCTTGCACAGATCCAGCAAGCCAAAATAATACCTCTTCAAGTGCTTTTTCATTTAACACAAGTAATCCTTGTGTTAATGATGAAAATAACGCACTAATTGCGACCCCTGCTAACGTTAACTTAAGAGGAGTAGTCCCTTCTTTTCCTAAAGAACTAGAAGCAAATACAAGTACAGCTGCAACCGCCGCTCCTAAAAAGGCGATCCATGTGAAAGCTGATAATGATGTTACTGAAAAGATTACAATTGCTACAACTATGAAGAACGCAGCACCTGAATTTAATCCAATAAAATCTGGAGAAGCAAGTGGATTCTTAGTTAAAGTTTGCATAAGACAACCAGCAATGGCTAAACTAGCACCAACACTAGCTGCAATTAACGCCCTAGGCAGACGTACATTTTGAATAATAATATGTTCATTGGAACCGTTAAAATGGAAAAAAGCATCCAATGCTAGTTTCCAACTCGTATTTGTATATCCGAAAATAATACTTCCCCAAATACAAATAACGACTGCAATGATTCCAACAAATAATCCAATCCCTTTTGCTCGATTTGTTTTTAATAACATGCAGCGTTTCCCCTTCAATGTATAATGATACGTTGTTAGTGTATTTCAACTTAATTCTTATTGTCAACGGAAATGAGAATTATTTTCACCCATATATATTGACAATTAAAAGATAAAGGCTTAATATCATGCTTGCTATTGAAAAATATTCTCAACATGTAGGGGGTACATAATGAATTTCATGCGGAAGAAATCGTTTACAGTATTTGTATTTTTACTAGCATTTTCAATGCTTTTAAACGCTTGTGGAAAATCAAGTAACAAAGAAGAATCTACAAAAGAAGATAATAAAAAAGAAGTGGTTACTGTAGAACATGCAATGGGTAAAACAGAAGTTCCTGCTAATCCAAAACGTGTAGTTATCTTAACAAATGAAGGAACTGAAGTTTTACTTGAATTAGGTGTGAAACCAGTTGGTGCTGTAAAGTCTTGGACTGGTGACCCATGGTATCCACATATTAAGGATAAAATGAAAGATGTAAAAGTTGTTGGTGATGAAGGACAAGTTAACGTTGAAACAATTGCTTCTTTAAAACCAGACTTAATTATCGGTAACAAAATGCGTCACGAAAAAGTGTACGAACAACTAAAAGCAATTGCACCTACTGTGTTCTCAGAAACATTACGTGGTGAATGGAAAGATAACTTCAAATTTTATGCAAAAGCATTAAATAAAGAAAAAGAAGGTCAAAAAGTTGTAGCTGATTACGAATCACGTATGAAAGATTTAAAAGGCAAACTTGGCGATAAAGTAAATCAAGAAATCTCTATGGTTCGTTTCATGCCTGGTGATGTTCGTATTTATCATGGTGATACATTCTCTGGTGTTATTTTAAAAGAACTTGGATTTAAACGTCCTGGAGATCAAAACAAAGATGATTTTGCAGAGCGTAACGTATCTAAAGAGCGTATTTCTGCAATGGATGGTGACGTATTATTCTACTTCACATTCGATAAAGGAAATGAGAAAAAAGGATCTGAATTAGAAAAAGAATATATTAATGATCCGCTATTTAAAAATTTAAATGCAGTAAAAAATGGTAAAGCATACAAAGTTGATGACGTTATTTGGAATACAGCTGGTGGCGTAATGGCCGCTAACCTACTATTAGATGACATCGAAAAACGCTTTGTTAAATAATATTTCCTTAACCAGCTCCCTTCTATGGAGCTGGTTATTTTTCAATTCACTTAAATGTCACATTATTTCGTTTTGTATTTTTATTCCCAATATGTTATATTGAGAAAGTAAATAGAATATATTTTCTTTATATCAGAATAAATATTTTAATCTAAATTTTCTGATTAATCACTATTTTATTTTCTTTTAGAATTCAATTATTACATTTGAAAACGCTTATCATCTTGTTTTCAGGGCAAAATACAGTAACGGTCGAAGAAAAATAGAACTTTTTCAGAAATTTTCTTTCTATTTCCATATAATTCTATTGACTTCTAAATATTTTGTAAATTAAAATGATTACATAAATATCCGTTATACAGGATTAGGGGGAAACAAACATGGATGCAGCTTTAAAATTAGACAAAGCTGGAGAGCAACAATCACCAAAAAAACATCCACCAGGGTTATACTTGTTGTTCTTTACAGAGGCATGGGAAAGATTTAGTTATTACGGAATGCGTGGCTTATTAGTTCTTTATTTAACAACGAGCTTAGTAAGCGGCGGTTTAGGATTTGATAAAGCAGTTGCAGTTCAAATTTACGGTATTTTCACAATGCTTGTATATTTCACACCTATTATTGGTGGTTGGTTAACTGACCATTTCATTACGAAGCGACATGCCATTACTATTGGTGGTATCATCATGGCAATTGGTAACTTCGTACTATTTTCAATGAATACGAAAACTGGACTATTTTTAGGATTAGGATTATTAGTTATCGGTAACGGATTCTTCAAACCGAATATTTCGACTTTATTAGGTCAATTATATAGTGAAAACGATTCTCGTCGTGATAGTGCCTTCACTATCTTCTACATGGGGATTAACTTAGGAGCTCTTATCGCTCCATTCATTTGCGGTTACTTCGCAGATTATAGATACGGTTTCTTAACAGCTTGTATCGGTATGATTATTGGACAAATTGCATTTAACTTATTAGCACCTCGTTACTTAGGATCAGCTGGAACAACAGTTGTGGGTAAAAAATCTAAAGAACAAAATGCAAAAGCTGTTGAGAAAAAACCTTTAACACCACAAGAGAAAAAACGTACTGTTGCAATTTTAATTTTAACTTGTTTCGTTGTATTCTTCTGGGCAGGATTTGAACAAGCTGGTAGCTCTTTAACACTTTACACAGATAAGTTCGTAGATCGTACAATTGGTGGATTTACAATTCCAACACCTTGGTTCCAATCTGTAAACCCACTATTCATTATCTTACTAGCATTACCTGTTTCTGCGTTATGGATTAAGCTTTCAAAAACAAAAAATGGTGATTTGAAAATCCCAACAAAAATGGCATTAGGTATGATTTTACTAGGGATTGGATATTTAGTTCTAACTTTAGCTGTTTTAAAAACTGGTAGCGATGAAGGTAACATTACAATGAAAGCAAACTTACTATTCATTGTATTCACTTACATGTTCCACACAATCGGTGAGTTATTCTTATCACCAATCGGATTATCTATGGTAAGTGCAATCGCTCCTGTTAAACTAGCATCATTATTAATGGGTGTATGGTTAGCTGGTACTGGCTTCGCAAACTTATTAGCAGGACAATTAGCCGCTTTCACTCAATCTTTAGGATATTTAGAAGTATTCGCAAGCATCGGTATTATCGTAATTGTACTGGGATTAGTACTTCTTATGTTCTCTAAGAAAATTGCACATATGATGGAATAACAAAAAGACGCTTCTAAAATTAGAAGCGTCTTTTTTATTATTTCTCCTCTAAAGCTGTCACGTCCACATGAACGCTCTCACCAGGATTAGATACATCATACACTTGAGCACTCCCCTTCTGCTCATCACAGCTCTCAATCCATACTGGTACGCCCTCATATGTAACGTCAATTCTACTTGAAGAAGATAAGATTTGTTTCACACGTTTCACATCCATACTACTATCCCTCCTTTTGCTTACTACACTCCTTTCTATTTTTTCTTTTCCTTTTAGAATATATTCGGTAAGGCAGCATATTGATTAATAGTCATTTCTACCTCACATGCTAATATTTACTCTCTCGCTACCTTTCTGACAAATAAAAAAAGACGTATATTCTACACGTCTTTTTCCATAATATTCAAATTTTAAGAAAATAATGTTTTTACTACCGCACTTACTTTATCATTATGGATTTGATAATACACTTCTAATCCTCGTCTTTCAAAGCGCACTACTTTATTTTGCTTTAACTTCGTTAAATGTTGTGAAACCGTTGATTGCGGAATTTCTAATACTTCCTGTAGTTGTGTTACATTACATGTTCCTCTTTGCATAAGTTCCATTACTAGACGTAGACGAAGTGGGTGAGCTAACGCTCTTAACATTTGTACATCTTCTTCTGAAATACGACATTCGAATTGATTTTGGTTCATAAAGTTCCCCTCATTTTCGTTTTTATTTGCGTTTTTATGTTCTTTTTATTTATTTATATATCTGTTCTTATATTTCCTGTTACGACATAACTTTATCAACCTATAAAGCCGAAAATTTTTTCCATCTTCATCAGCAAAAATTCAGGAAAAAATCCTTGCTGATTTTGAATATTATACTATATGATATAACGAAAAAGCAAAATAATGGCCTACGAATACTTTGCTTACAAACGTTGTTTTATCAGGCTTTTTGTTATATTTTCACCTCATTGAAATGCACAGTAACGGTATTGTAAAATATCGTCTATAATTGATAACCTATCGTAATGTAGTTGAACTATACTTAACCTCTTTGTTACGCTAAAAGGAATTTTCAGTAAAAAGAGATGATATGGTATTAAAAATTTGTTTCTTATTTTTTATTCGTATTGCAAGCGGTTGAATTGTTGTGAAAAACTTCCTATTAAATCCACTCACCGTTCCTCTCTCACTAAATCAAACAGGACAGATAAGTGCATATATCAAACTTTAATCAGTAGGGTTTTTGTTCATCCCCACTGATTATCAGCCCTCACCAACCGGGCGTTTACTGGCAGCCCGATCCCCACCTAACTTCTTTGCTTCCGCTGAATTTTGAGGTGTGGGTCTTACTGCCCGTTAATGCGGGATAAGAGACGGCATCTAATATACACCTATAGGGAACATGCCATCTGAATAAGCAAAATAATATGCAAATAATTTATACAGCACACTTAAATTCATTTGAGTGTGTTTTTTGTCTACTTTATGAACAAAGCTTTTCTTTTAACACTATTATGGAATAATTATACTTTTTTACGTTGACAATAGTGTTGAAGGAGAATATACTAAGCATGTAAGTTGATTGTGAATAGTTTCACAAATAATGTGAATTTCTTCACATATAATAGATAGGAGTTGTCATTATTATGAGTACTTGGACACAAATTTATGATCCATTAAACAATATTTGGTTATCTGCACTAATCGCAGCACTTCCAATTTTCTGCTTCATCATTTGTTTAATGGGACTGAAAATGAAAAGTTATATCGCTGGTCTTTACAGTGTGATTGTCGCTATTATTCTTGCAATATTTGTTTATAAAATGCCAGCAACAGTAGCTGTAGCATCTGCTGGATTCGGTGTTTTATCTGGATTTTATCCAATTTGTACTATCGTTATCGCCGCAATTTTCCTTTACAAATTAACTGTTAAAACAGAGCAGTTCAATATTATTCGCGATAGTATTTCAAGCATTACAAATGATCAACGTTTACAAGTATTATTAATTGCTTATTCTTTCGGTGCTTTCTTAGAAGGCGCAGCTGGTCTAGGGGTTCCAGTTGCTATTACAGCTGCACTACTTGTGGGTATGGGCTTTAATCCATTAAAAGCAGCAGGTATTTGTTTAGTAGCTAATATTGCTGGTGGTGCTATGGGTGCTATGGGTATTCCAGTTACAGTACCGGCACAATTAACTGAACTTGACGCATTAACTATTGGTCGTCAAACTGTTCTTATTTTACCTTTCATTAGTATTATCTTACCTTTCTTACTTGTTTCAATGGTCGATGGAGTTAAAGGTATTAAAGAAACTTGGCAAGGTATTCTTGTAAGTGGTGTTTCTTTCGCTATTACTCAATTCGCTGTAACTTACTTCTTAGGTGCAGAACTTACTAATATTTTCGCAGCCGTTGTAAGTATGATTGCTCTTGCATTATTCTTACGTGTTTGGCAACCAAAATCTTCTACTAAAGAAGAAAAACAAGAAACTAAAGTATCACATACATTCAATCAAATTTTATATGCTTGGTCTCCATTCGTATTCTTAACTGCATTTGTAACAATCTTTAATTTAAAACCAATTAAAGCTTTATTTGCTCCAGATGGTGCGTTAGCAAACTTAGTATTTAACATTCAGTTCCCTGGTCTTCATAATGCTGTTATGAAAACTACACCAATTACAAAAGCTGATACACCTTTCGCAGCTGTTTTCAAATTTGATGTATTTTCTTCTACAACTACTGCGATTGTACTAGCAATTATCGTTTCACTTATCGTTTACCGCGTAAAAGGTAAAATGGTTAAAGAATTAATGATTGAAACAATGAAAGAATTAAAAGCTCCAGTATATACAATTTGTAGCGTTATCGCTTTAGCTTACGTAGAGAACTACTCTGGTATGTCATCTACACTTGGACTTGCATTCTCATCTACTGGTAATGCATTCCCAATTCTTTCTCCAATCTTAGGATGGATTGGCGTATTCATTACAGGTTCAGTAGTTTCAAGTGGTTCTTTATTCGCACCACTGCAGGCAGTAACAGCAGACCAATTAAACATCGTTCCTTCTACACTCGTTGCCTTAAACGTGGTAGGTGGTACAATGGCAAAAATGGTTTCACCACAATCTGTAGCAGTTGCTTGTGCCGCAGTTGGACTAGTTGGTAAAGAATCTGCTCTATTTAAAACAGCAATGAAATACAGTTTAATCTTCTTAGCTGTTATTAGCTTACTTCAATTAAACGCTGTGTTTAATATCTTTTAAAAATAAAACACCGATCCAAATGGATCGGTGTTTTTCACATTATATTTTTTTATTTTTTAATAAAGAAGCTCCAGCAATTTCAGGATGTGTCATTTCGAATGGATCTAAAATAATATCCAATTCTTCTTCTGTCAGTACACCATGTTCTAAACATAACTCCCTAACAGATTTTCCTGTTTCAATTGCTTCACGTGCAATACGAGATGCTGCTTCATAACCAATATGAGGATTAACTGCTGTAATAATTCCAACACTTTTCTCAACATATTGCTTCAGCAATTCTTCATTTGCTGTAATTCCTTCAATACAATATTCACGGAATACACGGAATCCATTATTCATAATACTTATAGATTGAATTAAATTAAATACAAGCACAGGCTCCATTACGTTTAACTCTAATTGTCCTGCTTCTGATGCTAAGCAAATTGTATGATCGTTTCCGATTACTTGGAATGCGACTTGGTTAATTACTTCTGCCATAACTGGATTTACTTTTCCTGGCATAATGGATGAACCTGGCTGACGTGCTGGCAATTGAATTTCAGCTAACCCAACACGTGGACCAGACGCCATAATACGAAGATCGTTTGCAATTTTAGACATGTTCATCATACATACTTTAAGCGCTGCAGATACTTCTGTGTATGCATCTGTATTTTGCGTTGCATCAACTAAATGCTCTGCACCAACAAGTGGGAATCCACTAAACGTTCTTAAATGTTTTACCACTTGTTCAATATACGTAGGATTTGCATTTAATCCTGTACCAACAGCTGTCGCCCCCATATTCACTTCATATAAATGTTGACGAGACTGTTTAATTCTTTTTATATCACGCTCAAGCACTCGGCTATACGCTTCAAATTCTTGTCCAAGGCGAATTGGAACTGCATCTTGTAAATGTGTGCGTCCCATTTTAATAACGTGATCAAACTCTTTTGCTTTTTTACGAAAAGCAGAATGAAGTTCTTCCATTGTAATAAGAAGCTCTTCTAACATCATAAGAGTTGCAATATGAATCCCTGTTGGAAACGCATCGTTCGTTGATTGGGCCATGTTCACATGAGTGTTTGGGCTAATTTTCGCATATTCCCCTTTTTCATATCCCATACGCTCTAACGCTCTATTCGCAATTACTTCATTTGTATTCATATTAATAGAAGTTCCGGCTCCGCCTTGAATAGGATCCACGATAAATTGATCATGAAACTTTCCATCAACAATTTCTTGCGCTGCTTCTGCAATTTCATGTCCAATGTCTTTAGCTAAGTAACCAGTATCTATATTCGCAAGTGCCGCTGCTTTTTTCACAATTGCCATTGCTGTAATGAGTGATGGATGAATGCGGTATCCTGTAATTGGGAAGTTTTCTACGGCACGTAATGTTTGTACACCATAATAAGCTGCACTTGGTACTTCTTTTTCACCTAAAAAATCTTTTTCTATACGTATATCCTTCGTTGCTATCATTTTTATCACCTATACTTTTTCATTCTAAATCCTTATCCAAAAAATCCGCCCTCTAAAAACACGAGTATCATTCAGAAGAATTTTTCAGTATCCACCTTCACTATATAGCACCTTTTTTGAAAGCGCAAACATTTATTTTTCTGTATATCCTTTTTATTAAAGTTTATAGAAAATCATTCTTCTACTTTCCTTATTTCCACTCGTTTAATTTGATGCATATCCTTTTCAAGGACTTTAAAATAAAAACCGTGTTTCTCAATAACATCTCCTTCAGCAACGATTTGTTTTTGTACCATAGTCCAGCCACCAATTGTATCTACATCATCAGCAATTAAATGTATGCCAAGCAAATCATTTACTTCACTAATAAGCACTTTTCCCTCTACGATTTTATATCCTTCACTTACATGCTCTATAGGTGGATTCTCATCTTCATCGTATTCATCTCGAATTTCTCCAACAATTTCTTCTAAAATATCTTCTAGTGTAACAATCCCTGCTGTACCACCATATTCATCATATAATACAGCTAATGGAATGTGTTTTCTTTGCATTTGTAACAGTAAATCATGAATTGGAATATTTTCTAGCACTTCAATAACTGGCCTTGTATATGGCATAATTGAGCACTCCTCGTCCCGATTACCATCCATATAACGAATAAATAAATCTTTTACATTTACCATCCCAATAATTTCATCTTTATCTTCACCAAATACAGGATATCTCGTGTACTTTTCTTGTGCGATGACTTTAATATGTGTTTCAAATGGTTCGTCCTCATATAAGCCTACAACTTCCGTACGAGGTACCATAATTTCTTTTGCTACTCTATTATCAAATTCAAAAATATTATTTACATATTTAAATTCCCTTTGGTTAATCTCTCCGCTCTCATAGCTCTCAGATAAGATTAACCTTAATTCTTCTTCTGAATGAGCTACTTCATGTTCAGAAGCTGGATGTAATCCGAATAAACCAGTTACAACCCTCGCTGAACCATTTAAAGCCCAAATAAACGGGTACATAACTCGGTAAAAATAAATAAGTGGTTTCGATAACAATAAGCTAACTTGTTCTGCTTTTTGTATAGCAAATGTCTTTGGAGCAAGTTCCCCAATGACAACATGTAAAAATGTAATTACTGCAAAGGCAATAATAAATGAAACTGTACTGGAAATTGCAGGTGAGAATTGTAATTTTAAAAACAACGGCTCGAGTAAATGTTTAATAGTTGGTTCCCCTAACCACCCGAGCCCTAAAGCAGTAATTGTAATACCTAGCTGACAGGCCGATAAATACTCGTCTAAATTTGAAGTTACCTTTTTAGCTGCCAGTGCACCTCGTCTTTTTTCACTAACGAGTTGATCAATACGACTGCTACGTACCTTAATAATTGCAAATTCAACAGCCACAAAAAATGCTGTTAACCCAATAAGAATGACTACCATCAATAATTTTAAAATATCCACATATGCTCTTTAGCTCTCTTAGCTAAAGTTACACCTCCTTTTAAAAAGAAGTTTCACTTTAGTTTCTTCAATTATTGGAAAGCAACTCTATATAAAATCCACCAATTTTCAAACCTCATACAATTCTAAAGGTAAACCATCAGGGTCTTGGAAAAAGACGAATTTCTTCCCCGTTATTTCATCAATACGGATTGGTTCTGTCTTAACACCACATTGGTTTAAATGCTTCACAGCTTCTTCTATATTTGTAACAGCAAATGCTAAATGTCTAAGACCGGCTGCTTCTGGAAAACTTTTGCGCTCAGGCGGATTTGGAAATGAAAATAATTCGATTTGATACTCTTCTCCTACACATAAATCTAATTTATAAGAATCTCGTTCCTTTCTATATACTTCATTTATCTCTTTAAACCCTAATATTCTAGTATAAAAATTCTTTGACCTCTCATAATTCGAACAAATAATTGCAACGTGATGCACTCTACATATATTCATACTCTCTCTATTCCTTTCTTTACCAAAGATGCATATTCTCCCTTGAAATGAAAAACATATATAGCAGAATATCTCTTTTAGGGGGCTTATCATGAAATTCATTACTTTTTTCGTCGGACTAATTGTTGTTTTCTTACTCGCTTATATTGCTAGCAACAATAAGAAACATATTAAGTTTAAACCAATTTTCATCATGCTTATTATACAGTTAATTTTAACCTACCTATTATTAAATACAGAAATCGGTCTCATACTTATTCGTGTCATTTCCAGTCTGTTTACAAAGCTACTCGAGTATGCTGCTGATGGAATAAATTTCGTATTTGGTGGTATTGCAAATAAAGGTGAAATGCCATTTTTCCTTACTGTATTATTACCAATCGTCTTTATTTCTGTTTTAATTGGTATATTACAACATTTCAAAATACTACCATTTTTTATTCATTGGATCGGGTACTTTCTTAGTAAAATAAATGGTCTTGGGAAATTAGAATCTTACAATGCTATTGCCTCTGCCATTGTCGGTCAATCAGAAGTTTTTATTACAGTGAAAAAGCAATTAGCTCAAATTCCAAAACACCGTCTTTATACACTTTGTGCCTCTGCTATGTCAACCGTATCTATGTCTATCGTAGGTGCCTATATGACAATGATTGAACCTAAATATGTAGTAACTGCACTCGTTCTCAATTTATTTAGCGGTTTTATTATCGTACTCATCATTAACCCTTACGACGTTAAAGATGACGAAGATATTTTAGAAATCAAAGGTGAAAAACAAAGCTTTTTTGAAATGCTTGGAGAATACATTCTTGATGGTTTTCGTGTAGCCATTGTTGTCGGCGCTATGCTCATCGGATTTGTCGCATTAATTAGTTGTATTAATGACCTGTTCCTCATTATATTCGGTATTACGTTCCAACAATTAATCGGCTATGTATTTGCGCCTATCGCATTCCTTATCGGTGTACCAAGTTCTGAAATTGTCGCAGCTGGCAGCATTATGGCAACGAAGCTTGTAACGAATGAATTTGTCGCAATGATGGACCTTAGTAAAATTTCTAATAGCCTTTCTCCCCGTACAGTTGGGATTATTTCTGTTTTCCTTGTGTCTTTTGCCAATTTTTCTTCCATTGGTATTATTTCAGGTGCGGTAAAAGGACTAAACGAAGAACAAGGAAACGTTGTTGCGAGGTTTGGCCTTAAATTACTATATGGAGCTACTCTCGTTAGCATTTTATCCGCAATTATCGTAAGCATTATGTTGTAATTAGGTAAAATTTTATCATTTTCTTATCCCTATCTTTTGTATACAATAACGAATAGATGTCTTATAAAGTGAAACTTTACTCAGAGGGGCTATCCCCCTCTGAGTATTAGCCTTCACCAATCGGGCTTTTACGGGCAGTTAACTCCCACCTAACTTCCTTGCGTTCGCTGGACTTTGAGGTGGGAGTTTTACTGCCCGTTAATGCGGGATAAATAATCAAGACATCTATTTTTTATACATGTACAATCGCTTTTATTTAGCGTAAAATATTTTTTATGTGTTTGAATACACTTCTAAATGTATATACTTCGATAGTTTTAAAGGAGAAAAAATGATGAAATCCGACCCGAACAACAATACGCGAGCCAGAAAAGGACGCTCAAAGAAAAAACGCCTACTTTGGTTCCTTCTTATTCCATTACTAATTGTAGCACTTGGAGCAGGAGGCTACTCCTTCCATATATACAGTAAAGCAAAGTCCGTCTTAAATAATGCTTATGCTGAACTAGGTCGAGGAGATAAGTCCAGTAAACGTGAAAAAGCTGTTAAACCTATGACCGACAACATTTCTGTACTAATTATGGGTGTTGATGAAAGTGATATTAGGGAAAAAGGTTATGGAAAAGCAACTCGAACAGATGCGTTATTACTTGCAACAATTAATAAAAACGATAAATCCGTTAAACTTGTAAGCATTCCACGTGACTCACGCGTCTACATTAAATCACGTGATAAATACGATAAAATCACACATGCGCACGTATTCGGTGGTGTAGACAGCACAATTGATACGGTAGAGAACTTTTTAGATGTTCCAGTTGACTACTATGTAAAATTCAACTTTAAATCATTTATTAAAATTGTTGATTCCCTTGGTGGTATTACTGTAGACGTTCCAGTTGAGTTCACAGAGCAAAATAGTAAAGATGAAGCAGATGCAATTCATCTAAAAAAAGGACGTCAACATTTAAATGGAGAAGAGGCACTGGCACTGGCTAGAACTCGTCATATCGATAGTGATTATATGCGTGGTCAACGCCAACAGCTTGTATTAGAGGCCATTGCTGAAAAGGCACTATCTCTTAATTCCATTAATAAAATCGGAGGCCTACTAGACGCTGTCGATAAAGACTTAAAAACCAATTTAACTTTTGATGATATGATGACAATTACAAAAAATTCAATGGATTCAAATTTAAAGATGGAAAAAATGCAAGTAGAAGGTACAGATAAATATATAGGCGGTATTTATTATTACGTTCCAAATGAAAAAAGCGTCAATAATATTTCGACAAAACTACAAGAACATCTCGGTGTTACGAATAAAAATGAGCATAAAAAATTATAATAAAAAGGCTGCTAGATTTCTCTAGACAGCCTTTTTATTATATTTTTCAACATATTTTTCATACACATTGTGACAAGAAGTGACAATTATTACAGCGGTGTAACATTTTTTATGAAAACATTACACACACAGTGAAAATAATAGTATACTAGTACGTACATAATGTTATTTTCATCATTTTTATACAAAAAATGTAATACATATATTTATACATAAATTTCTGGGGGGAAATAAATGAAGCTAAGTAAAATACTGATCGGTTCTGCAATTGCTGGGGGCATATTACTTTGTGTAGGCGGTGTTGGGGGATATCAATATGTCTCCAAATTAAATAATCAATTAGATACTACTGCATTACCGAATACTACATTTGAAGGTATTTCTCTCGATGGAAAAAATAAGAAAGATATTCAAGCAATTATTAATCAAAAGGTAACTGAATTAGATCAAAAATCCCTTACCTACATATTCCAAAACGATAAACAAACTTACACATGGAAAGATTTAGGGATAAATTATAAAGAGAAAGATATTATTGACAAAATCTTTAAAGAACAAGAAGGAAACGTAATGAATCGTTACAAAATGCGTAAGCAAGCTGAAAACGGTGAATTAAAACGTGACTATAAATTAACACCACAATTAAATGCAACAGCTTATGAAACCTTTATAAAAGATAAATATAATGAAACATTAAAAAATCCTATTAATGCAGAATTCAGTATTGAAGGCTCAACAGTAAATGTTAGTCAAAGCCAAAACGGAGAAAAAATTGATAAAGGGAAACTAAACGGTTTAACAAACGAAGCTATTACTACCGGTAAATCAGATGTCACATTGCCAGTCACATTCATAAAACCAGAACGCTCTACAGAAGACATACAGAAAATGGGGATTAAAGAAGTCATCGCTGAATATTCTACTCCAATGGCCGGCCGTAACGGAAATCAATCATTTAACGTAAATAAGTCAGCCAATACTTTAAGTGGGGTTATTGTCGCACCTGATGAAACGTTTAGTTTTAACGGCCGCGTTGGCGTAACTGATGCTGCACATGGTTACAAATCTGCAGCAGTATATTCACAAGGTAAAGTAATACAAAGTGCAGGCGGAGGAGTTTGCCAAGTCAGTAGTACATTATACAGCGCAGCTTTAAGGGCAGATTTAGGCATTGTTTCTCGAAGCAATCATTCTATGCCGGTAAATTATTTACCACTTGGGCAAGATGCAGCAGTAGCAGATTATGGTCCAGATTTAAAATTTAAAAATAATACGGGCAATCATATTTATATTCAAGCATTTTCAAATGGAGGTAGTATTACTACACGCATTTTCGGTACAAATACTGGTAAAAATGTTGAAGTTTCTTCTCAAGTAATTAGTAGGACTAGTGATAAAATCACAGCGGTTACGTATAAAAAAGTAACACAAAACGGGGAAGTAATATCAAATGGACAAATTTCAAAAAGCGTATATAAAAGCGCTCCAAAAGAATAGCTAATATCCACCGAATAGCATAAAGAAAAAGGCGTGATTATATCACGCCTTTTTCTTTTGCAGTAATAGTAAAAAAGTTTCAAGATGGTCTTTCGTTTCTTCTAAAGACCACATACGATTGCCTTGCTTCGCAGCTAATACACACGCCTCTTCCCACGCGTTCTTTTTCTTCATATTTATTAATTCATCACGTAATTTCAAAACAATTTCTTCGTCTTCTTGTTCAATAAACTCTTCCATCACGCTTACTATTTCATCCTCATGAATACTTAACGTACAGTACGATTTAAGAAAGTATTGTAATGTCGTATACATAATGTACTCCCCCTTCTTATTTATCAGATGGATAAGAAGTAATAATCTTAAACCCTAATTCTCCTGACTTATCTCTTGCTAAAACAGTAACAGTTTTTACCAACTTGTCTTTTACACTCATATTTTTCTTTATTACCGTTTTTCCAACCGGGAATGAATGTGTTGTATTTAATACGAGACGAGCCTCTTTAGAATTTTTTAACCAGTCTTGAATTTCCTTATCATGCTGCTTCAAACTATCTTTTACAGCTTTCGTTGCTGTTTCCTTGTCATAGTATGTACTTGCTGCTGATACTTTATCTGTCTTCAAGCGATTCTTCAAATCTTCTTCTGATTTGCCTACATGTCTTTCAATCGTATGACCATTTTTAGGTGGCGCTTCCATTTCATCTAAAATATTATCACTAATTTTTTCTACTGATGTCGATTGATTCCCTGTTTGTTTCTCTGTTTTTTGTTCTTTTCCTGCACATCCACTTAAGATCAGCATTAGTGCCAATAAACCACTCAAGAAAAGACTACTTATTCGTTTCATCATATCACCTCTTTCATGATTATTATCGCAACTTCACTAAAAGTCAATTTCACAACGAAAAAATCTATCAGTTTTCATTTTTTTCATCTATTTTTCCATATTTACCCGCGCAATTTCATCAACCCTCTATTTTTCGACTTTTTATAATATATACCCCCTATATTTTATGATTATTTCCCAGATGAAAACACTGATAATATAACTATAAAACTCTTTTATACAAAGGTTTTTATAGTGTTTTTTAAATTTTTTTAAAATACCCCCATTTTTATATACCTAATACCCATATAAGGTATAAAGACCACTTCTTATCAACGTTTTTCTACATTATGTAAATTTACCCTTGCCTATACAAACGAAATATGGTGTAATGCAAAAAAAGATAAAGGATTTTAAACAATGGCTGAAACGATTCAAAATTTCTTAACAGAATACTATTCAATCGCAATTCCACTTAGTATCTTAATTAACATCATCATTAGTCTTTTAGGTGTTATTCCTAGCATCTTTTTAACCGCCATTAATATACAGCTCTTCGGTGTAACAAATGGCACAATCATTTCGATCGCAGGTGAGGCCTTAGGGGCTATTATCTCGTTTTATATTTATCGCATAGGCCTTCAAAAGTTCACTCACGATAAAGTAAATAAGTACCCAAAGGTAGAGCGTCTTCTTTATGTAGAAGGTATAGAGGCCTTTCTACTCGTTCTATCGTTTCGATTGATACCTTTCATCCCATCAAGTATCGTGACTTTATTTGCAGCTCTAGGGAAAATGTCATTACTCTCCTTCAGTATTGCCAGTACAATAGGTAAAATACCGGCCTTATTGATTGAAGTATATTCGGCATATCATGTTATGAACGGAACAAATGAAGCGAAGTGGATTGTAACAATCGCAGGCGCTATTGGATTGTTTTATTTGTGGAAAAAATGGAGAAAAAAATAAAGAAGGAGCCTATGCTCCTTCTTTATTTTTGAAGTATTTTATTAATATCTGTCCCTTAAATCCTTAATTTACACCAACAGCACTAAATGATTGCTTCACTGCATTTACTTCTGCAGAGCTAGCACCATATAAATCCGCAGCAGCTTGTACTGCACCAGCACGAGCTTGACTAAATGTAGTAGATTGCGTGAAATACTGTGTATTTGCACGGTAGTAAATCGCACCTAATTTATCTTTACCAATACCAGTTACAGTTACACCAGAATGCGTACCACCATTTGCTAATAAATAAGCTTGTTTGTTAATAATACCACTGTTTGTATGAACGCCACCGTTATCACTTGAACCTGTGTAACGCTTAGAATAGTGGTCTGGGTCACCATATTTCGCTGGATCACTCATAGAGCGAAGCGCGTCTCCTGCTTTACCAGGCGTGTAAATATCTTCACCAATCTCCCAATCTGGGTTACGGTTATCATAGAATTCTACTAAAGTACCAAAGATATCAGAAATCGCTTCATTTAACGCCCCTGATTCATTTTGATAAATTAAGTCCGAGCTATTTTCCGTAACAGCATGCGTTAATTCGTGACCAATTACGTCAATTCCACCAGATAATGAAGTGAATGTTACACCATCACCATCCCCGTATACCATTTGTGAACCGTTCCAGAATGCATTATTATACTTACTTCCGTAATGAACTGTTGATTTTAATGGTGCTCCTGCATCATTAATAGAGTTTCTGTTAAATGTAGCTTTATAATAATCATATGTTCTACCTGCATAGTAATGAGCATCTACTGCCGCTGCATCATACGCTGCATTGAAAACATTATCTGCATCTGCCCATAATGTTCCTGGTAATGTTGAGCGGTTTTTCGCATCGTATGTGAAAATCGTTGCTCCGCGCGTATTATCTTGTAAGTAGTAAGATGAACCAGATAATGTTGTATTAAGTGATTTCGTATCTCCTAATACACCTTTACCAGTTCCTACTTTATTTGTTCCTGTTACAGGTTTTACTACTGCTTTCGCATCCTGTTTAGGAGCCTCTTGCTTAACTGGTGACTTATCTTCATTTGCTACATGATCCAATTTATTATATTTATTTAATACTTTACCGCTGTCTGCTTCAATGAAATAGTAGTAGTTTCCTGGACTAGGATCTAAGAAGTTTAGATTTACAACGTATGCATATGTTGTTTCTTCACCATTTTGATATACATATAAGTCCGCTTTTGGTTCTACCTCATATTTCGGTGTTACCCCTAAGTCTTGCTGCGCGATTTCAATCGCTTTTGCGCCTTCAATCTTATTTTTATTTTTCAACTTTTCCTTCTTGTCTAAATCAGGTGCAACTGTTCCAGACAATACTTTTAAAGAACCGTCTTTACTTACGTGAGCTACTTGAGTAGAACCCCATACAGGTACTCCTTCGTAAACTTGTTGCATACGTACTACTGTTGAATCAGTTACAGCATCTTTCTTCACTTGTTTCACTTTGAAAGAATCTTGCGCACTCTTTTCCCCTAGCTTGTAATCACCTTTTGCTGCGTTTAAGTAATCAAACACAACAGATTCTGCTTTCTTACCAGTCGCTCCAGTTAAATCACCAGAAATAAACTCAGGTGACTGTACTGTCTCATTGTACTTCTTCGTAGAGAGTACATTTTTAGAATCCGCAAATGCAGAGCCTGTCCCTCCAAACGTTGTAACTGCCATTCCTGTCGCTAACACTAACGCTAAACTTTTCTTTTTCATGAACCTTCCCCCTAATAAAATTTTTTTGAAAAAGAGTAGTTTCATATTAGCATTATGTTTTCACTATTAATATACTAAAAATTCAATTAATTTATTTCTCAAGTTTTGTAGAATTTTGAGGAACAAATATTGAAAAACCCCTTTCCGGTTGGAAAGGGGTTTCTTCATTATGAATTAATTTGTTCAACGGTTTTAGCTTCTTGACCAAGGACATCTGGTTTCCAAGCATACTGAATATCTAATACTATCGCCGCAATTGACATAATTACAAATGTTCCTACAATAAACTTTTTCATAATCTCACTCCTTTTTATTCTTCTAATAATTTTATTGCTAATTTATAATAATAATTACTTTCTTTAAAATCTGCGCATTCTTCTAAGTACTCCGCCAACTCTAAATATATAGTTTTCAAATCTTTTATATTGTTTTCAGCTTTAAAAAAAGGAACTACCTCTGTTTCCAAAAACCTTTTATAAGTATCTCTTTTTTCAAAATACTTATATTGTAAACTTAATAGTAAATATAACATTCCTTTGTATCTTTCAGCTTTCTTTGCAGCAAAAATACCTTTTTCAATCCATTTCTTCGCGTCTTCAAATTCTCCCAATTGAATACATTGTAAGGATAGTTCATACATAGCATCAATATAATTCATATCCTCTTCTTTTTTATACTTTAAACATTCTATATAATACTCTTTTGCCTTCACATAATTCTTTTGACGGTAATACAAATAACCAATATTATTTAAAGCGATTGACATAATATTATCTTTATCCGCAAAAGAATTTGCTTCTCTTAGAATATGATTATAGATTTCCATCGCTTCATTATATTGTTTTTTTCGAGTATAACTAAATGCAATTAGAAATTTACAATTAATTATATTTCTAAACTTATACTCACTCTTAAAGCCTTCTAACGCAACATTAGCAAAGTATAAAGTCATGTGGTCTATTTCCATCTGACTATATGTGAGCGCTAAATTATAATATATCCCCGTTTCATAATAGCCCAGTTCCTTCGCCATGGTTTCCGTTTGCAGTAAGTACTCCAAAGCCTGTGTATATTTATACTGTAAAGAATATAATAACGCCCTACTATACGTATAAAGCATTTTTTGAAATGGTGAATATTTTTTATACACCTTTTTCAACTTATCCAATTCTTCTTCAAGAGCTACTAAATCCCTTTTCATAATTAAATACCGCGTATACAGCAGTTTATAATAATTTATAATTTCAAAATCCAACACATGCTTCATTTCACCTTGTAACTCTTCATATATACGTTCTACTTGTGGCTTGTCCAAATGAACTAGTGCATTCAGCCATTCATCCAACTTCCCCTTCACATCTTCTTCTACATCCCTCAAATCCGTCACGGCAATTTCTAACCTTGTGCAGAGCAATTGTAGAATTTCTTCTGATGCTTCGATCTTTCCATTTTCGATTTTACTTAAGTATGAGACAGAACAAATGCCCTGACATAATTCTTCTTGTGTCATTTTTTGCTGAAGCCGTTTGTAAAAGACTTGTTTGCCTATTTTTTCTAATGTTTGTTGCATTGTCCTCCTCCATTCTCATTACCCCATTACTCTAATAATACATAAAATCTGGAGAAATATAAATTGATAAATATAAATTTTCTAAAAAATATGCATAATTTCATTTTTTTCTCTCTTGACTTCACTTCAATATCTCTTCTTTGCTACGAATGGTGAAAAATTGGTATACTATAACCAAATTATGGAGGTGTTCTCGCGATGACTCATTATAAAGACGATAGTTATGCCTTACATACAGACCTATATCAAATCAACATGGCTTATACATATTGGAAAGATGGTATTCATAATCGCCGTTCCGTGTTTGATTTATACTTTCGAAAGCTTCCATTCGAGAACGGTTATGCTGTTTTTGCTGGCCTTGAGAAAATTGTAGAGTACATAGAAAATTTCAGCTTTACTGAAAGCGATATCGCTTATTTAGCAGAATTACAATTTGAAGAAGAATTCCTTCATTATTTACAAAATATGAAATTCACTGGGACGATTCGTAGTATGCAAGAAGGTGAAGTTGTATTTAATAACGAGCCTTTATTACGCGTTGATGCACCACTTGGTGAAGCACAAATTATTGAAACCGCCCTCTTAAATATTGTGAATTACCAAACATTAATTGCAACAAAAGCTGCTCGTATGAAACATGCTGCAAGTAATGATGAGCTTTTAGAGTTCGGCACAAGACGTGCCCATGAGTTCGATGCCGCCCTTTGGGGGACACGCGCTGCCTTTATTGGTGGTTTCTCCTCTACAAGCAACGTTCGTGCTGGGAAACGCTTCGGGATCCCTGTAGCTGGCACACACGCTCACTCTTTCGTTCAAGCATATCGCGATGAATACGTCGCGTTTAAGAAATACGCTGAAACTCATAAGAAGTGCGTCTTTCTCGTTGATACATATGACACATTGAAATCTGGTGTTCCAAATGCAATTCGTGTTGCAAAAGAATTTGGGGATCGTATTGATTTCTATGGTATACGTCTTGATAGTGGTGATATGGCTTATTTATCGAAAAAGGCACGAAAACTACTAGATGAATCAGGGTTTACAAATACAAAAATTATCGCTTCTAGCGATTTAGATGAATACACAATTATGCACCTTAAATCTCAAGGGGCAAAAATTGACGTATGGGGTGTTGGGACAAAATTAATTACGTCCTTTGAGCAACCTGCATTAGGGGCTGTTTACAAACTAGTTGCGATTGAAGATACTGACGGAAAATTAAATGATACGATTAAAATTTCATCTAATCCTGAAAAAATTACCACTCCAGGACTGAAACGAATTTATCGTATTATCAATCGGGTTAACGATCATGCAGAAGGCGATTATATTGCGTTAGATTCTGAAGAACCTGGAAAAGAAGAGCGCTTAAAAATGTTCCATCCAGTTCACACATATATAAGTAAATTCGTAACAAACTTTGAAGCCCGTGAACTCCATAAAGACATTTTCGTTAACGGTGAAAGAACATATGAACTACCAAGTATATTAGATATTCAACAATATAATGAACAGAGTCTCGCTCTATTTTGGGAAGAATACATGCGAACTTTAAATCCCGAAGAGTATCCTGTCGATTTAAGCCAAGAATGTTGGGATCATAAAATGAATTACATTCAAACTGTTCGAGAACAAGTTGAAAAAAACATACAAAAGTAAACAGAGAAGTTTCTCCTTCTCTGTTTTTTCAATACTATATGGATATTTGTAAAAAATATATTAAAATAATACGACGAATGTTTTTTATTTGTAAATTTTAATATCATATTATTCAAAAGTAAAATAATATTTGATATTATTTTATTAAATCAATTTCAACAAAATAACCAATAAAAAAGAGGACGCAGGTTGCGTCCTCTTTTTTATAAATCTTTCACTCGTAATACACGCATTGCATTTAACACTGCAAGTAGTGTCACACCAACATCTGAGAAAACAGCTTCCCACATTGTTGCAATACCAAAGGCACCAAGTAATAGAACGATCCCTTTTACACCTAAAGCAAAGATGATATTTTGCCACACTATACTTCTTGTGCGTTTTGCAATTTTTACAGCTGTCGCAATTTTTGAAGGCTCATCAGTCATAATAACGATGTCTGCCGCTTCAATTGCTGCATCTGATCCTAAACCACCCATCGCAATACCAACGTCTGCACGGGCTAATACTGGTGTATCGTTAATACCGTCACCAACGAAGGCAATTTTTTCTTTTCCATGCTTCGCTGCATCAATTTTTTCAATCTCTTCTACTTTTTGTTGCGGTAGTAATTCCGCATGAACTTCATCTAAGCCTAATTCTTTACCGACAGCTTCACCAACTGTTTTTGCATCACCAGTTAACATTACTGTCTTTTTAATACCTAGTTCTTTTAACTTTTGAATCGCTTGTTTCGAATCCTCTTTTACCTCATCAGAAATAACAATATAACCTGCATATTTTCCATCTATAGCAACGTGAACTAATGTACCTACTGTTTCTGGTTGTTTAAATTCAATATTTTCTTTTCTCATTAATTTTGCATTACCTGCAAAAATTTCTTTTCCTTGTACTTTTACGACTGTACCGTGACCAGAAATTTCGTTATAATCATCGATTATTTTTTCATCAATTGATTTTCCATATGCCTTTCGAATAGATTGGGCAATTGGATGGTTAGAATACACTTCAGCAAATGCCGCATACTCTAATAACTCTTCGCTTGTAGTACCTTCGCTCGGTTCCATTTTTGTAACTTTGAAAACACCTTTTGTTAATGTTCCTGTTTTGTCAAAAACAATATATTTTACATCATTTAAAGCTTCTAAATAGTTACTACCTTTTACTAACACACCACTTTTAGATGCACCACCGATACCTCCAAAGAATCCAAGAGGAATGGATACAACTAACGCACATGGACAAGAGATTACTAAGAACACTAAAGCTCTATAAATCCACTCAGAGAATGTAGCCCCTTCTAAAATAAGCGGTGGAATAAACGCCATGATCGCCGCTGTAATAACTACAACTGGAGTGTAGTAACGCGCAAACTTCGTAATAAAGTTTTCTGTTGGTGCTTTTTTACTGCTTGCATTTTGAACTAAATCTAAAATTTTCGATACAGTTGATTCACCAAATTCTTTTGTAACTTCAATTGTCAACACGCCGTTTTGGTTCACAAAGCCACTTAATACATCATTTCCAACTTCAACTTCACGTGGTACAGATTCACCAGTTAATGCTGAAGTATCTACCATTGATGTTCCTTCAATTACTTTTCCGTCTAATGGTACTTTCTCACCTGGCTTAACGATAATATAATCGCCAATTTGTACATCTTCTGGTGATACTTGTTTCGTTTCATTTCCAACCTTTACATTCGCATAATCAGGACGAATATCCATTAATGAAGTAATTGATTTTCGAGAGCGGTTTACCGCAATGCTTTGGAATAGTTCTCCTACTTGATAAAATAGCATTACTGCTACAGCTTCTGAATATTGCTGAATTGCAAAAGCTCCTACAGTTGCAATTGCCATTAAGAAGTTTTCATCAAATACTTGGCCACGAGTTATGTTTTTTACCGCTCTCCAAACGATATCTCCACCTATTAATAAATAAGCAAGGACGAATAAC
The DNA here is from genome assembly GCF_054788175.1 of Bacillus sp. NEAU-Y102. Classification (NCBI taxonomy): domain Bacteria; kingdom Bacillati; phylum Bacillota; class Bacilli; order Caryophanales; family Bacillaceae; genus Bacillus; species Bacillus sp. NEAU-Y102. Next base: position 73,288 of record NZ_JBTWFK010000010.1, on the reverse strand, counting down.
GGAATTGTTACCATTTGTGGTAAGCCCGCTAATGCAGCAATTGCCGTCAAAATTCCGCCAACCACTAATCTCCCTACCATCTTTTTCACATTTGCTTCACCATGATCGTGACTATGTCCGTGGTCATGACCGTTCTTCTCTTCACGAACAACTTTCACATCTGGCTCTAACTTTTGAACGACATTTGTTATATTTGCTACAGTCGCTTCTAGTTCTCTTTTATTCGCAACTTCTACTCGTAGTTTCTTCGATACGAAATCAACAGTTGCTTCTGAGACAGCGGGCATTTCCTTAACTTTATTTTCAATTTTCATTGCACAGTTCGCGCAATCTAAACCTTCTAATATAAATACTTCTTTAGCAATTTTATTTTTTTGTTCTTCTTGCACTTTAATATGCGGTTCTAATTTTGTAACGAGTTGTTTTGCTTCTGTAACAACTTCGTTTTCTTTATTTTGTGCTGTTTCTAAGATCATTGTCTTTGTTGCGAAGTTTACAGAGCAAGAATTTACTCCTTCTATATTCCCAACACCTTTTTCAATTTTCATTGCACAGTTCGCACAATCTAAACCTTCTAACATCAATTTCTTTTTCACTAATGCTTCAGCCATCGTTCTCCCTCCTCGCGTTCTTTTTATTCTTCTTCGTTTACGTGCTCAAACGCTTGCTCGAAGATATGAATTACGTGCTGATCAGCTAACGAATAATAAACAACCTTTCCTTCTTTACGATTCTTTACAAGTTTCGCTTGCTTTAACACACGAAGCTGATGCGAAATAGATGATTGTGTCATTCCTAATAAATAAGCTAAATCACAAACGCACATCTCAGCTTCAAATAGCGCATGTAATATTCTCGTACGTGTACGGTCACCTAATACTTTAAATAGTTCTGCTACTTTACTTAAACTTTCATCAGTTGGAATTGTTTGTTTTACTTGCTCAACAACTTCTTCATGAATTATCGTTTGAGAACATGTCTCTTGTGGTGTTTCTACTTTATTTCCAGCCATTATAGCTCACCTCTTTAATTGAACATATGAACAATCATTCATATATTTTATACTCTTATTATATGAGCACCTGCTCATATGTGTCAATGAAATCTGAATTTTTTTATGAACATTTTAATAAGGCATATACATATTTTCCGCATCCTCTATATTCTCATACAAAAAAGGATGCACAAGTCGCACACCCCTTTTTTTCATATTCCGACATAAAAATTCAACAAAGTAATATATGTTCCCTTTATTTCAACAAAAGAAAAAGCCTTGCGCGCTCCCTAGACGCACAAGGCTTACTGTGTTATATCCCTTTAATTAGCTTGATCTAAATTATCCTGCGAACTGCTATCGTCTTTTAAATGACTATGTTTTTTCGAATAAACAAAGTATACAACTACTCCAATTGCTAACCAAATACCAAAGTATATCCATGTTGTTAACGGTAAATTTACCATTAAGAATAGACAACATGCAATTGAAATAATCGGTAAGATCGGTACAAGTGGTACCATAAATCCACGTTGTAATTTCGGATGCGTTTTACGAAGAATGATAACAGTTACACCAACCATGGCGAATGTTAATAACGCTCCAATATTCGCTAAATTCGACAATTCTTTTAAATCGATAAATCCAGCAATTAAAGCACTACCAATTCCTGTTAACCAAACTGAAAATGTTGGCGCTTCAGTCTTCTTGTTAATTTTCGCAAAAGATTTTGGTAATAAACCATCACGGCTCATTGCGAAGAATACACGTGTTGTCGCATAAATGTAAGCGAAAATTACAGCCATAATACCAATTACAGCTCCAATTGCAATTACACCAGCCACTTTATCTTGTCCTACAACTTCTAACACATACGCCATAGCTTCAGGTACATCTAATTCCTTATAAGAAACCATACCTGTCATAACGAGACAAACTACAACATAAATAATTGTACAAATAACTAACGAAGCAATAATACCAATTGGTAGATCACGTTGCGGATTTTTTACTTCTTCAGCAGAAGTTGCTAATGCATCAAATCCTAAGAAAGCAAAGAATACTGCTGCTCCCCCTGCGAACACTCCACTTAAACCGTAAGGTGCAAATGGTATCCAGTTTTCTGGTTTCACGTAGAATACACCAACTGCAATGAATAAAACAACAATACCAATTTTAATTAATACCATTATGTTATTCACACGCTTACTTTCTTTCGTACCTCGTGATAATAACCAAGTTATCACTAACGTAACAATAACTGCTGGTAAGTTTACCATACCACCTTGCGCTGGAATCGTTAGCAACGCTTTCGGAATTTCAAGTCCCAGCCCACTCACTAAATTATTGAAATAACCCGTCCATCCGCCAGCTACTGCGGCAGTCGTTACGACATATACGGATAACAATGTCCATCCCATTAAATGAGCAACAAACTCACCAATTGTTGCATACGAATATGTGTACACACTACCTGAAACAGGAAGTGTAGATGCAACTTCTGCATAACATAATGCTGCAAATCCACAAACAATTGCTGCAATCATAAATGAAAAAATAACTGCTGGACCAGCATCTCTTGCTGCTACTAATCCAGTTAATACTAGAACTCCTGTACCAATTATCGCACCAATCCCTAGCATTGTTAGGTCAAATGCCCCTAGCGTTTTCGTCAAAGTTTTACTTTTACTTTCCCCTAACAATTGCGTAACGGATTTCTTTTTAAATAGGTTGGCCACGATGTATGCCCCCTTTTGCCAAGAAGAGCTAAGAGATCTTCACTCTTAGCTCTTATCATGTTGTTTTATATATTGTTCGATTTTGTTTTGTATAATGCTTCTATTAGCAAGATACTGTCTTTGCTTCTAATAATTCTTTAGCACCTTTGTACTCTACACCGTGAGCTTCTGCAACTGCTTCGAATGTTACATAGCCATCTAATGTGTTAATACCTTTTAGTAATGCAGAGTTACCTAGGCAAGCTTCTTTGTAGCCTTTGTTAGCAATTTGTACTGCATATGGTACTGTTACGTTTGTTAATGCAAGAGTTGATGTACGTGGAACCGCACCTGGCATGTTTGCAACTGCATAATGAACAACGCCGTGTTTTTCGTAAGTTGGGTTATCATGAGTTGTAATACGGTCAGTTGTTTCGAAAATACCACCTTGGTCAATCGCGATATCTACAACAACAGAACCTGGTTCCATTGATTTAATCATTTCTTCTGTTACAAGTTTTGGAGCTTTTGCACCTGGGATTAATACTGCACCGATTACAAGATCAGACTCTTTAACAGCTTCTGCAATATTGTAAGGATTAGACATTAAAGTTTTTACTTGGTTTCCGAAAATGTCATCTAATTGACGAAGACGTTCTGCGCTTAAGTCGATGATTGTTACATCCGCACCTAGTCCAACTGCAATTTTAGCAGCATTTGTACCAGCTTGTCCACCACCGATGATTGTTACTTTACCACGTTTAACCCCTGGAACACCTGCAAGTAAGATACCTTTACCGCCTTTGTTTTTCTCAAGGAATTGTGCACCAATTTGTGCAGCCATACGACCAGCTACTTCACTCATAGGTGCAAGTAATGGTAATGAACGGTTTTCTAATTGTACTGTTTCATATGCGATAGAAACAACTTTTTTCTCGATTAAAGCTTTTGTTAATTCTGGCTCTGGAGCTAAGTGTAAGTATGTGAACAAGATTAAGCCTTCACTGAAGTGTTTGTATTCGCTTTCAATTGGTTCCTTAACTTTCATAACCATTTCCATGTTCCAAGCTTCTTCAGCTGTATCAACAATTTTTGCTCCCGCTTCAACATACTGAGCGTCTGTGAAACCAGATCCTAAACCTGCACCCTTTTGAATGAATACTTCGTGATTGTTACGAATTAAATGTACAACACCTGCTGGTGTCATTGCCACACGGTTTTCGTTGTTTTTAATTTCTGCTGGTACCCCAATACGCATAATGAAATGCCCCCTTATAATTAACAGAAAAAAGAGATTCTTTTTTCTTTTTGTAATAATTAATAACTTATGTCCTTATTCTAGCATAACTTAAAAGTTATGAAAACGCTAACATACCATTTTCCTAAAGTTTTTATATTTAGAATAGTGTAAATATATAAAACATTGATTCTATTAGGGGTTTTGTGTCATTCCATTATCTTTCACTCTATTTTTATTATACTATTTCAAAATAAACAGCAATCATTTATTATTTGACAATAATGTAACAATGTAAGAAACCTAAGCGATAACGTATACATATACAGTTATTACTTTACTCAATACTTTAGAGATATATTCTTTTCACAAAAAAACAGCTGCTAGCATTTAGCTAGCAGCTGGGTAACTTATAAATAACTTAGAAAATAAATCATCTGTCGTTTCAGTAATTTTATCAAACAGATCACTTTCTTCCGCTTCTTGCTCTTTTAACATCTTAATTGTTTCACGTGCATCTTCAGGATAATCGGTTATGATACCATCTACGTTTAACTTATAATATGCCTTTAAATTTTCCATATCATTTACTGTCCATACGTAAATTGGTTTGTTTAACTTCCTTGCTTCTTTTACTAATTTCTTATTTAACATATATTCTTCTGCTACGTAAAAGTCAGCCTTCACATTCTTTAAGTTAGCTCTACTTGCATACAATATATACCCTACTTTTATATCTGGATTTGCACGTTTAAACTCTTTAATAAGTGGATAGTGTAACGTTTGAATTACACATTGCTTCTCAAATTCATTATCTTTAATCGTTTTTAAGACTTTGTTTACAAAATCTTTTTCGCCCCCATGAAGCTTCACTTCTATATTAAGTTTGATTTTGCCATTTGCTAGCTTAATGATTTCATCAAGTGTACTTATTTGTCCTGAAAGTCCATCTTGACTAAGGGTAAGCTGCCTTAACTCAGCCATCGTTAAATCTGACACATGCACATTGGCATTGGCAAGACGCTTCAGCTTCAAATCATGTATAACCGCTAGTTCACCGTCTTTCGTTTGTAATACATCTATTTCAGCGTAGTCTGCTTTTGCATCAATAGCACCTTGCACAGCTTCTTTCGTATTTTCTACGCCTTTTGATATATACCCGCGGTGCGCCATAATAATTGGTTCTTTATACGAATTTGAAATAAACGTTACAATGAAGGCAACAACCATTCCAGCAGTAATAATCCCCACAATATATACGCCAATAAATTTCCAACGATGTTTTTGGAAGAAACATTTATCTGCTTTCGTTTTCGAATAATCTAATCCTTCTTCTAATAAAACATCTTCAACCGGTACCTTTTGTAAGTATAATCGCGTAATCGCCATAATATAAAATGGCGTCACGATAAAACTAAATAAATACAATGTACTCGTTAAAAATACAGAAATCGTTGATTCTGCTAATAATGCAAATGTTCCTTTCGGATTTGTAAATTCATAAACACCCCATAGGCACAATAAATATATTCCCAAAAATACGACATATACAATTCCAATTGAAATAAAAAATCCTACTAAAAAGAGCAGTACTTTAAAAAAGCTTTCCTTTACTAAAGTTGCACTTTTACGTGCTGCCACGCGAAATGATTTTTGCTCTAAAACAACAATAGGTAGAACGAAAATCCATCGAAGATTTATATACGCGACTACAGCAAAGAACGTGTAATAACCAACTTGTCCCATCGTTGTCTTAAACAGTTCTCCTGTAATGAAGTTAGGAATTTGAATTTGCGGGATTAATGCCGTTTCATATCCCATATTTAAAAGAGGCAACAATACGACAGCATATAAAATAAATCCTGGTAAGCAATATGTGAAAAGAGTAGGTAAATACGTTACCGTTTTATATAAAATCGGACGTAATTTCACCTTCTGTCTTTTATGAGCGAAATACGAAATAATAATAAGCACCGCAAATTCTGTAAAGATAAGAAACAGTGCTAACAATGACAAAATTACGATTGCTAAGATGCCATAAGGCGTCTTTAAAAACGCTAATAATTCATCATTTGTCGCATTTGCATAACCACCAAAATACAATAATTTATTAAAAATGATTCCAAATAGTGGAACAAACACAATCGCTGCTAATAATTTATAAGCAAGTTGAAAAGTTAATACATTCCAAAAAGCAAATTTAACTGTTTGAAAGGAATGTCTCATTACTCCTGGTATAGATAGTTTTTTACGGTGTTGCATATACTCCTCCAAATTCTAAAACGGTATTTGAGATGGATTCCATATTTCCAGTTCTAATCCATCTTTTTAATAATAATATATTCCGCTTAACATGAACACTCTTATACATATAATGAAAAAAGTGATGGCTACTTCCCATCACTTTTTCATTTATTCTATTTTTTCTCTAGCCCTTGTCCAAATGCTTTCAAGAAGCTAAAACCGAATGTAATAGCTCTATTGATATCTGGATCTTTTAATACTTTAAAGAAATCCATCACTTTTGTTTTTTTACCACAATTTAATTCATCTGTTGCAAATTGCAATCCTGTAACTAAACTTGACGTAATTTGCTTCGTTATTTCTGGGTCAACTGAAGATAACGCTTCTCCTGCCCCCATCATATTATTTAACGCATTTTTAACGGGTTCACGATTTAATTGCTCCACAGCGATTTTTGAAACATCTTCCTTCGCAGCAAGTAAACTAATTGCCGCATCTAATATACCAGCCTTCTGCAACTGTGCTAAAAGCTGCATCGTTTCTTCTACTGCTTCACGATTATTAGATAGCTCATTTAGAAGTTCATCTGCTACTTGCTGTTTCTGTTCTTCCTCTGTTACAACTTTCTTTTTAATTACAGTAATTTCTTTCGCCACTATCTCCGCCCCCTAGTCCACAAGTGATACGTATTGTTTTCTTTGCCATTTTTGCTCGATTTCAACACCGTTTTGCGGATTACGCTTTTTATCTCTCGGGTTTGAAGATGGTAACGGACGATTCCCTTTTTCACGTAGTACACGCATCTTTACCATCGTTTGTTTGTACGCTGGTGTACATGTATAAAGATCTGTCGCCGTTCCAGTTAAAATATTGATTGCCTCTTCATTTACCGTTGCATGCATCGGTAAATATAGCTCTTTCCCCGTTACACGATCTGTAACAAGTGCCTGTACTTTAATTTTCCCAAATGGTGATGCTAATTCTACAAGACCACCATCTTTCACATTGCGCTCTAGGGCAAGTTCAGGCGAGATTTCAACGAACACTTCAGATACTTTAGATAAAATACCAGCCGATTTATTCGTCATATTCCCTTCATGGAAATGTTCTAACATACGACCATTATTTAAAAGTAAATCATACTCATCTGGTGCTACAACTGGTGGTACCCATTCATCTAATGATAGACGAGCTAGTTTATCCGGGAAGTTAAATCCGTCCACATATAATAGCGGTGTATCACTGCCATCATGGCTACCCCAACATAAACTATTCCATCCTTCTAAACGATCGTATGTTGCCTGAGAATATAAAGGTGCAAGCGATGCGATTTCATCCATGATTTCACTTGGACTTTCATAATTCCAGTCCCCGCCAAGTGCACGAGCTACTTTTTGTAAAATCCACCAGTCTGGCTTTGAATCACCAAGCGGCTTCAATACTTCATATAATCTTTGAATACGGCGCTCTGTATTCGTAAATGTTCCCTCTTTTTCTAAGCTTGGTGCTGCCGGTAAAATAACATCAGCAAAACGAGCTGTTTTCGATAAGAACATATCTTGAACAACAAGGAAATCTAAATTCGCTAAAATATGTTGTACATGGTTGGCATTCGAATCTACTAAAGCCATTTCTTCACCCATAACATACATACCACGCAGTTTCCCTTCATCTGCCGCCAGTAACATTGCAATATTATTTAAGCCTGGTGCTTTCGGAATTGTAGTACCGTATGCTTTTTCAAATTTCGCACGGAGCGCATCATCTGAAACTGCTTGGTAACCTGGAAGCCAGTTTGGTAATGTTGCCATATCACAAGCGCCTTGTACGTTATTATGTCCGCGTAATGGATATGCTCCTGCACCAGGACGACGATAGTTACCCGTAACAAGCAATAGATTTGAAATTGCTGCTGAAGTTGTACTTCCTCCAGTATTTTGAGTTACACCCATTCCCCAAAGTACACAAGTACCATCTGCTTCATATACCATACGAGCCATTTCTTTCAGATTTTCTTTCGAAATCCCCGTAATTTCTTCTGTATAATCAAGCGTATACTTTTCTACCATTTTGCTATATTCATCAAAATTCTTCACATTTTCAGCTATGAACTTTTTATCGTGCCAATCTTGATCAATAATATATTTCGTAATACCAGCGAGCCATACGTAATCAGTTCCTTGGCGCGGATGAATGAATAAATCCGCACGCTCTGCCATTTCATGTTTACGAAGGTCTGCCACAATTAATTTTTGGTCATGTAATTTATGAGCACGTTTTACACGCGTTGCAAGTACAGGATGTCCTTCTGTTGGATTTGCTCCAACGATAATGACAAGGCCTGCTTCCGCAATATCTTTCACTGTTCCAGCGTCCCCGCCCATACCGACAGTTTTAAATAAACCGTCTGTTGCTGGAGATTGACAATAACGGGAACAGTTGTCTACATTATTCGTTCCATATATTTGACGGGCTAGTTTTTGCATAAGATAATTTTCTTCATTCGTTACTTTCGAAGAAGAAATAAACCCAAATGCATCACTTCCATATTCTGATTTAATATGCTGCATATTGGATGCAACAACTTCCAGAGCCTCTTCCCATGAAGCTTCAACAAACATATCTCCTTGGCGAATTAATGGCTTTGTAATACGATCTTCACTGTTTACAAAATCCCATCCAAATTTGCCTTTTACACATGTGGAAATACCGTTAACCGGCGCATCTGAAACAGGCTGCACTTTCAAAATGTGGCGGTCTTTCGTCCATACTTCAAATGAACAACCTACACCACAAAATGTACAAACTGTTTTTGTTTTATTCACTTTCGTCTTACGCATCGCAGCCTCTACTTCTGAAACTGCTAAAATACTACTATATCCCGGCTCTACATCCTTTACAAAATCAATCATCGGATCTAACACATCCGGTTTCAATCCTGTCATGAATCCAGCTTCACCCAGCATTGTTTTTTCCATTAACGCATTACATGGACATACTGTTACACACTGCCCACAACTTACACAAGATGAGTCATTTATACTTACACCATTGTCCCATATAACACGTGGACGGTCTAAGCTCCAATCAATTGATATAGTTTCATTCACTTGTAAGTTTTGACATACTTCTACACACTGCCCACAAGCAATACATTGATTTGGATCATATCGATAAAATGGATGTGACATATCCACTTCACACGCACTTACTTTTGGCTCATACGGATATTTCTGTTCCTCAATTCCCATCATATGTACTGTATTATGGACTTTACAGTTACCATTATTGTTATCACAAACGGTACAATACAATAGATGATTCTCTAATATTCGATCCATTGCCTCAGTCTGTGCCTCTTTTGCACGCTGGGACTGTCTTTCGATATGCATACCGTTCTCTAATTTCGTTGAACAAGCACGCAATAACTTTCCATTTACTTCTACAATACACGTATCACAAGTTTGAATTGGATCTACTTCTGGTACATGACAAATTTGAGGATGTTCCAAATTACTCTCGTTAAATAATTGTAGTATCGTCTTTTCACCTGATGCAGAAAATTCTTTACCATCGACGGTTACACGGACTGTCTGTTCTGCCATAGTTTCCCCTCTCCTTACAACCAACTGTACAACACAATTATGAATCCGTTTTCAAAATCGCATTACTGTACATATTTTTGAAACGCTCTACCCAAATACTTTCTTATGAAGTCGATTCTAGATGTTATAAGGTATAACTACGAAAGCTTGAAAATATCACTATTCTACAGTTCTATTATATCGTACATATACAATAATAACCAAAATAATCTGTGATCTTCTTGTTAATAGGTGTTTTTATTTTTTCCATTGTTTTATGATAAATGTGGGAGAGAAATACATATAAAAGGGGAATTAAATATGGGGCCTACGCAAGAGACTTATACAATTGTACGTTATCAATCTGGTACATTTTCAAAACAACTTGATGAGATTGTCACAGAATCTCCTATTACTATTAAATTGAATGGTGAAGAATATGTAACAGTCGTATGCACACCAAATTATATTGAAGATATGGTAATTGGTTTTTTAATTTCTGAGGGGATTATTTCTTCCTATAAAGATGTTGAAGAACTATGGGTTCAAAAAGATAACGGAATTGTCCATGTAAAATCATCAAAAGTGAATCCGCTCTATCAAACTTTATATAATAAACGATACATCACTTCTTGCTGCGGAAAAGGTAGACAAGGTTTTATTTTCGTAAACGACGCAGCAAAAGCAAAAGACTTACATGATATACATGTAAAAATTACTCCTGAAGAATGCTTTCATTTAATGAATACCTTGCAACAATCTTCTACTACATTTCGCCAAACTGGCGGTGTTCACAATACCGCGCTATGTGATCGAAACAATATCCTCCTATCAAGAATGGATATTGGAAGACATAATGCATTAGATAAAATATATGGTCATTGTTTGCGTAACGATATATCCATTAAAGGAAAAATCATCGCATTTAGCGGACGTATTTCATCCGAAATTTTACTCAAAGTTTCAAAAATCGGATGTGAAATTGTTCTATCTAAATCCGCTCCAACAAAACTGGCATTGCAACTTGCCCATGATTTAGGCATTACAGTCGTAGGGTTTATTAGAAATGAATCTTGTAATATTTACACACATCCAAAACGAATTGATGGCTATCAATCCAATGTTTAAAAAATAAATCCTCAATCGAGGATTTATTTTAGTTATAAAAATGTAACATATTAAACACTTGAATAGTTAACAAAGTTAATATATAATTTCATTACATAATTAAAACAAAACATTGTAGCATATATCTTTTCATTCTTTTACAAATTAAAAGAGAATACTAACAAAACATATACTCAATCTTATAAAAGTAATGGATTTATTTGAAATCCACCAGGGAGGTTACAACTATGGAAATTCGCTTATTAACAACAGAGGACGCAGAAATATATTTAAAAGTTTGTATGGAAGGTTTAACGAAAAATCCGGAAGCTTTTAGCTCTTCTTATGAAGATGTTTTGAAACATGAGGATCCTGTAGCTGCTATGGCTAAACGATTAAGCAATCCGGATAAGTATACTCTAGGTGTCTTCAAAGATAATGATTTAATTGGTATCGCTACTTTAGAAACAAAACCATTTATTAAACAAGAACATAAAGCAAAAATTGGCTCCGTTTTTGTTTCTCCAAAAGCACGTGGTCTCGGAGCAGGACGAGCTCTCATTAAAGCCATTATTGAAAACGCCGATAAATTACATGTAGAACAACTTATGCTCGATGTTGTAGTTGGTAACGCTGGTGCCAAAAAATTATATGAATCATTAGGTTTCCAAACTTACGGCGTACAAGAACGTTCATTAAAACATAACGGTCAATATTGGGACGAGGAACATATGGTTCTGTTCTTAAATGATTAATACTTCAATATAAAGTGAAACTTTACTCAGTGGGGGATTTTTCCATCCCCCACTGAGTATTAGCTGAACCAATCGGGCTTTTACGGGGTAGTTTTCCAAAAACATCTTTCTTAATAAGAAAGATGTTTTTTTGCATTACAACAATGTAATCTTCATGTCACCTTTATCGATCGTACCAATCCTTACCATTCATTATACTAAAAATATAAAGTGAAACTTTAATTAGTAAAGCACCAATCACAAAATGAATGTATAGCATTCAATTGATATGTAGAGGAGAATGTGACATGAAACAAAACAAACGAGCTGTTCTTTTAATATTTACTACAGCAATTGTAACTTCTGGTTTAGCAATTTCACCTTGGTTTATCATATAGGAATACTCCCCTAATAATGAAAAAAGCTGATTGCTTCTTAAGAAGCAATCAGCTTTTTTATTTTATAAAATCCCTAAAATTTTATTTACGCAACTTATAATAATAACCATAGATACGGCAACACACATGACAACCGTATTACGATCTTGCTTTTCTTTTTTTGAAATTTCTTCTTTTGGATTCATGTGTATGATCTCCTTTTAAAAAAAGTGTGAGATAGGAAATTTTTCTTATCCGATGCGAGGTGAATACGAAAACCCTCTCTATCTCACATACACAATAGAATGGAATTGTCATTTTATAAATAAAATGACATGACGTTATGTCGCAACATAGGGTATTTTGTGTCGCTACGTTTTCTATTATAAAAAATAGTTGTGCAAAACTAGTGCATTTTTTATGTCAATTACTCTGAGCGAAAAAATCAGCCCTCCATTCAATCACATAAAAAGAGTTTTTATCCTTTTCGGCAAGAAGACTCCATCTGATTTGTGTTACGGGTGAAACCCAACAATTCAGGTGGAGATGAATTGCCGTCAGTCAATAAGGCTGAACTTTTTTGTTTCTTTTTGTCTTACGATACAATCTACTCTTAGATAAGGAGGGTATAGATCGTAAAACAACGAAATTGAATAATGATAATCATTCGGTTACTTGAGCCAAAAGGAATTACGATGAAGACTATATTCACATTTTGTTCCGTTTCATTTCAAATATTATCTTAGGGAAGAAATAATTTTAATGAACTCTCTGAGAAAGGTGGTGAAAACAATGGTTAAAAAGAAAGCAGTGAAAGTATTACGCAAACAAAAGAAAAGAGAAAACATGCAATGATTCACGCAGAAACAAAATATCGGACGAGCTAGTCTGACTGCAAAAGAATTCCGCTTACTGCAACGCATGTCACATAGTTCAAAAGCATTGCGAAATGTTGGATTGTACACGATGAAACAAAGTTATTTGAACCATAATAAAATGGCTACTGTAAAAGAAGTAGATACCGCCATGCAAGCCGATATGAACTACTGGGGCGTGCAATCAAACTCTGTGCAGGCTATTCGTAGAGCCTTATATGCAGAAGTGAAGAGCTTTTTTAAGGCATTGGAAACGTGGAAGAAAAATCCTGAAGCATTCACAGGGCGTCCTAATTTTCCGAATTATTCTCATTCAACTGACAAACGAATCATTGAAATCTATCAAGTGCCAAAAGTGGATAATAACGGGTATTGGCTGATTCCGATGAGTGTTGCATTCAGAAAAAAATTCGGTTCCATTAAAATACGTATGCCGAAAAACTTAAGACATAAAAAAATCTCCTACATTGAGCTTGTACCGAAGCAAAAAGGTCGGTTCTTTGAGGTGCATTACACATATGAGATGCAAGTTTCTCAAATGAAGAAAACATCCACGACTACGAATAACGCTTTGAGTTGCGATTTAGGTGTAGACAGATTAGTAAGTTGCGTAACCAATACAGGTGATACATTTTTAATTGATGGTAAAAAACTAAAAGCCATTAACCAATACTTCAATAAAATGATACGTAGTCTGCAACAGAAAAATGTTGAAAACGGAATTTCAAAACGAGTTGTAACGAACAAAATGGCTGCACTTTGGCATAAACGGGAAAGGCAAATAAATGGTTACATTTCACAAACTGTAGGCTTGTTGTTTAAAAAAGTGAAAGAATGTAGTGTAGATACGGTTGTAGTAGGTTATAACGCTGGTTGGAAACAAAAATCAGATATGGGAAAAAAGAATAATCAACAATTTGTTCAAATCCCGTTTCATAAACTGATTGCGGCAATTGAGAATAAATGTATAAAAGAAGGCATCCGGTTTTTCAAACAAGAAGAAAGCTATACTTCAAAAGCTAGTTTTCTTGATAAAGATCCGGTTCCAGTTTGGACTAAGGATGATAGGACACACTATCACTTTAGTGGCAAACGAATGACTCGTGGTCTGTACCAAAGTAAAGCAGGAACATGTATCCACGCTGATATTAATGGTGCGCTGAATACATTGCACAAATCAAAAGTGGTAGTATTGAAAGAGAATCTTAAAGTGAAAACGCCGATTCTATTAGAAGTGCAAAAACGTAAGGCTGTTGCTTCGCGCATAGCTTAGTGGGTGCGTCAACCATCCATATGTACTCGACTTGTCGGGGCTTGTAGCACACGCCAGATTCATCTGAGTGGTGGCTTCTTCCACAAGGGAGAATTGCTCTTTTTCGAAAGGGTGGTGCAAGTGGGAAAACAATCATTCGTTGCCAGTACCAACCAAAAACATACTTGGGGTGTTACCATAAGGTGGCATGAATGCTAGAGCGTCAAACTGTCTAGCGATGGACGAAAAGACCTAGCGTTCAAACTCAAGCCCCCACTGAAACGATTCATTTCAGTGGGGGTAGTTGACTATTTTCATGTAAACTATACAAGTAGAATGAACAGTTTGGGGTGCACAAGATTATGGTAAAAATTTTATTAGTAGACGATGAAGAACGTATGTTACGATTATTAGATCTGTTCTTAAGCCCTCGCGGCTATTTTTGTATGAAAGCTACCTCTGGCCTTGAAGCACTAAAATTAATCGAACAAAAAGAATTCGATATTATTTTATTAGATGTTATGATGCCAAGTATGGATGGATGGGATACTTGCTATCAAATTCGTCAAATTTCCAACGTTCCTATCATTATGTTAACAGCTCGCAACCAAAACTACGATATGGTGAAAGGCCTCACGATGGGCGCAGATGATTATATTACAAAACCATTTGATGAGCATGTATTAGTCGCACGAATCGAGGCTATATTACGCCGTACAAAGAAAGATGGCTTTGTTAGTTTCAATGGTATTGAGTGGGATAAAACGAAACATACTGTCACAGTTTATGATGAAAAAATCTCATTAACTCCTATCGAATTTTCGTTACTCGGACTATTTTTGCAAAATACAAACCGTGCTTATAGCCGAGATGATTTAATCGAAAAAATTTGGGGCTATGAAACAGATATCGAATATAGAACAATTGATTCACACATTCGTAATATCCGTGATAAACTACGCAAAAAAGGATTTCCAATTGAAGATTACCTAGAAACGGTCTATAAAGTCGGATATAAATGGAAAAGTGAATAATTACTTCGGTCAGTGGGAAATCGTATACCACTGACTCTTTATTATGAATAAGGTATGGTGAAAAAATGAGTAAACTTTCCCTTAAAATTGGGACATACTTTTTAATATTAGCTTTATGTATTGAAACAATTGCTTTCGTATCTTTTTATAAAAGCCTTTCAAAAATGCGTATTGTAGAGGAAACAGATGCTCTTTTAGAGAAAGGTAATCGCTATAGTAAAAAAATTAAAAGCCGCGAGAGACGGGATGAATATTATAAAGAAATGAAACACGCTGAACATAATAAAAATCCTAAACGTCCTGTGTATCCTGAGTTCGATATTACGAATGAGGCTGCACACTTAGTTGAATCGGAATCAATTTCTAACTCCGATATAGCTATCATTATTACTGACCATAACGGCAAAATTATTTCCACCTCAGAACCCGTAACAAAAGATATGCAAAAACAACTTACTTGTAAAACAGAAACTGTCCCAGACGGCGGATTGGTCGTTGAAAGAAACTGGAAAAAATCAAAGTTCATCACAACAGTAAGCCCACTTAACACAACAAAGTTTCAAGGAAAGCTATATATGCTATTAAAAACATCTTTCCTAGAAAATATGTTACTTAAACTCATGAACCAATTTCTTATCATTAGCGTTTTAACAATTATTTTAACAACAATTTCTGTCTTTGTTTTTTCACGCGTTATTACAGAACCACTTGTAAAAATGAAGAGAGCGACAGAAAAAATGTCAAAATTAAATAAACCAATTCAATTAGGTATTAAACGGAATGATGAACTCGGAAGTTTAGCAAAAACAATTGAAGATTTATCGAGTGAACTTACGTATATGAAAAAAGAGCGCAATGAATTTCTCGCTAGTGTCGCTCATGAACTATTAACTCCATTGACCTATATGAAGGGTTATGCAAAGGTAGCAAAGAGAGACTCTTTAACAAAAGAGGAGCGAGAAGAATACTTACAAATCATTGAGGATGAAACGGATAGTGTAACCGATCTCGTCCAAGATTTATTTATGCTTGTACAATTAGAACAACACCAATTTGTTATAAAAAAACAAAAAGTGCTTCTTCAGCCATTTTTAGAACGAATGGTTGAAAAAACAAAAACAACATTAACGAATAAGCAAATGCAACTTCATGTATATTGCAAAGATAATTTAGAAGTTTGTATAGACGAAAGACGTATGGAACAAGTTATGTTAAATTTATTACACAACGCTTATCAACATTCGCCAGAAAACACATCTATTACGATACGTGTACTCATGGAAACAGATTCTTTTACAATAAGTGTACAAGATGAAGGTGAAGGTATTCCTGAAGAAGATATCCCGCATATTTTTGACCGCTTTTATCGTGTCGATAAATCTAGAACACGAGCTACAGGCGGAAAAGGTATCGGGCTAGCTGTTGCAAAGGAAATTGTAGAATTGCATAACGGTTCTATTCTAGTAACAAGCCAATTAGGAGCGGGAACAAACTTTATAATCGAGCTACCTTTTGAATAATATGCGTGTGAAAACACCAGTAGTAGTAAACACTACTGGTGTTATTTTGTTCATAAAAACAGCTCATATAAGCTAAGCTTTTGAAATTATTCTTATTTCAATATAAAATAAAGGTACATTTGCAAAGATTTGGAGGGTGATATAATTGGATATCCATGTATTAACAAAAGACGAAGCAGAAATTTACTTAGAACTTCGCGTAGAAGGATTAAAGCAAAACCCTGAAGCATTCAGCTCTTCTTATGAAGATATTATTAATAAAGAGTGTGCGATTGAATATAAAGCACAAAAATTAGCACAAGATGAAAACTATACGCTAGGTGCATTTAAAGATGGAAAATTAATCGGGGTTGCAACACTGGAAACGAAACCATATGTAAAACAAGAACATAAAGCTAAAATCGGTTCTGTATATGTATCTCCAAAAGCACGTGGACTTGGAGCAGGAAAAGCACTTATTAAAGAATGTCTTGAGCTTGCTAAATCTTTAGAAGTAGAACAAGTTATGCTTGATGTTGTTGTTGGCAACAATGGAGCGAAAAAACTTTATGAATCATTAGGTTTTAAAACATTCGGTGTACAAGAACGTTCATTAAAATATAACGGACAATATTGGGACGAAGAGCATATGGTCTTATTCTTAGATGAAAATAAATAATAAAAAACATCCTCATGTTTGGAGGATGTTTTTTACTTTCTGGTAAACCATGCCGTGTGTAATAATTGAATCGCTTTCGCAATTTCTTCCTCTGATAATATCGCAAACCCAAGTAAAACTACACTCTCAGGCGCCGTACCGTCTTTATAGTACGTAGACACAGGATATATTTTGATACTATGTTTCGCAGCTTCTTGAATTAATTCTTCTTCCCGCATTCCGTTATGCACTTTTAATAAAATGTGTAATCCCGAATCTTCTCCTATCACTTCAACACGATTAGAGAAATACTTCTCTATTTCAAAAACAAGTCGATCTCTCTTCTTTCGGTAGACGACACGCATTTTATGAATATGTTTTTCCCAATAGCCTTCATTTAAAAATCTTCTAATCACTTCTTGGTCCATTCTTGAAACACTTTGTGTATAAAATAAATATTGCTGTTGATACTTTTTAATTAATTTCTTCGGCAACACCATATAGCTCATCCGTAGCGATGGCAATAATGCTTTAGATAGCGTCCCCATATAAATAACTTTCCCCTCTGTATCTAACCCTTGTAGCGCCGGTATAGGCTTTCCAGAATAGCGAAATTCACTATCATAATCATCTTCAATCATATACCTGCCCTCTTCTTTCTTTGCCCATTGTAAGAGCTGCATCCTTCTCGTAATAGGCATAATCATTCCATATGGAAACTGATGGGAAGGTGTAACAAATACAACATTCGCATTGCTATTTTCTAAATCTGCAATACAAATTCCATCTCTATCTAAAGATAACATTTGGACTCTTGCTTCTCCCTGTTCAAAAACAACCATCTTCCTATGATACCCTGGGTTTTCAACTGCATAATTGCTTCCCTTTAACAATTGAAACAATAGTTTCACTAATATTTGTGTTCCCGCTCCTAATACAATTTGACTAGCTGAACAACGCACACCTCTAGATTCATACAAATAATTCGTAATCTCTTCTCTTAAGCTCGCTTCCCCTTGAGGGTGTCCTAGAAAGAGAAGTTCGTTATTATGCGGCTGCCATACTTCATTTACAATTTTCCGATACATATTGAATGGAAAAGCATTTGTATCAATTCCTGTTTGTGTAAAGTCAAATTTATAACTCTTCTCCTGAAACGGTACTTCTTCTATTCTCTCTCCGCAATCCTCTACATGAACCATTTGCTCAATCTTGCATACAAAATAACCTTTTCTCGATATCGACTCAATATAACCTTCTGCAAGTAATTGTTCGTACGCTGCCTCTACTGTATTTTTACTTACTTGTAAATGTATCGCTAACTTTCGCTTAGCTGGTAATTTCGTAAAAGGTACAATCGATCCATCTTTAATTTCTTTTTTTATATACTCATACAATTGCACATATAATGCCTTTTTACTATTCACATTTAAATTAGGCGTTAATTCTAACATAATATCTGACCCCTTAATAAAACTAAAATCTGATACTTTTTACAGTACCAGAAGTTATATATAATTCCTTTTATCATGTCACACATAAAAAATCAAATACCGGAGAGGAGAAACATGATAATGAACAATGGTAGACGTATCGGACTTATTATGATTATTACAGGGGCTACATTATGGGGATTATCTGGTCCAATGATTCAGTGGCTATTTCAGCATACTAATGTATCCTCAATTGATTTTTTAACAATTCGCTTGTTGCTTGCAGGAATATTTATTTTGTCTTTCTTACTTACAAAGAAACAAAACATATTTCAAATTTGGAAACACCCTAGATATTCTATACAACTTATTATTTTCTCTATTCTCGGCATGCTCGGTGCACAATACGCCTTTATCGAAACGGTTCATATTAGTAACGCGGTCACAGCAACGCTATTTCAATTTCTAGGTCCTGTTCTTATTACCATGTATGTTGCATTTGAACAAAGAAAATTCCCTGCTTCTATGCAACTATTCGCAATTATAACTGCGCTAACAGGGACATACTTCATCATTACAAATGGCTCAATTGAAAATGTTGTTTTATCTAAAGAAGCTATTATTTTTGGACTATTAACAGCAATCGGATTTGCATTTTATACCCTCCATCCAGCTTCGCTTATTAAAGCATGCGGAACAACCATAGTAATTGGCTGGGGGATGTTAATCGGCGGCATCGCCCTGCTTATTTGTAATAGTTCGTTTGGATGGAGTCAGCTTTCACAAACCTTTACACCAAAAACTTTTTCTATGCTTATTCTTATCATTATAAGCGGCACTCTTTCTTTCCTTCTTTATATCGGTAGTCTGAAATATTTAGCCGCAACAGAAACAAGCATTTTATCTAGCATTGAACCCCTTGTAGCTGCCATCGTTTCAATCACTTGGCTAAATGAATCTTTTGGAACATATCAATTATTAGGCGGCGTATGTATCGTTCTGTCCGTTATTTTTTTGACGATGCCTCAAAAAGAAACCGAACCAACCTATACAACCGAACAAATATAAGGTGAAACTTTAATCAGTGTGGGTTTGTTCATCCCCCCCACAGATTATTAACCTACACCAATCGGGCTTTTACGGGATAAAAAATGTCAAAAGAGGTCGTACAAAACTTACGACCTCTTTTTATAATTTAAAGGAATTGTCCCGCCTTCTAGCAAATACAATTACACTAACAATAAAAACTAGGAGTGTGGCACCATGAAAAAAATCGGAACTATGCTACTTCTCTCCTTCCTCATCACTGGATGCACACAAGCACAACCTGATTCAAAAGTACCTAAAACAGAAGCTGTCACAACATCATCCACTCAAGTGAACGCACCTTCCTTCTTTCACCTTAGTGTTTTAAAAGATGTAAATTGGGAAGAAGCACCCTCATTCATAGACGGAAAAATACCTTTAAAAGGCATCGAAAAAAAAATCGCAATGGCTGATAGTCCTATTATCGCAAATGAACAAAATGAAATAATATGGTACTTTCTAGATTCTGAAATACCAACTGGAAAATTGTCTATTATTGCGCTAAAACAAGGATCTGTAACTCCAACACCAGTACTCTTTCAAAAAGAAACTTCCAAACAAACTTGGACTACTTCAAATACAATCGATTCTACTACAAGCGAACTCCCTCTCGCTATGTCACTACCTTCATCTGGATTATGGTTATTAAATATATATGTGAATGAAAAATATTATGATCAGTTTGTAATCACCGCTGAGTAAAGTGACAAAAATAAACCACTTTCTTACAACAATGTAATTTCTACGTCATGTACTTCGATAGTTGAATTATCTCTCTTCTCTTATACTTAAAGTAAGAAATGAAACGAGGAGAGATGAGAGATGAAAAAAATGATAGAAGTGATCGTAGCAGTAACTGAGGTTTTAGTAAATGGTAAACAAGTTGCAATGGAATTAAATAAATAGTGAAGAAACATAAATAATTCTACACTTCTTCATTATTTTGATTTCTTATCTCAAAAAAGCAGTGCCTTTTTAGGCACTGCTTTTAGCTATTAATAACTTGTTATTTTCGTAATTTGCGCCACGCCTGAATCAATAGCTGCTTTCGCTACTGCTTCTGCAACACTTGGAACAACTCTTTTATCTAATGGATTCGGGATTACATAATTCGCATTACGTTCTTCGTCCGTAATGATGTTAGCGATCCCATATGCTGCCGCTAATTTCATCTCTTCTGTAATATCAGTCGCGCGCACATCTAACGCACCGCGGAATATTCCGGGAAACGCCAATACATTATTTACTTGATTCGCATAATCCGAGCGCCCAGTTCCTACTACAGCTGCCCCAGCCTCTAATGCATCCTCAGGGAAGATTTCTGGAATTGGATTCGCCATTGCAAACACAATTGCTTTCTCATTCATCGTCTGTACAAGTTCTTTCGTTAATACGTTAGGAGCAGATACGCCAATAAAAATATCAGCTTGGTGAATCGCTTCTTTTAACGTTCCACGCACATGTTCACGATTTGTCTTTTTTGAAACTTCAATTTGCGCTTCGTTCATCCATGTTTCACCTTCACAAACAATACCTTCTAAGCTAACTAATGTAATGTACTTTGCACCAGCCTTTAATAATAATTTTCCAATTGCAATTCCTGCCGAACCCGCACCGTTAATAACGATTTTTACATTATCCATTTGTTTGCTAACAACTTTTAATGCATTAATAACAGCTGCTAAAACGACAATAGCTGTTCCATGTTGATCATCATGGAATATAGGAATATTCGTTTCTTCTTTTAATCGCTTTTCAATTTCAAAACAACGTGGTGCTGCAATATCTTCTAAATTAATCCCTGCAAATGTAGGCTCTAAATTTTTTACAAGGGTAACGATTTCATCTACATCCGTTGTGCCTAAACATAATGGGAAAGCATCTACATTCGCAAACTTCTTAAACAAAATACTTTTTCCTTCCATAACAGGCATAGCCGCTTTTGGTCCAATGTTTCCTAAACCAAGTACCGCTGTTCCATCTGAGACAACCGCCACCATATTACCACGTGCTGTATAGTCATACACCGTTTCTTCATCTGCCGCAATTGCTTTACAAGACTCCGCTACACCTGGTGTATACGTCAGGCTTAAATCATCCGCTGAATTTACCTCCACTTTACTTGTAATTTCAATTTTCCCTACTAACTCTTTATGCAATAACAATGATCTTTCATTAATTTGATTTGCTAACATACTTATAATCTCCCCTTAATTTGACAAGCTAGCTATATGAATATAGCTAGCTTGTTTAATCATGAAAACATCTTTAATAATATTGTCGCTGTTACAACCATTGCCGCTCCGCCTAAACGAGTAGAAATTTGCGCGAACGGCATTAATTCCATACGATTTGAAGCCGATAAAATAGCGACATCTCCAGTTCCACCTAAACCACTATGACATCCAGTTACAATCGCTGATTCAACTGGATACATTTTCATCACTTTCCCTACAAGAAAACCTGATGCTACCATTGTAAGAACAACCGATGCACACACAACAACATATCCTACTGAAAGAACTGCTGCTACGTCTTTTAACGGAATATATAGCAATCCTAATCCAACCATTAAAGGCCAAGTTAAATTTTTTGAAATAAATTTATATAAATGGAATGCTCCTTGCTCCATTTTCGCTGGCATTAATTTAAAGTATTTCACAAGTGCTGCTGAGAAAATCATAATGATTGCCCCAGGAATACCGATGAACTTAGAAGCAAATCCTCCGAAGATGAAGAACGTACACGCAATTAATAAACCTGCTCCCATTAATGAGAAGTCAATTGGCTTCTCTGTATTTTGTTCTTTTAATAATTCTGCTTGATTGTCCGTTTTCACTAATACACCGTTACCACTAAGCTCCGGTTTCTTCTCACCTAAACGCTTCATATACCCTGCACTTACAATTGCGAACATATTTCCAATAATAGCTGCTGGAATAAGCTGTGATACAAACGTTGCTGATGATTCATTTAAAATATCACTATAAGCTAGCGACAATGGTAAAATTCCTTCCCCGATACCACCACTCACAATTGGTACGATGATAAAGAAGAATGTCTGCTTCATTTCAAATCCAAATAGTGAACCGACCAATAATCCTACTGCTACAGAAGCTAACGTCCCTACTACTAAAGGAATAAACATACGAACGAAACCTTGTACTAACACTTTACGGTTCATTCCTAAAATACTTCCGACTACTAAACAAGAAATATATAGATATAAAAAGTTCGATTTTTTCATTAACATTGTCGCAGCTTCCATTGAAGCTGGATTCATCCAGTTAAAAAATACAAGTAATGATGGAATAAATAACGAAAGTATTGCTGGACCGCCGATATTTTTTAAAATTGGAATTCTCATCCCAATATCGCCTAAGAAAATCCCCATGATCATAATAACTGCAAATCCACCAATCATATCTGCTGGCAATTTATTATATACAGATGCCCCATAAATAATAGCAGCCAATACTACATATAACGGTAAAGGTATAACACCGATTTTTACATTCATAATTTTAGAAGCGAAAGATTCTCTTTGTACTTCATTTCCTTCAGAAAATGATACCGCTTCCACATTCTTTTGAATTCCCATATGGCACCCCCTCGTTTTCTTAATAACAATATTAAAACGCTTTCAATAGTAAAAATAGTTTTTGTAAGTTTTGTAATTGATTTTGTAATTAAAAAAAGTATAAGCGACTTATACTAAGTCGCTTATACGTAAAACTCTATTTTCTTTTGATCAACACATCTTAATTTACTTACAGGTCTTCCCACATGTTGGTACATCATTTCGTTTTCTAACACCCCAATGTCAGTCAAAAACATTACATATTTTCGAATAGAAACTCTTGAAATTCCAACTAATTGTGCCATTTCATCTGTTGTAAACACTCTTCCATTCAGCGACTCGATCTTCTGCCAAATTAATTGCAACGTTTGCTTCGTTAACCCTTTCGGAAGCTCTTTAGTGACAGTAGGCTCTCTTTTTTCTTTTTGTAAAATTAACGAATCTAATTCCGATTGACTAATTTTTTGTTGTTCTTTCATGAAAGTAAATTTTTCTCGATATATAGTTAATGCCTCTTTAAATCGTTCAAATGTAAATGGTTTAATTAAATAATCTACAACTCCATATTGTAATGCTTTTTTAATACTCCCCATATCATGTACAGCTGAAATCATCATTATATCGATTTCTTTTTCTTGGTTCCGGATATACATTAAAAGCTCAAACCCAGTCTCTTCAGGCATAAAAATATCAAGTAATACTAAATCCACTCGTGATGTCTCTAATACTTCTATCGCCGACTTTACTGAGTTAACTGCTTGAACAAGTTCAAACCCTCCTACTTGCTCTAAATAGTGCGTATTTAACATTGCTACCATCGGGTCATCTTCTACAATTAAAACTTTAATCATATTTGCCTCTCATCCCTACCTTTAGGTATTTCAATTGTTATCGTTGTTCCCTTTCCTACTAATGAATGCATATGAATTTCCCCATTTATTCGCTGTATACTTTCTTTTACAAGATACAAACCATAACCCCGGTTATCTCCCTTTGTGGAATAACCTTTCGTAAATAATTCCTCTATTTCTTTTTCTTGTATACCTTTTCCCGTATCTTGTACTGTAATAGTTAATATATCCCCATGTTGTATCTCAATTTCAACTTGCTTCTTTTCACAATTCGTCACTGCTTCTAATGCATTATCAATTAAATTTCCGACAATCGTAATAAGTTCATGAGTAATACTTTCATCATCTATTTCCGGCATATAAGAATCTTCACTTATAATTAATTTTATATTTTTCTCTCTAGCATAGCTGAGCTTACCTAGTAAAAAACCAGCAAATACTGGACTTTTTATTCTTTTCATAACTCCACCAATTTCATATTGATGCTCTGATACCATACCGCTTATATACTTCTGTAATTCTTCATACTGTTTCATATGTGTAAGCCCTAATACGACATGCATCTTATTCATAAACTCATGAGATTGTGCCCGTAATGCTTCTGCATATAGTCTAATACCAGTTAGTTCCTCTGCTAGTTTTCTAATCTCTGTTTTATCACGAAATGTTGCAATTGCACCCACTATTTCTCCTTTTACATATAAAGGAACTCGATTCGTCACAATCGTAATTCCATAAATATTTTGTTCTTCGTTTAATTGTACTTCTCCCGTTTGCAATACTTCTTTTATACGTGAATTTGGCATATACAACTCAACATCTTTACCGATAAAATTTTCTTCAAGTCCACTTTTTTTAAATAGACGTTTTGCTTCATTATTAATTAACGTTACTCTAGCCTCTTTATCTACAGCAATGATCCCCTCCTTTACAGATTGTAGCATCGTATTTCTTTCTTCAAGAATTTTTGCTATCCTGTGCGGCTCAAGACCGAATAAACTTTTCTTGATATGTCTAGCTAGCAATATTGCTCCTATAATTCCGACTAATACTCCAACTCCGACACCAATATAAATGATATGTCTACTTTCCTTAACTCTCTCTTTTACATTATCTGCTGAAATACCAACGGCCACTGCTCCAAGTTGTTCACCTGTTTCAGAAAATATTGGTACAAACACTCGCATGGAAATACCTAAAGTTCCTTCTGCTAACGATACATGTTCTTTTCCTTTCAATGCAGGCCCTTCGTCCCCACCAATGAAATGACGACCTATTTTTTGAGGATCTGGATGAGATTTTCTTATTCCATCCATGTCCATAACTACAATAAATTGAACACCTGTGTTTTTTAATATCCTATTTGTATACGTTTGGATTGCAGGAGTATCCGCTTTCCCAACCAAGCCATTGATTACAATTGAATCATTCGCCACAATGTGTGCAATTGTTTTTGCTTTCTCTGCTTGGCTATCCTCCGTCGCCCGTTCTACATTATGACTAATTAATATATCTGTCACAAGTAAAGAAAAAATTACAACTGTACAAACTAACAATGTAATCGTTTTCCACAAATTCCATAGTCTTTTTCTTTTTTTCATCCCGTTAATGACTCCCCTAATTGCTGAATAGAAAAATAAGTAAGGTGATATTATTTTCACCTTACTTATCTGCTGTTATTATACTTTAAATTTACTAGTCATCGCTTGTAGTTCTTCGGCCATCCCAGCTAAGTTTTGCGAAGCTGAACTAATTTCCTCCATTGAATTAACCTGTTCTTCTGTTGAAGCTGCAACACTTTGCATACTAGCTGTATTTTCTTCTGCAGCCGCTGCAATTTCATCAATAGCATTTGTCACTTCATTTGCATCTCCAGCAATTCTCTTCGTTGTTTCTACCATTTGATTAACTTGAGAAACAATATGTGTAGTAGAACTTAAAATTTCCGTAAAACTTACTTTCGTTTTTGTTACAACATCAAGGCCTTGTTGAACTTCTCCATTCACATTATCCATTGCCTTAACAGTATGTTCAATATCCGCCTTAATTTCTGCAATTAAATTTGCAATCTCTCCAGATGACTCTCCTGATTGCTCTGCTAATTTTCTAACCTCATCTGCTACAATAGCAAATCCTCGACCCTGTTCACCTGCTCTTGCTGCTTCAATAGCCGCATTTAAAGCTAATAAGTTCGTTTGAGTAGCTATGTTTTGAATTGCTTCAGAAATAGCTCCTACTTGCTTTGATTTCTCATCAAGAAGTTTAATAATAGCATCTGACTCGGATACCGACCTAGAAATAGACTGCATTTGTTTTGCAGTTTGTTCAACTAAATCTTCTCCCTCTTCAGCTCTTTCTCTCGCATGTAATGAGGAAATAGAAATTGACTCTGCGCTTCCGGTTACATCTTGAATTGCTGTATTTACTTGTTGTAATGTAGCCGCACCTTCTTCAACACCTTGACTTTGTGATTCAGCCCCACCTGATACTTGTTCCATTGCAATTGTAATTTGATCTGTCGCATCATTTGCTTGCTGTACGCTCGCTGTTAACTCCTCAGCCGATGCCGCGACATGTTCTGCTGAAAAGCTAATTTGGGTAATAACATCTTGTAAAGACGTAGACATTTCATTAAATGAAGTCCCTAATTTCCCTATGTCATCCTTAGAATGGATTGTAATTTTCTCTGTTAAATCTCCCTTACTAATTTTATATGCTGATTCAGCTATTTTTCGTAATGGCCCTGTAATAGACCTTGTAATGAAATAAATTAATACACTACCAAATGCAATAGCGATAGCAATAACAATTAAAGTCTTATAAAACACTGGACTGGCAGCTTGGGTAATTTCTTCATCGAACATAACTCCAACTACTTTCCAGCCGGTTTTTTCATTTGTTGCAAAGATTAAATTCTTTTTATCATCTTGTTCTGTATAAGACACATTTCCTTGTTTATCTTCATAAATTGGTTTAACCCAAGGATCAGTAACTTTCGCACCTGGTTTTCTAGATGGATGACTAACAATTTGCTTATTTTGATCTAAAATAACTGCATAACCTTTTTCACCAATGTTAATCATTTTGGAAATTTTTAAGATGTTATCTAAATTTAAGTTAATTCCTATAACACCTTTACCATCTTTTACTTCTTTCGCAATGGTCACTACCATATTTTTTGTAGATGCTGATTGATATGGTGCAGTAACAATTACTTTCCCTTTATTTTCATGTGCTTCTTTATACCAAGATCTATCTGTTGGATTATACCCATCAGCCATTTGGATAAATGGTTCTCTTATAAACTTTCCCGTCTGCGTTCCAATATAAATACCTTCTACTTCTGGATGAAGCTTTATATATTGTGCTAACTTCGTTCTCACTATCTCTTCTTGTCCATTTGGATATGTATCCTCTGTTAAGATGTCTGCAAAATACGTCGCATCAACAAATTTCTCTTCTATATTTTGAGAAATAACAGTATTTAAAACTGAAATATTCTCCTTTGCTTTATCTGTCATTTGATGTTCAAAATTTGTTTTGGCAGTTTGATATGAAACACCACCGATAATAATTCCTGGTATAGTTAAAATAATAAAAAATGAAATGATTAATTTTTTCTTGATACTCATACATTTAACCCAGTTAAATATTTTTTGCATAATAAGCCTCCTTTATGTAATGTGGATACTTGTGTCATTTTATACAATTAACATACATAAAACAATATATAATGATAACATGTAAATTTTTCGTCAATTATGCATTTTTCCATATTCACTCCTTAATAAGGATTTTAATCATAAAAATAAGAGAACTTTAGCATTATATATACTAAAGTTCTCTTATTTTTCAACAGCTTCTACTCTAAAAAATTTCTCTTATAATCTTCAATCTCTATCCTTCGCCTTATAGTCATCTTACTAAAACTCTTCATCCTAATTTATTTGGAGCTCTTTACATAACTAATTGCCTGACTCCCCATTTGCACCCATGCCTGTTCAAAGCTTTCTCTCGGTACTTTTACATCTAAGCTATCCTCAAGTGGATCTCGAATATATACAGATTCCTGATCATACCCAATAAGTACAATACAATGTTCATTATACGTAATAGAAACATCTCCACTATTTGTTTCCCATGTAGTAAATTCATCTTCATCTAATGGTGCAAATGTTGCATTCGTAATCATGACTACCGGTTTCCCTGCTTTTACACTCTTATAAATCTCTTCTATATTCTTCCCAGTTAAGTCTACAGCTTTATTAGGTAAATATTTTTCTGCTAACTGAAAAAGTGGCCCATGATATACACCATATCCTGATTCAGAGAATGTATAAATATTACCTACAAATCCTTCATTCGGATTCCCGCGCACACCATCGTCTATAAAATCAACTTTTTTTATTTCATTTGCTAATGTCATCTTATCCACTGAAACACCAGCGTATTGTAACATCATTGCTAAACTTGTCACTTCACAGCCTCTATCCAATTCTGGTAACTGCTGAATTAATGGAACATTTGATAAGATGACTTTTTCATCGTTATTACTAAACTCCGTTTCTTTTCCTCTTTGTATATTTGAGAATGTAAACTTCTCTACATACTTTGGAATTCCATTTGTATATACACTCCATATTGCTGCACCTAGTAAAGCTGTACATATATACCACTTCAATTTTCTTATCACTTTCACGCCCTTATTAATTCGTTAAATAAGAATAAAATGCGTCAGCATCCGTTCTAATCATCGGTACAAAATTTAGTTCTTTTCCTTTTTCAGGCTGATCTTTTTTTATCTTTTCCGCTAACTCTTGAATATTCATATTCATTTTATCCATATTAAGCTCATCTGCCATTTGTAGCACCTTTTGTTCATTAATTTCTTTTAATATTTGATATATATCTTTACCGTACAAATCAATATGATATTTTTTTGCTTCTTCCTGTACTTTTTGTTCGTACACTTCTTGTGCTAACTCTTCAATTTCTTTTCCTTTTTGAGAAATGTCTAACTTTCCTGCTTCTTCTCTTACTTTCGTTCCGTAGATTTCTTCCGCGATGTCTTCAATTTCTTTTCCATCTGTAGAAATGCCTAATTTATCTGCTTCATATTTAATTTTAATCGTATTAATTTGAGTAATTAAATCTACAATTGATGTATTCTCTATAGATATACCTAGCTTTAACGCTTCTTGCTTTACTTTTGTTTCATAGATTTCTTCTGACAGCGTCCCAACATCTTTTCCTTCAATCGAAATACCTAACTGCTCTGCTTCCCTTCCTACTTCTGTTTCATGAATTTCTTTTTCTAATGTAATTTGTTCTTTTCCTTCCGTTTCAATACCTAGTTCCTCTGCTTTTTCTTCTGTATGCACTGCATGTATCTTACCATTGTTCAATTGTTCTTTACTGCGCTGCGTGTAATCTGTCTTTCCTTTTTGTGTTTCAGAAGGAGAGGCACCCCCTAATATGCTTAAACTCATTACTCCAATAGTGAATACCGTCATCATTTTCTTTTTCAAAATTAATTCCTCCCTCTTACACTTTCTTTTTCAGCATTCCCATAATTTTTTTAATACTATACATACATCTCATCGCTGCTTGAGATAACATTATGATTGATAAAATCCACTCACATACACCTAGTCTCTTCTTCATGTAACGAACGTTCTTTATGCCATACATAATATAAATAGTTTCTTAACTTTCCCTTAAAAAAAAGACGACCTTGTAAAAACAAGATCGTCTTCTTACTTATATTTTTTGATTTTTAGGGAAAATCACTTCAAAACAAGTGCCATTTCCCCATCTGCTCTCTACTGATATTTTTCCATAATGCTTTTCTACAATCCAATTTGCGATTGAAAGACCTAATCCAGCTCCTTCTGACGTACTTCTTGCTTTATCCCCTTGATAAAAACGATCAAATAATTTCGGAATATCTTCTTCTTTCACTCCTATCCCGTCATCCTTCACCTGTATACGAATTGAACTACTCGTTTGCGTACAATCTATTTGAATATGCCCACCTTCGTTTGTATACTTCATCGCATTATCTAACAGTATGACCATCATTTGATGAATCCGCTCTCTATCCCCCATAAAAGATACACCACGTTCTACTTTTAGTATCATTTCTTTTTCCTGATAAGAAGCAATCTCTTTATATGGAGCTACTATTTCTTCTAACAATTTATCAAGTTCAAATGTTTTCTTATCCATCTCAATTTGATTAGAATCAGAACGTGCTAGCAATAATAAATTACTAACGAGTTTCGATAACCGCCTACATTCTTTTGAAATTGTAGAAATATCCATCGCTTTTTCTTCTATCGTAGCGGATGGTGATTGGAATAACACATCCGTTTTTGATTGAATAACTGCAAGCGGTGTCCTTAGTTCATGTGATGCATCAGAAACGAATTGCTGCTGTTTCTCCCATGAATTTTGAATAGGTACAAGTGCTCTGCCAGCTAGGAAAAAGCCGATACCTATCGCACAGAGGCTTCCTATGCTACAACCTATAACGAGGATTAAAAATAAAGTATTTAACATTCTTTCTTCCGCTGTTATATCTCGCACGATTTGAACTATTTCTCCATCTTTTTGAAGCGAAAATGCTCTAAAATATCGTCCTTGTACTTCAATATCTTGTAACTCCCCTAATTTTTTTGGAGAAAACTTTTCCAAATTCTCTTCAAAAATAGAACGGAATTTACGGTTATCGCCCTCTATTTTCACTATTTTCCCATTCCAAGTTATTCTAGTTACTCGCGGATCTCCAATCTGGATATTCTCTATGCGTTTTCTTGGTGGTATTTTAACATCTAATTTTTCTCTATACTGAGCCATCATTTTTATAGATTGATCCACTTCATTATAAATACGCTTATATGTGTATGAATAAATAATACTGCCTAATATACCTATTAATAGGATAAATACTAATGAATTCACTATAGTCAAACGAATGCGTGTCTTTTGAAACATACTTCCTTTTCTCATTGTTCTTTTAATATATATCCAATACCTCGAACGGTTTGAATATCTTTCTGATAACCGAATGGCTCTAATTTTTTACGTAAATGATGCACATACACTTCTACAATCGCTACTGTCGTATCTGAATCAAATCCCCAAACACGATCAAAAATTTGTTCACGCATTAAAATCTTCCCGCTATTTTGAATGAGATACTCTAGTAGCTCATATTGTTTCAATGTCAACTTAATACCTTGTCCATCTACTTGAACGTCTTTATCTTTTCCGAACAATTCAATCCCTTTATAGCGAATCGTTTGCTGCGTTGTTAAACTACCACTTCTGCGTAGTAAAGCGCGAATTCTCGCTTTTAATTCAGGGGCCTGAAATGGCTTAACGATATAGTCATCTCCACCAAAGTCCAATCCCTTCACCCGATCTTCTAAAGAATCTCTCGCTGTCAAAAACAGGACTGGTGTTTCAATCTTTTCATCACGTATTTTTTGAATCACTTCAAATCCGTCCATCCCTGGCATCATCACATCCAACAAAATTGCATCATATATATTTTGAAGCGCTAAAAACAATCCATCTTCTCCATTCAATGCTGTATCCACTTCAAATTCATCACGCAAAATTTGTACGATAGATTCTAATAACGAAGTATTATCTTCTACTACAAGTAAGCGCATGCTCTCACCTTCCATCAAATAGTTCAATTCTATTTATTATTACATTTCTTCTCTTCATAACAAAAGAATGTAGTTATATTACGTAATTTCATTTTCAGCTATTTCCTTCTAAAATTTTGAAGTTTTATTATAAAAACTTTGTCTTAAATTTACCTTAATAAAAAATTGAAAGAAATAAGATTCCTCTTATCTCTTTCAATTTTTTATTACATATACCTTTTTACTTGGCAACTCCAAACAATTTAGCTGACCACCATACACAGCCCCGCCATCAATTCCAATAATACGATTACTACCAAAATACACTCCGCAATCCTCACTACTATGAAGCGTTTTTGTTTCCGTATGCCCAAATACAACAACCTTTTCACCGCTATATCCATTATGAAATTCATTACGGATCCACATTAACGTATATGGTTCAGATTCAGAAACTCGTTTCATCGGCTCAACCCCAGCATGTACAAATATATACTCTTCTGTTTCAATGTAATGATCTAATTCTTGAATAAACTTTATATGTTCCTCTAATACAGAAGATTGTAAAATCGGTTTTTGGAAGTCTTTCTCATTAACCGCAATATCTTCTTCTACAAATCCATAACTATATAATGTCTTATCTCCACCATTTCTTTTTACCCAATGGTTCCATGAACGTTCCTCATTTGTCGTTAACGCCTTAATCATCATATCTTCATGATTTCCTTTTAAAATGAGTGCTCCCTCTTCTTTCAATTCTTTTACCTTTTCAATTACAGCACGCGCATTTGGACCACGATCTACATAATCTCCCAGTAAGATTAATTGATCCTTTTTCGCATTATATTGAGCTTCTTTCAACAACTGTTCGAACTTTTCTATTTCTCCATGAATATCACTAATAACAAGAATTCTTTTCATATTATCCCCCCTCTTTCTAATTATAGTTCAAAACAACGGAAAATTCCGAATCTTAACCTTGGATTAAATTTATCCCGCATTAACAGGCAGTAAGACCCCCACCTCAAAATTCAGCGGAAGCAAAGAAGTTAGGTGGGGGTAGGGCTGCCCGTTAATGCCCGATTGGTGAGGGCTAATAATCAGTGGTGGATGAAGAAAAGCCCCATTGATTAAAGTTTCACTTTATTACAAACTAAACTATTATCCTTACAACAATGTAAGTCTCTTGTCATCCAATTCGATAGTTGTAATTACTGTATCTCCTTATACTGAGAGTAAGAAATGAAACAAAAAACAAGGAGAGATGAGAGATGAAAAAAGTAATGGAAGTTGTAGTAGCGGTAGTAGAGGTTTTCGTAAATGGTAAACAAGTCGCAATAGAGTTGAATAAATAATGAAAAGGACAACATTCACTCTAGACCCTTTACTCATATAAAAGAGATAAAACTTCATCATTTCTTTGATCCCTTATCTCCCTATAAAGAAAGCCGTATCCCTTTTAAGGATACGGCTTTCTCTTATTTTTGACTCGTACGAGATGAAATGCTAATTGCTCTATCTGTTGCTTTGGCAGCTTCATCTAACGCTTCTTTACTATTCTTTCCGTCATACATTGCTTCTAATGCTTTTACAACTGCATCTCGTGATTCTGGGAATACACTAATTAAAGCACCTTGTGTTGCTGGAGATTGCTTCGTCGCTTGCAGTTGATCTACTGTTACTTTCAACTGTGGATATTTTTCATATTGCTCTTTTACTAACGGCTCATTATATGCATCTGGATTAATTGAGAAATAGCCTGTTGCCGTATGCCATTTCGCTTGTACGTCTGGCTTCGTTAAATATTTCATAAAGTCCCAAGCACCTTGTTGCGTTTCTTCTGAAACCATATTCGTCATCCATAATGATGCGCCTCCAATGATAACACCATTTTGTTTCGAATCCTCTGGATATGGAATATATGAAACACCTACATTAAACTTAGATGCATCAATTAAATCGCGAACACCTGCTGAAGAATCTAAATACATAGCAACTTGTCCAGACTGGAACGCAGCACGAATATCATCCCAACTTGCTCCATACTTTCCAAGTGCGCCAGCTTTATTTAAATCATCTAACATTCCAAATACTTTCTGTCCTTCTTTACCGTTAAATACCGCCTTCTTTGCAGCATCTTTACGGCCGTTTTCATTATCTACATATAAAGCACCTTGTGTCGCTAACAACTCTTCAAAGAACCAACCATAGTTAAGCATGGAGAATCCATATTGTTTTACATTTCCGCCTTCTTTAATCGTTAACTTTTTCGCTGCTTCTTGTAATTCCACATATGTTTTTGGAGCTTTCTCTGGATCTAAGCCCGCCTTTGCGAAAGCATCTTTATTATAAATTAATACTGGTGTAGATGAATTAAATGGCATAGAATACATTTTTCCATCAACTGAATAATAATTTGTAATTGCTTTTTCTAATTTTGACGTATCGTACTTATCTTTTTTTATCCAGCTATCAATTGGTGTGATTTTTTTGCTATCAATCATATATTTCGTTGTAATTTCACTCGATTGAACAAGAGCTGGCGCTTCTTTCGTTGCAGACATCGTTCTAAACTTCGTTAAAGACTCTTCATATGTCCCTTGGAACTCTGCCTTTATCTCGTATTTACTTTGTGACTTATTATAGTCTGCAACAAGACTATCTAGTACACCTTGTGTTTTTCCACCCATCGCATGCCAGAAGCGAATTACAGTTTTATCACCATTTTTTTCAACTGGTGCTACTTTTGCCTGCGCTTCAGGTTTTCCCTCTGTTTTACTATTTGAACAAGCGGCACTAGATAATGCCATTGTTGCTGCCATTAATAGGGCAGCACCTTTTTTTACTAAACTCATTTTAAGCTCACCTTCTCTTAGTTATTTAATTGCACCTTTTGTTAATCCTTGTTGTAATTGTTTTTGTCCTAAAAATAGTAAAATCAATGTTGGAATAACGATAACCGTAACACCGGCCATTACACTTCCCCAATCAGTTGCAACTTCTTGAGACTGAAGCTGCTTTACACCGATTTGCACTGTTCTTACTTTTTCATCAGTGGTCACTAAAAGTGGCCATAAATACATATTCCATGTTGTTAAAAAGCTATATACTCCAAGCGTAATAAAACTCGTTTTACAATACGGTATTACAACGCTGAATAAAAATCTTATATTTCCAATCCCTTCAATAAAAGCAGCTTCTTTCAGTTCATTCGGAAGTGTCATAAAATGTTGACGTAGCAAGAAAATACCGAAAGCTGTCGCAAAAAATGGCACTGTCATCCCAGCGAAACTATTGATCCAGCCAAAGTTTTGAATCGTTAAAAAGTTAGGTACCATCGTTGCTTCCCACGGAATAAGCATCGTCGAAATAAACAGGAAGAAAATAAGGTTTCTTCCTTTAAACTGAAGAAAAACAAAAGCATACGCCGCTAAGCTTGATACGATAAGTTGTCCAATCATAACGACTATCGATACAATTAAACTGTTATATAAGTATGTAAAAAGCGGTACTTTTTGAAAAATATTAATGAAATTATCAAAAGTAAATTGAGTTGGAAATAACCTTCTCATTTGAATATCGTCTGGTGTCATAAAGCTTATTAAAAACGCATACAGTACAGGAAAAAATACCATTACTGCACTAATTATGAGCAGCATGTATAATAGGAAATTTCGCTTCCACTGTTTAACAATCATTTATAATGCACCTTTCTCTCAGCAAACTTAAATTGAAGTAATGTAGCAATGAAAATGAAAACAAATAATACCATCGCTTGTGCACTTGCTGTTCCAAATTGATGATTCACAAACGCCTCTTTGTAAATCGAGTACACAATTAAATTCGTTGCATCATTCGGTCCACCGTGCGTTAAAATATCAATTTGTCCAAAGCTTTGGAACGCACTAATTAACGTTACGGTTACAATAAAGAATAAAGTTGGCGATAGCATCGGTAATGTAACACGGTGAAGCTTATATAAATAACTAGCACCATCTATAGATGCACTCTCATATAAAGACGTATCGATATTTTGTAAACCACCTAATATAACTAAAAATGCAAATCCTGTATTCACCCAAACTGTTGTAACTGATACAGAGAATAGTGCCCAGTCCGGACTCGTTAACCATGCGATTGCAGGAAGATTCATAGAGCCTAATATATTATTAAATAATCCTACACTTGGATGAAATAAAAATAGCCAAATCACTGCACTAGCAGCTACTGATATTCCCATCGTCGAAGAAAACAGAACTCGGAATAACCCAATACCTCTTACCTTTCCATTCGCAATCAACGCAAGAAACAAAGCAAATATAATGCTCGTAGGCACTGTATATAAAACAAATAGTAAAGTTGATTTTATACTTTTGTAGAAGGCAGGATCAGAGAATAAATATTGATAATTTTCTAAGCCAACGAAAAGATTAGCTTCTCCATGTATATCGGTTAAATAAAAACTATAATAAATCGTCCTAAACAATGGGTAGAACAGAAAAATCGAAAATAACAAAATAGATGGCGCCAAAAACAATAATCCTATTCTTAAATCTTTCGTTCTCCCCCATAATTTTTTCTTTTTTGACACTTTTGTTTGAACTGGCAACTTACTTACTTCAATCATTATTTCGCCACCACTTTCAACTCTTCTTCAGCTACCACTTTTAAGCGTTCATTCGTGTTTTCGTTAAAGAAGCATAACTTTTCTTGCCAGAATAATAATTTTACTTTGTCACCTTTGTTCAGGAGTAACTGTCCGATGACTTTCGCACTCCAAGTTGTTCCATTTACCGCAAAATTTAATATAGATTCATTCCCTAATACTTCTACAGATTGCAGCGTCACTTCTTGTCCTTCCTCAGACAGTGCAATATGCTCAGGACGCATGCCTATACGAATTATTCCTTCTGGTAATTGCTTTAACTGTCCAATAGATAATGGAATTTGCAATTGCCCTATATGTAATACACCTTTTTCTTTATCTACTTCTCCATCATTTATATTCATAGAAGGAGAACCTATAAAGCTTGCAACAAATTCGTTTGCTGGTTCGTTATATATGTCAAGTGGTGTTCCAACTTGCTGTATACTTCCTTTATTTAAAACCATGATACGATCTCCCATAGTCATCGCTTCTATTTGATCGTGGGTAACGTAAATCATCGTAATTCCTAATCGCTGCTGAATTTCTCTAATTTCAATTCTCATTTGCGCACGTAATTTTGCATCTAAATTCGAAAGTGGTTCATCCATTAAACAGATTGGTGCTTGACTCACAATTGCCCTGGCAAGTGCAACACGCTGTCTTTGTCCGCCTGATAATTGGCCTGGTTTCATTTTCACATACTCTTTCAGTCCTACCATTTCAATAGCTTCCATTAATCGCTTTTGTCGCTCTTCTTTTTGTACTTTTCTTACCTTAAGTCCAAATAAAATATTTTCTTCTACAGATAAGTGTGGATATAATGCATAATTTTGAAATACCATTGATAGATTACGGTCTTTCGGCTCTATATCATTTGCAACACGTTCATTAATAATTAAATCTCCCGAAGAAATCTCTTCTAAGCCAGCAATCATTCGTAATAATGTGCTTTTCCCGCATCCCGAAGGTCCAACTAAAACAAAAAATTCGCCCTTCTTAATATGAACCGATACGCCTTTAACCGCCGTCTCTTTTGCATTTTTATATACCTTTGAAACATTTTTCAATTCAATCACAAGGTTGCACTCCTTTTTTCTTCTTGTATCCATACTTCATAATGACTTGTTGAAATCGCACTTGCTCCTGCACGAATTGCAATTTCCGCATCTTCTCGCGTTTGAATCAGCCCGCCTGCAATAATAGGAAACTCTATTTCCTCTGCTAGCTGTTTAATTATAGAAGGCATAATCCCCGGCATAATCTCTACTGCATTTGGTTTAGTCGTTTTACAATTTTCAATTGATTTAGTAAGGGATAAAGTATCTACAATAAAAATACGTTGAATTGTTTTCAATCCAATTTTATTAGCATTTCGAATTGTCGAACCCTTTGTTGAAATAATACCTTGTGCCCCGATAACATCTTGAATATACAAAAGCGCTTCCTCTGTATTCGTATTTAAGCCTTGTATAAAATCACAATGAAGAAATACATCATGTCCATGTTTCTGCAATTCGTATACACGCTCTGGTAATTCCAGCATTGATCCCGTCATAAGAAAAACTGTTTTCGGCAATTGTTTGTATGCTTTGTATCCTTTCCAATCCTTTATCATCGCAATATAAGGTTCTTTAAACATTCATTCCACCTAACTGTTCTATTTTTATCCAAACTAAAAACACCTACTTACATAGAACGCCTTTCTCCTTATTTGAACTCTAGGGAATAGAGCAAACCTAAGAAAGCGGCACATTATATGTAAGCGGGTGTTCTCAAATGTTCTCTACCCTAGTTATTTTGTTACCTTTACTATATTACTCATTTATTAAGCCAGTTTTGATAGTTTGTTAATTAGGTGTTAATCGAGTGTTAATATTCACCACATTACTTTTTACAATAATCTAGATATATGAATGAACTCCAACAGAACGCAACAACTATCTTTAAAATTCAAGTGATATGCAAATTCATTCCATAGTCAATCAGTTTTAGTTTTCTCGCAACTGCTTGTGAGGCATAATTATCCCAGGAAGTACTATAAAGTGGAATGCGCTTTTCCTCTTGTATTGCTATGGCCCAAGCTGTAACAACATCAGTACCATATCCATTCCCTTGAAACTCGGTTAAAGTTTCCACACTTCCCTCAGCAGCTACGGGGTACTTCTGGCACTGCAACAAACAGAAACCACCTTTTCATTTTTTACAATTGCAAAATAAGGTTTCCTCCATTCCATCTGTTCTATTAGATTAGGAAAATTTTCTCGTAAAAGCTCTCTATTCTTCTCCGTTATTTGTATTGTTCTAGTCGGCTTATGTAAATTACTAGTAAACATGAAAGCAGGACCCATCCAAATATTTTCCACTGTTCTTTCTTCATTTAATACATTAATAATCTTTGCTATCTCTATATGCTTTGAAGGTTCTCGAATTAACTTCTCAATCTTATTTACCGTTTCATCATCCACATTACAATGATATCTCGTTATACCCCCTTCACGAGTTCTGCCAAGAAAAAAACGTGGTGCTTTCGGATTTCCTTGTTCATTTACATATTTCATTTTTCCTACTTGATTATGAACAAATAAAACCTCTGCCTGAATTACTATTAAATCAAGTTCTCAGAGAGTCATTTATATCCTCCTTATTTACCCCATATACCATCCATTCATAATCTATTTTTCATGTTCAAAACAAAAATCCCATTCAAATACACATTACTGAATCCATCATACTAACTGATTTCTTCATTCTGTCTATCTAAATGGGATTATTTTTCGTTTGTTACTCTACTGGTTGTTGTGGCTGTACTACTTCATTCGCTCCAGCTACCCTCAACATATTTACAATATCTTTAAAACCTCTTTTTTCAGCGTATTGCAGTGGCGTCAGATGTTCCTTGTTAGCCATATTTACATCTGCACCGTGATCAATAAGCAATTGAATTACTTTCTTATGGTTTTCACTACCATTTCCTAATACAATTGCTTCTAATAGCGCTGTTCCACCACGTTCATTTTTATAATTCACATCAATATCTGTATGCTCTAATAATTCTTTAACAACCTCTACATGGCCACGCTCAGATGCAGAAATAAGTGCTGTTCCACCTGACTTAGTCGTTTCTTTCGTATTAACTCCTGCATTAATTAATACTTTTACAATATCCGTATATCCTTCTCTACTTGCATAAAGAAGTGGATTACTTTTTTTCTCATCTTTAATTTCAATATTAGCACCTGCACCAATTAATGCTTTAACTGTCTCTACATGATTTTGGTACGTCGCTGCAAGGACAGGCGTTTCTCCGTTGTCACCTTCTACGTTTATATTCGCTCCATCCTGAATCAACTTCATAGCTGTCTCTGTGTCTCCAAGAGTAGCTGAAAGTAACAACTGTTTGTCCATTAAATTTATACTTTTCTCTTCTTTAGATTCTTCCTGTTCTTTATGCTTCTCTTTTTTCTTTTCATTTTTCACATGAACCGGTTTCGATTCTGGTTCTTCTTGCTTATCGCAAGCCACTACCGTCATTAAAAGTCCTAATAAAATACATAATAAAATTTTTTGTTTTCTCACAACTACAGCTCCTATGAAAGATAATGTTTTCTTAACCATTCCTCCATCACATACAATAACTCTTCTTGAGTACATTTATCCATAAGCCCTTTAGATTCCTTCTTTAATCGGATTATCTTAAGCTTATACTATGTTTCTCAACCTATTGGAATGATACGCCTGATGGCCCCATCATTAACATTATGAAGCAATTAGTTTAGCACGTTTTTACCGCATTTGTATACATTTCTAAAAAGTACATAAATGATTGCTTTAGGTTACTATATTCCATTGTAACCGTTCTTCTAAAAATTTTACACCTTTTCTATATTTGCACCTGAGTAATAATAGAAAAAGACAACTATATAGTTGTCTTTTTCTATTATTAATGATGTCCACCATGATTTCCTGCTTTCGGTTTCCCCATCATCTCTTTATTCATTTCCCATTTATGCTCTGCTAACTCTTTATACGAAAGAACTTTGCCCTTAT
The DNA here is from genome assembly GCF_054788175.1 of Bacillus sp. NEAU-Y102. Taxonomy (NCBI): domain Bacteria; kingdom Bacillati; phylum Bacillota; class Bacilli; order Caryophanales; family Bacillaceae; genus Bacillus; species Bacillus sp. NEAU-Y102. Next base: position 32,672 of record NZ_JBTWFK010000010.1, on the reverse strand, counting down.
AGTTAGATACAAAGCTCTCTGCATCTTTTTTATTTTTAAATGAAATGACATTATAAGCCATCGGTGTCGTTATTGTTTTATCATATACGTAAGTAGCGTCTTCTAACGAAATCCAATCTTTCGAATCATAATCTCGAACAAATTTCTCTTTCGTCTTTTCATCCGAGTTGATCTCCATCCATTTATACATACAACCGATATCATCAAACTTTAACGCTTTTCCATTTTCTAAAATGATTTCTGTTGCAAATTGATTATCTGTTACCCCAATTTGGCAAATATCACATTTATCATGTTTCTCATCAATAGCAACAGCTGCTGTTTCCTTTTTCCCACACCCGACTACCGTAAATACGAAACATAAACATATAGCAAGTACAACATATTTTACTTTCATCAATATTCCTCCCTAGAAACCGTATACTTCACGAAAAGAATACCAAAAGGTTGTGTGAGATTTGTGAAAAAACAATGTGCTTTTTGTAATATAGGAAACAAAAAAAGATGTGTAGTTATTTCTACACATCTCTCATCACTCGCAGCCTGTAATTAACAAATCATCTTCTAACTTAACTAATAATGTATCCGCACTAATTTCCTGTCCAACTTCTACATTTACCAATCTTATATTTCCACTAATCCCGACTGTAATTTTTTTAAGCTCACCGTCATTTTTTCGGATCATCAGTAATTTTTCCCATTCATATACGTAAGAAGATTCATTAATAAAAATCTCCTCTACTTTTCCTTCATAAGAGCTATAAATCTCTTCAATTCTCGTTTTCATATAAAATCTACTCCCTATTCCACACTTCACTATTTTCATCTTATTCTACCATTCTTACGAGGAGTAGCTTACTTTTTAAAAATTCAAATTAACTACCGTGAACAAAATGAACAAAATAAAAATTATGCTTCTAATGATGTTATTTTTCAAATTATTTACCATTTGAATGGATGCTTTTATTATAAATAAAAAACCTTTTTCTGAATTTTTATTCTATTTTGAAAGCGCAATCATTCTTTTGAGGGGGAAATTACATGTTAGCACTACTTGGATTTGCAATGGTATTTGTCTTTATGTTTTTAATTATGACGAAACGTATGTCAGCGCTAGTAGCATTAATATTAATTCCGAGTGTTTTTGCATTAATTGGCGGATTCTATGCCAATATGGGGCCTATGATGTTAGAGGGGATTCAAAAATTAGCACCTACTGGTATTATGCTTATGTTCGCTATTTTATATTTTGGGATTATGATTGATAGCGGTTTATTTGATCCTGTCATTAGTAAGATTTTAAAATTTGTAAAAGGAGATCCTTTAAAAATCGTTGTCGGAACGGCTATATTGACTATTATCGTTTCTTTAGATGGTGATGGTACAACAACATACATGATTACAGTTTCTGCAATGTATCCACTATATAAGCGCCTTGGAATGAACCCACTCATATTAGCTGGAGTTGTTATGTTAGGAGCGGGAGTAACAAATCTTACACCTTGGGGTGGACCCACAGCTCGTGTTATGAGCGCACTTGGACTTGAGGCTTCCGAATTATTTACACCTCTTATTCCAGGAATGATTGCTGGTGCAATTTGGGTTGTTTTCGTTGCCTACTATCTTGGAAAAAAAGAAAGAAAACGTTTAGGAATTATGGATGTACAGTATTTAAAACAAATGCAAACAATGGATGAGCAAGCTGCAACTGTCGAAGCAGCAGTGCATAAACGCCCTAAACTTCTATGGATTAACTTTTTATTAACCGCCACATTACTTGTCTGTCTCATACTAGAAGTTATGCCGTTACCTGTTTTATTTACAGTCGCTTTTGCTATTGCTGTTATGATTAACTATCCAAACTTAGAGCAACAGAAAGAACGTATTGCTTCTCATGCAGGGAATGTATTAGCAGTTGTTTCTCTCGTATTTGCTGCCGGTATTTTCACTGGTATTTTATCTGGAACAAAAATGGTAGATGCAATGGCTAACAGTGTAGTAACTCTTATACCAGATGCACTTGGACCACAACTACCAATTATTACAGCACTTCTCAGTATGCCATTCACATTTTTCATGTCTAATGATGCATTTTACTTCGGGGTATTACCTATTTTGACGAAAGCTGCTGCTACTTACGGAATTAGTGCAGCTGAAATGGGACGCGCTTCCTTACTTGGGCAACCCGTTCACTTATTAAGTCCTCTTGTCGCTTCCACTTATTTATTGGTCGGAATGGCCAAAGTTGATTTCGGTGAACATCAACGCTTCACTTTATTGTGGGCCGTTGGAACGACAATGGTTATGTTAATTACCGGAATTGTAATTGGGATTATTCCAATATAAGATGCAAAAAAACAGTAGAAGAAATAAAATCCTCTACTGTTTTTTATTATGAAGAAGCAAGAAAATAACGTCTCTCCGGTCTCCCAACACTTCCATATATTAGCTCTGCGTGGACTTTCTTCCCAGATATCAAATACTCTAAATAGCGCCTTGCCGTTGATCGGCTTACTCCAATCATTGAGCTTAACATTTCTGCTGTAATCCCTTCTTCATTAACTGTTAACATATGCTTTTTTACTTTCGCTAAAGTATAAGGATCTATCCCTTTCGGGGCATATTCTATTTGATCTCCCTTCACACCTCTTTGAGACCATAAATATTCAATTTGTTCCGTAGATAATTGATTGTTCTTCTTTAACTGTATAATCTTTTTTTGATAGCCTTCTAGACTTGCTTTAAATCGATCAAACATTAGTGGCTTTACGATATAATCTGTTACTCCGCCCCGCAGGGCGTGCCTCACTACATCTGTTTCCGATGCCGCTGTAATCATAATGATATCTGTATCGTGCAAATGATTCCTAATATATGTGACAAGTTCCGTTCCTTGCATATCAGGTAAGTACACATCTAATAAAACGAGCTGTGGCTTCACAAGCTCTAGCCATTCTTTCGCTTGTTCTCCAGTCGTTGCCGTTCCAATTACTTTAAATCCCTCAATTTTTTCAGTAAAACGACGATGAATGTCAGCAATCCGAATATCATCTTCTACAATTAATACTTCAATCTCCTCACCCATTACTATTCGCCTCTCTCTTTCGGTAGTGCAATAATAAATAACGCACCACCTAAATCCCCTTTTTCAATTGCAATACTTCCATTTAAATCTTCTACTAACTCTTTCACTTTTGCTAATCCATATCCTCGCTCTCCTCCTTCTTTCGTCGAAAAGCCTTTATAGAATATGCTAGTAATTATTTCATCATGAATCCCTTGCCCTGCATCTTCCACTTCAATTAATATTTCTTCTCCAATATCAGTTACAAACATCCTTACTTTCCTATCATTCTCTTCATTTTTTTCAATTGCTTCAAATGCATTCGTAATTAAATTCCCTAAAATAGAAACGACATAATTACTCTCAATATGTGGACTTAATTTGTCTAAACCACTTTCTCGATCTAGCATAAAATCAATCTTCAACTCTCGTGCTCTATTATAAAATCCAATTAAAATTCCACCTAACCACGGATTTTGAATCCGCTTCATAATAAATTGAACAAAATCTTGATATACCGCTGTTTCCTTATGAATAAGCTCTAAAGCATCTTCATATGATTCTAATTGGATAAGACCCGAAAGCGTATACAATAAATTATTATATTCATGCGTTTGCGCCCGCAATGCCTCTGTATATTGCTTCGTCTGGGACAATTCTGCTGTTAACTGATCCATTTCAGATTTCAAACGTAAGCTCGATACAACGCCAGTTACCTTATTCTTTACTTTAATAGGTAGACGGTTCGCAATAACAGCCTGTCCTTTTATATTTAATTGGCGGTCAAACTGTTCTTCACCAGTTTGAAGTACATCTAGTATCGTTGAATTAGGAATTACATTTAAAATAAATTCCCCAATAATATTTTGTTGTTTATTTAGCGAAAGAATATCATAAGCTGCTTGATTGACTAAACTAATCATGCCATTTTTATCGATTACAATAATCCCTTCACGTACAGATTGAATCACTGTACTATGCTCTTCATATAAAGATGAAATTTCTTCTGGCTCCATCCCGAACATCATTCTTTTTATACTTCCCGCTAAATATATAGAGCCGATTACCCCAATTAAAAGACCTATTACTGTAATCCAAAATACACGCTTTCCATACACTTCTACTGCTCCATGAATATCAGCCATTGAAAACCCAACAGACACCACACCGATAATTTCATTTTTCTGGTTACGGATTGGGACTTTCCCACGCAATGAAGGGCCTAACGATCCATTAGCTTTCGAAACATAAGATTTCCCTTCTAATAAAACGCCTTTATTATCTCCGCCAACCATTTTTTCTCCTATTTTATCTCGCTCAGGATGCGCATAACGAATCCCCTCTTTGTTTCCAACTACAATAAAGTCAGCTTCTGTATCAATTCGAATTTTTTCTGCGATTGGCTGAATAATAGAAGCTGGATTTTCTTTTTGAAAAGCTTCCTGAATTTCTGGTATCGCAGCAACTGTTTTCGCAACATGCAAGGCCCTTTTACCAATTTGCTCTTCTACTGTTTCAGATAATATGTAAAAAAATAAATAACTTGTTAGCAAAAGTACAACAAGAATAAGTGTACTAATAGTTAATGTAATTCTCGGTTGTAGTTTTAATTTTTTCAATGTCAAAACCATTCCCCTAACATAATTAAAGATAGAATTTAAAGAAAATACAGTTTTTTATTATCATAACACGCTTACTATATATTTCTTTCTTTTTTATCTTCATAAAAAAAGAAACGAAGCATAAGCACTACTTCGTTTCTTAACAGTTTATTATTATATTTTAAACTTACTAATCATCTCTTGTAATTCTTCTGCCATTTGTGATAAATGAACTGCTGCTGCATTTATTTCATCTACTGAAGCTAATTGTTCCTCAGAGGAACCAGCAATATTTTGAACGCTTGCCGCATTTTCTTCAATCGTAGCTGCAATTTCATTAATAGATGCACTTACTTGCTTTGCATCTACCGTCATTTGTTTTGCTACATCTACCATGCTATCAATTTGTACAACTGTATCATTTGTAGACTTCAATATTTCGGCAAAGCTTTGCTTCGTTTCATTTGCAACTACAAGTCCTGATTGTACTTCTGTTCCAACCTGATTCATAGAGCTTACTGTTTCTTTTATATCAAATTGAATCTCTTTCACTAGTTTTCCAATTTCCGTAGAAGACTGTCCTGATTGTTCTGCTAGCTTTCGCACTTCATCTGCTACAATTGCAAATCCTCTTCCTTGCTCTCCAGCTCTCGCAGCCTCAATTGCCGCATTTAACGCTAATAAATTTGTCTGTTCTGCAATATGTTGAATCACTTCAAGAATTGCTCCAATTTGTTTCGACTTATCGTCTAACAAACCAATGATTTTGTCTGACTGTGAAACAGAATCATGAATTAATTGCATTTGATTCACAGTTTTTTCAACTAACGTCCCACCATTTTCAGCTTTTTTCTTCGTATACATAGAGGCTGTAGATACTAATGAAGAACTATCTGCAACACGCTGAATTCCTTCTGTAACTTCTTCTAACAATGTTGCTCCTTCTTCAACTTCTTTCGTTTGTATTTCTGCACCACTCGATACTTGCTCTATCGCCTGTGTAATTTGTTCCGTTGCTTCGCTTGTCTGCTTCATACTAGCTGTTAATTCTTCTGAAGATGCTGCTACATGACTTGCTGAAATGTTTATATTGGAAATGACACTATGTAACGATGTAGCCATCTCGTTAAAGCTTTCTCCTAGCTGTCCAATTTCATCTTTAGAATGAACTGTAATTGATTCTGTTAAATCGCCTTCACTAATCTTCTTCGATGATATAATAAGTTGTTTTAACGGTTTAATAATAGACGCAATAATGAAGTAAATTACAATCCCACCGATTAGTAGCGAAATTCCAAGAACAGTTATTGTTTTATAGAAAATAGGTTCAGCCGCTTCGATAATTTCTTTGGAAGGCATAATTCCTGCTATTTTCCATCCAGTTTTCTTATTCGTTTTAAAAGTGATATTACGATCTTCACCATCTAACGAATAATGAACATCCCCAGCTTCCTGTTTATACAATTCTTTACTAAGTTTCTCTTCTAATTTCTCTCCTGGCTTCAGTGTCGGGTGCGCTACTACATTTTTATCTTGATCAAATATTGCTACATACCCTTCCTTACCGATATTAACCATCTTGGAAGTAGTAACAATATCATTAATGATTAAGTCAATCCCAAGAACGCCACTTTTATCCTCATTTTGTTTTGCTAGTGTAATAACAATATTACCTGTCGTTTTTGACTTATATGGAGCAGTTACAATTACTTCTCCGCTTTTCTTCACTGCCTCTTTATACCAATCTCTTTCTGTAGGATTATATCCATCTGGCATCTGAATAGCTGGTGATTGAATAAACTGTCCATTACTAGATCCTGTATAGATTGCTTCCATTTCTGGATGCAGTTTATTGTATTCTTCTAGTTTATTTTGTATGTTTTGAATTTGATCTGCTTGGTAACTTGATTGTGTGAATAATTTTGTAAAATAAGTTGCATCTATTTTTTTACTATCCAATTCTTTATTAATTACATTATCCAAAATTTTTATATTATCTTTCGCCGAGTTCAAAATCGTTTCATTAAAATTCGTCTTCGCCTGTTGATAAGACGTCCAACCAATTACAATACTTGGAAGAATTAAAATAATAATAAATGATACAAGTAACTTTGTTTTTAAACTACTACTCCTTAATTTCCCTTGAAACATACTTCTACCCCTCCATACCGTTTTAAATGTAATTAATTAACATTTAATCTTTCTATAAAAATAATACAATTTAAATGTATCGATGAGACTCTCTATCTTTTTCTACATCATAAAGAATTGATACATACCTTTTTCATTCTATATAAATTAAATAATTAAAACAATATATAAAAATGTATATTATTCGAAATATTATAATTCACTGAAGAACCTCTAGTATCTCACTTACTAGAGGTTCCTCCCGCTTTACTATTCTTTATCTTTTTCTACTTCTTTTTTCGCATCTTCTACTACAGATACAACAGGTTTATCGTTTGATAATTGTTGTACTGCTCCTTTTCCAGCAAATCCTTCTAATAACTCTTTTAAATCAATGCCAGAAGAAGCTTTTAATGTTTCTTGCATCGTTGCCATTAAATCAGTCGCATAACCTGCAACTTTTCCGGCGCCGCTATTTTTACCACCGCCACCTGTATCGACAACTGTAATTTTATCAATGTTGCTAAGTGGGCTTGCAACTTCCTTCGCATAACTTGGAAGCATGTTAAGAACCATATCCATAATCGCCGCTTGGCCATATAACTCAAATGCCTCTGCAATTTTTTGTTTCGCTTCCGCTTCTGCTAAACCTTTTAATCTGATAACATCTGCTTCCGCTGTACCTTGTGCTTTTTGTACTTCTGCTTTTGCTTGACCTTGCGCTTTTTCGATTTCCGCCTTCGCTAAACCTTCTACACGAACTTCTTCTGCACGTGCTCTTGCTTCCGCTTCAATTTTATATTGATCTGCATCTGCTTTTTTCATTTGTTTTACTTTTTCCGCTTCTGCTGATTGTTCAACAGCATAGCGATCTGCATCTGCCTTTTTCTTTACTTCTGCATCATATTGCTTTTCACGACGCGCAATCTCTTTTTCTTCTAATTCAATTTGCTTTTCACGTTCAATGATTTTAACGCGCATTTGCTCTTCTGTAACACCTTGTTGCGCTTTTGCTTGTTGTAATTCATAGGAAAGATCTGCATCTGCGCGAGCTTGTTCTTGATCTCTCTTATAAGATTGTACTTTTAACTCTTTATGTTTTTCAGCTTCAGCGATTTGTGCATCACGTTGATACTCAGCTTCTTTCGCTTCTTTCTCAGCACGAGCTTTTTCAATTCGTGCCTCTTTTTCACGCTCTGCATTTGCAACTGTTGCATCACGCTTAACCATCGCAATTTGTGGCTGACCAAGTGCATCTAAGTAACCGTTCTTATCCATGATTTCTTTAATTGTAAAGGAAACGATGCGAAGTCCCATCTTCTTTAAATCTGTAGAAGCTACTTCATGTACCTTTTGAGCGAATTGCTCTCTATTACTATAGGCATCTTCTACTGTCATAGAAGATAAAATAGCACGTAGATGACCTTCTAAAACTTCTTTTGCTTCTATTTTCAACTCTTCTGTTTCTTTTCCTAAATATTGTTCAGCTGCTGTAGAAACTTCTTCAATGGTAGATCCTACTTTAATAATAGAAACACCATTTACTGTAATCGGTACACCTTGTTTCGTATACGTATCACGTGTTCCCACTTCTAATTTGTAGTTTAATAGACTTAAAGGCTCTGCTCTTTGCATAATCGGAACTACGAAAGTACCGCCACCACGAATAATCTTAATCTTCTTTCCATCATCAGTGGTAACTACATTTTTCCCGCCACCAAGCCAGTTTCCAGTAACAATTAATGCTTCATCTGGTCCAACTGTTCGATACTTTGTAATGAATACTAAAATGAGTAGAATTAAAATTGCGAGTAATACTCCACCGATAATTAATGGAATCGTCATGTAAATTCCCCCTTATAATTTTGGTTTCTTTAAAGAATAAGCGATGTTCTGTACAAGTAAAACACCATCTTGGACTCCCTCGATAATAACCTCTGTTCCTTGCGAAATATCTTTCTTTCCAACTGTTTTAGCTAGGATTGCATTGTTTCCAAATTGGGAGGAAATTAATACTTCACCAAACCCTTCTGTAGGAATAGTCGTAATGACCTCTCCTTTGCAACCGATGAATTCATCCATACGTTGCACCGTGTTTTGTTCTGCTTCTGCAATCGGTTTTAAAATTAGTATTTTCATGATGAATACACCGATAAAAGATATAGCAAATGCAGCCCCAAAAATAAGAATACTATTAAAGGAAAATAAATATTCTCCTATATAACTAAGTCCACATAACATGGCGAAAAAACTAAGTAATAAAGTAACAACGGATACAGATCCGCCTCCAAAACTAAATATGGATTCAAATATATCTCCAAAAAAGATATAAATTACAGTGAGTATAGTAGCAATAATAAATCCATATAAATAAATTGTTTCAAGTGGATAACCAAACAAAGCCATTTCTTATCCCCCTCTCTTAAACAATCCCTTTTTTGTTATGTGTATGCCCCACCTCTTTCAAAGATTATCGTTCTAAATTTTCAGTTATTTACCCTTTAAAGAAAAGCCTGTAAGACAGGCCTCTAAAAAAGAACAGGAGAAACCTATTGTGACAGGCTCCTCCTAGAAAATAACCGATATATTATATATCTATATAATATATTATTTTCCACAAAAAGTAAAGTTAAACATACATTGGAAAAGTACTTATTTTACTGACAATTCGTATGTTCCATCGCCATTATCATATTTATATACATACAAGTAATACTTACCTGGTTTTGCATTAAATTTTGCTTCTATATGATTCCCATTAGCTTGACCGTAAGCCGCATAATTTTGCATATCTGATTCATGGTGAAGTACCCATGTCATCCCAATTCCATACTCATTTAAAACAGAAATGTCGATATCTTTCGCTGATGCTACATTAAATGTATAAACATCAGTGTGGTCCCCGCCAATAAGATTACCTTTTATCGTACTATTTAGCCCGATACGATTTGCTTCCTCTGGACGATTATTTGGTTCTGATTCTGTTAAACTTCCATCTTTAATCGTAACAGTTGTTTCGCTTCTGCTCTCTTTTCCTTTATCATCTTTTACTCTTAACGATACTTTATAAGAACCTTCTCTTTCATATACATGTACTGGATTCACTTCTGCACTTGTGCTTCCATCTCCAAATTCCCATAAATAAGAAACAATTTTTCCATCTTCATCGTTTGAGCCATCACTTTTAAATTGAATTCCCTCTTTTACAACTCCATTATAAGGCCCGTTTACATTAACCGTCGGAGCTTTATTTTCTCCATCATCTTTTGCGATTCCATGGAAGACTACATCATATTCAAATTCATTTGAGCTATTCACACGATAATTGACGAAGTATGCTGTAACAGTTTTGTAGCCACTCCATTCTTTTTGCGCCAATTGTTCTAAAGATTCATTTACTCTTTTACTCATTGCTTTCCAATCTTCTGATTCACCTTTTGTGACACTACCTGTATACGTACCTTCTAATGTAAATGTATTAAAGAATTGAGAATTATGTTTTGTCATTTTTGTATCTTTCATAGGCAACGTATCACTAATTTCTTTCTTCACCGCTGTTAACGACTTCGTTGCATGTTCAGCTAAATAATCATCAGCTACTTCTGGTACAGTGTATGTATCTTGATTATTAATTAACTGCTGCATATACTCTTGATACTCTTTATTTAACTTAGGATCTTTACTTAGATTTTCACGATATGCATCATAATTTTTCACGTCATTCGCACGAATTAAATCTTGAATTTTATCAAATGTTTCAAACTGATGCGTATATAAGTAAGACTGCAATGCGAACGAGTAATTATAGAAATCCCAAGAACCGTATTTAGCAAATAGTGTGCGCTCTGCAGTATAACGGCTTGCAGGATCAGATGATAATCCGCTAATTATACTCTTTCTTGGTACAACGTTATTCGTACGAGTAGAGCCTGCGAAAAACTCTGCATTTCCTTCTTGGAACCAAGTTAACCTTTCATTTTGATACATATCTCCTCTTCCAAATAAACCAGGAACTTCATATCTCCCTTGCAGATAATGAGTAAATTCATGACGGAATAACTCTTCTAAACTATAAATACTTTGCTCTGGTGTACGCTCATATGTAAAGAATGTTCCTGTTTCTTCGATATAAATTCCACCGTTGTTTGTTTCATACCCATACAATTGTCTATTTAACTGATATTCATCTGGACTATTATAAATTACGATTGTTAACACATCATCCGCATTTCCTGGCTCTAATGCTTTGTCATTTCCAATTACACGGTGATACTGTGCCTTTACTTCCTTCGCAGCCCAATATAATCTCTTAATTTTTTCTTCTGATACTTTATCTCCTGTTTTGAACACAATTGATCCATCATCGAATGTATACGTTTTTGGTAAGTACTGCTCTTTTCCTTCTTTACGTATTTTCTCTAAATCTACTGTATTCCCGCTATAATCTTTACCATTATAATTTGTTGTAATTTGTTCTACCGCAACAAAATATGGTTCACTTAAGTGTGGGTACATATGCATTGCTTGTGTAACAACCTCTAATCCTTTATTCGGATTGCTATGAAATTTCCCTAAACGGCTTGCAAAATAAATACCATTATTAACGAGCCATTTATTTTCTGACGTTACTTCATTTAAAAGAGCAATACGATTTATTTCATTAATAAACCCATCTACTTTTCCATACCACATCGTTTCATTCGCTTCTTTACGGGCCTCAACTAAATACGACTGTATATCATAGTCAATCCCTTGCATAATATCGTATATTGCTTGTCCCTTCATTCGATCATTTACATAAGTAGTAAAATTATCATTGTATTGCTTTAAAATATTTGATGCGTATTGAACTGTTTCAACATCACTTGATGCATTACTAATTAATTTTCCGTATGCAGATACGACTGTATCTTGTTCATCTGTACCAAGCTTAAAGTTTGGATTTTTTGCGATTGCTTTTAAAGCAGGTAAACATTTATCCTGGAAGCTTCTTTCATTTAATTCACTTAATTCGTTATTATAAAATGCCAGATAAAAAGCGGAACGCAACACTTCAGTAAACGTTTGAATTCCTTTTGAATCATCTTTCGTAAATGTACTACCTCTATGAGCTAATTCATCTATAATGACTTGCATTTTTCCTTTATCTTTATAAAAGGCCTTTGTGTCTTCATTAAACTGGAATAAATCTGTAATTTGGTGCCACTTAATACTGCCTAATGTTTCAACTAATTCTTGATCATTCATTTTGTTTAAATCAGCCATTGAATAGCTTTCTTTAACTTGCTTTACTGCCGTTTTCTTCGTAATAGATGCTGGTCGCTGTGAAAAATCGCCTACTTTTAAACGTTCTTGAAATGATAAGGTTTCATCAACTTTTGAAACATGCCCAACTTCATCTACTGGCTTTTCAATTCCAACCGGTTTCGTTTTTAGCACATTATACGGTACTTTTTCTTCCGCTGCTGCATGAGTTTGAAGTGCCCCTAACGATAAAGCCATTGTACTAATGCTAAGCATCACTTTATTGATCTTTGATTTCTTGTTCATATCCTTGCCCCCTATTTTAATATTCCATTCAAGAATTTAACATAAAATCTGGATGTAACAATATAAAATGCAATATTTCATATTATTTCTTCCTATAATTTGTACATATCGTGAACACCCTTTCCTTTATCTAACCTCCGCTGATTATGAACTTATAACAATCAAAATTCCCTTTTACAAATATTAAAAAGAGAATTTTTTGACATTTCACCCTTTAATTGTTATGGTTAATATAATTGTTAACTTTATTAAATAAAGGTGGGATTCTATGATAAAAAAAGAGAACAGTGTATTTTATATCTCCATCTTGCTTACAACCTTATTTATTATATGGGGTGTCATACCAGCAAGCTGGATACAAGGCCATGATTTACAAAGTATCACATCTTCTTTAAACTCATTTATCCTCAATAAATTTGGATGGTTTTACTCTCTACTTATGACCACAATGCTTGTTTTAGCTACTTATTTAGCCTTTTCAAAATACGGTTCTATTCGTCTTGGTAAAGATGGAGAAAGACCAAAATACAGCTATTCATCTTGGTTATCCATGTTGTTTGGAGCAGGAATGGGGATTGGACTCCTCTTCTATGGAATCGCTGAACCGATTTCACATTTTACAGATCCATTAACAGGAAAAGCAGGTACAGAGGAAAGCGCCAAACTCGCTATGCAATATTCATTTTTCCACTGGGGACTCTTTCCGTGGTCACTATACGCGATGGTTGCTTTAACAATTGCATATTTCACATTCCGCAAACAAAAAGGTAGCACAATTGGGGCTACAGTTACTCCATTATTTAATCGATCGAAAAATTCTCCTATCGGAAAAACAGTCGATATTTTGGCTGTTTTAGCCACAGTATTTGGCATTGTGCCATCTGTTGGGATTGGTGCTCAACAAATTGCCGGAGGATTAAGCTATTTATTCCCTTCTATTCATAACACTTTACTTACTCAGCTCGTACTTATAGCTATCTTCGCTGTTTTATATTTAACAAGTGCGCAAACTGGCTTAGATCGTGGGATTAAATATTTGAGTAACTTGAATTTCTCTCTCGCAGGTATTTTACTCGTCTCCTTTTTAATTTTAGGACCAACTGTATTTATTATGAAATATTTCACATCTACACTCGGTTCTTATATCGGCGCTTTACCTAGTATGGGATTAAATTTAGGAGCATTTAGTGAAAAATCTTCTTCTTGGATTGAAAACTGGACTATTTTCTATTGGGGATGGTGGATCTCTTGGTCTCCATTCGTCGGTACATTCATTGCTCGTATTTCTAAAGGGCGCACAATAAAAGAATTTATTATTGGAGTTGTATTAGTCCCAACTCTTATCTGTACATTTTGGTTTGCAGTATTTGGCGGTACCGCTATCCATATGGAAATGTTCCAATCGCTTGGGATAGCTGATGAAATCGCAAAAAATGGTACAGAGATTGGATTATTTGCTGTTATTTCACACCTACCATTCTCTACATTTTTAACGGTTATCGGGTTAATTTTAGTAGCCACATTTTTCGTTACTTCTGCCGACTCGGCAACATTTGTTGTTTCAATGCAAACGAGTAACGGAAGCTTATCACCGAAAAATAGTTTAAAACTTATATGGGGATTAACAATCGCGATCATTGCAGCACTTTTATTACAAGCTGGAGGATTAAATGCACTACAAATTGCAGCTATAATCGCAGCACTACCATTTTCTATCGTAGTCGTTCTTATGGTTGCTTCGCTATTTAAAGAGCTGCGAAAGGAAGATGTTAATTCGCAAACGAAAGAAGTTCCGCAAAAAATAAAAAAGATTATGTAACAATTGGCACCTCAAATTACTTCTGAATCCGTGATGACTGAGAGAAAAAAGAAAATTAACAAACCCCATTCGTATGAAATATAATTTTCATACGAATGGGGTTTTACTCTATCTATTACATAAAAGACATCATCATATGCATGTTTCTAATGAAACTGCCATGATGATGTCTTCTCAAAAAATAAACATTAATTATATACAATAATAAGATTAAACGTTATTTATTTCTTAAATAACCTCTTTCTAAATACGAACATACTTAGTGCGGAAAGAACAAGTGTTATTCCAGAAAGTAAAATCGATGTGCTAGCTTCACCGCCTGTTGATGGTAAAGATTTCTTTCCTTCCTCCGTCTTATTAACATGTTGTTTATTTAAAGTATCTGCTTTTCTGCCTTCGTTTTCAACAACCTGATTATTTCCTTTTGGCTCTTTTACTTCCTCTTTCGCTTCTTCAACTTCTTTTGTTGGTTCTTTCACTTCTTCTTTTGACTCTTCAACTTTTTTTGTTGGTTCTTTCACTTCTTCTTTTGACTCTTCAACTTCTTTCGTTGGTTCTTTTACTTCTTCTTTTGACTCTTCAACTTCTTTTGTTGGTTCTTTCACTTCTTCTTTTGACTCTTCAACTTTTTTTGTTGGTTCTTTCACTTCTTCTTTTGACTCTTCAACTTCCTTTGTTGGTTCTTTCACTTCTTCTTTTGACTCTTCAACTTCTTTCGTTGGTTCTTTCACTTCTTCTTTTGACTCTTCAACTTCCTTTGTTGGTTCTTTCACTTCTTCTTTTGACTCTTCAACTTCCTTTGTTGGTTCTTTCACTTCTTCTTTTGTTTCTTCCACTTCTTTCGTTGGTTCTTTCACTTCTTCTTTCGGTATTAATGTTTCTACTATATTCTGAATTACAATGCCACTATATAATATGCCAGTCTCATAATGATCTGCATCTAAATCAAATTCATATATTTTTTCTCCTAAAGTACTCCAAATGATTCCCTCATCGGTAAGCGTTCCACCTTCACTCTTTAGTGTAATCTTTTCAATTGGCTCTCCCTCTAGATCATATACAGAAATTGTCACTTCTTTATTTATTTCTGCATCATCCAAAATGACCTTTTGCCTTCTAACATCAATTGTCCCCCACTGACCTAATTGTATTAATGGCCTTACATCACGAATCTCATTTTCAGCTAATTTTAAACTAAGTAAGTCTAACATTGAGCCAAGAACCGTTACATCTTTAATACGATTATCTGTAAGATTTAACCATTGCAAATTTTTCAATAAAGATAACGGTGTTGTATCTTCAATTTGATTATGAGATACATTTACATCGTTCAATTGTTTCAAGTTTGAGATAAACTCTATATTTTTTAGGCCTACTCCTTCTATAGTGAGTTTTTCTAAATTCGTCATGTACTCTAAACCTGTTATATCTTTTATCTCTTTTCCTTTTTCTTTAAGTATCTCTACTGTTTTAATCTGTAATAAATCTTCTTTTGTTATAGGAGCGTTTAAATTCTCTCTACCTAAATTCTCTTTATTAATATGTTGTTGTAAAGTTTTATCGAGAATTACATTTTGACTTTCTTTTTGTTTTTCAACTATATTCTGTATAACCGTACCATTAAATCTTATTTTACTTTCAGTAGAATTAGTATCTAGTTTAAATTCATATATTTTTTCTCCAGGACTATTCCATTTTATAAATCCGTTATTCAGAGTAGCCCCCTCACTTTTTACATTAATATTTTGAAGTGGCTCTCCTTTAAGGTTGTATACTGGGATTTTTATTTCTTCATCTACGCTTGCTTCATTTAAAAAGATTTTTTGTCTTTGAATGTCAATTGAAATTCGCTTACCTAATTCCTCAACAGGTCTTACGTCAGAAATTTCATTTGCTCCAAGATTTATCTCATGTAAATTTGTTAAGGTGCTCAGCGGCGATATATCAGAGATATAATTCTCTTCTAAATTCAGCACTTGTAAATTTCCTAATTGAGATAATGGTGATATATCTTTTATTTCACTATCAGCAATTTCTAGTTCAATAAGATTACTCATTTTACTAATAGATTCAACATTATTAATTTTATTGTTCCCTATCCATAATAGTTCCACATTATTTAATCGATCAATTCCATTAAGATCACTGATTTGATTATTTGCTAAGTATAATTGTTTCATAGTTGATAATGTAAATAATGGCTGGATATCTTTAATGTTATTACCGATTAAATCTAATGTTTTGATTTTTTTCATTTTACTTAATGGTGTAAGATCAGAAATTTTATTATCTCTTAAAAAAAGCATATTAATATTCTCTAATTGCCCAATTGGATGAATACTTTCAATTGAATTAGAAGTTAAATCAACGTACTTCAAACTTCTCAATTTCGAGATAGCTGATATATCTGTTACATTAGACTCTCGTAACGTCAACTTCTCTAAATTTGTCATATACTCTAAACCAGCTATTTCATTTATCCCTTTACCTGAATAAATGGATAATGTTTTAATTTGTAATAAATCTTTCTTTGTGATTGGCGTATCTACATTATCTCTATCTAAGTTATATTTATTAATATATTTTTGTAATTGCTTATCTAATATTACATTTCCGTTTTCATCTTGTTGCTCCTCTTTATTTTCCTTTTGTTTTTCTGAAACATTGTTTTCTAAATTTATAGCATTTACTTCAAACTGCACTTGATATTTATTATTATAGGCCATCGTTGGAATATAAATATGCATTTGCATATTATATCTTTTTCCTAGTTCTCCAACTTCAAATTGAATAACCTTCGTCCATTTTTCTTTTTGTCTTCTGATATGACCTTTACATCATGAAACACACCAGGGGTATGAATATCCTCTGTTTTCAAGTATTGGAAAAAATCACTATCACTTAACGTTGCTGTTACAATTTTCTTTCCATTCTCAATTGTTAATTTCGGATCCTTTATATAAACAGCTGCCATAGACTCTTCATTCGTTTTATCTTTATAAGCTTTAATAACAGCATCATATGTACCATCTTCTAAACCTTGTCCCGTTTTATTCACCTCAATTGCTACCGCTGCTAAAGCAGGTGTCGAATATACAGCAAACGGAAGTGATAACGCCGCCGCTATAATCATTGCATTTATACTTTTTCTTTTATTTTGTTTCAACTTTACATCTCCTCCAAAATATATAATTCGAAATGTAATCATTTCTCGAATAAATGATAATGATTTTCATTATCATTGTCAACTAGAAAAATAAAAAGTTTACAAAAAAAGAACCTCTTTAAAAGAGGTTATGCCATTTTCTCACCTGATTCTTCTCTAAAAAAGCTTTTCATCGCATGAAATACGTCTGCTTTTTGCTTTAAAATATAGTATCTAAAGTTTTCATCTTTAATATTTTTATAGGCTGACATGAGTGTACTATGGCGGTTATACTGATTCACTTCCCCATATCCAAACATATTACATTTCTTCATTAATTCTTCCACAAGCTTTACACACCTAGCATTATCTGATGTTAAATTATCACCATCTGAAAAATGGAATGGATAAATATTATAGCGGTCTGGTGAATATTTATTATCAATCAGTTCTAATGCCTTTTTATATACGGAAGAACATATTGTTCCGCCACTTTCTCCTTTTGAGAAAAATTCTTCTTCTGTGACGACTTTCGCTTCTGTATGGTGAGCAATAAATTCAATATCAACTGTTTCATACTTTGTGCGTAAAAATCTTGTCATCCAGAAAAAGAAGCTACGTGCCATATACTTCTCCCACATTCCCATCGATCCACTCGTATCCATCATCGCTAACACAACAGCCTTTGAATCTGGCTTTAATACTTCATTCCAAGTGCGGAACTTTAAGTCTTCTTGATGAATTGGATGGAAAGATGCTTTACCACGCATCGCATTTCGTTTATATGCAGATATCATTGTTCGTTTCTTATCGATATTTCCCCATAATCCTGTTTTTCTAATGTCATTAAATTCAACATGTTCAATCCGATTTTCATCTATTTCTTTTCTCTTTAAATTAGGCAGCTCTAACTCTCTGAAAAACGCCTGCTCTAATTCTAAAATAGAGACTTCAGCTTCATAGTAATCTTCCCCAGCTGCATCTCCTGCTCCTTGCCCTTTTCCTGGCCCTTTTTGTTTTTGACCACCTGATCCATCTCTCGCAACGACATCACCAACTTTACTGTCACCGTTTCCTTGCCCAACATGTTTATTTTTATCATAATTGTATCTAATCTTATATTCATCTAGAGAACGAATTGGTATTTTTACAACATCTTTGCCATTAGACATAACTATACTTTCTTCTGTTACAAGATCGGGTAAATTATTCTTAATTGCCTCTTGTACTTTTTCTTGATGGCGTTGTTGGTCGTCATATCCTTTGCGATGGAGGGACCAGTTTTCCTGTGAAATCGTATAATTTGGTTGATTTTCTTCGCCCATTCCTTTCCCTCCTTACTGTAATTGTCTTCCTTTATGAACAGCAATCTATAAATTTTGTTCTGTACTGTGCAAGCTAGAATATTTGAAAGGTAACTGCCCACAGAAAATCATCCCATAAACATTTATAACGTTTTTCATACAATACCCGAGCATCCTAAACAAAATTTTGCCACTCACATAATAGAAAGAAATATTCAGCCACTGATAAGAAAGAAACACAATGCATTGTTGCACACATTTTTACTTTGCAACATATTGTATTGTGTTGGCTTTTTTCGTATGAATGGTTGGTTACTCTATCATATGCATATTGTAAAAATAATTGACAATAAATTCATGAAATTGCATCTTAATTTATTACATTTGGACAAGGTATGACACTTTATACACATATGAACGGATAATAAAACGCTGTCCCGCAAAATACAAGAGACAGCGTTTTGTTATCAAACTATCGGTTTAACAAGCTACCTACATAGCGTAATAATTCATTTGCTGAAGAAGAATTATAGCCATGCTCATCAATTAAACGCGCAACAACATCATTGATTTTCTTAAGCTGATTTTCGTCTGGCGTTTTCGTTGATGTTGTAATTTTCACTATATCTTTTAAATCAGCAAATAGTTTTTTCTGAATCGCTTCACGAAGACGTTCATGTGAATTATAATCAAAGCGTTTTCCTTTACGGGCATAAGCAGAAATGCGAATTAAAATCTCTTCACGGAACGCTTTCTTAGCATTTTCTGAAATCCCAATTTGCTCTTCAATTGAGCGCATTAATTTTTCATCTGGACTCATTTCTTCTCCTGTTAACGGATCACGTAATTTCGATTTATTGCAGTACGCCTCGACGTTATCTAAATAATTATCCATAAGTGTCTTAGCCGATTCTTCATATGAATAAACAAACGCCTTTTGTACTTCTTTCTTTGCGATTTCATCGTATTCTTTTCTCGCTAATGAGATGAAATTCATATAACGTTCACGGTCTTCATTACTAATCGATGGATGCTGATCCAGCCCATCTTTTAAAGATCTAAGTACATCTAACGCGTTAATAGATGGTACCTCTTTTCGAATGATTGTAGACGAAATTCGGTTAATGACATAACGAGGATCAATACCCTTCATACCTTCATCTTGATATTCTCGTTGTAGCTCCTCTACATCAATCGCATTATAACCTTCTACCGTTTCTCCATCATACAAACGCATCTTTTTAATTAAATCAATATCCGGACGCTTCGGATCTTTTAAACGAGTTAAAATAGTGAACATTGCTGCAACGCGAAGTGTGTGTGGTGCAATGTGAACATTCGACACATCACTTTCACGAATCATTTTTTCATAAATATGTTCTTCTTCACTTACTCGTAAATTATAAGGAACTGGCATTACAATAATTCTTGAGTGCAATGCTTCATTTTTCTTATTTGCTATAAATGAGCGATACTCTGTTTCATTCGTATGCGCTACAATTAATTCATCTGCTGAAATAAGCGCAAATCTTCCCGCTTTGAAATTCCCTTCTTGCGTAAGCGATAATAAGTGCCATAAAAACTTCTCATCACATTTTAACATCTCTTGGAACTCCATCATTCCTCGGTTCGCCTTATTTAATTCTCCATCAAATCGATACGCACGCGGGTCTGATTCTGAACCATATTCTGCAATCGTAGAAAAGTCCAGACTACCTGTTAAATCTGCAATATCCTGTGATTTTGGATCAGACGGGCTAAATGTACCAATCCCTGTACGGCGATCTTCAGAGAAGAAAATACGCTCTACAACTACATCCTCAATTCTTGATCCGTATTCTTGCTCTAAACGCATGACATTTAGTGGTGATAAATTTCCTTCAATTCTAACCCCATACTCATCAAAGAAATCATCTCGTAAATGATGTGGAATTAAATGCAGTGGATCCTCATGCATTGGGCATCCTTTAATTGCAAAAATTGCTCCACGATCTGTTCGTGAATATGTTTCTAATCCTCGTTTCAACATCGTAACTAACGTTGATTTCCCTCCACTAACAGGACCCATTAATAATAAAATTCTTTTTCTAACATCTAATCGTTTTGCGGATGGATGAAAATATTCCTCTACAAGACGTTCTAGAGCATCCTCTAATCCAAAGAGCTGATTACTAAAGAAGTTATACTTTCTTCTACCATCAACTTCTTCAATTCCAGCATCTTTTATCATATTGTAAATGCGAGAGTGTGCTGTTTGAGCCACCCATGGTCTTTCTTTCACAAGCTCCAAATACTCCGCAAACGTACCTTCCCATTGTAACCGTTCTTCTGCTGCTCGATGCTGTTCAATCTTTTTTAGAATATCCATTATAGCTCCTCCCCCATCTCCTTGTTCAATCGGATTATTATAAAAGGTATGCTAGGATGTCCTTAAACATTCTTTAAATCAAAACGAAATATATAATAGCACGCTAAAATTCTCTCCAAAATTCAAAGAAAATTCTGTATAATATAGGTATTAACGTTTTCACACTGCTATTCATTATAAATAAATTCTTTTCTTCTAAGAACCTTACATACATTTTGGGTAATAAATAGAACTCGTGAACCGAAAAAAGTAAGGAGGATATTAGTATGAAATTATTATTAATTTTAGGTGTATCACTCACATTTCTTACAGCTATTTTTACATCTGGTTACAATGACAAACCAGGTACACATAAAAAATGATGTGCTTTTAGCACATCATTTTTTTATACATTATTTATAATACATATTTTCCATATCATATTTGGATAATGGTCGACTATAATAATAACCTTGTACAAGCTTCACATTCTTTTCTTTCAAAAACTGTATTTGCTCCTTTTTTTCTACTCCCTCTGCAATTACATTCAGTTCTAAAGTATGAGCTAAATGAATAATTGCAGCTGTAATATTCGTATCACGTTCATCTATATGTATACCTTCCATAAAAGAACGATCAATTTTTAAAGTATCAATTGGATATGTTTTCAAGTAACTTAAAGATGAATAGCCTGTTCCAAAATCATCTAAATGAATCTTTAAATTTTGTTCTTTTAATTGTAGTAACACTCTCTTCGATATATCTTTATGTATAAGAGCTCCTTCTGTAACCTCTATCGCTAATAAATGAGCTGGTACATTGTACTTATTTAAAGCCCGTGTAATCATCTCTATTAATGTAATAGAGCGAAAGTGTCTAGCTGAAATATTAACTGCAATTGGGACCACTTCATATCCTTTATTTAACCATTCGCGCAGTTGCTGACACACTTGATTTACTACCCATTCATCGAGCTTAATAATAAATCCTGTTCTTTCTGCCAACGGAATAAATTGATTTGGAGAAACAAATCCTAATTCCTTATTCTCCCACCTTATTAAAGCTTCCATACTAGCTATTTTTTTCGTTTCAATATTAATTTGTGGCTGATAATATAAGAAAAACTCATTTTTTTCTATAGCACGATGTAACTGGTTTTCTATTATAAACCTTTGTTCACGCTCACAGTCTAATCCACTACAATAAAAATGATAATGTCCTTTTCCTTTTTCTTTTGCTTTTTCTAAAGCAGCATCGACCCTCTGAAATAGTATTTTTTCATCTTCTCCATCTGCTGGAGCCATTACAATTCCAATTGACGCACTTAAATATACATCTTCTTCCTCGATTACAAAATATTCACTAATATTTTTCAGTATGCCTTTTGCAATTTCCTCTACACATTCTTTCGTTATATTTTCTATTAACATAACAAATTGATCATCGTGTTCTCTAAATAAGTGCATACCTTCTATTTTTAGATTGCTTAAACATTCTGTAACTTTTTGTAATACTTTATCTCCCTCTTTATGACCAAATGTATCATTAATACGATGAAACTCATCTAAATCTATAAATACAAGCGCAAAATTTATACTCTCTTTTAAAAAAGTATTTAACTTATTTGTACATGAAATTCTATTCATTAATCCCGTTAACTGGTCATAGTAGGCTAAATATTCTGTTCGCATTTCGTTTAATACTTGCCTTGTAACATCTCTCGTAACAATATAAACTCCAACAATTTCACCGTTCACAATAATCGGGATAGTTCTCAAAGAAATATATAGCTCGTACCCTTCTTTATGAACATATTTCTTTGAAACAATTTGTTTTGCTCTTCCCTGCAGAGCTCCTTTAAATAGAATTTGAAAGTCTTTTTCATATTCTTTATTAATGAATTCAAAAATAAATTTATTATTTAACTCTTCATACCGGTATCCAAATATTTCATACGTTGCCGGGTTTGCATATGTAACTCTCCCTATAGAATCTATAGATATAATTGAGTCATTATTATATTCTAGTAACGACTTAAATAACATTTGTTTTTCCTCTATCTCTGTCTTCTCCTCAATTTGAGCTGTAATATCTCTTGTAATACAAATAACAAATTGACATATTCCTTCTTCATCGCAGACAGGATTAAGTGAAGATTCATAATGTATCTCACCTTTTTGTAATTTGACTACATCACAAAATGTGTGTGCTTTCGCTTCTCTCACTACTTTTTCATATTGCCTTTGCAATATCCCCGCTATATCTTTTGGTAATACTTCTGCAAAAGTTTTTCCATAGCACTCTTCGCTTAACCTAGCATAATCCATTCCTATTCTATTCACATACATATATTTAAACGTTTCATCATCAATAACTTTCAAAATAAATACTAAATCTTGAATAGCATGTAATAATCCTTGTCTAATTAAATCCATATCTATCATACTTAAAAAGGTATTTTGATTACTATATTCTTCCTTCATATTTATCTCAACCCGTCTTATCTATTTTTAATCATATATCCCATTCTATATGATTATGTCCTCTCTTTTAAATGTATGATTACATATTATTTTTATTTTATAAAAAAAAGTCGCCATATGGCGACTTTTAATAAACGATTTCTAAATCTAATCCAGGGTAATTTTGTTGACGGAACGCTTCATAAATTAAAATTGCTGCTGTATTAGATAAATTTAATGAACGTACTTTATCTGTCATTGGAATACGTAAACAATGATCAAAGTTTTCTTCGATTACATTAGCTGGTAAGCCGTTTGTTTCTCTTCCAAATACAAAATAGTAATCCTTCTCGCGCTTGCTATAGTCAAACGCTGTATGAGCTTTTTCGCCATACTTCGTTAAATAGAAGAATTCACCATCTTTATTTTTTTCATAAAATTCTTCAATTGAATCATAATACGTAATTTTCACGTGCTGCCAATAATCTAATCCGGCACGCTTTAACATTTTATCATCCGTTGAAAATCCAAGCGGTCTAATCAAATGTAATTCTGTTCCAGTTGCTGCACAAGTACGAGCAATATTCCCTGTATTTGCTGGAATTTCTGGCTGATATAAAACAACATGTACTCCCACGCGATATTCACCTCTGTTTTTTGTCTACTACGTATTATACCACTTGAGCGAAAAATCTCTACCCATTAATAATATGAAAGAATTTATATTTCATTTGTGGTGTATATTTACTAGAGTCTTCATAGTTCCAATAACGTCGACGGCTATTCGCTGAATGTGCATTTACAAGCGGCATACCATCTGCATCTTTTGCTACTACAATCGTCGTATGATTCCATCTTCCGTCATCCTCGAAATCATAAGCAATAACATCTCCAAGAATAAGTTCTTCTGGCCTCTCTACCGCCTCTGCTCGAAGTCCTGTTGTAGCACCTGACAAATACCAATAAAAAGAATGTGCAACAGCCCAGCTCCAACTCCACTGATTCTCCCTTTGCCACCATCCTTTACGAATATTAGGATATCCGTTCATAGGTACTTCTCCAGTATGAAGACATTGAGAAATAAAATTCGTACAATTATCAGGGAAATTACGATACATAGGATTTCGGTCATCCCACCAACGCTCTGCATATTTCACTGCCTCTAAACGATTATACTGATAAGAACCGTACTTCTCTTTCGTAATTTCCCTTTCTAATGTCTCACCCATTCTAATTTCTTCTGACACTTCAATATCATAATCGCCTATAATCCGACTATTATTTAAACAAACTCTTCGTTTTAATTGTTCCTCTTCAATATAAAATAATTCTTTATGCTTAATTAAATATTTAAAATGTATTTGATAATCAATTTCTTGATGGTCATTACTATTTAATTGTCTAATGAAAGAAACATCCGCAGTTGCTTTCACTATATGTGCACTACGCCTTTGAAACAATTGTTTCTTTCTCTGTGCCATTTGTAGTAAATCCTCAGCAATACCATCCACGTCTGTTCGTTTCTCTGTGATATATGCTAAAAACTGTTGTACTTGCTTTTCAATATTCATTTTTACAGCCATTTCGTTTCCCTCCCATATTACAATATGAAAAAGGGAAATATTATCTACTCTTTTTTCTGTGCTAACAATTCAAGCCCGCGCTTCATTTCATGAAGTACTTCTTCATCTTTCTCACGTTCCATCGCTTTCTCAATCGCTTCGCCTACTCCATCTCCCCCAATTTTCCCAAGTGCCCATGCTGCCGTTCCGCGCAATACCGGTCTTGGGTCATCTTTCATAACACCAATTAAATCAGGAATTGCCGATGCTTCTTTAAAATGTGCTAATGCTAAAATCGCATTTCTTTGCAGTGGCTTTTTCCCTCTCCATGACCCTGACATAATCCCATATTTCTCTTTAAAATCACGATTACTAATTGTTAAAAGTGGCGTTAATAATGGTTTAACTAGCTCAGGGTCCGGCTCCATCTCAGGATGATTATGAAAATCCATTCCTTTGTTTTTCGGGCAAACAGTCTGACACGTATCACATCCATATATACGATTTCCTATTTTATCGCGATATTCTTCAGGTAGGAATCCTTTCGTCTGTGTTAAAAACGCAATACACTTCTTCGAATCTAACTGTCCCCCCTGTATTAAAGCACCTGTAGGACAAATATCGATACATTTCGTACAGCCCCCGCATTGATCTTCTATCGGCTTATCTGGCGGGAATGGAACATTTGTAATCATTTCCCCTAAGTATACGTACGAACCGAATTCAGGTGTAATAATAGCACAGTTTTTCCCACTCCAGCCAATGCCTGCACGCTCTGATACAGCTCGATCACTTAATTCACCTGTATCAACCATGGACTTCACTTCTATATCCGGAAGTTTTTCAATTAAATATGCTTCTAATTTTTGCAAACGATCTCGTAAAACAAGATGATAATCTTGTCCCCAAGAAGCACGGCAAAAAATTCCACGGCGTTCTCCACGCTTACTTAATGGTGCATTTTTTAATTTTGAAGGATATGCTAAAGCAATCGCAATAATTGATTTAGCACCCGGTAATAAAAGTTGCGGATTCGTTCTCTTCTCTATATCAGGCTCTTCAAATCCAGATTGATAATTTAATTGTTGTTGCTGGATTAAGCGCTGCTTTAATTCCTCAAAAGGAGAAGCACTCGCAAAGCCTATTTTATCTATGCCAATTGTTTTACTATACGCAATTACATCTTGCTTTAATTGTTCAAAATCCACTCTTAATCGCCTCCTCAGATGAATCCATCATCCCTTATGTAACGACTTTATTGGTTAGTAATTCACTTTTGGAATACTATTATTTACTTCTATTTTCGCATGTAATTATATTTTTCAAACATTAAAAAACGCAATGCCTCGTTTATCTCGGAAACGAAACACTGCGTTGATCACAATTTATAGAAAAACATTTAATAAAATTTGGAGCGGGTGAAGAGAATCGAACTCTCGACCAGAGCTTGGAAGGCTCTTGTTTTACCACTAAACTACACCCGCAAATATGAATTACATATAAGATATTAGAATAACTTATGTAAAGTAGTATAGCATGTTAAAAAAATAGAGGCAAGAATTTTATCGAAAAAAGTCGAAAAAGTGATGAGAGACCTCATCACTTTTTCAATTCTTTATCAATGGCCTTCTTCATACTATCGAAATCAGGGTTTGCAAGATTTCCGTTTACATATACTGAAGGAGCACCTTGAACTTTTAATTTTTGAGCACGATCTGAATCTTTACGTACTTTTTCTGTAATTTCTTTACTGTGTAAATCTTTCTTAAATTGCTCTACATCAACTTTTGGAAGTTTCTCTTTCACAATGCTAAGAAGCAAATCTTCTGTAATCCATTCTTCCGTATCTTTCTTTTGATTTTGATAAATCTCATCATAGAAAATCCAGAATGAATCTTTATCTTGTTTATAAATTGCTTCACCAGCTGCTGCACCTAAATCCGAGTCTTTTCCGATAAATGGGAAGTTAATAAAATATAACTGCACTTTGCCTTTATCAATATACTCTTCTTTTAATCGAGGTAATACTGTTACATCCCAAGTACGACAAGCAGGACATTTGAAGTCTCCAAATTCAACTACCTTAACTGGAGCATCATCTTTCCCTAAAGATTGTTGTGTGGAATAAGCAAACATCTCATTCCCTTTATCTTTTTTGTCATTTATGATGCTATACGCAATTGTTCCAATTACAATCAATACTGCGATAGAAAAAACTATACCAAGAGCCATGAGTTTATTTGATTTCATATACATTCCTCTTTAAATTCATATTCTGTATACAGCATTGTACACAATACACATAATATCAACACTTATATACGTCACGCAATGAACACGCTCACATAAATTACAAAAACACAATAATTGTGACGATATTGTGTCACAATTTGTCACAATTTATTCAAAAAAAGAAGCTCCTCTGTAGGAACTTCTCTTAACTTACTGCTTTTTTACGCGCGCTATTTAACATCGACTGCTCTATTTTTATATCATGACGAATTACCAATTTCTCACTAACTGCTTGAACATACTCATCATGGCTTATATAGCCTTCTTTCTCCATTAGTCTCAAAACGACATTTCGTCTCTCTACTGCTTTATCATAATTTTGGGCAGGTGAGTAATAAGCAGGTGCTTTTACTACAGCAGCCATCATTGCACTTTCAGCCAACGTTAATTGGTTCACCTTTTTACCGAAGTAAAGGTTTGCTGCTTTTTCAATTCCCCATGCTCCTTCTCCATAATAAATGTTACTTACATATAATTTTAAAATTTCATCCTTCGTAAATGTACGTTCAATTTTTTTCGTATAAAAAATCTCTTTCCACTTACGAGAAAATGTACGTTCATTCGTTAAAAAAGCATTTTTAGATAGCTGCTGTGTAATCGTGCTTCCTCCTTGTACGACACCACCAGCCTTTATATTCTCAACAGAGGCCCTAATAATTGCTATATAATCTAAACCGTTATGATGATAAAATCTTTTATCTTCTGTCGCAATAAATGCATGTGTTAATGATTCTGGTACCTCTAACTTAGCCCGCACATGTAAT
Source organism: Bacillus sp. NEAU-Y102 (assembly GCF_054788175.1). Lineage (NCBI taxonomy): Bacteria > Bacillati > Bacillota > Bacilli > Caryophanales > Bacillaceae > Bacillus > Bacillus sp. NEAU-Y102. Next base: position 4,632 of record NZ_JBTWFK010000010.1, on the reverse strand, counting down.
TTACTAATATCACTTTGCTCAATCATTACATTTCCAATGAATAATAACGTACAACTTAACAATAATAATAATATAATGGCTTTATAAAAAAGTTTAGTCATTGGATTTAATGCAACTTTTTGATGATAGTTCACCCTAGATAATACTCGTTCTTTCATCTTGAACACCTCTTTTCCACACAGCATATAACTCTTACTTTAAGAATACATTGTTGTAAAAAAATATCCCATCGATTTCTCTTACACGTACCTTACATCATTGTAAGGTATAAAGTGAAACTTTAATAAGCCCTCATCAATCAGGCTTACTGCCCAGCAAATAGTCGGATAAAAAAGTATTGTATCACAGTCTTTTTTTATCTACTATTCATCTGAAATATTGAATATAGGTATGTTAAAGTACGAATAACCAATAAGAGAGTAACCCTTAAGACTATTATATTTTCACTTTACACTTTAATTATATCATCTACAAATATATGTACTTTTAACTATCTAGTAATCTAAATGTATATAACATATAAAGTGAAACTTTAATCAGTGGAGGTTTTGTTCATCCCCACTGATTATTAGCCCTCACCAATTGAGCTGCGCGGCAAATAGCGGGATAAATCCATTATACAGAACAAACGTTCTACAAATCAATACTAGCGCTATTATTATTTTGACCTTTTTCTTAAACAGTATACAAAAAAAAGAGTAGTGATTTGAATGTATCTCAAATCGGTCACTCTTTTCTTTACAATCTTCCTATTAAACTATACGGCTGTACTTCCCACGTTTCGTACGGAATATAATGTGTTGCTCTCATCGCATCAAGCGTTCTGGATTTCATATGAGGACGCGTTATATACTCATCTATATTCTCTTCATTTAAAGCAACAAATTTAGCCTCTTGTATTTCTTCAGGTTGAATTTTTATTTCACCGCTCACATATGCCACTTTAAAAACAACAGCTAAAATATGCATAGAAGCATTATAGTAAACACCTGTAACTCCAACCGGCTTCACAGTTAAACCGGTTTCCTCAAACATTTCCCTACAAACTGCTTGATCGAGCGCTTCTCCTTCTTCCACCTGTCCTCCTGGCAACTCCCACGTATCCGATCGCCAATGTACTTTAGCTAATAACACTTCATCTTTTTCATTTGTTAAATAACCTGCTACAGCAACGATATGCTTTGGTGTTTTATGTTCCATATTAAACCTCCTAGAAATAATGATTATTTCATATATCCCTATAAGCATATTCCCTGTCTACAACAAAATACCTTTACTAATTCATCAACTTAATTAACTTCATAAAAAAAGCCTCTATCCGTTAAACGGACAGGGCTTCTATCGTATTATTCTCCTAAGTCTACGTTGTGGTAAACTTGTTGCACATCTTCTAAATCTTCTAATGCATCAACCATTTTCTCAAATTGTACTTGAGCATCTTCGGGAAGTGTAACATCACTTTGTGCAAGCATTGTTAATTCTGCAACTGTAAATTCTTCAACACCAGCACCTTTAAGTGCAGATTGTACTGAATGGAATTGATCAGGTTCAGCATACACGATAACAGAATCTTCTTCTTCTAGAATGTCACGTGCATCAACATCTGCTTCCATTAAAATTTCAAGAACTTCATCTGATGTTTTACCTTCAAGGCCGATAACAGCTGTCGCATCAAACATGTAAGCTACAGAACCGTTTACACCCATGTTACCATTGTTTTTGCTAAATGCAGCTCGTACATCTGCTGCAGTACGGTTTACGTTATTTGTAAGTGTATCTACAATAACCATAGCTCCATTTGGTCCAAATCCTTCATAACGAAGCTCGTCATAATTTTCCTCTGAACCGCCTTTTGCCTTTTCAACTGCACGATCAATAATTGTTCTTGGTACATTGTATGTTTTCGCACGTTCTAATACGACTCTAAGCGCTTGGTTTGATTCTGGATCTGGCTCTCCTTGTTTTGCCGCCACATAAATTTCACGTCCAAATTTCGCGTATATACGGCTTGTATTTGCATCTTTCGATGCTTTTTTGTCTTTAATATTGTTCCATTTACGGCCCATACTTTCCACTCTCTTTCTCGTTTTAAATCTACATAAAAATATTAATATGAAATATAATGTGTGTTCAACACATTTTTAAAAGAAATATAAAAAGTTCATTTTTGATTCATATTACAGACATAATATAAATCACTATCATTTTGTTCTTTCGACAAGTTATATTATACATGAATTCCTAAGTTTATTACGAATTTTAGCATCACATAATATAATTTAACAAAAAAGACTCTAACATTTCTGTTAGAGTCTTTTTATATTGCCGATACCGATTTCCATAATATTCCCATAATTACTTTCTATTGCTGTACAATAAAAATAGGGAAAAATTTGAAGAAAAGGTGGAGGGAGAATTATGACACATTCAAATGAGAAAAAATCACATGCTTTTAAAGGAATAGGAGAGAAGTTAAACCCAACTATCTATCAAGTAAGATTCATGAAATTAGATGAACCAATCCAATTTGAGGCGTTTCCTGAATTGAAGGAATTAGGGGACTAGTTGAGTACTTCAACGCACATGTGGTCGTGCCACTCAACTATGTACAAATACAACAGAGAAAAGTTTGAAAAGAAGTTTTTAGAAATTACGAAATTAACAGCTGATCATGTACTAATATCTACTGGTGGTGTCGGATTTAACTTCATGTCACCGGGGTGGAGAAATTCTCTCTAGAGTGCTCGAAGGGAATATTATAGAATACCGCAATTAAAAGGATAAAATTGAATGTTTGTTTTTATCCTTTTAATGTTTCGCAGTTTACTCACCGTACACTTTTTGTGCTTATTTTGTCATGTAATGAAAAGAAAACAAAAAAACTCTATACTAATTGTATAGAGTTTTTTTACGACGTTCATGATACCGATGGTCGGGGTCGAACCGACACTCCCGAAGGAACACGATTTTGAGTCGTGCGCGTCTGCCAATTCCGCCACATCGGCACAAAAGAAAAGGCGGCAACCGGATTTGAACCGGTGATAAAGGTTTTGCAGACCTCTGCCTTACCACTTGGCTATGCCGCCATATTAAATTTCATTGGAGCGGAAGACGGGATTCGAACCCGCGACCCCAACCTTGGCAAGGTTGTATTCTACCACTGAACTACTTCCGCAAAAATGGCTGGGCTAGCTGGATTCGAACCAGCGCATGACGGAGTCAAAGTCCGTTGCCTTACCGCTTGGCTATAGCCCATCGAATTCTTACTTAATTATATGTAAGTATCAATTAATTATTTGTAATTTTAAAAATAAAAATGGGGCGACTGATGGGAATCGAACCCACGAATGCCGGAGCCACAATCCGGTGCGTTAACCACTTCGCCACAACCGCCATGTTGTGTAAATATATTTGGCAGGGGCAGTAGGAATCGAACCCACACTGGAGGTTTTGGAGACCTCAGTTCTACCTTTAAACTATGCCCCTATGTAAATGGTGGAGGGGGGCAGATTCGAACTGCCGAACCCGAAGGAGCGGATTTACAGTCCGCCGCGTTTAGCCACTTCGCTACCCCTCCGAAACTTACATGGTGCCGGCTAGAGGACTTGAACCCCCAACCTACTGATTACAAGTCAGTTGCTCTACCAATTGAGCTAAGCCGGCGTATTTTATTAAAATAAATGGTGGCTCGGGACGGAATCGAACCGCCGACACGAGGATTTTCAGTCCTCTGCTCTACCGACTGAGCTACCGAGCCTTATTAAAATGGCGGTCCCGACCGGGGTCGAACCGGCGATCTCCTGCGTGACAGGCAGGCATGTTAACCACTACACCACGGGACCATTTGGTTGCGGGGACAGGATTTGAACCTGCGACCTTCGGGTTATGAGCCCGACGAGCTACCGTGCTGCTCCACCCCGCGATAATACTATTTATATAAAATTCATATGGTGGAGGATGACGGGATCGAACCGCCGACCCCCTGCTTGTAAGGCAGGTGCTCTCCCAGCTGAGCTAATCCTCCAAAGTGGTGACCCGTACGGGATTCGAACCCGTGTTACCGCCGTGAAAGGGCGGTGTCTTAACCACTTGACCAACGGGCCAAATATTATAAATCCTATGGCGGAGAGCAAGGGATTCGAACCCTTGATACGCTTGTGACGTATACACGATTTCCAATCGTGCTCCTTCGGCCAACTCGGACAGCTCTCCAATGGCTCCGCAGGTAGGAATCGAACCTACGACCGATCGGTTAACAGCCGATAGCTCTACCGCTGAGCTACTGCGGAATAATATTGCCTGGCAACGTCCTACTCTCACAGGGACAAGGTCCCAACTACCATCGGCGCTAGAGAGCTTAACTTCCGTGTTCGGTATGGGAACGGGTGTGACCTCTCTGCCATCATTACCAGACATTATTCTTTTGAGACAATCATTATTATAACTTATTCACTTTAAAAGTCAACAAATTTTTTATGTTCTCTCAAAACTAGATAACATTGCTACATATTATATGGTTAAGTCCTCGATCTATTAGTATTCGTCAGCTCCACATGTCACCATGCTTCCACCTCGAACCTATCAACCTGATCATCTTTCAGGGATCTTACTAGCTTACGCTATGGGAAATCT
>NZ_JBTWFK010000009.1:0-212500 GCF_054788175.1 Bacillus sp. NEAU-Y102 | reverse complement strand
TTCTTTTTTGTCGTTTTCTGCGTTTCCGCATCAGCGACGGTTATTAATATATCATGCAGTATATACAGGGTCAATACTTTTTACAAAAAAATTTCACATCCCGTTAAAAACTTAAAAATCGCTGTAAAAATCATTATAGCACCCATTCATTCTTCATGGCTCCCCTCCTATCCATTTCATATCTTATCCCTTTATCAATTTACACGAGAGTGAAAATTCTAAATTTTATGTTATATTATTATTATAGGAGTGTGGTGAGAATGAGCATTAAGTATTCAAACAAAATCAATAAAATCCGGACCTTTGCATTAAGTTTAGTATTTATCGGCCTCTTCATTGCATACTTAGGTGTCTTTTTCCGCGAAAACATTATTGTTATGACAACGTTTATGATGGTTGGCTTTTTAGCTGTTATCGCTAGCACTGTCGTTTACTTTTGGATTGGTATGTTATCTACTAAGACTATCCAAATTATTTGTCCAAGCTGTGATAAGCCAACAAAAATGCTCGGCCGTGTCGATGCATGTATGCACTGCAATCAACCTTTAACACTAGATCGAGATCTAGAAGGAAAAGAATTTGATGAAAAGTATAATAAGAAGAGTTATAAATCATAAGTATCAAGGGAAATACGAGTTTGCAACACTACAAACGTTTCAACTCATTAAAAAGTTGATTTCTTAAGAAATCAACTTTTTAATTGTTTTATTAAATTTATTACACCTATTTTTTCGAAATAACAGTAAACATCCCTGTCATGTTAGGCGAATAATCTTTAAAATCATATTTTTCGTAGAATGACGTTTTACCTTGCGACGCAAACAAACCAATGAATGCTTTATCTGGAGCATTCTGATTTAAGTATTCTACTAAAGTATTCATTATTTTCTTTCCAATACCATTCTTTTGATACTCTGGATGAACCACTATATCTTGAATATAGAAATAGATAGCCCCATCACCAACAATTCTCCCCATGCCGATGATTTGATTATTATCCTTGACTGTTATACAGTAAATCGAATTTTGAAGTGATATTTCCGCCACCTCAAAGTTCATATAATTAGTCCATCCCACAGAATCACATAAATATTTATATTCTTCCAATGTTGGAATGTCACTTTTAATCTCATATTTCTTCAAAATGTCCCCTCCAAGAATTCATTTCCACCAATACAAAGTAAATTCGACAAACTTTTATCTAACCCTTCTTACTAACTTAGCACTGTAAATCCCGATTAACCTCACGCTAATCCTTATATAATAAAGAAAGAGGCTGACGTATAGCCGTCAGCCTCTTTCTTTATTATATATTACGCCTTATGACACTCTGGACAAACGCCATAAATTTCTAAGCGATGACTATTAATAACGAAGCCTGTCGTTTTTGCAGCTTCCTCTTCAAGTTGTTCCAAACCTCCATAAGGAAAATCAACAATCTTACCACATTTTTCACAAATCACATGATAATGTTGACTTGTAACATAATCAAATCTACTTGAAGCGTCTCCATAAGTTAATTCCTTTACAAGTCCAACCTCTTTAAATACACGTAAGTTATTATAGACAGTTGCAACACTCATATTTGGAAACTTACCTTCTAATGCTTTATAAATGTCATCCGCTGTTGGGTGCGTCATTGATTCCACAAGGTACTCTAAAATAGCATGACGCTGTGGAGTAATGCGTACACCCGTATTTTTCAGCATTTCTAGCGCTTCTTTTAATTCTTCTTTGACCACCGTCATGCACCCCGATTCTATACGGATTATTATTTTATAATTCTTATAAAGAGTGTACTCCTTTTCTTATAAATCGTCAATATTTCTACTATAAGTATGTGGTTTATTTTTATATTCAGGGCTTGTTTTTATGTATCTTTCCCTTTTTCTTCATATATTACATAGAAAAAAGTGCGACATAATCGCACTTGGAATACTATCATCTGAGGAGGTATGCCCTACACTTCCACTTTATGTAAGGCAGTAAAATATGTATAGACACTTGCCTTGTTTCTGCATATTTTATCTCCACTATAGATTTATTTTATATAAGAAAGAACATCCTCAATATGTCCTTTCACTTTCACTTTACGCCACTCTTTCACAAGTTCACCATCTTTATTAATAAGGAATGTAGAACGCTCGATTCCCATATACTCTTTCCCAAAGTTCTTTTTCAGCTTCCAAACATCATATAACTCTGCTACTTTATGATCTTCATCTACTAAAAGTGTAAATGGCAATTCATGTTTCTCAATGAATTTCAAATGTCTATTCGCTGAATCAGGACTTACTCCAAGAATAACCGTATCCTTCTCTTGAAATACTCCATACGCATCACGAAAATCACATGCTTCAGTTGTACATCCTGGCGTCATATCTTTCGGGTAAAAATAGAGAACTACATTTTTACCGCGGAAATCAGCTAGGCTAACTTCTTCTCCGTTACTTCCCTCTAATGTGAATTCTGGTGCCATTTCTCCTACTGTAATCATAGTTATCACTCCTACTCTTTTCCTTTACTATAACAAATGCTTCCTTATTTTTCATTGTCTATTACAGACCTCATCACAAAAGCAAAAGGGAGTGTATATCCAATTAGCGCTTCTGCAATTGCAATCCATCGCCCAATTCCAATCGGAGATATGTCACCATATCCAACAGACAATAAAGTAACTGCGCTAAAATATAAACAAACTTCAACGAGTTGAAAAGAATGAGCGTTCAAACTTTCTCCGTCCTCTTTCAAAACTGCGAAACCCATTTCCTCTAATACAACGTAACTTAATCCAAACGCGATCAGTACTGTTGTATAGATTAAAAATAATGTGGCCAAATTATACAGCGAAAAAAAACGCGTTGAATCTGAATAGGAACTCCATAATAATTGGACACTTTTCAAAATAGCGATTGCTGCAAGTAATAGAATAAATCCCCATAACATGTCCTCCACCTCATTTTATATGTATGAGACGACCATTGGATTTATCCCTTAGAAACAAACAAGCTTCTATAATTAATTCCCAGCACCACGGTACCTTTTTACCCCTTGATTCCAAAGAGTGATTGCAATCGTAAAACAGATAACACCAACAATTGGCGTCGCGAATGCATAACTATTCCATTCTGTTTTTCTTAAAAAGTATGCTGCTGGATATACTCCAACAAACGCAAACGGTAAAACAAACGTTAAAATGAAACGAATTACACGATTATAAATATTAACAGGATAGCGCCCGTAATTACCTATGTTATACATAAGGGGCATAATTGAACTTTTCGCATCTGACCAAAAACCAAGGCTCGCAAGCGTAACAAATATCCCTCCATATACAAGTGCGCCTCCTCCTACCATCAATATAAATAAGAAGAAATCATACCAGTAAAAAGATAATTGTAACTCTACAGCTGCATATCCCATTACAATCATTCCTGTAATGGCCCCAATTAAAGACTCAAGTTCCATTCTTTCTAATATAATTTGAAACAAGCTATGAATCGGTCTCGTTAATATACGATCCATCTCCCCTTTAATAATGTAACGATCATTAAAGTCCCATATGTTAAAGAAAGCTGAGAAAATGGCAAACGGCACTAAAAAGAAACCATAAATAAAGATTACTTCTTCTCTACTCCAGCCTTTTAATGCTTGTGTATGCCCAAACACAACGAGAATAAAGATTAAATTAACAGCCTGTAGTGATAAATCAGAAAGTAATCCAACGATAAAGTCGCCCCGATACTCCAATTTTGTTTTTATATATTGGCTTGCATATTGCAAAAATAGTTTTATATATATCATCTCATCATCCCCCTTGTACAATTAGACGTTTTCTCGCCGTTCTCCACATAAGTACAATTGGAATAATAAGGACAATCGCCCAAATTACTTGGAATAATAATGCCTCATACAATTTATTTCCTTGTATACCTTCTGAAAAAATCATACTCGGAATATAACTAATGGCTTGAAACGGTAAAAACATCATTGCCTTTTGGGCCCATAACGGATAAAAACTAATCGGTAATAATAGACCAGAAAATAAATCAATAACAACGCGTTTTGCATACATAATTCCACTATTATTAAATAGGAAGAACGTGAGCATTCCCGTCATTAAATTAATTTGTGTATTAATAATAAAACTAAATATTAGAGACAAGAAGAAATATAACCACGTTTGAAAATTCGTTGTAATTTGCAATGAAAATAATAACGTAACGATAACCATACCTGGAATTGAAAAAAATGCAAAACGAAATATCCCTTCCCCAAGACCTTGCATCACTTTCATCCCTAAATAATTATATGGACGAATCAGTTCTACCGCTACACGTCCTTCTTGAATCTCCATCGCAATTTCCCTATCTATATTATTAAAATAAAAGGCACGTGCCATCCACGCAATTGCGATATACGTAGTCATTTGCGAAATAGATAAACTTTCAATGTTCTCTTTTCCGCTATAAATTGCTTGCCATAAAAAATAATACGCACCGATATTAATCGTATAAATTAAAATCCCGCTATAATAATTTGTGCGATACGCAAGCATCATTAAAAAGCGAATTCGAATCATTTCAATATACTTACCCATGTTTAATACCTTCTTCATAAATGTTACGAATAATTTCCTCTGTAGACACTTCATTAATTTTTAAATCTTTAATTTGAAAGGCTTGTACTACTTTAGAAATAAGCATTGAAATAATAACTTCTTCATTCGGTATTTTTGCAACCCACGCGTTTTCCTCTTTCGCTTTCGACCAAACGACATGACTATCTGGCATAACCATTGATAAAGCCTGATAGGAAACTGGTGCAATAAACTGAAAATGTATTTCCTTCTCTGCTCCCCACTGCGTACGAAGATTATTTAAAGAACCGTCATACATAATATTTCCTTCATCCAGCATGATAACACGCTCACATAATGCTTCAATATCAGTAATATCATGGGTTGTTAATAAAATTGTTGTTTTATAACGTTCATTCATTTCTTTTAAAAATTCACGTATTTTCAATTTCACAAGTACATCTAGCCCAATTGTTGGTTCATCTAAAAATAATAACGGTGGGTTATGAATTAATGCTGCCGCTAATTCACAACGCATTCTTTGACCTAGAGATAACTTTCGAACTGGCTTATCTAATAAAGGACCAATATCTAACGTTTCAATCACGTGTTCCATATGCTCTTTATACTGAGCGTCTGATACACCGTACACTTTTTTTAATAAACGAAAAGATTCTTGTACAGCAATATCCCACCAAAGTTGTGAACGTTGACCGAAAACAACACCAATGGTTCTTACAAATTCTTCTCTCTGCTTATGTGGGTTCATCCCATTTACTAAAATCTCTCCTGATGTCGGAGTCAAAATCCCCGTAAGCATTTTAATTGTTGTTGATTTACCAGCACCGTTCTCACCGATATAACCAACCATCTCACCTTGTTTTACAGTAAAAGATACATCATTTACTGCTGGTACTATTTTATAATTACGATTTAATAAATCGCGAAATGCACCCTTTAAACCCGGACGACTTGAATAGGCTGTAAATTCTTTACGTAACCCTTGTACCTCAATTACCGATTTCATAATCGGACCCCCCTCCTAAATGTCACAACGAATAGTTTACCCAACTGCCTTCTCTATCACAAACAATACGTCTTTTCGAAAAACATGTTAGAATAATACATAGATTTTTGTAAGGAGATGAATGGTAGTGAAATTCACAAAATCAGAAGCATTACATAAAGAAGCTTTAGAACATATCGTTGGCGGCGTTAATAGTCCTTCTCGTTCTTTTAAAGCAGTTGGCGGTGGCGCTCCTGTTGCTATGGAACGTGGAAAAGGTGCTTATTTCTGGGATGTAGACGGAAATAAATATATCGATTATTTAGCAGCATACGGTCCTATTATTACTGGACATGCTCACCCGCACATCACAAAAGCAATTACAACAGCTGCTGAAAATGGTGTACTTTACGGAACACCAACAGCGCTAGAAGTAAAATTTGCAAAAATGTTAAAAGAGGCAATGCCTGCTTTAGATAAAGTACGCTTTGTAAACTCTGGTACTGAAGCAGTAATGACGACAATTCGTGTTGCTCGTGCTTACACAGGCCGCACAAAAATCATGAAATTTGCTGGTTGTTACCACGGTCATTCTGATTTAGTACTTGTAGCAGCTGGATCTGGTCCTTCTACACTAGGAACACCTGACTCAGCCGGCGTACCACAAAGTATCGCTCAAGAAGTTATTACTGTTCCATTTAATAATGTAGAAACTTTAAAAGAAGCGTTAGATAAATGGGGACATGAAGTAGCGGCTATTCTTGTAGAACCGATTGTTGGAAACTTCGGTATTGTAGAGCCAAAACCTGGATTCCTTGAGAAAGTGAATGAACTTGTTCATGAAGCTGGCGCACTAGTAATTTATGATGAAGTTATTACCGCTTTCCGCTTCATGTACGGTGGTGCTCAAGATTTACTTGGCGTAACACCAGACTTAACAGCTCTTGGTAAAGTTATTGGCGGCGGACTTCCAATCGGTGCTTACGGTGGTAAGAAAGAAATTATGGAACAAGTTGCTCCGCTTGGCCCTGCATATCAAGCAGGTACAATGGCAGGAAATCCTGCTTCTATGGCATCTGGTATTGCTTGTCTAGAAGTTCTTCAACAAGAAGGACTTTATGAGAAATTAGATGAACTTGGTGCCATGCTTGAAAAAGGAATTTTAGAGCAAGCTGCAAAACATAATATCGATATTACATTAAACCGTCTAAAAGGCGCTTTAACTGTATACTTCACAACAAATACAATTGAAGATTACGATGCAGCACAAGATACAGACGGTGAAATGTTCGGTAAATTCTTCAAGCTAATGCTTCAAGAAGGAGTTAACTTAGCACCTTCAAAATACGAGGCATGGTTCTTAACGACAGAACATACAAAAGAAGATATTGAATATACAATTGAAGCTGTAGGCAGAGCATTTGCTGCTTTAGCAGATAGCAAATAATCTCGTCATTAAAAGGAAAAAAGAAAGCACATCTTTCTTTTTTCCTTTTTTCTATTTCATAAATCCTACATTAATAGTATAATTATTCATAATTATCTGTTTTATATTCTTTTACATCATTACTATCTCTGTGTACAAGGTGATTCACACCTTAAATAGTAAGATTATTCTAACTTTTACAAGAGGGGGGATTGACGGATGCTCAATAAAACAAATACATGGACACCGTCTTTATTTCGAGATTATAAAAATGCAGAACATGATGCGTGTGGAATCGTTTCCGTTATGGAGAAACGAAAAATTCCTACAAAAGAAAACATTGACCTTTGCATACAATCACTCGTCAAAATGAATCATAGAGCTGGTTTCATTAATGGCGAGGGCGATGGCATCGGCATTCACATTGATGTACCAAAAACGCTTTGGAATGAAAAACTAAAAAGTAGTGGATATAATCCAACGATTGTGGATCATCCCCACTTTATCGTTGGACATTTTTTTCTAAATAAAAAAGAAAACATTACTGCCTTAAAAGATTATATTCGTACGCAATTAAACAACAAAAACTTTACTATCATTTTCGAAAGTGATGATGTAACAAACTCAGATGCGCTCGGTCCACTCGGTAAACAAGAAGAACCTTTATTTTGGCAAGTTGCCCTTATCGCAGAAAATGAAATTACAAATATTGAGCAAACATTATTTTCTGTCACAATAAAAATAGAGGAAAACGAAGCAATTCATGTTGCTTCATTAAGTCGTGATCATGTTGTATATAAAGTTCTAGGTGCTGGTGATACACTTGTTGCCTACTATAATGATTTACAACATCCACTTATCGCTTCAACTATGACATTAGGACATAACCGCTACTCTACTAATACATTATCTAATTTTTTTCGTGTACAACCATTTAGTATTCTCGGACATAATGGTGAAATTAACACAATCGCAAAATTACGCGATCAAGCTGAAATGATTGATGTACCACTTACTGCTGGAGGCAGTGACTCTCAAGATTTAAACCGCACCTTAGAAACCCTACTTGTTCAATACGACTACAGTTTATTTGAAGCAATGGAAATACTATTTCCACCAATTATTAATGAAATTAAACTTTATGAAACACCTTTACAAGATTTATATACGTATATACGTGAAGCATGGGGACATTTTGCACAAGGACCAGCTGGCATCATTTCCCGTTTTAAAGATGAAGCTGTTTTCAGCGTTGATTCCCTTGGATTACGCCCAGTATGGAAAGTAGAGACAGAAAGCTCTTATATTTTCTCTTCTGAACCTGGAGTTGTATCACCAACTAAATATGTAGCAGAACCAAAGCCACTCGCCCCTGGAGAAAAGGTCGGATTAAAATGGAATGAACAAGATGAACTTGTTCTTTATGAATATGACAAATATCAAATCCAAGTATATAACCGTTTTAAAAAGCGAATTGATACTACCAATTATCATTTAAATTTATCTATCCCTGAAACGCAAAAAATCCAAGGGCTATGTGATTTTGTTCAAGTTGAAACGAAACAATACGTCGCTTTCGGATGGGACCGAGAACATATTCAGCTTCTTGAACAGATGGCAACAAAAGGTGTTGAACCAATACGCTCACTTGGGCATGACTCACCACTTGCCGCACTTGATACTGATAGACGAAATATCGCTGACTTTATTAAAGAAAGTGTAGCTGTTGTTACAAACCCAGCAATTGACCGTGACCGTGAAATTGAACACTTCTCTACACGTACTGTACTTGGAGAGCGTCCAAGTTTATTAAGCGGCGCAAAACGGCCATTTGTAGTTGAAATGCTTTCACCAATTATTTTAGAAGGCAGCGTGGCACAACCTATTGCAGAGGAATTACACACAATTACGTACGAACAACTCACAGCGTTATTTAGGACTCATAACTCTATTGCCACAATCTCTGCTACATTCAGCTCGTCAGAAACCCTGCAATGTGCATTAAGCCGCATTAGTTCTGAAGCGATAGCTGCTGTTAACAATGGTGCTTCCCTACTAGTATTAGATGACGCAAAAGCCCATCTAAATGAACGCTTGTGGATTGATCCACATTTAGTTACCGCGAAAGTACATCAAGAATTAAGTGAAAATAAATTACGCCGCAATTGTTCTCTCGTTATACGTTCTGGTGCCCTTCGCTCCTTACATGACATTGTCACGCTATATGGATTAGGAGCAGATAGTATTAATCCATATTTATTATTCGCGACTGTAAGTGATGGAACAAAAATACCAATTACGAATCTGTATAATGCACTTAATAAAGGATTAGAAAAAGTCATTTCAACAATTGGAATTCATGAGTTACGTGGTTACGGACGTCTCTATTCATCTATTGGGTTACATGAGGAAATTGCAAATATATTACAAATCACAAATTTCTTCGGTTCAAATGATTTAGCTTTTTCACTTGAATCACTTGCTGAAGATGCAAAAATACGAGCAGAGGATTATAACAATCCTAAAATTAGAATGCGAAAATCATTTCATATATTCCCGCGAATTTGGAAAGCAATCGGCGATGTTGCAAAAGGAAATCCTTATGATGACTACCGTGACAAGTTAAGTGAACTAGAAGAGAATAATCCAATCGCAATCAGACACCTTGTTCAAACGAAACAAACAAAACATGTCGTTCCAACTGAAGAAGTATCTATCGGCATTCAAAATTATAATTTACCATTTATTATTAGTTCTATGTCATTTGGTTCTCAAAACGAAATTGCCTTTCGCGCATATGCAGAAGCGGCCGATCAGCTAAATATGATTAGCTTGAACGGTGAAGGCGGCGAAATTAAAGATATGATTGGGAAATACCCACATACACGCGGACAACAAGTGGCATCTGGGCGATTTGGAGTAAATGCCGAACTACTAAACTCATCGAATTTAATTGAAATCAAAATCGGTCAAGGCGCAAAGCCTGGTGAAGGTGGGCATTTACCTGGTTCAAAAGTGACAGCCAAAATCGCTGAAGCACGTAATGCGACAATCGGCTCAGATTTAATTTCACCTTCTAACAACCATGATATTTATTCAATTGAAGATTTAGCTCAAATGATTACCGAAATTAAAACAGCTAATCAACTTGCCAAAGTAGCCGTGAAAGTCCCTGTTGTTCCTAATATCGGAACAATTGCTGTCGGTATCGCCAAAGCTGGTGCTGATTTTATTAACATTAGCGGATTCGATGGTGGAACAGGTGCTGCACGTATTCACGCCTTGCAACATGTAGGTCTTCCTGTAGAAATTGGTGTTAAAGCCGCTCACAACGCTTTATTAGAAGCGAGCATGAGACATAAAGTAGAGATTTGGGCAGATGGTGGTATTCGAAGTGTAAATGATGCCTTGAAAATCATGCTCCTCGGAGCAAACCGTATTGGATTTGGCACACTGTCAATGATTGCAATCGGCTGTACTACTTGCCGTGGGTGCCATCTAGATACTTGCCATGTTGGAATTGCGACACAAATTGAGTCTGAAGCACAGGCAAAAGAACATGGATTACGCCGCTTCGTCCCACGCGAATTAGAAAGCGCAGTTGCTGGCCTGCTAAATTTATTCACCTCTTTCGGTGTAGAACTAAAACGATTAACAGGACAGCTTGGGTATACAAATTTACAAGCAATTGTCGGGCGTTCTGATTTATTAGAGCAAGTTCGGGGCGAAAATTTATTAAACTTATGTAATTTACTACAAATAATAGAACATCCATCTGTTACAACAACAAAAGACGTACCAGAAAAACAATTTAAAACAGTTCATTCCGCTGACTCAAAAGAATTAGTAGGCGTTGGTGTAGAGCAACGCGTTATGGGCGGTCTAGAATCATGTTATCGCGTTCGCAGTAAACTATATGAAGCTACTCAACTTGAACCACTTACATTAAAGTATACGAATGGTTCTATCCCTGGAAATGGGTTAGGTGCTTACAATAGTGAAAATTTATTTATACACGTAAATGGCGGCGCACAAGATGGCATTGGTAAAACTTCCTTTGGTGGTGGTATTTATATAACGAAATCAAAAGGAAAAGACGGAGTATATTATAACGGTTCTGTCGGAAAAGGATTTGGATATGGGGCACAAAAAGGGGCACTATACGTGCAAGGGAACGCTGATGCTCGTGCTGGCATTCGCCTTTCTGGGGCAGACATGATCATTGGAGGTAGAATAACAAAACCACTCCGTGAAAAAGAGCAAGGAAATATAGGTGCATACTCCAATATTAAAGGTTTTGCTTTTGAATATATGACAAATGGGCGAGCGCTTGTTTTAGGTGACCCTGGTCCATGGATTTGCGCTGGCATGACTGGCGGTGTTGTTTATTTGCGTCATGATTCAAACTTAGGCTTAACAGAACAGGCCTTAAAAAGAAGAATTGCAAAAGGGGCAAATGTTACATTACAATCAATTAGTAAAAATGGTTTGAAAGATGTAACTGAATTATTGCTAGACTATATTCGTGTACTAAACGAGCATGAGCAATATGAGGAAGTTGCTTTGTTAACCCCATTATTAGATGATATACAGAACCAGTTTTTTGAAATTATCCCGAAAAAAGAACAGGCAGATCCATCTATCTCAACAGAGTAACATGAGTAATTTTCATTATTAAGAAAAAATTGACGAAGTACACTTCTCATAGTAATCTATAGTAACAATTTGAGACCTGCTGAAATTCAGCAGGTCTTTTTACTAAAAACTGATGTTTAAAAGAAATTAGGAAAAATTATAAAGTGAAACTTTAATTAGCCTACAGCAATTGAGCGTTTACCGGCATCCAGCTACTGAATTTAGAGGCGGGAAACTTACTGTTCACAATTAGCCGGATAAAATGAATACTAATTTCTTTTAACGTCACTAAAATATCACTTGCTAACATATTGTAATGAATGTATAGTATCATGTTGTACATTCATTATGACAAGAGAAAGGATCTTATTAAGGGTATGAAACTTGGTGCTCGCATTTTAAAAACGGGTATTGCCATCACGTTAGCTTTATTTGCTTGTATTTTACTTCAATTACCGAGTCCGGTATTTGCGGGAATTTCAGCTATCTTTGCTGTTCAACCGTCTGTATACCGTTCTTATTTAACCGCACTTGAACAAATTCAAGCAAATGTAATCGGTGCGATATTTGCTATCGCATTTGCTACTGCTTTTGGACATAATCCTTTTATTATTGGATTAACATGTATATTAGTAATTGCTCTTACACTGCAATTACGATTAGAAAACACAATATCAATTGCTTTAGTAACAGTTATCGCCATTATGGAGTATCAAGGCGAAGACTTCTTTAGTTTTGCCTTACTTCGATTTGCGACAATTATGATTGGTATTATTGCGGCTTCACTTGTAAATTTAGTATTTATGCCGCCGAAATATGAAACAAAACTTTATCATCGTATCGTTGATAATACAGAAGAAATTGTAAAATGGATTCGAATGAATAGCAGGCAGGCTTCTGATTTTACAACGCTAAAAACTGATATTGATCGTATGAAAGAAAAAATGATCAAACTAAATCATTACTATTTGCTGTATAAAGAAGAAAGAAGCTACACGAAAAAAGTAAAGTTCGCAAAAATTCGTAAGCTCGTTTTATTCAGACAAATGTTAGCGACAACAAGCCGTGCTTTAAGTACGTTAAAATCATTACACCGTACTGAAAATGAACTACGCTACATGCCGGAAGAATTTCAGGAATCTATCCAAAACGAACTTGATTCATTAACGCATTATCATGAACAAGTTTTATTAAAATTCATTGGTAAAGCAAAAAAACAACAATCAGTTGAAATGCTTGATGAAGTTGAAACAGGTAAACAAGAATTAATTGATATCTTTATGGAATATCAAAACAAGGACGATGAAGAAGCATATAAAACATGGTTACATCTCTTCCCTCTTATTTCTTCCATCATTAACTATAGTGAAGAAGTAGAGCATTTAGATTTACTTGTAGATAGCTTCTACACATACCATAAACCAGAAAAAGAACTCCAAATCGATGATAAAAAAGAAGACGAATAAAAAAGCAGCTCCTTTTATGCTAAAGGAGCTGTTTCTGTTATATGTTGAAGTTGATATAAATTATAATAAAATCCTCTTTTTCGCATTAACTCTTCATGAGAACCGGTTTCTTTAATCTGACCGTCTTCAATGTAAATGATCGTATCAACATGCGTAATTGTCGCTAATCGATGTGCAATTATAATCGTTGTCCGGTCAGCAGCTAACGTCTGAAGCGCCTCTTGAATATACCTTTCATTTTCTAAATCTAAAGCCGAAGTTGCTTCATCCAATATAAGTACCGACGGATTCTTTAGAAATACGCGTGCAATTGCCACGCGTTGCCTTTGCCCACCCGATAGCTTCACACCACGTTCTCCAACGACAGTATTATAACCATCTGGTAAATCTATAATAAAATCATGAATTTGCGCAGCTTTGGCAGCTGCAATCACTTCTTTCTCTGTAGCTTTCGGATTTCCATATAAAATATTAGCTTCAATTGTATCGCTAAACAATAAATTATCTTGCAGTACAATTCCAATATTACTACGTAAATTTCTCATATTATACTTCCTTACATCTATGCCATCTACATAAACCGTGCCTTCAGAAACATCATAGAAACGCGGGATCAAACTAGCAAGAGATGACTTCCCTCCTCCACTCGCTCCTACAAGCGCTACTTTCTCTCCAGACTGCATAGTTAATGACAAGTTGTGCAATATCTCTTTTTCATCTGCATTATAACGAAAAGAAACATTATCAAATACAATTTCTCCATTTAATTTTTCCGTTTGTATCGCATTTGGCACATTAACAATATCGTATTTTTCATCTAACAGTTCAAACACACGATCCATCGATGCAAAAGATTGTGTCAATGTTGTAGATGAATTAACAAGGCGGCGAAGCGGACTATATAAACTATCCATATATCCAACAAAGGCTACCATCGTCCCTAGCGTTAACTGCCCCTGAATTACTTCATATGCTGCAAAACCAATCACAAGTAACGGACCTAAATCGGTTAACGTATTTACTGCCGAAAATGTTCTCGCCGTCCAACTTGTATGGTTTAATGCTTTCGTTAAAAATTCATTATTTCTTTTTTCAAACTGCTTCCCCTCATACTCTTCTAACGCAAAGCTACGTGTCACTTGCATTCCTTGAATACGTTCATGCAAATACCCTTGCATCGTCGCTAACGCTTGTGAACGCTCTTTCGTCAATTTCCGAAGACGTCCGAAAAAATATTTCACTGCTATTACATAAATAGGTAAAATCAATAACGCAACAAATGTTAATTTTATATTCATAGAAAACATAACAATGATAGCGATAGCAATTGTTGCAGTATCTAACCAGACGTTCATCAAACCTGTAATTACAAAATCTTTCGTTTGTTCTACATCATGGATGACCCGTGAAATAATCTCCCCTGTTTTCGTATTCGAATAATAACGTAAGCTTAACTTTTGTAAGTGACCGAAAATATGCTTCCGCAAATCATACAGTATTGTATTTGCGATACGTTGCGCGAAATATTGACGATAATATTCAATCGGTGGTCTTAATACCGCAAAAATAAAAAAAGCAATTCCAATCGCTGTTATTAATTGAGATGTTTTATCTTGAAGTGAACCCGCCCCTTGAATTACATCATCGATAATATACTTTAATAACCACGGCATAATAAGTGGAATACCGAACTTAACTAGTCCAATAATAATTGTAATAGCAATAAGCCATCGATATGGTTTAACAAATTGTAAATATCTTTTTATGCCCTGCACATAATCCCCCCTCTAATAGGACAAACCTGCCGGGAAATTCCCTGCAGGTTTGTTTTAATTTCTGTACATTAAATATCGTTCATACCACATATCTACGAAATCTGGTGCGAATGGACCTTTTCTTTGATGAATCCACTGTGTTAAATGTGCTACATTTCGTTTTAAAATTGTATCTATAACAGGTGGATACTGCATAATTTGACTATGTTTTTCATACTCATCTTCATCTAGAAGCGTATATGTCATATCTGGATACACTTTAATATCTAAATCATAATCAATATACTTTAATGCTTCAGAATCATACGCAAAAGGTGAGCTTAAATTGCAATAATAATATACGCCATCCTCCCTAAGCATCCCAATCACATTAAACCAATAGTTAGCATGAAAATAACAAATTGCTGGTTCGCGCGTAATCCATGTTCGACCATCTGATTCTGTAACTACTGTACGATCATTCGCTCCGATCACAAGACTCTGTGTCCCTTTTAAAATTGTTGTTTCTTCCCACATTCTATGAATGGAGCCATTATGTTTATAACTATGTATTTGTACTTTTTCTCCTTCTTTGGGAAATCCCATATATGCTCCCTTCTTTCAACTGCAAATGCCCTTTGAACGGCATTCACTTTTTTTCTATTATAACTTTTTTGTCAAAATTTTAAAACTAAAGGGATAAGACTCTATTTTCCACACTGAATATGCAGGAGGTTTATCGTTGAATACAATAATCCCCAATCTTCTCAGGAAACAAGGATTGTATTGTATTATTTATAAAGTGAAACTTTAATCAGCCCTCACCAATCGGGCTTTTACGGGCAGCCCGCCCCCCACCTAACTTCTTTGCTTTCGCTGAATTTTGAGGTGGGGGTCTTACTGCCCGGC
Source organism: Bacillus sp. NEAU-Y102 (assembly GCF_054788175.1). NCBI lineage: Bacteria > Bacillati > Bacillota > Bacilli > Caryophanales > Bacillaceae > Bacillus > Bacillus sp. NEAU-Y102. The sequence goes on along the minus strand of NZ_JBTWFK010000009.1, from coordinate 196,725 downwards.
AAATAGCGGGATAAACGAGGACATGTAATAAAAAAAGCCCTTCTCTATTTGAAGGACTTTTCACCTGAGACAATGATATATCTTATCCTAAATTTGAAATCATTTTTTCAGTTGCAAAAGATTGGATTACACTATTTGTTTGTTCTTCAAATTTCTCATGTAACATCTTCAACGCTACTTCTGTTCTATATATTTCCTGACGGATAAAATGCAGTTCCTTTTTATCGCACATATCTTTTTCATTCATTTCAATTTGTTGATACTTCTCTAGATGTGCTTGTAACTTTAACAACTCATCCATCGTTTCTAATTGCTCCCCTACCAACTTATCAAAATCGTTCATTACTTACCCCCTTTGGACTTATTCATCAGTTATTATTCCTAATTACATATTTCTAATTGTTAACTTCCTTTTCCTTTGACTACATTTGTTGACTTATTAGAAGTTATGTCGTTCATTTTCTTTTCATTACAAAGATCCACACACAAAGAAAACACTTCTCTCGAATTGGAGAAGTGTTTTTCTTTCATTACTCGTTTGAACTAGAAGATTGTGATTGTTTTGCAGCTGACTTAGCATTTTGTTTTTTCACAGCATGCACGTCTGTTTCAGTTGCAAATTCTGTACCATAGCTAGCGTTTGCACTTTGTGCACCAGAAGCTTGTGCTTTCTTTGCTTCTGATTGTGCGTTTGCTTGTTTTACTGCTTGTACATTTGTTTCAGTCGCAAACTCTGTACCATAACTAGCATTTGTACTTTGAATGCTAGCACCAGAAGTTGCCTTGTTATAACCTTGTTGTTTTTTACTCATCTTTCTCACCTCCACAACCAATAATGTAACCAATTCACTTAGAGGCTATCCGTAATTTTATTTTGAATAATTTCCGCATATATCTTTTGTTACTTATTCAAACTATAAGAAATGGAGGTGGAAATATGTATATAGGACGCGATATGACTGAACTAACAATGGTTTCAAAACATGAATGGAAAGAAGATGAATTAGCTTATTTTCATCACTCACTACAACAGATTCTGCCTTATTTAAATGCAGAAGGTCAAAGTATTTACAAAGAAATTGTAGTAGAAATTGAATCAAGAGGCGGCTTACAAGAAGGTGAAGCTAGTTGGACTCATGGGACAAAAATTTCTTACGACTAAAAAAGTGTTCCCTAGATTGGGAACACTTTTTTATTTATTGTATTGTAATTTTCTCCACGCAATTTTCGTAAATAGTACGATGCGATTTCGAAAAAGGTAATTGCTCAAATGCTTCTTTCGATACAAATTTCAATGTATCTGTATCAACAATATTGCCAGTTACCTTTCCATAAAATACAAATATATCCCAAGTACGATGTGTAAACGTATGTTGTACATTCATTGCATATTCATCAATAGAAACCGCGAGTTCAAATTTTTCTTTCATATAATCTATAAGCTGTTCCTTCTGATTTCGAATACCTTCTCCAAGTTCAGCATTAGGAAACTCCCACATATTAGCTAACAAACCTGTACTTGGACGTTTATTAATAACGTAACGACCGTCTTCAGTTTGAAGTACTCCTGCAACAATAGGTACCATTTTAGGAGCTTTCGCTTTACTTTTTACTGGTAATTCTTTTTGAACACCTTCAGCATATCCTCTGCAATGCTCACGTACAGGACAAAGTAAGCACGATGGATTTTTAGGAATACAAATCAGTGCACCTAATTCCATCAATCCCTGATTAAAATAAGATGGGTTTTCTACTGAAATAATTTCACGCACAATCTCTTCAAAAACTTTTCGAGTCTTCGGTTTTGCAATATCATCCCATACTGATAAAATGCGAGATAATACACGCATAACATTTCCATCAACTGCCGGCTCTGGTATACCATATGCAATACTTAAAATAGCACCTTTTGTATATGGTCCGACTCCTTTTAACTTTTCAATTTTCTTTACATCACTTGGTACAACCCCGCCGTATACTTCTTTTACCTCTTTTACTGCCGCATGTAAATTACGTGCTCTAGAATAATATCCTAAACCTTCCCATGCTTTTAATACTTCTTCATCATCTGCGTTCGCTAACGCTTCAAGTGTAGGAAACTTCCCCATAAAATTTGCGTAATATGGTTTTACGGCTTCTACTCTTGTTTGCTGTAACATAATCTCAGAAACCCAAACGCGGTATGGATCTTTATTTTTTCTCCATGGTAAGTCGCGCTGCTCCTCTTCAAACCAACCAATTAAATCATTTTGAAACTGCTCTATATTAAATTTTTTTAGTATTTCAAGTGTCAAACTTGATCCCCCTCATTTTTTTGCATATAAGTACTATTATAAAGATTTTAGGAAAAAATTTAAGTAAGATGACATAGGAAATTGAAGGCAAAGGACTTGAGGTATCGAATAAAAAGAGTTACATTAATAAAAAACGGAGGTGGATTTTTATGGACACAGCCACTCACCTTGTTATGGGTATCACTTTAGGTAGCTTAGCAACATTAGATCCAGCCATAGCACAAAGTGATATTGGCCCACAAGCTGTTATGCTTGCTACAATTGCTGGTTCCAACATTCCTGACATTGACACAGTTTTAAAATTGCGTAATAACGCTAAATATATAAGAAATCATCGCGGAGTTACTCATTCCATTCCCGCGGTAATTCTTTGGTCATTTCTTATAAGTGGCATCTCTTTCGCCTTCTTTTCAGACGCTCCATATCTTCATCTACTACTTTGGTCATTTATTGCAGTCTTCCTTCACGTCTTTGTCGATATTTTTAACGCCTATGGTACACAAGCATTACGGCCTTTCACAAAAAAATGGGTCGCACTCGGCGTGATTAATACATTTGATACCGTAATTTTCTTTATCCATATACTTGCAATTGCTTGCATGCTCGTCGGTTCTCATAAAGGATACACAGCCTTAGCAGCATATATATTAATGATTATTTACTATATCGGACGGGTTATGATGCACCGAAATATAAGAAGCGTTGTACACAAACGTTTCAAAAATGTCGAAAAGATTATCATTTCTCCTTCTTACCGGTTTTATCATTATCATTTAGCAGTCGTTACAGCTGATTATTACTACGTTGCGAGATGGCACCGTGGTAACATCATGATATATGACAAATTCGATCGGGTACCGTTCCCAGAAAATGATATTATGCGAGCAGCTAAACAAGATGAAAACATCTCGGCCTTCCTATCTTTCTCTCCTGTATATCGCTGGGATATTTTTGATCATGATCATTATTATGAAGTACGATTCATTGATTTACGGTATCGCAGTAAAGATTATTATCCATTTGTCGCGATTGTTCAGCTCGACCATAATTTAAATATTATTAGTTCCTATACAGGATGGATTTTTAGTGAAGAAAAACTTCGAAAAAAGCTGGAATTACTTCCACATTAAAAAAAGCGACTTAAGTCGCTTTTTTTAATGTTTCAAATGATCTTCTTGATTAATTAAATGGCTATACTTCGGATTATTTGTACGCATTTCATGAAGGCGTACACCATGATTATTAATCCATGATCGTACCACTTGCTCAGTCATTTCCTCACCTTGATAACGCCCTGATTTTGCATAAGTTGTTTGAAAATCTTCCCAAAGTAATTCAACCCACGCACGTGCTTGTCCGTAAGAAAGCTTGTCATTCTTATCTAATAATTCTTTCGTTAATGCTTCATAAATATCATTCATGTTCTAATCTCCTTTTCCCTATTTATCCCTTCATTTCTAAAGGATAGTTTCTTCTGTTTTGCACATTCTATAAGTGATACTTCTTAAAGAGGTATCAACTGATGATGAGGAGGGCGTTCGCAATGGGTAAACAAGCCGAATTTTGGTCTGAGTCAAAAAACAACAGCAAAATCGACGGTCAGCCGAAAGCGAAATCACGCTTCGCTTCGAAGCGACCTAACGGCACAATTAACACGCACCCACAAGAACGTATGCGTGCTGCAAATCAGCAGGAAGAGTAATACAGTTACAACCTAAAAAATTAACTTCCTACACGAGGTGATAAAGATGAGCTACCGTGATCGTTTAGATAGTCGTTCTGAATTATTTAACCATACGTGGACTCGTCCGAAACATGCGAAAGCGCAAGTTAACGGACAGACGCAGCAAACCCAGTCTCTCATTATATTGGCCAACGAATGTAAAAAACGCCAATTTTAGAATCTCCTATCTCCTTTAACGCCTACCAAAGATGAAAACCAGAGAGATATTTGCTCTCTGGTTTTTATTTTTCTTGCAATAAGGAAATTGGTATTCCAATCTCTTCATTATCATTTTGTTTATAACCCCAAGCGAATACCCCATTGAAGTAAGTAATTTTAAATAATATACCAGGTTCTTCTATTAATTCATATGTTTCACCAATATGGAATTTGTTTATATCAGTCATATAAGCGCGAGCCATTGCCATCTTTCTCATTAATACATCGAACTCATTTACAATTCCAAGCTGTTCAGCCTTTATTGCTTGCTCCTTCAAATCCCCAATTTCTTCTCTAAGCTCATGTGGTGTCATTTCACTGTAGCGTTTTGGCATATTCATCTCATTATTCCCCTCATCCCTCTTCACGTTTCATTTGTAAAAATATCTCTATCTCATCAATAGAGAATCCTTTTCGATATAACGCTTGTTTCATCTTGTTTTCAAATGTCCATCCATCATACTTCTTATATTTCTCATAATACTTATTCCCATGATAGTGTAACGCTTCTTGTTGCTTTTCGTCATCTCTTTCGTCTTTCAATTCTTCCAAACAAATTTGAATTACTTCTCTAGAATACCCTTTTCGAACAAGCATCTCATCCAACTTTAGCTTCATTTGTAAAAAAGAATGCTTTTGATAAGATTTTTTTTTCTTTTCTATGAGAAACAAGGCATTCTCAATTTGCTTTTCCTTCGGATATTCTTGTAAACTATGCATAATAATTAAATCCTGAACACCTTTATTTAACAACTCTCTTTTAATAACAGTTGGACCTTTTCGATTCACATTACTTTGCGTTCGCGTATATAAAACCGCGTACTCTTTATCATTAATATATCGGTCATGTAATAATTTCGAAACGACTTCAGAGATGATGGCCTGTCCCACTTCTTTTTTTCGTAAAAAATCTTCTATTTCTTGTTTTGTTCTCATTTGATAGGATAAATAGGAGATTGCTTGTAAATATGCTTTTTGTACCTCTTCATTGTACAAAATATTTCCTAACTCTATTTCATCAATTTCTAAGCCTTTTTGTAATCCATGTTTCATTAAGATTACTTGATCCACACTAAACCCGTACTCTTCACCTTGGCCTTTATCAATATAAATATTAAATCGTTCTTTCGATCGCTTTTGTACTTCTATTTTTGTAATGACAGCCATACTCTCACCTCCCTATTATTTTAACATAGTCGAGGAACATTTTTTCTTTTCAAGAATATATATAATGAGGAGGAAATGATTATGAAAATCGCAATTTCTGGTGGCACTGGTTTTATTGGTAAATACCTCTCTACTTTTTTTATTCAAAAAGGATATATGGTCTACATTCTTACTCGAAAGAAAACTACTAGAACCTCAAACCATAACCTTCAATACGTACACTGGACACCAGATTTATCTACCTTTCCACTCTCCTCTATCGATGTAGTCATTAATCTAGCTGGAGAATCTATCAATAGTAGATGGACAAAAAAACAAAAAGAAACAATATTAAACAGTAGAATTCAAACAACAAAAGGACTTATTCAACAACTACAAGTAATGGAAACAAAACCACATACATTTATTAATGCAAGTGCTATTGGATACTACGGAACATCTGAAATAGAGTCTTTTACTGAGCAACAAGAAACTCCCGGAAATGATTTTTTAGCAGAAACAGTATTTTTATGGGAGCAAGAAGCAGCTAAAGCATGTTCTCTCGGAATAAGAACAATTTACACAAGATTTGGCGTTGTATTAGGTGCAGATGGCGGAGCCTTGCCAAAGATGTTACTTCCCTATCAATTCTATATCGGCGGCACCATTGGTTCTGGGAAGCAATGGTTATCATGGATTCATATAGACGATGTCGTTCGTATGATGGATTTCATCATACACAAAAAAGAAATTGATGGCCCTCTTAATATGACAGCACCAACACCTATAAGAATGAAGGAATTTGGAAAAACCATCGCTGCCGCAACGAGAAAACCACATTGGCTGCCTGTCCCTTCATTTATGCTTCACGCCTTATTAGGTGAGATGAGCATACTTGTACTAGAAGGGCAACATGTATTACCTAGTAAAGCAATTAAACATGGATACCAATACACATTTCCGGCAATAGACCATGCATTACAAAATATACTTTCGCATACAATGTAGTACTTCTAAAACAAAATTTTACATGGGCCCTTTTAAAACTTTCATTTTCTAGGATCCGAAGCATTACCATACAAATAACCTTTCAGTTACTTTCCCTTAACTTCCATTAGCATTATAAAGTAACAGAAATGAGGTACCTATGAAAATATTGCTCAAACAAGCCATTGTATACCCTATTACATCTCCAAAGTTTCAAGGCGATGTACTCGTTACAGAAGAGCGAATTACCGAGGTCAAACCTTTTATTCAACCTACTCAAGATATGACCGTTATAGATGCACGGGCACTCCATCTCTTACCTGGCTTTATTGATGTCCATACTCACCTTGGTCTCTATGATGAAGGTACTGGTTGGGCTGGAAATGATGCCAATGAAACATCTGAAGTTTCAACACCACATATTCGTTCTTTAGATGGTATCCACCCTTTCGATATTGCCTTTCAAGACGCTGTGCAAAATGGAATTACAACCGTTCACGTTATGCCTGGTAGTCAAAATATTATCGGGGGTACTACTTGTGTAATAAAAACAGCTGGAACTTGTATTGATCATATGATTATTCAAGAACCTGCTGGTTTAAAGATTGCCTTTGGAGAAAATCCTAAAAAGGTCCATAGTAATGGAACGAAAGAATCCATAACACGTATGGGGATTATGGGGTTACTACGGGAATCATTCTATGAAGCACAACACTACGGGCACGAAGCTGATTTTCGAATGCTTCCTATTTTAAAAGCATTACGTCGTGAAATACCCGTACGTATCCACGCTCACCGAGCAGATGATATTAGTTCTGCGCTACGCTTTGCAACGGAATTCAACCTCGATCTACGTATTGAACATTGTACAGAAGGACACTTTCTTGTTGAAGAGCTTTCGAAACACAATTTGAAGGTTTCAGTTGGTCCCACTCTGACACGCCGTTCTAAAATCGAACTAAAAAACAAGACATGGGATACTTACCATATATTATCCAAAAATGGTGTGGAAGTTTCTATAACGACAGACCATCCTTATACACCCATTCAATATTTAAATATTTGTGCTGCTGTTGCAGTAAGAGAAGGGTTAGATGAGAAAACAGCACTAGAAGGAATCACCATATTCCCAGCGCGAAATTTGCGTTTAGAGGATAGAATTGGAAGTATCGAGGTTGGAAAAGACGCCGATCTCGTGTTATGGACTCATCATCCTTTTCATTATTTAGCCAAGCCTGTACTAACTATGATTGATGGAAAAATAATTTACAAAAAAAATAAAAAAAACTAGTTTATTTTTTTGACTAGATAAAGTATTATACGATTATAAACTGAATGAAACCATAATCAATTTGTGTCGTGATTATCATTTTCAAATTGATGAATGGGGAAGGCAAATGGTGCGCCACCAGCGTTAGAAACTGGTTCTAGTGGGTTCGATTCCCACCCCGAAATTTTTTAAAGATTGATATAAAAATTTCGAGGGTGGGGTGTTTTTTCGTCATGCTACCCTCGTGTGAGGAGGAGTTAGTATGTTGAAAAAACGCGACTTACACGACAGCCACGTTCTATACGAGTTAATGGTGGATCCAGCTGTCTTCCCTTTTGTGCGTCAAAAGGCTTATTCTTATGAAGAATATTTATTCTTAACGAAACAAACAATTGAAGCTGAAGAGCGTGGTGAATTAATTTCACGCACAATTTTAGATGAATGGGGTAACCCCATCGGAACAATTACTTTATTTGATGTGCAAGAAAAAGCTGGGTTTCTCGGGACATGGCTCGGCAAACCATATCATGGAAAAGGCTATAATAAATTAGCAAAAGATTCATTTTTTAGTGAACTTTTCTATGAATTAGATATTGAAACAATCTTCATGCGTATTCGTAAAATAAATATTCGTTCTATTAAAGCTGCAGAAAAACTGCAATATGTAAATCTAGCAAACGAAACAAGAAAAGCCGTATATGATGAAATTAACGCAAACGAAGAAGTATATAACTTATATGAAATTCCAAAAGATCAATACACACTTGCTACAATGCGAGATACAACCTTCCAAGATGCTCATCAATTAAAAGAAGCATAATCTAAATTTTCTGAAATGATAATCAATCATTAACATTTTCCATATGCGTATATCCCCTCATGTCTTTGGAAACGATAAATAGTAACTTTAAGACACGAGGTGATTTGTAATGGATAAAAAGAAACGTGATAAAGCAAAAAATACATTATCTAGTACACAAGAAGTTCTCTATCAACGAGAATTTCAAAAAGCAGATCGTGCAGCAGGATATCGCTCGAAAAGCATTTAAAGTGAAAATGAATAATTAGAAGTTTCCCCCCTAATTATTCATTTTCATTACATAATTTTCTCGACTGATAGAAGTAAGCAAAAAGGACCCTTATACATAAGGGTCCTTTTTGCTGTGGACAACTTTATCCACAAAACCAACGAAATTGTTAGTAATTTTCAAAAACATTTAATATTTTTCTATATTAAAGTATATATCAGCTGTTTTAATTGTGGATATTTTTCTAAAAATTGTGGACAATGTGGATATAGTTGTTAATATTCCGACTTTACTGTTTAATGAAAGCGCAATCCTTTTGTGGATAACTAGCTGAATTTTCTTTGAAAATAATAAAGAACCCTCTTTACATATACAAAGAGGGTTTCATATTAAGTAAAAGATTGTGCAAGAGCAGGTGATTTAATAGGTATATGCCGCGGTTCTGCATGATTTTCTGCCAAAATTGCATCTACAATATGACCAGCTGGCTCTGGAAGATAGATGCTTTTCATTGCTTCTTTCATTTGAAGAAGCTTCACATCATCTTGTAATAATGCCTCTGTTTTTGCAAAAACCTCACTATCATCGCGAATGACAACTGCTGCTCCTTTTTTTTCAAAGTACATCGCATTTTCATTTTCTTGTCCTGGAACAGGTTTATATAAAATGACAGGTACTTGCAACGCTGCTGCTTCACTTAATGTTATTCCGCCTGGCTTCGTAATCATACACGAAGTAACTCGGAATAATTCATCAATATTTTCAACATACCCAAACACTTTTAATGCATCGGAATTTTGATTCTGTAAACTTAATAAATCCTGTTTTAAAGCTTCATTTTTCCCACAAACGACAACTACTTGTAAATTAGGCACTGACATAAATGATTGGCATAGTTCTTTTACATTTCCTAATACCCCATGAGCACCTGCTACAATTAGTAAAATCTTTTTATTCTTACATAACTGATATTTATTATATATGATGTCTGGATTTACCTTTAACTCAAAACTACTCCGAATTGGAATTCCTGTTTCAACAATTTGTTCCGCAGGTACACCGATATCAACCATCAATTCTTTCACGTGATCCGTTGCAACAAAATAACGATCTACTTCTCGATGAATCCATATTTTGTGCACGCAAAAATCAGTTAATACGTTATAGACAGGAATTGAAATCCCTGTTTGTTTCTTCAATTCTGGTACAGCGATAATTGGAAATGTATTAATTACAATATCTGGTTTCTCCACCTGTAACAGTGTTTTCAAACGTTTTCTTCCAAAGTTCGCATACCAAGATGCTATTTTCTTATCATAAATTTTTTCTACCCCGTAATAAAACAAACGATATAATTCTTTTCCTATTGTATAACTTTTTAAATATAGATATTTTGTAATGTCAGTTATAAATGGATGTGATTCTCCAAACAAGTCGCATACAATAACATCTTCAATTCCTTTTTGGCGAAATGTTTGTTCTAATGTTTTTGCTACTTGCACATGACCATTACCGTAATGTGCAGTTAATATTAAAACCTTGGGGTTTTTTATCAAACAAATCCACTCCTAGCTTTTTGTTTCTCCATATTGCATATACGACAATAGGAAAAACATTTTCCTTAAAAATTACATAAACAGATTCTAATAATTCCCTTTTCAGCTATGTACCTGTCGTGGATATGCAAAGCATATAAGATTGACCCCTTAATCCTATCTGTGCTCATATCTTTACATTATACTTTCCTATAAGAGCTTTCGCAATAACTTACAAATGTTCTCTATTCCATGATACTCACTCTTTTACTTCTTAATTCTTTTTACTATTTTGATTTCCCTTTACAATTATGTAAATTTCTCCACTTATTCCGTACAAAATTATGGATATTCTACTTTCAGTATACTCTTTTATCAATATATACTCTAGATTTTATTGTAAAGAAAGCAAAAAGCCTAATCCAATATTTGGATTAGACCGCTTGTAAAATATGTTTAGCATGTTCTACATTTTTCTCAGTAGGTGGTTCTACATTTGCGAGTGGATACTTATGTCCAAGCGCCTCCCATTTATATACACCAAGCTTGTGATATGGTAACACTTCAACTTTTTGAACATTAGACAGACTTTGAATAAAGCTAGATAGTTTTTGTAGATCCTCTTCATTATCCGTAACACCAGGAACTAATACGTGTCGTACCCAAATCGGTTTATCCTTATTCGATAAATAACGAGCGAATTGTAAAATATGTTCATTTGGTTTCCCTGTTAATTTACGATGCTTTTTGGAATCGATATGTTTCAAATCCAATAAAACTAAATCTGTATAATCCATTAAAATATCTAGCTTACTTTGGAATTCTGGTTCCTCAGAATAACAACCACCAGAAGAGTCGATTGTTGTATGGATACCAGCCTCTTTACACTTTTTAAACAACTCAATTAAAAAGTCTAGCTGTAATAATGGCTCTCCACCGCTAACTGTTATACCGCCTCCGGAGGCTTCAATAAATGGAAGGTAACATGTCACATCCTGCATCACTTCTTCAACTGTTATTTCTTTACCTTTACCGATTTCCCAAGTATCAGCATTATGACAATATTGACAACGTAATAAACACCCTTGTGTAAATATGACATAACGAATCCCTGGGCCATCAACAGTACCACAAGACTCTACAGAATGTATTCTTCCTTTTACCATGTTACTTCCTCCTTTATTGAAACAGCCTCCCTTCGCTATATATTAAGAGCGAAGGGACACTTTTTTCATTTACATGCTTTCATGCATTGTACGGTTAATTACATCAATTTGTTGTTCACGAGTTAATTTAATAAAGTTTACAGCGTAACCAGATACGCGAATTGTTAATTGTGGATATTTCTCAGGATGTTCCATTGCATCCATTAATGTTTCACGATTAAATACGTTAATATTTAAGTGATGGCCTTCTTTTACTGCATAGCCATCAAGCATAGATACTAAGTTACGTACTTGTACATCATCTTCTTTACCAAGTGCTTTTGGAATAATAGAGAATGTATTAGAAATACCATCTTGTGCATCTTCATATGGTAATTTAGCTACAGATAATAATGAAGCTAATGCACCTTTTGTATCACGTCCGTGCATTGGATTTGCACCTGGTGCAAATGGTTCTCCAGTACGGCGTCCATCTGGAGTGTTACCAGTTTTCTTACCGTATACAACGTTAGATGTAATAGTTAAAATTGACATTGTATGAACGGAATTACGATATGTTTTATGTTTACGAAGTTTATTCATAAATGTTTTCACGAGATTTACAGCGATTTCATCTACACGATCATCATTGTTACCGTATTTAGGGAAGTCTCCTTCAATTTCGAAGTCCACTGCAATACCGTTTTCATCACGGATTGGTTTTACTTGTGCGTATTTAATTGCACTTAATGAGTCTGCTACTACAGATAGACCCGCGATACCTGTTGCCATTGTACGAAGAACATTCGTATCATGAAGTGCCATTTCAATACGTTCATAGCTATATTTATCATGCATGTAATGGATAACATTTAGTGTGTTTAAATATAGACCCGCTAACCATTCCATTGTCATATCAAACTTATGCATAACTTCTTCGTAATTTAATACTTCAGAAGTAATTGGTGCGTACTCAGGACCAACTTGTGCTTTTGATTTTTCATCTTTACCACCGTTAATCGCATATAATAATGCTTTCGCTAAGTTTGCACGAGCTCCGAAGAACTGCATTTGCTTACCGATTCTCATTGCAGATACACAACAAGCAATTCCGTAATCATCGCCGTAATCAGCACGCATAATGTCATCATTTTCATATTGAATTGCTGATGTTTTGATGGACATTTTCGCACAGTAGTTTTTAAAGTTCTCTGGTAATTGTTTAGACCAAAGAACTGTTAAATTCGGTTCTGGAGCTGGTCCTAAATTATCTAATGTATGCAAGAAACGGAATGAGTTCTTTGTTACTAATGGACGACCATCTAATGCAATACCACCGATAGATTCAGTTACCCAAGTTGGGTCACCAGAGAATAATTCATTATAATCAGGTGTTCTTGCGAATTTCACAAGACGTAATTTCATAATGAAGTGATCTACAATTTCTTGTACTTCTTCTTCTGTTAAAGTACCATTTGCTAAATCTCTTTCAATGTAAATATCTAAGAATGTAGAAGTACGTCCAAGACTCATTGCAGCTCCGTTTTGCTCTTTAATCGCCGCAAGATATGCGAAGTATAACCATTGGAACGCTTCTTGTGCATTTGTTGCTGGTTTAGAAATATCGAAACCATGAGAAGCAGCCATTTGTTTTAGTTCTTGAAGTGCACGCATTTGCTCAGATAATTCTTCGCGTAAACGCATTGTATCTTCGCTCATTACACCACCAGTTAAATTCAAATCAGCTTTTTTCGCTTCAATTAAATGATCAATACCATATAATGCTACGCGTCGATAGTCACCGATAATGCGTCCACGACCGTATGCATCTGGAAGACCAGTAATAACGCCTGATTTACGTGCATTTCTCATTTCTGGTGTATAGGCATCGAATACACCTTGGTTATGAGTTTTTCTCCAATCTCTAAAAATACGACTAAGTTCTTTGTCCATTTCGTATCCATAAGATTCACAAGCTTGCTCCGCCATACGAATACCACCATATGGTTGTAAAGAACGTTTAAATGGTTTATCAGTTTGGAAACCGACTACCTTTTCAATATCTTTATTTAAGTATCCTGGGTCATGTGATGTAATAGAAGAAACAATTTTTGTATCCATATCAAGAACGCCACCGTTTTCACGTTCTTTTGTTGTTAAATCCATTACTTGATCCCAAAGTTGTTTCGTTGCTTCAGTTGCTTCTGCTAAGAAAGATTCGTCTCCTTCGAAAACGTTTACATTATTTAAAATGAAATCGCGAACATCAATCTCTGCTTTCCATTTTTCACCTTTAAAGTTTTCCCATGCGTTTTTAACATTTTCTAATACTTGAGTCATCCTAATCTCCTCCATTTTTGATTAGTACAGGACTAAGATTTTTTATATAACAGCTTACACACTTAGAATACTACTTTTTTAAGAAAGTGAACGAAATAGTTGTGACATGTTTGTGAAAAGTTGAGCAAACCACTATATATATAGTGGTAACTTCATTTAAAAGTCTTTAAAATTAACCCTTTCCTTAATTGTATTTTTTTGGTATTCTTATATACGAGTCCTATTTTGTAATATAAGAACAATACCCATTGTAGAGCTGTAATACTCTTATCTCCTAATCTGTTATAGTTTTTATAACAGAACAAAAAAGTGTACACATGTTGTACACTTTTTTGTTACTTCTATAAAACATCTCTTTTTCTATTGCCATCATAGAATCCGCCACGATTGTCTGTTAATGCAATTATTTGCTCTAGTCCCTCTATATGATCACCTATAATTCGAAGTACAGCTGGAGGATGACCTATTTTTGCAAAATGTTCACTGGGACGAATACGGTTCATCTTATCAACCTCAACACGATATACACACGCAATTTCAAATCCAGAAAGAAGAGCCTTCACTTGTGCTACACAAGGTGACAATAAAGATTTATACCCAATTGCTTTCAAACACTTGTGGCTAAATGCATTAGGTACCGCAATAAGTGATCCTACCCCTAAATCCTTTCTATCACAAGCTAAATTTAGTGCATACTTAAACGCAGTTACAAGATGAAGTGGTACTCTTAGATCTAAATAATGATTTAAATCATTTAATGCGACGTCCTTTCCATCTGCAATAGCTTTTGCAAAAGGATATAGCTCCCTAGCTGGAATAACAAAATCACCATCTATAAATAACACAATTTCTCCTTTTGCAAAATAAGTTCCAAGTGAACGCCCTACATCGTTTCCAAGGGCTTCTTTATATACAATTGTCGTTGCGCCCTTGTCTTTTGCAATCGTTGCTGTTTTATCTGACGAACCATTTACGACGACGATGATTTCAAAAGGTTCAATTTTACGAAGCTCTTCTATAACGTTTCCAATTGTTTTCTCTTCATCTTGTACAGGAATAACAACCGATAGTTGCTTTCCTTTATACAAATTGGATGTAACGCCCCATCCTTGATAAAAATCTTCGAAATTTAAAGTATGATAGACGCTATTCCTTTTCCTATTTCCATCATAATATCCCCCGCGTGTATCACTGCTTACTATCCGTTCCGCAACAGCTTCTATATGATCACCTATCATTCTTCTTTCAGATTGAGAAAGGCTCGTGCCATATGCAGCATGTTCAACCGGTCGAAATTTATTCGGCGTAATAACATCAATAGCACAATGACGGCTAATTCTCCATTTACTTTGTGCTATACGTAAATGAGCTACAATAGGATTAACTAAACATTCGTATCCAATACTCTGGACGACTTCTTTCGTCAACGCATGAGGTACAGATAATAAAGAATCTATTTTTAATTCTTCACGCTCTAACATTGCATTTAATATTTGACGCCACACTGTAACAGAATGGGGTTTTTGTTTCTTTAAAAACAATGCGTCCAAATTATTTAAAACGATGTCAGTCTGATCATGTAAAATCGGATTAAGAAACAATTGTAATTTTGAAGTTGGAATAGCAAAGTCCCCATCTATAAATAGTAATACATCACCTATCGCATATTTTGCGCCAACTGCACGTCCAACATCGTTTCCTAATAGTTCTGTATGCCTGATTACTTTACATCCTAACCGATTAGCAACCTCTTCTGTACCATCATTACAACCATTTGCTATTACAATAATCTCTACTGGATTTAACGGTTTTACCGATTGAATAACGTCTGAAATTGTATCCACTTCATTACTTGCAGGAATAATAACTGATAGCGACTTAGCCATTGTTTTCTTCATGAAACCACTTAATAGTTTCTTTCAATCCTTGTTCCCACGTTACTGTCGCTTGAAATTGAACAAGCTCTCTTAACTTCGTTACGTTCGGCCTTCTATTTGGAATTTCTTCAAAGCCATGTGGATATACTTCCTCAAAAGGAACTTGTATAATTTTTGAAGAAGATTTCGTTAGTTTTTTAATTGTTTCTGCTACTTCTTTTATACTCTTTTCGTTCTCGGAACCTATATTAATAATCTCACCATTTACCTTCTCATCCATTGC
This sequence comes from Bacillus sp. NEAU-Y102, assembly GCF_054788175.1. Classification (NCBI taxonomy): domain Bacteria; kingdom Bacillati; phylum Bacillota; class Bacilli; order Caryophanales; family Bacillaceae; genus Bacillus; species Bacillus sp. NEAU-Y102. Next base: position 180,878 of record NZ_JBTWFK010000009.1, on the reverse strand, counting down.
TCGAATCGTTGCCTCTACCGCATCACTTACATACGTAAAGCAACGTGTCTGCTTTCCATCTCCATATACGAGAATATCTTCTCCTTGCAGGGCCGCACTGATAAATCGCGGGATTACCCCTGCATACGGACCATCTTTCGCTCTTGGACCATAAATATTAAAATAACGAACAATTGTTACCGGTAAACCTTCTAATGCGTAGCCTAAACATAATGTTTCTTCTAATGTTTTACACACTGCATAACTCCAACGTATTTTAGAAGTTGCCCCGTACAATCGGTCCCCTTCTTCTGAGAAAGGCGGTTTGCCCTTGCCATATACTTCGGAAGTAGATGCAAAAACTACTTTCTTCTTTCCTTTTAATGCTGCTTGTAAAATGTTTCTCGTTCCATCAAAATTCGTTTCAATGAGCTCTATACTTTTTTCCATTGTCGTTTTAACACCTAAAATTGCTGCTAAATGAAACACTACATCATGTTGATTTACTAACTCATAAATAGAATTTTTGTCTAAAACACTTATTGGAATAACCCGCATCTCTCTCATTAGCTCATTATGATACTTATTTTTCCCTTTATAGAAGTTATCCACAATCGTGACTTCATAACCCCTTCTCACCAACTCTTCAGCTAAATGAGATCCAATAAATCCGGCCCCACCTGTAATTAAACATTTCTTACTCATACACTCACCTTCTTTATAATTCCCCTTGTATCTATTACTCGGTTCATTCCTTTAAAAAGCTTCCAATCGATATTAGAATGATCAGTTAAAATTAAAATACAACCTGCCTCTTTAACTGTTTGTTCATCCAAGGCAACGGATTGATACACCTTATCTCCAATTTCTGCAGAAGAAATATATGAATCATGGTATTTTATCTTGTATCCTTCTTTTATTAGTAATTGAATAATTGGCAAAGCCGGTGATTCCCTCAAATCATTTACATCTTTCTTATACGCGATTCCTACAATTAAAACTAGTCCGGGTGATTGCACCATGCCCTTTACTTTCCGGACAATTTTCTCTGGCATTTCTTCATTAATTACATGTGCCGCCTCAATTAATTGACTAATTGCCCCATTCTTTTTTATTCTCCATTGAAAATATAAAGGATCTACGGGAATACAGTGCCCCCCTATCCCTGGTCCTGGCCAATACGGAGTAAATCCAAACGGTTTTGTAGATGCCGCTTCAATAACCTCATAAAAATCAATCCCTAAACTTTCACATAGTGTGTTTAACTCATTTACTAAAGAAATGTTAACTAAGCGCTGAATATTTTCAAATAGCTTACACATCTCTGCTACTTTCGGAGAGCTAACAGGTACAACTACGTCAAAAATGCTACTATATAAATCCTGTACTTTTTGTTTGCACTTTTCTGTTTGTCCACTAATAACTTTTGGAATAGCTTGAACTGAATATTGACTATTTGCTGGATCAATTCTCTCAGGAGAATATCCAATATAGAAATCTTCTCCTACCTTTTTGCCGGCTTGAGAAATAATAGGAATAATAACTTCCTCAAGTGTGCCTGGGTATGTGGAACTTTCAAAAATGAAGGTTTGTCCTTTTTGGAGATTTTGTTGTATATAATGCGAAGCTGAAATGAGGGCACTTAAATCTGGTTCTCTTCGTTCATTAATTGGAGTTGGAACAGTAACAATAACATAATCACTATTTTGGAAATCAGTAATACCTTTATCTGGTGTATTTACTATTAATTTATTTTTAGTCAATAAACTTTGTAACACTTTAGAAGAAACATCTGGAATATAACTTTCTCCTTTTATAATCGATTCTATTTTTCTAGTATCTTTATCTAATCCTAGTACGGTATATCCTCTTTCTGCAAAATGGACTGCTAAAGGAAGACCAACATACCCTAATCCAATAATAGCTACTTTACTACTAGCATTCATCTGTATTCTTTTCTTCCTTTCTCAATTGTTGAATAATGTCTCTATCGCGATCTCCATCCGTAAAACTCCCACGTTCGTCTGTATATTGTAATAGATAAGCAATCGCCTCAAGTTGATCACCGAAAATACGGTCAAATGCCGGAATACGTCCATTTACAAACCCATGTTGCTCCGGGCGTACCCGATTGGTTTTTATAACATCTACAAATTCTACTGCTGTAATAGAAAAAACCTCCAAAATAGCTTTCATTTGGGCTAATGGCGGAATAACAAGCGAGTCATATCCTATTTTCTCTATTACCCTTTTATGCATAGCATGTGGTACTGCCGTTAATGAGTTATTCCATAAATCCGGTCTTTTCGCTACTAAATTCACAAAATATTTCCCCATACTAATTGGATCTGCAGGATGAAACATATCTAATAAGCATTGTAAATCATTTAAAACCACGTCACTTCCATCTTCAACAGCTTGCAAAAATGGAGTGAGTTTTTTTGCTGGAATAACAAAATCACCATCAACGAATAAACAAATATCTGCCGTAGCATGCATGGCACCTATCGCTCGTGCTACATTATGTCCAAGCGCCTTCGTAAATTCAACAACAATAACATTTTCTAGCTTTGCGTGTTTAACAGTCTCAAAATCTGCGCCATTCGCGACAACAATAATTTCATCTACCCCTGCTTTTTTCACTTCTTGTATAACAGATCTTATCGTCATTTTTTCTTCTGACACTGGTATAATCGCACTATATTTCGCTTTTTCCTTCTTTAATACAACGGGTTTATAGTTCCCTATAAACTCTCTATCCCTGTTTCCCTCCGAAAAACCGCCGCGTTTACCATATGTTTCGATTACGTATTGTAAAGCACGTAAATGATCACCCATAATACGGCTAGTCGCTTTCGGATAAGGAGAACCAGGTGATGTTCCCGTATGCACAGGACGAACCTTATTTGTGTGAATTACATCGACCGAAGCCGTATCAACAATATCTACTCCTCTAGACATCGCCATCGCTTGAAATAGTGCTGGATCTGCTAAATTCCACCACCCAAGTTTCTCGATAACTTTCCTGTTCATCGCATGTGGAATTGCGATTAAAGATCCAACAACAAGCTCCTTTTTATTCAAATAACGATTCAACATGAACTTTCCAACTGTCGTATAATGTGGTCTCATCTTTAAATAAACCGACCATGTTAAATTATTCACAACAATTTGATGCCCTTGTTGAATCCCTTTCACGAAACGTTGTAACTCTTTACTATCAATAACAATATCACCATCTAAAAACAAGACAATTTCACCTTTTGCTTCTCTAGCTCCAATAGCCCGTCCAACATCATTGCCAAGAGAATGTTTATAATAAATCATGTGACAATGATGTTGTAACGCTATTTTTTTCGTCCCATCTGTTGACCCATTATCTACCACGATAATTTCGTAAGGCTCGAGCTTCTCCACTTCTACTAAAACTTGCGATAAAGTACTCGCTTCATTGTGCGCTGGAATAACAACTGATACTCTCATACTTGTATCACGCTTACCCTTCCAATCGAACATAAGCAATAATAGGAGTACGCACAATTACATCTTCCGGTGGTCCATAAGAAGGAGAAGTACGCACAATTATCGCCCCATCTGTCACAGATAAAAGAATGCCTGTAACAATTTCTACAGCTGTCACAACTTGCACTAGCTCACCAACATGGTTACGTAATTCATCAGTAAATAACATATATAACTCTCCTTTCTTACACTTCTTTAATTGATATAATGCTTGTAAATGGTAATAAAACTTCAGTTCCTATTCCTTCTTGCAATGTTAAGAAATCATCACCAACTGCTACAATAACGCCTGTTAATTGTCCAACCGTCACCGTAATTTCTACGTTTTTACCTAAATACTGCTTTGCAATTTCTTTAAAAGGTGATGTATTGCATTCTTTTAAAATATTACAAATAATAGATTGAAATTGGCTTGATTTTATAAATTCTTCCGTAGCTTGCTTAGAGTTTCTTTGAATAAACCTTGCAAAGTTTTGCGAAAATAAAAGTCGTTCCACAGCAGGCAATAATTTGTCATCTAAAAAATAGCCTAATTGTCTATTAAATAATCTTGATAACTTATGCCAATATTTTCCGAACAGACACATACACTTCTCCTCCTATTATTTTTAGATTACAAAATTTTACATCCATACATCTTAATGTATACAAAACAGATATTTTTGTGATAGGTAAGACATACATTTTCTAAAAGAAATATTTGTTTAAGGGCATAAAAAAAACTATCCAAAAGGATAGTTTCTTACACTTCAATATTCCGCAACATTGTATAAATGTCGTTATTCACTTTACCAAACGATTTAATGTTGTTTTGGATGTTAGATAATAAAACGACATACACACTTCCGCTTTTACTAAATCCATTTAAGCAATTCCATCCTGGCATTACACCGTGATTCGAATAACTTCCTGGGTCTACGTACCATCCAAATCCGTAATCTTTTTTTCCGCCTGTAAACATTTGATCATAGCTCTCTTTTGAAATTAACTTTCCAGAGAAGAGTGCTTCGTTAAATAAATATAAATCATGTGCACTCGTATATATATCACCACAACCATATAGTTGTGACATGCTCGGAATATTAGGTGTTGTCATATTGTTATTTACTATTTTATAACCCGTTGATGGGAATCTTGTTTGTTCTAATTCTGTGCCAAAACCAGAATGTTTCATACCCACAGTAGCAAAAATATGTTGTTTAATATATTCTTCGAGCGGCTGTCCACTTACCTTCTCGGCAATGTATGCAAGTATAGAGTAGTTCGAATCGGAATACTTCCACTTCTCTCCTGGACCACCAATACGCTTTTGATTTCCTATTCGCTTTATCAGTTCTTCATGAGAAATATCTTCTTTTCCCTGCTCATATTCTGGAATCCCTGATGTATGTGTTAATAGATGTTTTAGCTGAATACTATTACCTTGTGGAAAATCTGGAATATACTTCGCAACAGTATCTTCTACTTGTAATTTTTTTTGATCTTTCAACTGCATAATAGCGGTTGCTACAAACGCCTTTGAAATAGAACCAATATAAAAAGTCGTCTCTGAATTATTGGGTACTTGCTGCTCTTTATTTGCCATACCGTACCCTTTATTCAGAAGAACTTTTCCGTTCTTCACAATAACAGCTGTCCCGCTAAATCCTGCGTTTTGTAAATACTGGTCCAATTGAGCGTTTTCATTAATTTCTTGAGGTGGTCCTTCAGTAGGCTGTTCCGCAGCTTGCGCTTGCTTCACTTGTTCTTCCTGCTCTTTTTGTTTTTGTTCTTCTTGCTTCTTTTTTTCTTCTTCTTTCTTTTTTAGCTCTTCTTGTTTCTTCATTTCTGCTGCCGCTTTTAAAGTTTCTTCTTTCTTATTATGCTCAACAATTTTTGTATACATGAAATATACAAGTGATAATAGTAAGACGAGAATGATTGTCCTTTTTATGTATACAATCGGCCGATGTGCTTTCCCATTCGCATTATTTTTTTCCTGATCCATAATTGCTTTTTTTCCCCTTACTCACCAATAATTTAATTCCTCTACTAAAGATTTATTTTAGTAGATTATGGATAATCCATTCTATATCATCCCTACTTTATCACGCACTGCAGATATTACCAACCCATATGTACAAAAAAGAAAAAGAAAATTTACAAAAGTAAGATTCCCTTTAAATTATTAAAAAAAAAGAGGATATCCTGTAAAAAATTGATGTTATCAATCTTTTTGGACATCCTCTTATCTCATTATTTATACGTGTTTTTTCATATCATCGGCAACAGATTCAACATTTGTACCTACGATAACTTGTACACTTGTGTCACTTAATTTCATAACGCCTTTTGCACCGGCACGTTTTAATGCTGCTTCGTTTACTTGACTAGCATCTTTTACTTGTAAGCGTAGACGTGTTGCACAGTTATCAATAACTGTTAAGTTTTCTTTTCCACCTAGAGCTGCTACGTAAGTTTCACCAATTGAACCTGCAACTGGTGCATCCACATCTTCAACTAACTCATCGTCATCTTCACGACCTGGAGTTTTTAAGTTGAACTTCTTAATTAAGAAGTAGAATACTGCAAAGTAAATTGCTGCATAAATTAAACCGATACCTGCTAATAATACAGGTTTTGTTGCAATACCAAAGTTAATAACATAATCAATAGCACCTGCGCTAAATGTGAAACCATCACGAATGCCAAGTGATGTTGTTATGAATAAAGAAAGACCTGTTAATACTGCATGCACACCATATAATACTGGTGATAAGAACATGAATGAGAATTCGATTGGCTCTGTAATACCAGTTAAGAATGAAGTTAATGCTAAACCAGCTAACATACCAGTAACTGCTTTGCGTTTTTCTGGTTTAGCAGCCGCAATCATTGCGAAACACGCTGCTGGTAAACCAAACATCATAACTGGGAAGAAACCAGTCATAAACATACCTGCTGATGGATCTTTTGCAAAGAAACGAGCAATATCACCATGAACAAGATCACCAGCTGCATTTGTAAAGTCACCAAGTACAAACCAGAAATAAGTGTTCATTACGTGATGTAAACCGATTGGAATTAATAAACGGTTTAATAATCCGAATAACCCTGCACCGATTGAACCTAGGTTTACAATACCGTGTGACACTGCATCAATACCAGTTTGGATTGTTGGCCAAATTTGACCAAATAATAATCCTAAAAGAAGCATTACAATAGACGTAATGATCGGTACGAAACGTTTTCCAGCGAAGAATCCTAACCATTCTGGTAGTTTAATCTTATGGAATTTGTTGTATAGTAATCCAGCGATAACCCCGGCAATAATACCACCGAGTATAGCCATATTTATTTTTGGTGTCAAAGCTGCTGCTTTAGAAACTTTATTCATCGTATCTGCTAATTTAGTTGGATCTACTGAACCGACTAAATCTTGAACACTTTTTAATTTATCATTTAATTCTGCTGTTGAGTAAGTAACACTTAAAGCATTAGTTGTATTCTTCATAACTAAATAACCAATTGCACCTGCAAGACCAGCTGCACCACTACCGTCAACAGATAAGCCGATTGCAACACCAATTGCAAAAATAAGTGCTAAATTATCAAAAATTGCTGCACCGGCCTGTGCCATAACAGGAATGTTTAATACGTCTTCTTGTCCTAGACGAAGCAATAATCCTGCTGCTGGTAGTACTGCGATCGGAAGCATTAAAGCTTTACCAATACGTTGTAAAAACTGCAACATTTTAATTCCCCCTAATTCAATTTATGAAATCGTTATCATTATAAGTACGCCTTAGAAAACGCTTTCTATTTACATAACCATAATAACATATAGTTGTATAGATGTGTAGTTTTTATTTTTGGATTTTTTATGGATAAATCTCCTATTTCCAAACTGTTATATAAAAGGGAAATTCTCCTTTTTTAATACAGAGGACGCGAAACGAACGACCTACTATAGAACATGTAACTTTCGTTTTATCATTCCACTTTTTCATGTTATTATTTATTTCCGAGCATATCGGGAAAAGTAAACTTAGTTAATTCGAAATAGGAGCGTTGGTACTATGCAGTGCATTGAAACAAACAACTTACAACAGTTGTTAGAACAAGTAAAACCATATACAAAAAAAGGAAAACTTGCTACTTATATCCCCGAACTAGGAAATGCAAATCCAGACGATTTAGGGATTGCCATTTTCCATAAAGAATCAGAATATATCCATGCAGGCAACTCACAAACACTATTTACTCTTCAAAGTATTTCCAAAGTAATTACACTTGCCCTTGCCCTTTTAGACCGTGGCGAAGAATATGTATTTTCTAAAGTTGGAATGGAACCAACGGGTGACCCATTTAATTCTATTATTAAGTTAGAAACGACAAGTCCGTCCAAACCCCTTAATCCAATGATTAATGCAGGAGCATTAGCTATTACAAGCATGTTAGCAGGAAAAGATAACGAGGAAAAAATGGAGCGTATCCTTCATTTTGTACGTGAAATAACAGATAATCCTACTATTAATTATTCTTCTAAAGTTGCCAATTCAGAATTAGAGACAGCTTACTTAAATCGTTCACTTTGTTACTATATGAAACAAAACGGAATTATCGATTGTGACATCGAAGAACTTATGGATTTATACACTCGTCAATGTGCAGTTGAAGTAAACTGTATTGATTTAGCACGTATTGGCTTAATTTTTGCAATGGATGGATATGATCCATATAAAAAGAAACAGATTATCCCTAAACATATTACAAAAATTTGCAAAACATTTATGGTCACATGTGGTATGTATAACGAATCTGGTGAATTTGCAATCCGTGTTGGTATCCCTGCAAAAAGTGGTGTAGCCGGTGGCATTTTCGGCTGCGTAAAAGGTGAAATGGGAATCGGTATTTTCGGGCCAGCTTTAGATGCAAACGGAAATAGTATCGCTGGTTTTAAAATTCTTGAACTTCTTTCTGCTCAAGAAGGCTGGAGTATTTTTTAATGGAAAGTTATCCTGCTAGTATAGCGGGATTTTTTTATTTGATCTGTTATCAATATCCATACAAAAACGGTATTGAAAGTTTCTCTTTATTATGCATATTTGCTCCCCCCTCCCGAATAATATAGTACAACCTAGCGCTATATGTGGAGGTGTGAAAGATGAAACTAATATTTCAAATGGGAAAACAACCTGTTCTTGAAAAAACAATTCTTCTTTTTATATTGAGTATTGTAGAAAGCTTAAAGCTAAAAGTTGTTTCACTCGACGAAGCTCACCGATACATATTCAATTTAGAAGTACTTGAACTATTAATGGACCGGAACATCGATGATCAAGTACTTGAACTTATTCATTTCGGAATGGGACTTGAAGACATTCACCATGTGCTTCCTGAAGAACTTGAGCATACGATCGAAGAATTAAAGTGGCTTTGCATTCAAGTATTAAGTGAGTACAGTATGCATGAAGAATCCGAACAATTAATTGAAGATATACGGTAAAAAAAGCACCTATGTAGGTGCTTTTAATGTTTTTTTAAACTATTTTTATACGCCTCAATATTTACTGGTAGCTCTTCCTCTTCCAAAGTATGTTCATTTACATCTTTATGAATGAACGCACCTTTAGGTGGTTGATGATCATGCCCTTTTTTCTTATGATCAAATGCTTTCCCGCGTCCCATACAAATCCCCCTTTCTTAAAAGAAATCCGTATTAGTATGGAGAAAAGTACGTCGATATATGCAATCCCTTGCTGTATTTCCAAGGAAATACTCGAACCTTGTTTTCTACTCTCCTTACAACAACTGATCGATCCCAATAAGAATTAATAACACTCCTGCAATAACCGTCGCCCATTTCCCTAAGTATTCTGCTAAATATCGTTTTCCTACATACCCAAAACCACTTATGCAAATAAAACTAAACACCCCAGAAATAGTCGCTGTAAGCCAAAGGTTTAAATTTGTTACTCCAGCATCGAACCCACCTGCGATATTATTAATAGACAATGCAACCCCTAAAACAAGTGCTTCAGAAAAACTAATTGTTTTAGATCCATCGAAATCTGCTTTTTCTGGATCACGTAAAATTCCCATAAGTACATTATCATCTTTAGAACCTGCTGTATTTTTTTGACTCAAGAAAGGCTGGCATAAAATAAACACCCCGATTATCCCTAAAACGATTGCTCCAATCAAGTTTGCTGTAAACTCTGAAATAAATAACGCAATCCAGTTCCCAAAAAATCCCGCTAATAAAGTAAATAAAAATCCAAAGAATGCGATGATAAAATTGTTAAACCACGAAATACGAATTTTACGAATGCCATACGCAATTCCAACACCTGCATTATCTAAATTAGAAGCGATCCCGATTAAAAAAATTGAAAATAAGCCTGCCGTACTCATAAATAGTCACCCCTTTTTCTCACTTTTCAATGCATATTATGAAAATGTTGAGCAACTGTGCCTGTCTGTTTCATATACTTGTAATAAATGCTCAACATTTTTTCAACACTAAAAAAGGAGTGCCTACACTATGGCTAATGAAAACCCGAATGATCGGCTTGGTAAATTAATAAAAAAACTTTTAAAAGAACGCGCCCTATCTATGCGCCAACTAGGAATACTTACAAATATTGATCCTGCAACGGTCTCAAGAATTATTAATGGCAAACAACCGCCGAAACAAAAACATCTACAAAAATTTGCAGAATGTCTTCAAGTTCCACCCCAATTGTTATTTGATGAAATGTACCCTGATTCTCCTCACATAAATAAAGAAAAAACGGATATGTACACATCTCTTGATACCATTCAGCAAACTTTACAATCCTCTAACTTATTCGATTTCGATTACACTACAACTCGCGTAAAACAAGAACTCGAAAATTACGAACGCTATGCCCAGACAACAGAAGGCGAAAATCGTATTCGTGACAGTTTCGCAAGCAAATTAGAGCAAATTGATAGTGCTGGTCCTTTTATTGAACAATTAACAGATATGTATCAACAATTTTGCAATGAAACCATTTCAAAAGAAGAACGTGCAGTTCTTGGGAGCGCATTACTTTATTTCATTTTATCGACAGATATTATTCCCGACTATCTCTTTCCAATTGGCTATTTAGATGATGCGATTGCCGTTGAATTAGCAAAAGAGAAATTACTTGAAATGAAACGAAAGACATAGCAAAATAAAGAACTATTTCAGTTGTTTCTATTTAACTCTGAAATAGTTCACTAAAAAATAGTACAAGTATACATACCTGTACTATTTCAACATACTAATCTATTTTTTCATATGACACCATTCATATATAAATGCTGTTATTACTTTTGTAAATTCAATTAACTGCTCTACTTCTACTTTCTCATTTATTGAATGAGCTTCCTCTAATGTGCCTGGTCCGTAAATAACAGCCGGAATATGAAATTCACTAAACCAACCACCATCCGTTACCGTTGCAGACATATCTAAAATTGCGTTTTTAGAAAGAATTGATTCATGTACTGAGCTAAGCGTTTTTACAGCTGTATGTTCACTATCTATTTCTAAAGAAGGAAAAATTTCACCACGATCTACAATCATTGATTCTCCGCCCCACTTAAATTGTGGCGGATTTTCACTTAACCATGGATCGGCAGCTGCCACCTTTCCAATATACTCTTCAATTTCGTTTATTATTTGTTCATGTGTTTCATTCGGATAGAAGTGCACTGTTATCCACAATCGGCACTCATCCGCAATGAACGCCGCATGCCTTCCTCCCTCAATAACAGCTGGATTAATTGTTGTTGTTCCAGATGGATAGCCTTCATATGTTTTCATGACTGCCCAGTGGCGCTCTAATTCTTGTAAGCTTTGCACAATTTTCATCATTTTTTCAATCGCACTCGCTCCAAATAAACGTCCTCCAGCATGGATCATTTGTCTACGCGTTGCATCATGAAACGTTTGCGGACTTTTCACTGTAATCCATCCAGTAATGACACCGCCTTGCCCTTGCATATGTAAATCACTCGTATCCACTACGACTGCAAAATCAGCATCGTAACCCCTTTTGCAGCATTGAAGTGTACCTGCTTCTCCAACTTCTTCTCCAATTACTGATTGAAAAGTTAAATCTCCAGGTAATTCAATACCAGCTTCTTGTAAAAGTTGAATGGCAAATAGCGCTCCAGCCAACCCACCTTTCATATCTGCTGCGCCACGTCCAACTAACCAGCCATCTTTTATAAATGGATTAAATGGATTTGTTTCCCACGCCTCATCTGCTGAAACTTCAGCTACATCCATATGCCCATTAATAATAAGACTTTTATATGAGTCACTTTTTATTCCTTTTTTTACTCCAACAACGTTCGGATCATTCCGATATACATCCCATTTATCAATACTAAAATTTCGTTTTCTTAAAAACTCTGCAATAAATTCTTGCGCTTCATTTGTATTTCTCGCTGGTGGTGCTGGTGTTTCAAAACGAATTAAAGTTTTTGTAAGTTCTAGTAATTCCTCTTTCCTTGAATCTATTTGTTTTAACAACTGCGAAACTTCTGGATTCATCGCTAATTCCCCTTTGCATACATAGTATGTTTCCAGCTTTATTTTCACAAAAAAAGAGACTGTTTACAATTTTACAGTCTCCTAATTAATCACTATTATAAATTCTCTACTTCCGTTGTATTTGTCTTTTCAATATGCTCCACATTACTTCCCTTATTTCTTGTAGCACGATAAAACAGTAAACAAACAATCATAAATGGAATACCACAATACAATGCCATTCTTTGTTCTGGAATAAAGGCCATGCCAACGATTACTGTTAAATTTAATACTAACGCAAGAAGTGGTACAAATGGATACAATGGTGTTTTAAATTTCAAGTCCTTAACATCCCCGCCCCGCTTCATGTATGACCTTCTAGCTAATAAATTTGATAAAGCAATAGATGCCCAAACTAGTATCGCTCCGAACCCAGCGATAGAAAGCAGCCATAAATAAACTGTATCTTCCGCATAAATACCTGATAGTAGTGAGAGACACCCTACAATTGTGCTTACGATTAATGCATAAATAGGAACACCGTTTTTAGATAACTTGCCAAAAATTGGACTAATCATTCCTTGATTAGACATAGACCATAGCATACGCGAAGTTGCATATAATCCTGAATTCGCAACGGATAGTACTGCTGTAATAATAACGAAATTTATAATATCTGCTGCATAAGGAATACCAATTTTATCAAATACAACTACGAATGGACTTTCTATTACTCCTGCTTGCTGCCAAGGGAATAGTCCAGCAAGAATAAAAATAGATAGTACAAAGAAAACAAGTATACGCCAAACTGTATTGTTAATTGCCTTCGGGATCGTTTTCTCTGGATTTTCACTCTCACCTGCTGCAATACCAACTAATTCTGTTCCTTGGAAAGAAAAATTAACTGCAATCATTGTAATTAAAATGGCTGATAATCCATTTGGAAACAATCCACCATAATCAGTAAAGCTAGAGAACATTGGCGCTGGTTCATTTCCTTTCATATCTAGAAAACCAAACATTGCTGCCCCGCCCAAAATAATAAATGCAATAATTGTAATTACTTTAATACTTGCAAACCAAAATTCCACTTCCGCAAAACTTCTTGAAGATAACGCATTAATAGCAAAGAGCAGTACTGCGAACACTACACACCAAATCCATGACGGTACATCGGGAAACCAGCGTTTCATCAAAATACTAACTGCAATTAATTCAATGCCTATCGTAGCAGACCAGTTTAACCACGACATCCATCCCACTACATAACCCGCTGCAGGGGAAATGTGCTTTGTCGCATACGTTTGATAAGACCCTGCGTCAGGCATCGCAACAGCTAATTCTCCTAAACAGAGCATCGTTAAATACATTACAAATCCACCGACAAGATACGCTACAATTGCTCCTCCAGGTCCAGCTTCATGAATCGTATAACCTGACCCTAAAAAAAGTCCTGTACCAATAACTCCACCGAGTGCAATCATAAATATGTGCCTGCTTTTCAATTCTCTTTTTAATCCTTGGTTTTGATCCATCATATAAATCCCCCTTTTCACTTTGCCAACCCATTTAATGTAAGCGTTTTTAAAATTATTCACCGTAAAAATAATGAGTTAAAAGAGCAAAATTACACGTCACTTACATTAATCACTGCCTGTTACTAAAAGGTCATCCCTTACTGTTATTAATAACTTTTGATCAGCAATAGCTTGTCCTTCTACTACTTCTAATGATTCAATATAACCACTGATCCCTATCTTAATTTCTACTTTCTGTTTATCTATTGTTTCAATTAACGCTAATTTCTCCCACTCGTATACGTAAGAACTTTCCGTAACAAATAACTTCTCTACTTTTCCATAACAAGGACTATACACACCTTCTATAACTGTCTTCACTTTATAAATTCCCCCTCTTATTAATTGACACCGCAACGTTGTATATCCTATAAAAATTCATATTCTCCCCTCTAGAGATTTCGAATATTATTTATGCAAAATACGTACCAAGTCTCTGATTCATATATTAAATGAGAGTTTCACACAAAAAAGCGTGCACAACCGCAAAATTTTTCTATCATTTGAGAAGTTTTAAAAGGAAAATAGCAAAAAAATTTTGCGGTTTTATAAGAATTTTAATAAAATTATAAAAAGTCAGTCTTCATAGGGTGAAATGAGGAGAAGATAATCTATGCGTACAGAAGACATTAATTTTAAACAGATCATTGAAATGAATATGCTATATGAAACTTTACTCAATGAACTCGATATCGGGATTCATATTATTAATGAGGAAAGTAAAACGATTGTCTATAACCGCAAAATGATGGAAATTGAATCAATGGATCGCTTAGATGTGCTATATAAAAGTCCTTTAGAGGTATTTGCATTTGAAGAAAATAAAAATAGTACTCTTATAGAGGCATTAAAATTTGGAAAAACAAAGAAAAATATAAAACAAACGTATTTTAACAATAAAGGACAAGAAATTACAACGATTAACGATACTTTCCCTATAATAGAAAATGGAAAAATTAAAGGTGCCATTGAAATATCAAAAGAGATCAGTCACTTAAAGCAAACAATAAGAATAGGCCCTTCTCGAAAACAAAGCACTAAATTTACCTTTGATCACATAATTGGTGATTCTGAAGCAATTCAATCCATTATTACAGAAGGAAAAAGAGTAATTCGTACATCTTCCTCCATACTTCTCGTAGGAGAAACAGGTACTGGTAAGGAACTATTTGCACAAAGCATCCATAATGAAAGTCAGCGTTCAACAAAACCTTTTATTTCACAAAACTGTGCCGCTATACCTGATACCTTAATGGAAAGCCTATTATTTGGTACAAATCGAGGTGCCTTTACAGGAGCAATAGATAAACCAGGTTTATTCGAAGAATCAAACGGAGGAACTTTGTTATTAGATGAAATCAATTCATTAAGCCCAATTCTTCAAGCTAAGTTGCTACGGGCTATACAAGAAAAAACAATAAGAAGAATCGGAGGTACACACGAAAAAGAAATTGATGTTCGTATTATAGCAACTATTAATGAAGATCCCTTCGAAGCCATCGCACATGATCGATTAAGAGAAGACTTATATTACCGATTAAGCGTCGTTACTTTATGTCTTCCGCCTTTACGGGAAAGAAAAGAAGATATTCCAGCTCTTGTTCAGCACTTTATTAAAAAATATAATACTCAATTCGTGCTCAACGTAACCGATGTAGATGTAAATGTAAGTGAATTTTTCTATGCATACGATTGGCCTGGAAACGTACGGGAATTGGAACATATAATTGAAGGTTCCATGAACTTGATAGAAGATGAAACCATCATTACAGCTTTTCATCTTCCTACTCGCTTTCGCGAACAAATAAAAAAAGAATTCAACATGCAGCATACACTAACTAATCACAATACTGATGCACCTAAAACTTTAAAACACACAATAGAAAAAATGGAAAAAAACTACATCAATCAAATTCTTAAAGAGAATCACGGTAACATCTCACAAGCTGCAAAATTTTTAGGATTAAGTAGACAAAATTTACAATATCGAATTAAAAAACTGCATTTACACATATGAAATGAACATTTCTCCAAATGCAAAAAATAATTTGGTAAAATATGTTACAATGAACATATAACATGCTAGAAAGGGGCTATATATATGAGTAATGATAAAAAATTAAAGTTATTACAATACTTATACTTTTTCCCTGCCATGCTCTGTATGATGTTATTCATTAATTCCGATGTAAGCAGCTCTCCTTATGCAAAGCTATTAGGAACAATTTCGGGCTCCTTTGCAGCTATTATGCTTGCTGCTTTTTGGAATTTGAAGCTACATATAAAAAACGAGAAATCTTCGTAATACTAAAAAAATCGAGCTACTTAGCCCGATTTTTTTATTTGCCATTAAAACTCAACATTCTCTAAATACAACCCACTTGCCTCAGCAAGACAATTAATTTGATTGCGCTGCTTTTCTTCTAAAATGTTTGGAATTGCTTCAGCATCTAATTGTCCTAATCCAACTTCAATTAATGCCCCAACAATTTTTCTTACCATGTTATGAAGGAATCCGTTCCCACTTACTCTAATTTGTACAAATCCTGCCTCTTCCATCACATCAAGTGTATATACTTCTCGAACCATAGATTTTTTCTTTGATTTCGCATTTGAAAAAGCAGTAAAGTCATGTGAACCAACTAAATGTTTTGCAGCTGCTTTCATGCTTTTCACATTTAATTTTTTATTCACATGCATGCTGTATTTACGCATAAATGGATTTGTATGCTCTTCATTCCAAATTTTATACAGATATGTTTTTGCTTTAGAATTGTAACGAGCATGGAAACGATCATGTACTTCTTCCACATTCGTAATGCTAATATCATTAGGTAAATATTGATTTAAATATTTTTTCACTTTATGTTCCACTAACTTCTCATCACTTTGAAAGTTAGCAACTTGATTCAAAGCATGTACACCAGCGTCTGTTCTACTACAACCGATAATTTCAATTTCTTTTCCGATCATTTCAGATATGACACTTTCGATTTTTCCTTGAATCGTATTATCATTATTACCGAGACGTTGCCATCCTTTAAAACGTGCACCATCGTACTGAATCGTTAATTTATAATTATGCATAATATTCTCCTTCATAGAAAATATTCCCTCATACCATGAGGGAATATTAATAAACTTTACTTTCTAACAAGCTTCACTACATTTTCTACATGCGCAGTATGCGGGAACATATCAACTGGTTGCACATACTCCACTTCATAACTCTTCATTAATGCTTGTACATCACGTGCTAATGAAGAAGGATTACAAGACACGTACACAACTTGTTTCGGTTTCACCTTTAAAATCGTTTCCAGTAATTTATCATCGCAACCTGTACGTGGTGGATCGACAACAATTACATCTGGACGCCATCCTTCTTTTACCCATTTCGGTAACCATTGTTCAGCTTTACCTGCTTCATATTTCGTATTTGTAAATCCGTGACGCTTCGCATTTTTTCTTGCATCTGCAATCGCTTCTGGAATTACATCCATACCACGTACTTCCGCTGCATCGTTCGCAAGCCAAAGTCCGATTGTACCAACACCACAATACGCATCTACAATTTTCTCATCGCCTGTTAACGCAGCTGCTTTTTTCGCTTCATCATATAAAACAATTGTTTGTTCTGGATTCAACTGGAAGAATGCACGTGCTGATAATTCAAATGATAAATCGCCAAGTGTTTCTTGAATTACTTCTTTTCCAGCTAATTTAAATGTTTTATCTCCAAAAATAACAGATGTTTTACGCCAGTTTACATTTTGCATAATTGATTTAACCGCTGGCATCTGTTTTTGTACTTCTGCAACAAATTGTTCTTTATTTGGTAATTCTTCTTTTGTTGTAATAAGTGTAACTTGTACTTCCCCTGTTTGAACTGCAGTACGTGTTACAATTGTGCGTACTAAACCTTTTTGTTTTTTCTCATTGTAAATAGAAACATTTAATTTTTCTAAAATACGTCTTACAACTTTTGTCGCTTCATTCGTTGCTTTATGTTGAATCATACAGTGAGCAATATCAATTAACTGATGTGAGTTTTGTTTATATAGCCCTGTAATAACCTTTTCGTCTTTACGCCCCACTTGTAATTGACTCTTATTACGGTAATGCCATGGATTTTCCATGCCAAGCGTTGGACGAATTTTCTCTTCCATACTGTTTTTCATGTACTTCTCAAATGCTTGTACAACGATATCACGCTTTTGATTCAATTGTTCTTTATAATCTAAATGTTGCAGCTGACAACCGCCACACTCCTCATATACTGGACACGGTGCTTTCACACGATGCGGTGAAGCTTTACGAACTTTTTTCACTTTCGCTTCAGCGAAGCCACGCTGAATTTTCGTTGTTTCTGCAACAACTTCTTCTCCTGGTAATGCCCCTGGAATGAAAACAACTTGTCTCTTAAAATAACCAACGCCTTCTCCGTTAATCCCAAGACGTTTAATTGTCACAGGAAACGTTTGACCAACTTCCAACTTACTCTCATGTTGCTTTTGTATCATTATTACACCTCTACTCTATACTTTTCCATAAATATAACGCTGCATAACTGCAGTATGGTTCACACTCTTGTTTCACTTTTTCTAAAAATGCATCATCAGGTTTATCATCTAATTGAAATATACCTTGCACTGCACGCTGAATCCCAATGTCCGCTTTCGGAAACATATTTTTCCGTCCAATCCCAAACATTAAAAAGTTTTGCACTGTCCATGCACCAATTCCCCTAATTGGCAACAATTGTGCTGAAACTTCTTCTTCCGTCCCAGTTTCTATACTCGCTAAATTTAATGTACCACTGACAATACTTCGACCTAATCCTACTATATATTCAGCCTTTCGCTGACTAAACTTCTGCTCTCTCAATTCTTCTATTGAAATATTTGCTACTATTTCCGGAGTGGGGAAAAAGAATACACCGTTCTTCTCTGTTCCATACCGTTTCACAAATTGTTCTGTTAACACAGTAGCAAATTTCAAATTTATTTGTTGGTGAATGATACAGCGAAGAAGACAAGCAAAATAATCAAATTCTAAAATAATTGGAGTATAAGCATATGTTTCAAATAGTGGACGTAATGATGTGTTTAAAAAATGATTTTGTATATCTTGAAACGGTTCATTCCAATGAAAAATGGCCCTCATTCGTTTCATGACTTTCTCCGGATCTCCTGTCTGACTAGAAATCCAAAACTGTGGATTTTGAACAGTACCAATCCCTTGTAAGCGAACAACAACCTGTTCCTCTTCTATGCAAAGCGGGATATAAATGACTTTCTCATCTAATTGAATGACGTTAAGAGGATCAAAAGATAAACGTTTTAATACTTCTTCAAAATGATACGGATACTCTAACGTAACATGTTCGCTCCACATACGTTTCCCCATCCTTTTTACACATCATTATAGCATGAGAAAACCGTAAGCATACATGCTTACGGTTGATTGCTTTTTACTAAGTCATCTAGACTTTTAAAATGATACCCTTTCTCGCGCAAATCATCAATGATTTTCGCAAGTGCTTCTGCATTATCTTTTGATATTGCATGAAGTAATAAAATAGATCCTGGGTGAATCATCGTCATAACATTATTATGCGCATATTGCCATCCTCTTTGCTGATCCACTTTCCAATCCAAAAATGCAAGTGACCAAAATACATTATAGTAGCCCATTTCTTTCGTAAGAGCTAACGTTCTTTCACTAAATACGCCGCGCGGAGGACGTACATATTTCACTTCTTTTTGCCCAGTTACTTTTTTAATTTCTTCCGTTACACTCGTTAATTCTTCACGAAGCTTCTCATCATTTACCGCTGTAAAATCAGGATGACTCCAAGAATGATTTCCAATAATGTGTCCTTCATCCTTCATTCTTAACAATAAATCTTTTTGTGTTTTAATGTAATGCCCCGTTACAAAGAAAGTTGCTGGTACTTTTTTCTCTTTTAATACATCTAAAATTTTCCCTGTGTATCCATTCTCATATCCATTATCAAATGTTAAATAAATATCTTTTTTCTTCGTATCTCCTAAATAAAACCCGCCATTTTTTTGCAGTAAATCCGTATATAACTTTCCTGCATCTGGTACTGTTTCATTTTTAGGACGCGGGATTCCCCAGTTATGTGGAGTATTTGTATAAGCCAATGTTGAAACTGGAACAAGTGCCATCATAATTGAAAAAATGAGACCGATATATAACCATTTATATTTCATAAATAGTCTCCTTTCCATATATAATCGTACCTGTAGTTTCTGTTTCCTTACTTACTTTCATGCTGTGCATGTTTTTCTATATATACCAAAAAATGCATCTCGAAAGATTCGAGATGCATTTTTGTTTATTTAAATACCGGCTCTTTAAAGCTCGCTAATTTTTCAAGTGATGTTTTATCAACATCTGCATGTAAACTATTACCATGAGAGTCCATCGTTACAACTGCTTTAAAACCTTCAATGCGTAAATGCCACATTGCTTCTGGAATACCAAATTGTAAGAAATCAACATCTTCCACTTCTTTAATACATTCAGCATAATATTGCGCGGCACCGCCGATTGCGTTTAAGTACACGCCACCGTGTTCTTCTAAAGCCGCTAATGTTTTCGCACCCATACCGCCTTTTCCAATAACAGCGCGAATACCAAATTTCTTCATAATATCGCCTTGGTACGGTTCTTCACGAATACTTGTCGTTGGACCTGCCGCTTTAATTTGCCAATTGTCATTGTCATCTTTCACAACAACTGGACCACAGTGGTAAATAATTTGTCCGTTTAAATCTACTGGACAATCATTATCCATTAAATGCTTATGGATTGCGTCACGACCTGTATACATCATGCCATTAATTGTTACAACATCACCAACGCGAAGTCCACGAATTTGCTCTTCTGTAATTGGTGCTTGTAATACAATCTCACGTTGCTCTGTTTTTTCTTGTGCTTCATGCTGAAGTGTATCTTCACCTTCTTGATATAACCAATCCATAATTTCACCTGTTTCAGGATGGATTGTTACACCTAGGCGGCGATATGCCCAGCAATTATACGCCACAGATACGTAGAAGCTAGCTGGCAGGCGGTTATACACGCCAATTTTACAGCCCAGTAAAGTTGTTTCTCCACCAAATCCCATCGTACCAATGCCAAGCTTATTCGCATTTTCTAATACGTACTCTTCAAGTTGTTGTAACTCTGGTACTGGATTGACATCATCT
The DNA here is from genome assembly GCF_054788175.1 of Bacillus sp. NEAU-Y102. Lineage (NCBI taxonomy): Bacteria > Bacillati > Bacillota > Bacilli > Caryophanales > Bacillaceae > Bacillus > Bacillus sp. NEAU-Y102. The sequence goes on along the minus strand of NZ_JBTWFK010000009.1, from coordinate 160,026 downwards.
AATGTACGGAATAATTGATTTTTTGCTAATTCATAACCTGATGTGCGGTCTCCCCCGATACCAACACCAATTACACCAGCACTACATCCTTGACCTTGTGCTTGGTATACTGCATGAAGAAGGCATTTACGAATTCCTTCTAAATCACGGCCAGCTCGTCCAAGTCCTTCTAGTTCACACGGTAAGCTATATTGAATATTTTTATTCTCACAGCCACCACCTTTTAGGATTAAACGTGCATCAATATAATCTTTTTCCCATTGTTCAAACTTAATAACCGGTGTACCTGGTCCTAAATTATTTCCACTATTGTCTCCAAAAAGAGAGTCAACAGAATTTGGACGAAGTTTACCATCTTTTGTCGCCCGCTCAAGCGCATTATAGATAGCTTCCTTCAACTTTAATTGATTCACACCAACTGGTGTATAAATTTTAAACGTTGGCATCCCTGTATCTTGGCAAATCGGTGAGATGTTATCATCAGCCATTTTAATATTATTTGTAATTGTGCCAAGTGCCATCGCAGAACGAGTCCCTGCATTTTCTCGCTCTTTCGCTTGTTGAATCGCACGACGAACATCTTTCGGTAAGTTCGTTGACGTTTCAACAATTAGTTGATACATGCTTTCTTGAAGCTTTTCCATTGTTACTTCCCCCTCAATTGTGAACGCTACCAAAACGTTATGAGCTGAAAATTCCATTGTTATGCTCTTTAGCTTTTTATTTGTTTCACGCTATTAAAGCATAAATGAAATTTTTCACAACTTGATTATACCTCTTTTTCTATCGTCCTTCTATTATCCGCACAGAAAAAGGCTACCAAATTGGAATTGGCAGCCTTTTTAATATATTATTCGTCTTTTTTAAATTGCTCACATTTTAATTCTAATTCATCTAACATTGCAAGAAGACGATCTACATCTTCTAATTCTACTTCTTCAGGTTCAATTGTATCAATTACTTCAATGAACATATTTAAACGCTCTTTTAAATATACTAATTGTGTATCTTTATCTTGAATTGCTTTTCCCATGAAGGCACTCTCCTTTTAATTCGAGTTGCTTTTATTATACCGCAAAAATGATTGCTATGGGCATGAAATTTCACCAATTTTGTCACAGTCATCCACTATAATGTAAGCCCTCTCTCTTTTCATGCTAAAAAGTTTCACTTTATAAAAAGCACATATTCTTCTATTATAGAGAATGGACAAATTGTTATTTCAATAGTCAAAGGAGTATTTCATATGACGATATCACAAAAAATGAAGCCGATTACTCCTTCTTACGATCCATGGGAAGCGTATATGGACCTTGAAGAGTACGGCAAACTACTATTAACAAATGTTGAATTTACAACGACGACGTTATGCAATATGCGCTGTGAGCATTGCGCTGTTGGTTACACGTTACAGCCGAAAGACCCAAATCCGCTTCCGATGGATCTTTTATTAAAACGATTAGATGAGATTCCTCATTTACGTTCTTTAAGTATTACTGGCGGAGAACCTATGCTTTCAAAAAAATCCGTCGACAACTATGTAACACCACTCTTAAAATACGCCCATGAACGAGGCGTTCGCACTCAAATCAACTCTAACTTAACTATAGATTTAGCACGTTACGAACAAATTATTCCTTATTTAGACGTGTTGCATATCTCTCATAACTGGGGAACAATTGATGACTTCGTTGAAGGCGGATTTGCAATGATGGAGCGTAAACCTACTTACGAACAACGTGCAAAATTATTCGAAAGAATGATTACAAATAGTAAGGCTCTATCAGATGCAGGTGTACTTGTATCTGCCGAAACAATGTTAAACAAAAGAACTCTACCACATATTGAACATATTCACCGCCAAATCGTCGAAGAGATGGGCTGTAAACGTCATGAAGTTCACCCAATGTATCCAAGTGACTTCGCGAGTAATCTAGAGATTTTAACAAAAGCTGAAATTCGTGATGCGATTGAGCATTTACTAGAAATTCGCGATGAAAATGTATGGATGTTATTTGGAACTTTACCTTTCTATGCTTGTAGCGATGACGAGCGAGACATTGCCACATTTAAAAAATTACAAGAGAGCAAAAATGTAACCGTTCGTAACGATCCAGATGGCCGTTCTCGTTTAAATGTAAATATTTTCGATGGAAATATTATTGTGACGGACTTTGGTGATGTTCCACTTCTAGGAAACATACAAACAAACACATTACAAGAAGCATATGACAAATGGAGTGCTTCAAAAACAGCAAAATCATTAAGCTGTCACTGTCCTGCAGTAAAATGTCTTGGACCAAATGTTCTTGTAAAAAACAGCTACTATCCGACAGAAGATTTCTTATCAAAAACAGCAAACATTACATTATAAAAAAACGTCAGCTTATAAGCTGACGTTTTTTTATGTTATTGCGAGTGGGAAGAAGAAATGAATTTAAAAAATAAATGATCATGAATTGGAATCGCCGCTCCAATTCCTTGAGAAGTAATATTTTTCACAACAAGTCTTTTTTGATTTCCCTTTAATACAAGATACACTTCTCCAAATGTTACTTTTCCCTTTTCATTTACTGCTGGTGTATAAGCGTATAAATATCCGAGTTGACTCGGACTAATATTATACACACGCTCATGTCCAGTACCATAACCAATAGTTGTTTTAAACGAAAGGGGCAATTGTACTTTTTCAAGCGCTTTGAGAAGCATCATTTTTTTCACATCTGCAGCATCTTTCATATCTGCTGTTAAATCGCCTTCAACCGTCTTTTGTGTTTCTTGCTTATAGCGAAGTGGATATAAACGGTCTCCTCCGCGATTATCATACACATTTCGATTCACTTGTTTATATTCCCAATTAATCGATGTGTCTACTGATTCATAATGTAAAGCCCATTGACCTAAATAAATTTTTGCCCGGTACCCTACTGCAAGCGGCGCATTTGAAATTGTCGTTTCATTAAACATCCGAATTAAGTCTGGATTTTCAATTTTAATATTAGCTGTTTTCAATAGTTCTTGAGCAAACTTACTTGGCTGTAAACGTGGCAAATCTTGCGCATCATTTGGAAATGTATTGTCTTTTGAAATATTTAAAACAGATGAAGGCATTTTTGTTCCTACTGTTGTCTTTGCAAAACTCATGTTAGGAAATAATAAAATAAACGAGACCATAGTTGAAAGACATATGCTGTATACTCGTTTCACCTGTCTGGCTCCTTCCTATGTAAAGGTATATATACTACTTTGTTTATTGTTTTCTCTGAGCACAATTGTTATGCCTATTTTTCATAATAAATAAAAACCAATTCCCATAATGACATACGCCGCTAGTAAAGTGCCGCCTTCAAACCAGTTTGTATCTCCATCATTTGAAATCGCAATCGTTAAGAAAACGGCTGTAATCATAGATACAAGTTCTGGTATGGTAAATACTAAAGGCATCCTCTGCGCGAAGAACATAGATAGCAATACTAGTACAGGAGCAACAAACATGGCGATTTGTAATGTAGAACCTATTGCAATTTCGACTGCAATATTTACTTTATTTTTATAAGCCATAATAATTGCAGATGCATGTTCCGCTGCATTTCCAACAATTGCAACGATAATAACCCCTATAAATAATTCTGACCAACCAAATGATTTTGCAACAGTTTCAAAAGTATGCACGAGCGCCTCTGATACATAAGCTACCGCCAGTGTTGCTATCGCTAAAATAAGGAGTGCCTTCCCTTTCGACCACTCTGGCTCTTCTTCATGCGCTACTTCGTCACTTTTATGTTGATATACACCACGGTGCGTAACTAACTTAAATAGTAATGCAGCAATGTACATGATAATCATAATAATAGAAACACCTATACTTAATTGATACGTCTTGCCAGCGTCCATCTTCATTGAAAAGATCTCTGGAATAACAAAGGCCACGACAACAGCAAATATTAATAAAGCTGAATTATGCCTTGCATCGTAAACGTTAAAGCTTTGCCTTTTATATTTAAGTCCACCTACAAAGAAGGATAGTCCTCCTACTAATAATAAATTTCCAAGTACAGAACCCGTTAAAGAAGCTAACACCACTTCAATTAACCCTGCTTGAAGTGCAAAAATTGAAATGATAAGTTCAACAGCATTACCGAAAGTAGCATTTAATAATCCGCCTATTCTAGGACCAGATACAATTGCTAAACTCTCTGTTGCTCTCCCCATAAAACCAGCTAACGCGATAATCGTAATACAATACACAGCGAACATAATTGTTTCTGGCCAATGAAGTGTTTTTCCAAGTACAGATAGTGGTACACCTATAAGTGCTACTATAAGAAATATTTTATTAAACATGCTTTTCACCCTTCCATCGTATGTATTTCTCCTCAATATTATTATTATTCTTCTCCTAACTTGTCCGATTTCATCACAATTACGTTTAAAAAATCGACTTGAAGAAAACAGTATGAAAGATATTTAAATTATCTTGTTTAAACAGAGAAAATATAAATTAGGAAAAGAGGTAAAGAATATGCACTTAAAAGAGAAAATTGCAACTATTATCCAAGGACAACGTACCGGTGTATTATCCACAGTACGTAACGAGAAACCGCATAGTGCCTTTATGATGTTTTTCCATGAAGATTTTGTACTATATGTTGCAACAGATCGACAATCAAAAAAGATAACAGATATTGAACAAAATCCTAATGTCCATGTACTACTCGGACGAGAAGGAAAAAAATTAGATGAAGATTATATTGAAGTTGAAGGATTAGCTTCAATCGAGGAAGACTCAACATTAAAAAACAAGTTTTGGAATAATAGCTTAAAACGTTGGTTACTCGGTCCTGAAGACCCTAATTACGTATTGATAAAAATCAATCCCGACACAATTTATTACATCGATGGTGCCGGTACGACGGAGCCTGAGTTTTTACGACTATAAAATAAAACAAGCCCCCTTTAGGTGGGCTTGTTTTGTCGAAAAGTTCTTTTGAAAAAAACAATAAAATAGGTGGAACTTTCTAAAGATTCTGTTATATAATAGCAGTAACTTAAATAAACTGTATTAAAACAGATTGAGAGGAGAAATAAAATTGATGAAGAGAGAAGAACGCAAAAATATGATTGAGTTTATTGAAAAGAAGAAAGGGATTGAGCGTGACGAATTACTGTTTATGACAGACGATGAAGTAGAGCATATTTATAATGTAACGTACTTTTTATATGAGGAAATTGCAGAGTAGCATAATAATCCCCACCTTATTAAAAATATAAGGTGGGGATTATTTCGTTATTTAGCCCACTATTTGCGGGCAGTAAAACTCCCACCTTAAAATTCAAGTGGAGCAAGAAGTTAAGTTGGAGTCATGCTTCCTATAAACCTTAATTACTTCAACTTTATACATGAGAATCATTTTCATGTATAATACTGTAAGATTGGAGGGATTTTACTATGAGTTCGTGGCTCTTATTTGCACTATTATCAGCAATTGCTGCTGCCCTTGTATCGATTTTTGGAAAGTTTGGTTTAGACGGAATCGATGCAAACGTTGCAACAACAATTCGATCTATTATTATGGCATTATTTATGATAGGCGTTATTATCATACAAGGTAAATTTCAAAATATCGGCGACGTACTGCTAAATAAAAAAGCACTGCTATTTATCACATTAAGTGGGATTGCAGGTGCTTCTTCATGGCTATTTTATTTTCTTGCCCTCAAAACAGGAAAGGTTTCACAAGTAGCTCCTGTCGATAAATTAAGCGTCGTATTTTCTATCATTCTCGCTATGATTATCCTCGGTGAAAAGTTAAACTTTATGACCGGTGTTGGTGTAGTCTTTATTACAGCTGGTGTATTATTTATTGCTTTCAGCTAAAAAAACCGCTATTAGCGGTTTTTCTTTTTCTTTATGTAAAACCATACAACACATGTAACAACTGCTGAAATTAATAAAATCCATATTCCATAATGATGTAAACTATACTCAACGAAGCGCCACTTCTCGCCTAACTTCCAGCCAAGCCCAATAAAAACACTTATCCAAATGAGCGCACCACCGTAAGCGTACAAACAAAAACGCCAAAGTGTCAAATTTGATACCCCAGCAAAATATGCCGTTAAATGACGTACTCCCGGTATAAAATAACCAATCATTAAAAGAAATGGCCCATATTTTTCAAATAAAATATGTGTTTTTTCAATGTGATGTTCTTTAATTCTAATTTTCGGCCCATATTTCTTTAAAACAGGGAGCCCAAGTTTTAAACCTAATATGTAGCTTAACGTAATCCCTAACATCGCACCAGCCATCCCACTTAAAAAAGCAGCAGTTCCTGACATAACTCCTTTTGAAACATTATAACCAATAAAGGTCAATAAAAACTCGTCTGGTATCGGTAATCCGACAATCCCACCAGCCAAAGCTATAACAATTCCAAAATAGCCATAATGCGCGATTAACTCGCCAATATGTTGTTCCATTCGGAAGACACATCCTATGCACGATCGTTATTCCACATTGTACCCTTTCTATCTTTAAGGCAAACATGGTATACATATTCACTATACATTGTTTTTATAATGAACTCTACTTCTATTCTTTCCTTTAACAGAGATAAAGTGAAACTTTAATCAGTGGGGCTTTTCTTCATCCTCTACTAATTATTAATCTACGCCAATCTTGCTTCTACAGACATCCCGACTCCCACATAACTCACTTACATTCACCAATTTTGAGAGTAGATTCTTACTGCCCGCAAATGACCCGATAAAAAATAAAAATTCATATGCGTGTTTTTTTGTTACAATAAAGGAAAGTTACTTTTCGCAACGGTTTAACTCTCAAGAAAAATGATATATCTAGCAAAAACATAGTTTGGTCTATATAATGCAACTTCTACCTATTAAAAGAACATGAACCCTTTTACATACAACATCATTTTTCTAAATTATACAGGGGGGAACGAACATGACCATTGAAAATCAATTTATTCAAAAAGTTTACTATAAAACATTTTTAACAGAAGAAACTTCTACTCCTGCATCGGAAGTACTCGGTGAAGCATATATAAATGAATCTAAAAATGAATTCTCCAACATTTCTAATATTCGATTTGCTCAAGGTGAATTTTATTATCAAAATAAAGATTTTGAAGCAGCTATATTTAAATGGGAAAAAGTAAATAATGCTCTTACACTTTGGGCAACAAAAAATATTGCAGATGCTTATTTTGAACTAGGATTTTTACCAAAGGCAGAAGAAATTTATCAATCCATTCAAACAGAAGATACAACTCTTACGATGGAGGTTTCCTTACAACTTCTTTCTCTTTATATCGAACAAGATCGTTTAGGACTTGCTTTTAAGACGATTAGTGAAGCTGTTGCATTCCAACCGGATTACCCAAATATTACTGCAATTGCACGTTCTTTCTATGAAAAACAAGAAGATTGGAACAACGCTATCGAACTAGCTGTTCAAGAAGGTATTCGAACACAATCTTTACACTGGTTTGATACGTTAATAAATTACATAAATAAAGGATTTACAAAAAATATTAAGCCTGAATATTTCTATGAGTCTTTAAAAGCTCTATATGCTGTTGATCAAGCTCAATTTAAAGAACTTGTTATTGCTCTTTGGAATAGCTATCAACATGAATCCTTATACCTTCCTTGGATTCAAAGTATTAATCATTTATTCTTGCATATTGAAACAGACAATAATGACGATTGGAATGAAATTTCTACTCGCTATCAAGAAACATACTTTGCATTAATTACCGGAAATCATTTTATGCATGAATTAAACGGACTTGTACCAAATTTATTAACAAATTGGTTCAGTTTAACGAAAGCAAAAGATTCTCTAGTTGTCTCTGCAGCAGTGTTAGCATGGAATGAAGTCTCACCTACAACTTTAGAATCATTACTCGTAAAAAGTGCTGGATCCTTACTTTCTAATACATCTGCTGAAGCAGATGTAAATATGGAAACAGTTTCTCATTTATTCGAAACAATCGCTGTATGGGCTGAGAAAAATGATGTAGATTTAAGTCATCAATTTACGCTACTCGTCCATGAACTATGCGATTTAAATGTCACGCCACTACTAATAGCTGGAACTAGTGACCATGATAAAACATCATTTGTTAATTCAATATTAGGAGAGAACATCTTAAATGAAACTTTAACAACTCCTATTCTATTTAAAGACGCTAGTCAAACTGAAATAACAGAATTTACCGCGTTAGATATACGAAGTATCCCTAACCTTGATGAATTCCATCAAGTAACGGCTACATCTGCTCAGTCGGAACTTGAGAAAAGATGTATAGAAATTAAGCTACCAAGTAGGTTTTTAAGAAAAAATAAGTTTACATTTCTTATTACACCATCCATTCAAGGACAATTGGATAAAAACAATGCATACTTTGAATACTTACAAGCAGCAGATAGTCTTGTTTACGTATTAAATTCTTCTTCACCATTGCATAGTGAAGAAATTGATACGTTAATTTATTTACGTGAACAAGTATCAAACTTACAAATTCACTTCGTATTACACACAAATAATACGACTACTAATGAAAAACTAATTAGTAAACTTAAAGTGCATTTTCCAGATGCACAATTCTTCCCATACTCTCCTTCGCAAGAGAGTAGCCAGCAACTTGGAGATGTAACAGAATCTATTCTCTCTAATCTTGCAAAACGCGATATAGAAAAAGAACGTATAGAAAAGCTAATATGGTTTACGCAAAAGACGATTGCTTATCTCATAAACGAACGTGTGGAATTAGAAAATACATTAGTAAAATCCGTACGCTGGAATAAACACATCTCAGTGAAACTTACTGGATTTATTAATAACCTTACTGCTCTTGAAAAAGATAAAATTCGCTCTATTACCGAATCCTATCTTTTAACGAAAGAAGAAATTACACGAGATATACATTCTCAAATTCCTGAATTATTACAGAGCTGCTCTGATCTTGTTCAAGAAGATAGTGATTTCAAACTAGTTCATGAAGAATTAAATGCTGCAATGAATGAACGAGTTCAAAAGCATGTACAACAGGTACTTCTTCCTAAATTTACTGGGTCTATTCAAGAATGGATTGAAACAGCACATAATGAATTTATTCAAGCTCAAGCTTATTTAGATGAAATGAGTGAAACATTTAATAAATTATATAAAGAAGAACGTATGAAACTTCCTTGCGATTTCAAATTATTAGATGATTGGAATCGAGATGTTGTACGAATGACAAATCGAATTACAGTAACAAACATCAATATTTTATTACGCTTTACACCGACACAGTTTTTCTTAAAAAGTGCCGGAAAATTATTTGGTAATATGCAAAAAAACCAATCTATGCTCGCCAACAAATATAAACAATATATTGAAACAGAAGACTATACAGAAATTGCTCACACAATTTCAAAACAATTCTTCCTACAATTTGAAGTATTTGAAGGGGCATTAGAACGCGATATCATGATGTTCTTTAAAGATCCACTTAGCATATTGAAACAAAATGTGGATGCAGCTCAACTTGAGATACAGGAAGATGAACAAACATTAGCAACGCTAAGAAGCAATCCAGAAACATATCATGATCCTTTAGCGTTATTTAAACTACAATTGCTACAACATAAATTCGTTTTAAGTACTACAAAGAAACATGAAGATATCTTTGTATCTAACGAATCTCCTACTGTTTAACAGAAAAACCAAGCAAACTAAAATTTGCTTGGTTTTTTTACTTTATTATTTTCATATGTTCAAACGGATAATAAATGCCTGCTAACTTTCCTAACACATCTTCTCTATCAATAAAACCTAAACCATTTCTACTATCTTTACTTATTAGGCGATTATCTCCCATAACAAAAATCTTATTTTTAGGAATTGTAATCGGTCCAAAGTCCTCTGTTAAATTCATAAGTTTTTTTCTGCTTGTTTTTTATTACTATCCAAATACTCTTCATCTTTCACTTCAGAATTTACATATAATTGATCATTTCTCATCTCAATAATATCTCCTGGCAATCCAATCACTCTTTTGACATAAAAATTATCTGTTTTCACAACAATAATGTCTTCTCTCCCATAGCTTTCAAATTGTTTTGCTAACTTATTAACAATCACCTTATCTCCATCTTGCAACGTCGGCCTCATGGATGCTCCTTTTACAGTCGTAGGGAAAAACACAAAAATTTTCGCCAAAAACACCAATAAACATGCAATTGCAATCGTTCCAAAAAATTCACGCCAACATTTTTTCCTTTGCATCATTTCACCATCTCATCATCTTTTTACTTTTATTATAAATAATACGACTGATATTTTTCTACAAAATTCTGAATTATTAAATTACAATATCAGAAATTTCAAAATAACAATACTGATCAAATTAAACAAGCAAAAAAGATACTCTCAAAATAGTCTATCCACTATTTTTGAGAGTATCTTTTTATAATCCCACATATACAATACACATTTGAGCAGCTACATATGTAAACCAAATCCAAAGTGGCTCATACTTCAATTTACGCCCTCCGATATCTGTCACGCCAATAATAAAATCAGAAATCACAAACAGTAAACCACCAAACGCTGGTATCCACCATATTCCTGTATTTTCATAATATAAGGCGAATGCAAAGCACGCCATTCCCCCAACCCACAATCCATAAATTAGAGCTCCTATCGTAAACAATTTATCCTGTTTATCATTTCGGATAAAGAAGAACCATCCTACAATTAGAAAGAGCCCATATACAAGTAAGCCAATCCAAAAACCATTCCATGAAATTCCTGTTTGCAAAAATGCTTTTACATAAAAACAATGAGCAAGGGCGAAAGTAACCATCCCACCAATTAATCGATGACCAATTGGAATCAACCCAGCCATAAACAAATCTCCCACAGTCGATAAAGTCATACCAAGTGCAACCCACGTACTATACTCTACAGATGGATCTTGTAACCATATCCAAATTGCACTACCTGTTAAAGAAAAACTAAGAATAAGACGGATTGCTAAAGGTAACGGCATATTAACTTTCGTTCTTTTTGTCTGCCCTATTGCATAAATTGCACCAATAAAAAAAAGAAGTATTTGCCCAATTAACACCACGTAAAGTAGATTCATAATATGTTCTCCTCAATAAATGCTTTTTGTATCTTTTTTCGTTACACTTAGTCTATTATCCTTTTTCTAAAAAAAAGAAGAACAGCACTGTTCTTCCATTGTAATCGCTTTTCTGCTCTCTATGCCACTTGTTTTTCTTGCTCTATTTTTTGCTTAGCTGGCGTCCGATTTACCACAATAATTCCCGCGGCTACACATGCTAAACCAAGTAGCACAAATGAATGAATTGCTTCACCTAAAATCATGCTCGATAATAACACACCAAATACGGGTATAAAGAACATATACATAGATACTTTTCCAACCTTGTTGTATTTCATAATTGTATTCCAAATGCAAAAACCAGCTGCAGATAAGAAAGATAAATAAATCAGCATAAGTAGTGCGTGTAGACTAAATGTAAATGGCATTACTCCAACTTGTAAAGCCCCTATACATAATAATCCTATAGAACCAAAAATCATTTGGTATGCTGTCATATAGCCAACATCTAATGTTTTACTACCTTCTTTTGCTAATATGTTTCCATATGAATACAGCATTGCTGCACTAAGAAGTAATAAGCTTCCGATTCCAAAATGAAATGATAAGCTACCATCACTCGGCACATTTACTAAAATGACGCCACAAAAACCAATCGATACCCCAATTAATTTTCTCATATTGAGAGCATCATCTTTATATACAAAATGGGCGAGTAAAATTTGAAAGAATGATGATGTCCCTGAAATGATAGCTCCTTCAATCCCCGAACTATAACTCATTCCAATATAAAAACAGATATATTGAAGAAACGTTTGGAATAAACCAATTTGTATTAACTGTTTCCCCGTTCCTTTTTTGAAGCTCATATTTTTCCCTAACACTTTAAAAAAGAATAAAAGCATTACCCCAGATAACAAGAAACGATAACCAGCAAATAATATTTGCTCTCCAACTTCTTGTGGTTGAATTCCAAGTTCAACATAACTTAATTTAATAAAAGGAAATGCGCTTCCCCATAAAAAAGTTGCTACTATTGCAGCAATAAATACGCCAATCGGATGGGTAAAAAATTTCTCTGTCTTCACTTGTTGTCTTCCTTTCCGATCTTTTATGAACAATATTCATATATACCAGAGGAATTGCGAAAACACAAGTTTTCCGTTTATACTTGAAACAAAACCGTACCATCTCATAAAAACATATGATATACTATAGAATAATTACAACATAATAACGATTAAAAACAGATTCAACAGAAATGCTGCTATCCATTATGGATGGCAGCTTTCGTCGTTTTATAGGGGTTTCGATTTTGATTATTTTTCTCAATAAGAATTCGGAAGGAGCGAGTAGTAATGAACTCAGAAGTAAAAACGTTACAGGCAAAAGAAGCAATTTCCCATCCCTCTTTATGGGACACATTAAAAAAACATTATGAACTTGTATTTGCATTGGCATCTGGTATTTTTATTTTAGCTGGCTGGCTATTCACAAAGAACGATGCAATGAATGTAGGTATTACTTGCTATATCCTTGCTTATATAGTTGGTGGATATGCAAAAGCGAAAGAAGGAATTGAAGATACGATTGAAGAAAAAGAGCTAAATGTTGAAATGCTAATGCTCTTTGCAGCTATCGGTGCTGCAATTATTGGCTACTGGGCAGAAGGGGCTATTTTAATCTTCATCTTTGCACTCAGCGGTGCTATGGAATCTTATACGTTAAGTAAGAGCCAAAAAGAAATTTCCGCTCTTCTTGACTTACAACCTGAAGAAGCATTACGTATTTCCACAGGAACTGAGGAACGTGTTCCTGTTGGAGAGTTACAAATTAACGACATTATTTTAATTAAACCAGGTGAACGTGTTCCTGCTGACGGTACGATTCATAACGGTGAAACAAATATCGATGAGGCAGCAATCACAGGAGAACCTATTCCAAATGAGAAAAGACATGGCGATGAAGTATTTGCCGGTACTGTAAATTTACGTGGTGCTATCGAAGTTAAAATTACGAAGCCGAGCGATCAAACATTATTCCAAAAGATTATCCGTCTCGTCCAAAGTGCACAAAGTGAAAAATCACCATCACAACTATTCATCGAAAAGTTTGAAGGAACATACGTAAAAGGTGTACTACTCGTTGTTGCGCTTATGATGTTCGTTCCTCATTTCTTACTTGACTGGAGCTGGAATGAAACGTTTTATCGCGCTATGATCTTACTTGTAGTCGCATCTCCTTGTGCACTCGTAGCTGCCATTACACCAGCTACGTTATCAGCCATTTCTAACGGAGCGAGAAACGGTATTCTCTTTAAAGGCGGTATACATTTAGAACGCCTTGCTTCTGTGAAAGCAATCGCGTTTGATAAAACAGGAACATTAACAGAAGGTAAACCTACCGTAACAGATGTATATGTTCGAGAAAATATAACAGAAAAAGAAGTACTTTCTATTACAGCATCAATTGAAAGTCACTCTACACATCCTTTAGCTGAATCCATTGTTAAATATGCACAACATGCGTACGACATTATATTAAAAAAACCAGAAAAGGTTGAAGATGTAACTGGTTTTGGTCTAAAAGGAAGATTGGAAAACAGCGCTTATAAAATAGGTAAAGCTGATTTTATCGGTGAAGAAACAAAGACATTTCATAATGGTATTTCTGCCTCACTTGAAAAAGAAGGTAAAACTGTCGTTTATATTAGTGATGAGGGAGGCATTCTTGGACTTATCGCTTTAAAAGATACGCTTCGCCAAGAAACAATAGCTGCTATTCGTGATTTACAAAGCATTGGTGTCGAAGCAATTATGATTACTGGAGATAATGAAGAAACGGCAAAAGCAATTGCCTCTGAAAGTAATATAAAGGAATATTACGCATCATGCTTACCAGAAACAAAAGTTGAAACGATTAAAAAGTTAAAAGAAAAATACGGTACAGTAGCAATGGTCGGAGACGGTATAAATGATGCACCAGCACTAGCTACTGCTAGCATTGGTGTAGCAATGGGAGAAGGAACAGACGTAGCTTTAGAAACTGCGGATGTTGTACTGATGAAGAACGAATTATCTCGACTTTCTCAAGCGATCCGTCTATCAAAACGAATGAACCGTATTGTGAAGCAAAACGTAATCTTTTCGCTAGCTGTAATTGCACTACTAATTTGTTCGAATTTTTTACAATTTTTAGCTCTTCCATTCGGTGTTATTGGCCATGAAGGAAGTACGATTCTTGTCATTTTGAATGGCTTACGATTACTAAAAGGAAGCAAATAAAACGGGTCCCTCATAGAGGACCCGTTTTTTTTTAATGATAGCTATTATGACCGTTCGCACTGCTACTCGTTTTATGCTTTGGATGCGAACTGCTCTTTTGTTTATTATTACTTTTATTATTATGGTTCTTTTTATTATTACTCATGAAATATCCCCCCTGTTCCTTTTTATTATGGAACAAGAGCTCATTATTCATTACGGGAATTATTGTCACCGGTTCTATAATGGTGGAGTAAACCATTAATTTCACCGCCAAGTAAAATTACCCATCCAGTTAAATAAAACCATAACATTAAAATAATGATACCACCGAGACCACCATATGTATTGGCGTAATTCGCAAACTTATCTACATAATAAGCAAATGAGTAAGACACCACAATCCATCCTACAGTAGCAAATAACGCCCCTGAAATAACTTCTCTTCTTTTTAACTTTCGATCTGGTGCAAATGTATATAAGAAACTAAACAAAGCAAATAGTACGAAGAAACTCGCTACTAATCGTGTAATGCTCCATACGAAAGAAAAACTATCTGATAAACCGAGTGCTTTAAACACTGCTGCTCCAATAACTTGTCCGAATACCGGAACAATTAACGCAAAGACAATCATAAAAATAATAGCTAATGTAAACACAATTGATAACGCTCTTGTTGTAATAAAAGAACGTGTTTCCTTCACGTCATAAGCTCGGTTAAAAGCATTCATAACCGCATTAACACCATTTGAGGCAAACCATAACATGGATAATAAACCAAATGATAATAAACCACCATTTTGCTGGTTTACAACTTTATCTACATTTACCTCAATTAAGTTCATTGCATCATCTGGTACATAAACCTCTAATAAACTAAGCACATCCTCTGTTTGAATGGGAATAAATCCAAGAAGCGTAATTAAGAAAACGAGCCCAGGAAAAATTGCAAGCAAGAAGAAATAAGCGAGCTGTGCTGCCAAGCCCGCTACATCATCGCGCATCGTCCGGTCATATAAATCTTTACCAAACGAATAAGTACGATTTCTTCTCACCTTTTCTAAAATTTTTCTCATATATGTTTAAACGCTTTTCTTCTCTTCTTTATCTTGCTTTAACTCAATGTACGCTTCAGTTTTTTTTTCCACTGCATTTGAGTCTTTTATAAATAATTCACGCGCTTCTTTCATACCACCATCTTCAGCAACTACTGGCTCTTCTTCTGCTTTCAGCTCATCTACCTTTGGAGATACAGCTTGAATTTCAATCGTTTCTGGTTTTTCTTCTGGCTCAACTTTTTTCTTACTAAAAATTTCTTTCGTTTCTTTTAACGTCTCTACAACAGATGGCGTTAATTTTTTAATTTCTGCTACTTTCGCTTTTACCACATTGAAATCAGCAAGTTCGCGTCCTTTATCTGTAACAGTTTGCACTTTTTCTTTGATCTTTGCATTTTCACCAATTTCAATCATCTTTGTTTTTGCTTTTTCTGCTGTATTTTTTACTTTTTCACGGTTTTCTTTCTTTAACATGGATACAGCTACACCTGCCGCTACACCAATCGCAATGTTTCGAGCAATATTATTTTTCTTTGCCATATTCCTTCACCCTTTCATTTCTTATGTTAGAAAGTATTTCTTTCTAAGCTTCCTCATATTCCTTGTTCATTTCGAATGAAAGCTAATAGCTTTGCACACCCTTCTGTTACAAGGTCATATACTTCTTGGAAATTCCCTGTATAGTAAGGGTCAGGAACGTCTGTCCAGCCACCGTCTGGAACAAAGTCGGACAGTCTACCAATATAGCCTCCAGTTTTACCTAAACTTTTTAAATCTGCTATATTCTTGTTGTCCATGGCAATAATATAATCAAACTTTGTTAAGTCTTCTTTTTCTACTTGCCTTGCTTTAATTCCTTCAAAAGTGACTGCATTTTCTTTTAAAATTTTTTGTGTTCCTTTATGTGGCGGATGGCCAACATGCCAATCTCCAGTTCCTGCAGAATCAATGACAATTTTCTCTTCGAGTCCCTCTTTTACGACAAGATCTCGAAAAATCGCTTCTGCCATTGGAGAACGGCAAATGTTCCCAAGACAAACAAACAATACTTGAACCATGTTTTTGTTTCTTCCCTTCTTGGTGCATTTCTTCATATATACTTATAGTATAAACAACCAATTATTAAATATAAAGGAAATCCCTACTAATTTAATAGGATTGAAAAGATTCATTAACGAAAATGATAAAAAATGTTAAGATAGCCTTATGTTATTTTAAAGGGGGACACTTCGGTGGATTTATCCGTAAAGTCAGAAGAAAACGTTGAATATATGGTCGAAGCTATTAAAGAAAAATTACGTATGGTTAATGCTGGAGCGATGAGAGCTGCTAGTTTTAACGAAGAAATGTACGAAGATTTACGTGACATTTATGATCATGTTATGAAACGTGAAACTTTCAGCATTAGTGAAATGCAAGCTATTACAGAAGAATTAGGTACATTAATTAAAAAGTAAAAAAGCCTCTCTTATATGAGGCTCTTTTTTATTTCCAACAAATTCATGACAACTCTTCTCTTTCCCTCAACCAACTGTAAAATATTGTACAATAGAAGTAGAACCTCATCTTAGATTTTTTCTCCATACATACTACTCACAAATAATAGCAACACTACCATTGCTAACTGTTTTTACTGGAGGTGCTTACTTATGAGCAATTGGTACAGTAAGACGAAAGATCAAACATTAATTGACCTAGAAACAAACGAACAACACGGTTTAACAGATGAGATTGTAAGTGACCGTTTAAAGCAATACGGTTCTAATGAATTAGCTACAAAACAAAAACGCACTTTATGGCAGCGTATTTTCGCCCAAATTAATGACGTCCTCGTATATGTCCTTATTATTGCTGCCCTTATTTCTGCCTTTGTAGGTGAATGGGCGGATGCCAGTATTATCGCGCTCGTTGTAGTTTTAAATGCTGTTATCGGTGTTGTCCAAGAATCGAAAGCAGAACAAGCTTTAGAGGCATTGAAAAAGATGGCGACGCCTAAAGCTATCGTCAAGAGAAATGGTGAACTAAAAGAAATTCCATCTGAGCACGTCGTTCCAGGGGATATCGTTATGCTCGACGCCGGACGATATATCCCATGCGATTTACGCCTTATCGAAACCGCAAATTTAAAAGTTGAAGAATCTGCTCTAACTGGTGAATCTGTCCCTGTTGATAAAGATGCAATCTACCACCCTTCCATGCAAAGTGATGAGCAAGTACCACTCGGCGACCAAAAAAACATGGCCTTTATGTCTACTCTTGTAACATACGGAAGAGGCGTCGGTGTTGCTGTTGAAACTGGAATGAACTCACAAATTGGTAAGATTGCTACCCTGTTACATGAAGCAGACGATGATATGACACCACTTCAAAAAAGCTTAGCACAAGTCGGAAAGTATTTAGGCTTTGTTGCTGTAGCTATTTGTATCGTGATGTTTCTCATCGGCTTTTTACAAGGACGAGATACACTAGAAATGTTTATGACTGCTATTAGTTTAGCCGTTGCAGCTATTCCAGAAGGCTTGCCAGCTATCGTTTCCATCGTTCTTGCAATTGGTGTGCAGCGTATGATTAAACAAAACGTCATCATCCGTAAACTTCCTGCTGTTGAAGCTCTCGGGTCTGTCACAATTATTTGTTCAGATAAAACAGGCACATTAACGCAAAACAAAATGACTGTTACTCACTTTTATAGTGATAACACATACGATCACTTAGAACATTTGAATGTAAATAATGATACGCAACGTCT
Organism: Bacillus sp. NEAU-Y102; assembly: GCF_054788175.1. Lineage (NCBI taxonomy): Bacteria > Bacillati > Bacillota > Bacilli > Caryophanales > Bacillaceae > Bacillus > Bacillus sp. NEAU-Y102. Next base: position 141,809 of record NZ_JBTWFK010000009.1, on the reverse strand, counting down.
ATTGTTAGAGAATATGGTGCTATGTAATGATGCGTCTTACAATAACGAATCACAAACCGGGGACCCGACTGAAATTGCTCTTCTGGTGGCCGGAAGCACTTTTAACATGCAAAAAGATCATTTAGAAAAAATACATGAACGTGTTAACGAGCTACCTTTCGACTCAGATCGTAAAATGATGTCAACCGTGCATACATACGATGAAAACTGCTATAGCATGACGAAAGGTGCTATCGATAAGCTCTTACCTCGATGTAACCATATTTTTAAAAACGGGAAAATCGAGATTTTAACTGATTCTGATAAAAATCAAATATTAGAATCTGCCGGAGCAATGTCTCAAGAAGCTTTAAGAGTACTTTCATTCGCATTTAAAAAATACAATTCAAACGATGTGGATATAAATCATCTTGAAGAAAATCTTATCTTTATCGGTCTTGTCGGTATGATTGATCCACCGCGAACTGAAGTGAAAGATTCAATTACAGAATGTAAAAAAGCCGGTATTCGCACAGTTATGATTACCGGTGACCATAAAGATACCGCCTTTGCAATTGCCAAAGAACTTGGCATTGCTGAAGAAATATCTGAAATTATGATTGGAACTGAATTAGATAACATTTCAGATACAGAACTAGCTAGCAAAATTAATCATTTAAATGTATTCGCTAGAGTCTCTCCAGAGCATAAAGTGAAAATTGTAAAGGCATTACGCGCAAAAGGAAATATCGTTTCTATGACTGGTGATGGTGTCAATGATGCACCATCTTTAAAGCAAGCTGATGTTGGCGTAGCGATGGGCATTACAGGAACAGATGTCGCAAAAGGAGCAGCTGATGTCGTGTTAACAGATGATAATTTCTCATCTATCGTGAAAGCTGTTGAGGAAGGTAGAAATATTTATCGTAACATAAAAAAATCAATTCTCTTCCTACTCTCTTGTAACTTTGGAGAAATTATCGCTTTATTTTTAGCGATTTTACTTGGCTGGGCAACACCCCTACGACCTATTCATATTTTGTGGGTAAATTTAATTACAGATACACTGCCTGCATTATCACTTGGGGTTGATCCTGAAGATCCAGATGTGATGAAGGAAAAACCACGACATGCGAAAGAAAGCCTATTTAGTGGTAGCGTTCCTTTTCTTATTTTCAATGGGGCTGTCATTGGGATTTTAACGTTAATAGCCTTTATCGCCGGAGCAAAATTCTATACTGGAGATACAAATTTATTCCCTCTTTTCCCAGAGCGAATTGATGAGGATGCTCTATTACATGCCCAAACGATGGCATTTGTCGTTCTTAGTTTTTCTCAGCTTGTTCATTCATTTAACTTGCGTTCAAGAACGAAATCGATTTTTTCAATTGGGATCTTTACAAATAAATATTTAGTCTTCTCCCTTCTTATCGGTGTTCTTATGCAAGTTTGTATCATCTCCATCCCGCCCCTTGCAAATATATTCGGTGTACATGCATTAACGATGCGAGATTGGGGATTTGTTCTCTTATTAAGTATCATTCCACTTGTTGTGAATGAAATTATTAAATTAGTGAAGAGAAACTAAAAGGCAATGAGGACTATTCCTCATTGCCTTTTCATTTATCCTTGTAATTCTTTTTTGATATTCTCTGTTAATGTAGCCATACGCTTGCGACTTTCTTCACGCTCACGTTTATTTTGTTCTTCAATTTGTTGTGTTTCTTGCATACCTCTTGAAATAATGTTCCAAGTTTCCTCAAGTGTTTCCATTTTAATACTAGAAGAACCTGATAATCTCGCTACTTCTACACTTTGCGTTGCGATATTTTGTGCATTTTTCTTAAGTAATTCATTTGTACGGCGATCAAGTTCAGCCATAGAATCTGCAACAAGCTTTTGACGTTTCGCATTTACTGCTTGAATGATACCATTTTTAAAGATAGGAATCGTCGTAATAAATGCTGTATTGATTTTACCAATTAATTTATTATTACCACGTTGAATCATGCGAATTTGTGGTGCTGTAAGTAGCGCAACCATACGAGCTTTTTCTAAATCATCAATACGTTGCTCTAAAATTTCAACCGAGTTTTTAAGCGACTCTAATTCAATACCTGCTAATTGATCATTATTACGCACGCGCTCTTCATACATCGGAACTAATTCTGTATTTAAACGCTCTAATAACATTTCTCCTGCTACTACATACTTCTCTAAGTCTAAATAATATTTTAAGTTTTGCTCATACAAGCCATCTAACGTACCAATTGATTTTTTCATCTCATCTTGGTACTTCGTAATTTCCACATAAACTTTATCAATTTCGCGGCCCATCGTTTGATATTTACTAAAGATTTGTTCTATCATTTTATCTGCTTTTTTGAACATGCGCGAGAAGAAACCACTTTTTTCTTCCGCAAAGTCTTTACTATCAAATCTGTCCATAATTTTACCAAGTTGCTTTAACAATTCACCAGAATCTTCTATCTTTGATAGAGACATTGTATGTAAAATTTGATCAGCGAAACGTGAAATTTCCATAGAAGGTTCTTTTCCAAGTTCAATTAATTCCAGTTGATCTTTAATATCTACTGCGTTATAAATACGTTGCACATCTGCATCTTGTCTAAGTTGCAAGCGAACATCTTGTGCGGTTTGCTCATTCAATTCAGTTTTCGAATCTAGTACGACTGGGTTATTCATATGGTATTCTCCCTTTCCTTATAAAAATGGACGAAATAGTCCTTTTATTGTTTGTGATAAATTTTTATAGGCTGATGAACCATGAAACTCAAGATCGAAATTAACTTCTTCAAGCCAATGGGAATCGAATGCTCCTGCTTCAACATACGGTTCAATATCGTTTCTGCCCGTGGGATTGAAATGGAATACATCTACTCCAATTTGATTCAAAAATAGTAATAAAACAGCGTCAGAACGAGTTAATTCTCCACTCTTCTCATTATTAAATATAACAATTTTCGGTACATCTTGTGAATAATCAAATTTCTCAAGCTGTTCTAAAATATTAGGTGGTATTTGAGAAAGTTGTGCGAAAACATACAGTGCTACATCTTGTTTCGTTTCTTTCGCAATTGGTTTGCACATTTCACTTTCGCACGTATGGATAATCGCCTCTGCAATCCCATGTTGTAAACCTTCCGGTAAACGCTTATGCGGCCACCAATGGCTATTCATAATTAGATCAGGATGTAATTTCCCAGCTCGGTCCAATGCATCTCGATAATGATATTGGAAATTTGCTTTTTGCTCTTTCGTAAATGGGAATGTATTAATTAATAAACTGTTATCAAATGATGTAACAACCTTTAATCGTTGAAAATATTCTTTATCATTCTTTGAAACGCCTGATATTTTCGCAAATAAAGAAGGAATATAAATATGTTTATTTTCAACAAAGAATGTTGGACGTACAAATGCCTTTTCTTTCGTAATTAAAAAGAGTTCATCATATGTCGTTTTTAACGTACGTGCTACAGGTGTATACGAACGAAATTGCCACGGTTTATATAATAGTGAATTATCGTGGTGAAGTACTTGTTCAATTTCTTTCGAAGCTTGATACGCTACTGTTGCAACACGCTCACGTCGACGATCAGGGAATGGTTCAAGCGAAATGCGACCCGGATGAGATACAACAAAAGTTCTTCCCTCTTCATCAATATTTTCAAATCCATCTTTTCCTTCGGGGTGATAATAAAGCACATCACAACCGAGCATAATAAGAAAATATAAGAAATATATACGGCTTTCCTGTGCATCACCATACCAAACGATACGCGGCATTTGTTTCTTATAATTAATCGTAGAGAACCACTTCGCTACGTAATTTTCGCTTAGTTTAATTATGTCGATTAAGAAACGACGGAAACCTTCTGTCTTTAACGACTGATTATGTTGTTTCTCATATAATTTCAATACTGAAATGAACGTCGCATGTATGTAATGCTGTAAATCAGGATTGTCTACTTTCGGTAAAAGTTGTTTCCCAGATAAGTGTGCAACTAGCCTATTTACTGTCAGACCATTTGGTGCTTCTTGATGTAATCCGAACACTTCTTGAATATGACGAAGCTTTTCCGAATCAATCACTTTGTTTAAATTTTGTTCGTGTAAAACTTCGATTCCTTTCGCTTCACTATAATCAAACAGTTCATTAAAATATTCATCTACATCATTAGGAACGCCAAGGATTCGACATGCTATATAACTAAATTTCATTTCATTCTCTGTCAGCTCATATTGTGGGCGTTTTTCTAAAAGTGTTTCAAATTGCTTTAAATCTGATTCATCTTTTAATGCATATGGTTGAAGTGTAAAACGTGAAAACACAACAGTTCACCTCCAAAAACATTTACGTTTTTTCTAAATCTTTCTTCTATTATAAACTATTTTTGGTTATAAAAAATGGGCGCTCGTAAAACGAGCAAACCCATTTCAATTATTTATTGTCTTCTTTAGTAGCTGCAACTTCTTCTTTAGCTTGTCCAGAATTCTTCATGTAGTGAATTATAAATGTTGCTCCAAATGCTACAACTAAAATAATGAAGAACAGTGTATGACTAATATGAATATCAATTAGAGACAATAGCATTTTCGATGCGATAATTAAGATTAAAATATATGCTGTCGTTTCAAGCTCTGGAATACGCTCTAACAATTTTAAGAATACACCAGCGATACCACGCATCATTAAAATACCTAGCATTCCGCCTAATAATAAAATCCAAACTTCATTAGATACACCAAATGCAGCAAGTACGCTATCTACAGAGAACGCGATATCCATTAATTCAACCATCGCAACTGTTCCCCAGAAGACACCGAACATTCTAAAGAAAATACTGTTTTGATTCATACCGTGAGCTTCGTCTTCTTCACTTGCACCTTTACGCTTATCAATAAAGTATTTTACTGATAACCAAGCAAGGTAAAGTGCACCAAGAAGTTTTACCCACCATAATTTAATTAAGAACATTCCAATTCCAATCGCAATAAAGCGGAACACATAAGCTCCAATAAGTCCATAGAATAATGCTTTTTTACGTTTTTCTTCCGGAAGGTGTTTTACCATTACTGCTAACACAAGTGCGTTATCGGCAGATAACAAACCTTCAAGTACAACAAGTGTACCTATTAATCCCCAAGATACTGGATCTTGCAACACTTTAATCCACATGTCCAAGTCGAAAAACTGAGCATACGTATCAAGGATTCCTTGCAAAATACTCATCTTACCTTTATCCCCTATTCTTTGCTAGATTTATAGAAAGGTCAAAAAAAGGAAACGAATATCGTTTCCTTTCTATGCATCCAAGCCATACGCTCTTACAAGCGCACCTAAACCACCTTGGAATCCACTTCCTACTGCATTAAACTTCCACTGTCCATTATGACGGTATAATTCACAAAAGACAACTGCTGTTTCGATGGAGAAATCTTCCCCTAAATCAAAACGAAGAACTTCTTCATTCGTCTCTTCATTTGCTAAACGAACAAACGCATTTCCTACTTGTCCAAAGTTTTGACTACGGCCTTCTGCATCATAAATCGTAACTGTAATAGCAATTCTGTGCACATCTGCTGGAACTTTCTTTAAGTCCACAACAAGTTGCTCATCGTCACCTTCACCTTCACCTGTACGGTTATCTCCTGTATGTAAAACAGATCCACAAGGAGACTGTAAATTATTATAGAAGATAAAATCAGTTTCCTTCGTACATTTTCCGTTTGCATCTAATAAAAAGGCAGATGCATCTAAATCGAAATCTGATCCACCGTCATAAGATTTAATATCCCATCCAAGACCAATTACTGCTTTTGTTAAACCAGGGCTTGTCTTACCCAAATCAATTTTCTGTCCTTTTTGTAATTGAATAACCATCTATATTCACCTCTATATTTTTATCTTTAAAAATATATCCATCGGTAAACATACATTTCACCGATGGATATATAAATTAAATCTATTACTCTACGTCTAAACCAAAGTTATTACATAGAGACGCTAATCCACCTTGGAATCCACTTCCGATTGCATTGAATTTCCAGTCACCTGCATGACGGTATAATTCACCTACTACTACGGCTGTTTCAATAGAGAAATCTTCTCCTAAATCGTAACGAATTAATTCTGCATTCTTTTCTTCATCTAAAATACGTACGAAAGAGTTAGAAACTTGTCCGAAGTTTTGGCTACGACCTTCTCCATCATAGATTGTAATTGTGAAACAAATACGTTCGATATGTGCAGGTACATTTTTCAAATCTACTTTGATCGATTCGTCATCGCCTTCACCTTCGCCAGTTCGGTTATCTCCTAAATGCTCGACAGCACCATTCACACCTTTTGGGTTATTATAGAAGACGAAATCCTCTGCACCTGAAACTTTACCGTTAGCGCCTACTAAGAAAATACTAACATCTAAATCGAAATCGTTTTGTCCGTCATAACGATTCGTATCCCAACCTAGTCCTACAAGAACTTTTGAAAGACCCGGATTCGTTTTTGTTAAGTCTACCTTTTGTCCTTTTTTCAATGAAATTGATGCCATATTCAATTCCTCCTCGGTTTATTTTATTGATAACGTGATACAATCTCACTTAAGTTTTTATCTTGTGTGCCTTCTCCAACAGCTGAAAACTTCCATTCACTTCCGTGACGATACATTTCACCTGCAATTAGAGTCGTTTTGCCAGCATAATTATCCGATAAATTATAGCGTGCTAATTCTTCACCAGTTTGCGGGTTTTGAATACGAATATATGCATTACGAATCATCCCGAAATCTTGACGACGATTTACACAGTCATAAATATTTACAACGAATACTAAACGATTAATACGGCTCGGAACTTTATGTAATTCTACGAAAATTGTTTCGTCATCACCAGCGCCTTCACCTGTTAAATTATCTCCTGAATGAATAATACTACCACAAGTAGAAAGTTTATTTCCGAAGTAAACTAAATCATTTTTGTTTAAAAAACGATCTCCTTCTAACATAACAACAGATGCATCACAATCTACATTTGGTTTACTTCCAAATAATGAAGACAGAAATCCACCTGATTGCCCAATTGGATCCCAGCCTAAGCCAACCTGTAGTTTTGCTACTTTTGGTTGTCCTTTCGTTAAATCGATCTTTTGACCTTTTTCTAAAATAATAGGCATGAAGTTTCTCCCTTTCTACAAAGCATTTTCCAAATCGGAAAATATTGTATTCTTCTCTTATATTGTAGCATTATTTACCTAGCGATAAAAAGGATAAATTCTCAGTTATATGAAAACATTCATATAATTTACTTATGATGATGTAAGAAGTGGTAAATAGCACCAATCATTCCTGCACAATTACCGTTTTGTGCAAGTTCAATCTCACAATTATTATAAATCTCTTGATTTAAGTATTTACTGACCTCTTCTTTTACTTCTTTTAAAAACTCATTTCCTCTATCGGTAATTCCTCCACCAATAATAATCTTTTCTGGATTGAAAATATAAGCAAGATTACTAATTCCGATTGCCAAATGTTTAAAGAAGATCCTAACTGCTTGAGCAACTTCCCGATCTCCTTTATCATACAACTCGAAAATTAATCTCCCATTCCACTCACCTTTTCCTTTATATTTTCTGACAAGACGAATTAATCCTGAAATCGAGGCAACCTCTTCAAACGGTTTTCCTTCTATTAACATATTCCCCCATTCACCAGCACTAAATGAATGCCCTCGGTACAATTCTCCGTCTATAAAAATCGCTCCCCCAATCCCTGTTCCAAGGGTGAGCATAATAAAGTTCTCTTTCTCTCTTCCACTACCATTCCATTTTTCTCCAAACGCTGCACAATTCACATCATTGTCAATCGATACTGGAACTTTTAATATCTCTTGCAATCTATCAATAATAGGAATAGTACGATATCCCGGAATATGATCCGCACCTCCCGTCACAATTCCTTTACTAATATCAACAATCCCCGTGGTGCTAATACCAATTCCTGCAATAGTATGTTCATTCATTATTTTTTTTGATACATATATAAGTTTTTGAATAGTTTGTTCTCCGCCTAAATGAATTTCTGTTACAACTGTTTTACGCTTTAATACTCTCCCTATTTCTGAAACAATGCCATACTTAATTTGCGTACCGCCAATATCAAACGCTATATACTCTTTCATCTACTGCCACTTCCTCTACCGTTCTGAATGTAAATTCTCCGCCTCTACTATTTGTAGGAAATCTACATTAACTCTTTTCTGCTTTGAGAAATACACCACCTTTTTCTATATATAGTTTTTTTTGCATAAAACTCTTTTTCCTAAGAAATATTACAAAGGGATGTATTTTAGATGGAATATTAATTTCTTAGGAGGAAAACCATGACGAAAATCTTCATTTTAGCATCAACACTCTCTTTATCTTTTTTTAGCGGTTTAAATATTGGTAATGCTGCAACTGAAAACTTCCGCCCATTAACAAACGCTATTGTACAAAATAGTGATCATTTTGCAGAAGGAAACTCAAAGGATAATAATAAACCTCCAGGAAATAACGGTTCTCAGAACGATAGTGGTTCTGGTGACAACGGTTCTGGCGGCAATGGTTCTGGTGGCAGTGGCTCTGGCGACAACGGCTCTGGTGGCAGTGGCTCTGGCGACAATGGTTCCGGCGGTAACGGCTCTGGCGGCAATGGTTCCGGCGGTAACGGTTCTGGTGGCAGTGGCTCTGGTGGCAATGGTTCCGGCGGTAACGGCTCTGGTGGCAGTAGCTCTGGTGACAACGGTTCTGGTGGCAACGGCTCTGGTGGCAGTGGCTCTGGCGACAACGGTTCCGGCGGTAACGGCTCTGGTGGTAACGGTTCTGGCGGCAATGGTTCCGGCGGTAACGGTTCTGGTGGCAGTAGCTCTGGTGACAACGGTTCTGGTGGCAACGGCTCTGGTGGCAACGGCTCTGGTGGCAGTGGCTCTGGCGACAACGGTTCTGGTGGCAATGGTTCTGGCGGCAACGGCTCTGGTGGCAACGGCTCTGGTGGCAACGGCTCTGGTGGCAGTGGCTCTGGCGACAACGGTTCTGGTGGCAATGGTTCTGGCGGCAACGGCTCTGGTGGCAACGGCTCTGGTGGCAATGGCTCTAAAGGCGGTAATCGTGTTAAAGGCGATAGCAGTTCTCAAGGTGGTAATGGCTCTCAGGGCGGTAACCGTGTTAAAGGCGATAGCAGTGGAAACGGCTCTCAAGGTGGCAATGTAAAAGATAATGCGAAAAAACAAGGCGATAAGTTACCGAATACGGCAACACATTATCCTGCATCTATTTTAATGGGGCTTTCAACATTCCTAATTGGTATGTTACTATTTATTCGCCGTAAAAACGCAAAATAAAACACATCCTTCCATCTAAAAAATACATGAAATAAATTGTAAAAACTAAAAGGACTTTAGGTTGCATTTTATTATGCAGCCTAAAGTCCTTTTTATCACCTATCAGAAGGATTATTAATACGCTTTTCCCCAATACACCATTTGTTTAGCTTCTTTACCACAACAAATACATTCGTCAGCTAAATGCTCTTGCTCAAAAGGCATACAACGTGAAGATACTCCAACTTCTTCTTTTAGTTTCTCTTCACAAGCTAATTCTCCGCACCACATTGCCTTAATAAATCCTTGCTTTTCATCAGCTACTTGTTTCATCTCTTCAAAATTCGTCGCACTATACGTATTCTCATCGCGAAATACTTTTGCCTTATTAAATAAAGAGTCATGAATTTCCTCAAGTAGTGCTGGAATACGTTCTTCTAATTGATCCATTGATATAAATTCTTTTTCTTTCGTATCTCTTCTTACAAGTACAACTTGATTCTTTTCAATATCTTTAGGCCCAACTTCTAATCGAATTGGAATGCCCTTCATTTCATACTCATTAAATTTCCAGCCCGGTGTTTTATTACTAGCATCTATTTTCACGCGTGCAACTTTTTGAATATGTCCTTGTAACTCTGTTGCTTTCGCTAAAACTCCTTCTTTATGCTGAGCAATTGGTACGATAACAACTTGCACTGGAGCAACTTTTGGTGGCATTACAAGTCCATTATTATCGCTATGAACCATAATTAGCCCACCTATCATTCTTGTTGATACACCCCAAGATGTTTGGTGTACATATTGCCACTTACCGTTACGATCTAAAAATTTAATATCAAATGCTTCAGAGAAATTCGTTCCAAAGTTATGGGATGTTCCTGTTTGAAGTGCTTTCCCATCATGCATTAAGCTTTCAATTGTATAAGTTGCCTTTGCTCCAGCAAACTTCTCTTTTTCTGTTTTTTGTCCTTTAATAACTGGTATCGCTAAATAATCCTCACAGAAAGAAGCATATAAGTTTAAAATATTTAATGTTTCAGCCTGCGATTCTTCTGCCGTTTCATGGATTGTATGACCCTCTTGCCATAAAAATTCAGTCGTACGAAGGAATGGTCTAGTTGTCTTCTCCCAACGAACTACTGAACACCACTGATTATATAACTTTGGCAAATCATTATAGGATTGCACAATTTTTGAAAAGTGCTCACAGAATAAAGTTTCAGATGTAGGACGTACACAAAGTCTTTCCGCTAACTTTTCATCCCCGCCATGCGTAACCCATGCTACTTCAGGAGCAAATCCTTCAACATGATCCTTCTCTTTTTGCAATAAACTCTCTGGGATAAACATTGGCATATATACATTTTCATGGCCAGTTTCTTTTAACTTCTCATCCATCACCTTCTGCATATTCTCCCATAAGGCATAACCATACGGACGTAAAATCATGCACCCTTTTACACTTGAATAATCAACCAGTTCGGCTTTTTTTACAATATCGGTATACCACTGCGCAAAGTCCTCTTCCATCTTCGTAATGGCTTGCACTTGTTCTTTTGCCATAGTCAGTCTTCCTCCTTCTAGAAAATACAAAAAAGCCCGCGTCCCTAAATAGGGACCGAGCTTTGCCGGCGTTACCACCCTGATTCATACACAAAAATTGTATATGCTCTCTTCTTGATAACGGGAAATTCCCGCTGCATATGCAGAACTCAAAGGCAGGTTCCATATTGCCTTTTTAAGAATCTTTCAGCCTGGCGGATTCTCTCTCTGCTAAAAAGGTTGAACATGTACTAGTCCTTTTTCATCGTTATAATAAAATAAATTTGTTGATTATCATAATACAAATTCTTTTTTAAAACAATAGCTAATTTTCTTATTATTATATATTCTTTTCGTTTTTTGCAGTTTTATACGTAGCTTTTTCGAGAGATTTTTACAAGTTGATGTGCAATCATACCGATGAGTGTCCCTAGTAGAACGAAGAAACCAATAAATCCATATCCCATTCCTTCCCACCCACCAATAACCATCATTGTAACGGGAAAGGACGCTAAGCAAAGAAGTATTAAACTAAGTGCAAATATAATATCGAACTGTTTGTCTGGAAACCGTTTCTTTAGTAAATATGAAATAGCAAATACAAGGATAATCGTGATTCCGCCAATGATGTAAAAGATACCAAATCCATCTAACCAATCCATAGTGTTTCCTCCTTCCATAGATTCCCTTATACTTAATTATATGTTTATTTTTTCTGAAAATAAATAATGAATTTCCACCTAAAAATATATTTTTATTACTAGGTATTAATAGTAATATATAAGAATAGGTTTTATATAATCAGGAGGGAACTTTATGGATAAAGCATTAACAAACCACGTCATTATTTTATCATTCGACTGTTTATCAGCTTTAGATTTTCCTATACTACAAAAACTACCTCATTTCCAATCTCTAATAAAAAAGGGCACGGTTGTCGAAAAAGTAGAACCAATTTATCCTTCTGTAACATATCCAAGCCACTCAACAATCGTAACCGGTAATTACCCTAACAAGCACGGTGTTGTTAGCAATACGTTACTTCAACCAGGGCGTGAATCACCTGATTGGCATTGGTACCGAAAATCGATAAAAGGAACAACATTGTATGATGAAGCACGTAAAGCAAATTTAACGACAGCTGCCCTTCTATGGCCTGTTACTGGGAGAGCAAACATTGATTACAATTTACCAGAAATTTTCCCCAATAGACCGTGGCAAAATCAAGTGTTAGTTTCCTTATTTAGCGGTAGCCCACTATACCAATTAGATTTAAATCGTCGTTTCGGCCATATAAGAAATGGTTTATCACAACCAGAGCTGGATGATTTCGTCCTCGCCTCTGCTGTACACACCATTCAGACGAAAAAGCCTAATGTTATGTTCGTACATTTCACTGATTTAGACACGCAAAGACATTATCATGGCTTTGAATCTAACGAAACAATAGCTGCAATTCATAGACATGATGAGCGGCTAGGGAAAATTATTCAAACTTTAAAAGACAGTGATCTATACGAAGAAAGTACAATTATTGCCCTTGGTGATCATAGCGCTTTAAGTGAAAACAAATCCATCCAATTAAATGTGCTATTCCATCAAAGAGGACTTATATCTCTTAATAAAAAAGGCAAATTAGTAGACTGGAAAGCCTATTGCCAAAGTTGTGATGGCTCTGCCTATGTATATGTGAAAGACAAAAATGATACGGATACAATTCGAGAAGTACAACTACTCCTTGAAGAACTGCTGCAAAATAAACAGAATGGAATTGAATTTATACTTCATGATGAAGCTGCGAAAGACCGCGGTGCAGATGGTAATTGTTTATTTATGTTAGAAGCACAAGAGGGTTATTATTTCAATGAAAACTATACAGGAGATTTTATAAAAGAAATTACTGAAAAAGATGTTACGCCTAGTAAAAAATATACATTTGGTACGCATGGATACTCTCCAACAAAACCTAACTATGAAACAATTTTTATCGCTGCTGGGAAAGGAATAAAAAGCGGCGTTACCGTCCCGTACATGAGGCTTATTGATGAAGGTCCAACTATCGCTAGACTACTCGGTTTACACTTAGGTGAAACAGACGGAGCAATTGTAGAGGATTTACTCCAATTGTAAAGAACTGTGTATATATGTAAAAGTTATGTAAAATTCATCACTGTTTCTCTTTTTATAATTTTTATTTTTGTACACTGTTAGTAAAACAAATTTAAGGGGGAACATTATATGAAAAAAATGTCCAGACAAGAAAAAAGCTGGATATTATACGATTGGGCGAACTCGGTATATTCGCTCGTCATTACAACTGCATTATTTCCAATTTACTTTAAAGCAGCTGCAAAAGAAGCTGGACTATCCGGGGCAACTTCAACAGCATATTGGGGATATGCAAACTCGTTCGCTACACTTTTAATTTCTATACTTGCTCCTATTCTCGGCACAGTTGCTGATTATAAAGGATTTAAAAAACGATTTTTCACATTCTTCTTTGGACTCGGTATCGTATTTACAAGTATGTTAGCAGTCGTTCCAACATCTCAGTGGTACTTATTATTAGGATGCTATATGCTCGCCTTAGTCGGTTTTGCTGGAGCAAACATTTTTTATGATGCATTTTTAGTAGATGTCACTTCTGAAGATAGAATGGATCGAATTTCTACGCGAGGTTTCGCATTAGGCTATGTTGGGAGTACTATTCCTTTCATCGGTTGTATCGCTCTTATTATTCTTTCTCAAAAAGGAACTATCCCTTTATCTGTTGGTATTGCTAGTCAAATTTCATTTGCGATAACAGCTCTTTGGTGGGGGTTATTTACGATTCCAATGCTAAAAAACGTAGAGCAAAAGCACTATATTGAACGTCACCCTAGACCAATTACAATGAGCTTCAAACGCCTTGCTGCTACTTTTAAAAATATTAAAGAATATAAAACTGTATTCATGTTCCTAATCGCTTACTTTTTCTATATTGATGGGGTCGATACAATTATTACCATGTCCACGGCTTACGGAACAGATCTCGGTATCAGTGCAACGAATCTATTAATCATATTATTTGTAACACAAATTGTCGCTTGTCCATTTGCTTTATTATATGGAAAATTATCAGCAACATTTACAGGTAAAAAAATGCTATATGTCGGTATCATTATTTATATCATCATTTGCATATATGCTTATTTCTTAAAAACGACACTTGATTTTTGGATTTTAGCAATGTTAGTTGCTACATCTCAAGGTGGTATTCAAGCACTAAGTCGTTCATACTTTGCAAAACTAGTACCAAAAGAATCTGCTAATGAATTCTTCGGATTTTATAATATCTTTGGTAAGTTCGCCGCAATTATGGGCCCGGTATTAGTCGGTGTTACAACGCAATTAACAGGAAAAACAAACGCTGGTGTTCTTAGTATTATTGTTCTGTTTATTATCGGTGGATTCTTATTAACTAGAGTTCCAGAAAATAATACATCCGTTACACCACCTAGTCCAAAGACTAAAACACTATAAGAAAAGATCCTCTTCTCATGAGAAGAGGATCTTTTTTATTTTTAACGGTGCGCCTTATAATAAACGACTCTACTGCTTGTACAAAAATAATTTATCAACAGTTGTTCCTAATACTTCAGCTAAACGGAATGCTAACGCTAAGCTTGGATCATATTTATTATTCTCAATTGCATTTATCGTCTGTCTAGAAACCTTGCATTTATCAGCTAATGCGCCTTGTGAAATATTATTTTCAGTGCGTAATTCATAGATTTGATTTTTCACACCATTGCTCCTAACCTGTAAAATCATTTTTACAACATCAGTATATAATTGGCTCATATAGTTGTCAAAAGTTCCTCAAAGAAAAAGGGAGCAATTTTGCTCCCTTAAAATAGTTATTTCGAAGCTAACGAATTTGTTAGTTTCTCTTTATTAACGACATCTTCTTTCTTTATTTGCATGCGTAGAACTGGCCCTATCGCTAATAAAACAAGTGCCATTGCTATACAAAACACAATAACTAGTGAAGTTAGTTCCTTTAATCCTCCAGCTAGTGAAGTTCCAATTAGCATTGCCCCCATAAACAGTGGTAAAATCGTCCCGTTTACTCTTCCAACCATATTTTCTGGTACAAGTTGAATCATAAGCGTACCGACAACGATATTAACACAAGCTAAACAAATACCTGTTCCAAATCTCATGAAACTAGTAATCCAAAATGATGTAGATAGCCCTTCTACTAAAAATGACATCGCTAATATGCTCATACCGAATACGAACATCTTTTTCGGATTCACTTTTGAAGCGAAAACTGCAGCAACAATACCACCGATTAACATACCTATTCCGTCAGCTGCTGCTAAATATTGAACCGCTTCCTTTTCCATTCCAAGGCGTTCTATTACAAGAAACACCTCTAATGGATTTGTTAATCCAACAGCTAAACCCATAATAGTAAAAGTG
Source organism: Bacillus sp. NEAU-Y102 (assembly GCF_054788175.1). Classification (NCBI taxonomy): domain Bacteria; kingdom Bacillati; phylum Bacillota; class Bacilli; order Caryophanales; family Bacillaceae; genus Bacillus; species Bacillus sp. NEAU-Y102. Next base: position 126,434 of record NZ_JBTWFK010000009.1, on the reverse strand, counting down.
ATCGTAATCATACGTAAATTTTTCGTATGAAGAACATACTTCCAACCTTCTTTTATATCATTTTTTAATGAATCTCTCGCCACTTGCTCTTTTTCAACCCATTTTGGTAAAAATGAAAGGATGATAGCCGATAACAAAAATAGAATGATTAAACTATATAGTGACGTAAATAAGCCAAGTTGTGTATACACAATTGATCCTACAACTGGTCCAAAAATCATAAATAATGACTGTAATGTTTGGTTAAATGCAATCGCATTTGCTACCTCTTCTTCTTTTACATAGCGCTTAAATATACGCGAAGATGAGGGCTGAGAAAACTGACCTACAATCGCGGAAATGAGTGTTGCAAAAAATATAGCCTGCCAATAATCAAATTTTAACAATACGACAATTCCTATAATAGACAGTACACTTAACACATCTCCAGCAACCATTGTTCTTTTCGGATTCCAACGATCTGCTAATGCACCACCAATGAACGAGAAAATAAAGATAGGTGCATACTCCATGACAGATAATAGAGACACTGAAACTGGATCATTATTTGTCCGCTCCATTATGAAATATAAAAGAGCCATATTTCTAATCCAAATTGCAAATTGTTGTAAAATATCAGATGCCATAACGAGCATAAATGCTCGGTTTTTAAATAAAGCGTTCATTTTCATTCCCCTTTCACAAACCGACCGTTCGGTCTAATTTATTCTTTAAGAAAAGCAACTGACCTATTATTCAGCTGCCATTCCTTTTAACAATACATCTATTGCCTTTTTATAAATACGCTTCAACTCTTTATAATCTAGCTCGTAGTAAAGTACTCCAAGCCCTGATAATAATCCATTCACAATATACATAAGATCACGAGTATTATCTTCACGGAACTCTCCAGACTGTATACCTGCTTCAATTAATTTCTCAAACATAACATATGATTCTCTAGTTAAAGCTAACAGTTCATCCAGAATCTCTTTACTTACAACTTGGCTCATAGAGAATTCCTCTATTGCATTTGAAATTGGTTGCTGTATGTCCTCTACATGATATTCCGCGAGACCATATAGTTTTTCAGTACTAGTGCTATACAACTTCTCTTTTTCATTCCATTTTTCAAGCCAATCATACGTATGCTGTTTCACTACAAATAAAAATAAATCTTCTTTACTTTTAAAGTGATAATAAATACTTCCTTTACTTCGCTCTGTAATTTCACAAATCTCTTCCATAGATGTAGCTGCGTAGCCCTTCTGTGAAAATAGACTTTCTGCTTTATATGCAATTTCTTTCTTTATCTCTTCTGCGCTTCTTCTCATATTCACACCTCTTTAAACCGACCGTTCAGTCTAATAATAACAAATCAAAAACCTCTATCGCAAGAGGCTATATTCCTTATTTAAGAAAATGTACTTTCAAACCAAGTTCGAATCATATGTATTGTTCCAAATTTAAATGTTAATTTAACAAGAAATACGCCTCCCGCAGCTAATAAAAATAACACTACTTTCCCCTTATTTTTCACTCTCGGTTCCCTTTTCATTTCCATTCCCCTTAGTATGTTAAAAATATTAATCAAACGTTTGTTTAACTGTGTTTATGCATATGTAAGCCAACTAATCAAACGTTTGTTTAAAAAGAAATACGCCTATATAAGGCGCATTTTCATCAATCACCACCACCGCAGCTTCCCCCGCTATCTCCCCCAAAAGACCCTCCACAATCATGTGAACCGCCATCATGCGAGCTATCATTATCAGATCCAGCAAAGAAAAATAATGGTGATGAGCTGTTAGATGAATTATGAATGTTATTTTGTTTTGTAAGATTTACCTTCTTTTTGTTCGATCGAACTGCTGTTACGATTATTCCAACTACAACAAATAATAGTATGACAATAATAAATTCCATATAAAAGCCTCCCTTATTCCTCGAATAATTGAATGGTTCTCTCTAGATTTTTAAGTGAAATGAAGCGCGATTCCCGAAGGATCTCTTTTCCATTATAAAATAATAAAACTGTTGGTCCTGTAAATACTGCATATCGCCCCGCAATCTCTTGCATATCTTGTAGTAATATCTCTATTTTCTCTACGTAATCATAATTCTCTAATACGTAATTTACTTTCCTTAACATAACATCGCAAACACCACAATTTTCTGTTTTAATGAACAGAAGTACCAATTGTTGTTCTTCAATATATGTCGCTAATTCTTCTATCGTTTTAAATTTATGCATCTTATCCCTCTTAACGCAATTTATGAAATACTCTATCTTGATACATACGAAAAGCTGAACTATCTTTAATCCTTCTCTTTTCCATTACCTGCTGAAAACGAAGCGTTTTTGCTGTTAACTCTTCTCGTAATTTCTTTCTCTCTTCTTCATCATAACAGCAAGCAATTAGATCCTCTATTTTTAATATATCTTTTTGTAGTTCCATTTCTGATGGAATCATTCCCGCATTTTTTAAAATTTTATAACTCATTCTAAGTTCTGGAGGTACCATTGAAAGATCTTCTAATTGTAGTGGTTTTCCTTTTCCCGGAAGATAATCAAGATCACCATTCCGTATTGCTTGTCGAATTTTTTCTTCAGCAATGTTCAAAAACACATCCACACCATTCCCTCCTTTACATATTTTTACTATTATTTTACATGATATTTCCTTATCTTTCTACGTCTTTAATAATTGACTCCAGACAATTTTTTCTCAAATTTATTTATAATAAGCTTTTTCCTCCCATACCGATCTTTCGTTTTCATATATAGTTTGTATTCAAGCCTTTTTGTATTGAGAAAGTATATTTTAACTTAATAAAGCGTTTACACTAAATCTTACATTTGTTACGATTTAATCACCCCCAGCTCCCTTGTATAGACTTCGTGATGTCTGATCATTTTATCTAGACGTTTCATACGTCTAGATTCATTTTGATTTATTGGCGTATGCCTTTAAATATATTTTTTATTTTGAAAGGAGAAATGGCTATGAGGTCTCAAAAATTCACACTGCTATTACTATCTCTACTACTTTTCTTACCTCTTTTTCTCACAAATTTTATTACTCCAAATCTCGCATTAGCAGATTCACCAAAGCAAAGTCAAAAAATTGTTGGGTACTTTCCTTCGTGGGGCGTTTACGGACGTAATTATCAAGTTGCTGACATTGATGCATCAAAACTTACTCACCTTAACTATGCTTTCGCGGATATTTGTTGGAATGGAAAACATGGAAACCCTTCTACTCATCCTGATAATCCAAATAAACAAACGTGGAACTGTAAAGAATCTGGTGTACCATTGCAAAATAAAGAGGTTCCTAATGGTACTCTCGTACTCGGTGAACCATGGGCTGATGTTACCAAATCGTATCCTGGTTCAGGGACAACTTGGGAAGATTGCGATAAATATGCCCGTTGCGGAAATTTCGGAGAACTAAAACGATTAAAAGCTAAATATCCTCACTTAAAAACAATTATTTCCGTTGGTGGCTGGACTTGGTCTAACCGCTTTTCTGATATGGCCGCTGATGAAAAAACAAGAAAAGTATTTGCTGAATCTACAGTATCTTTTCTTCGTGCATATGGGTTTGATGGCGTGGATTTAGACTGGGAATATCCGGGCGTTGAAACGATTCCTGGTGGTAGTTATCGTCCTGAAGATAAACAAAATTTCACTCTCCTTCTTCAAGACGTCCGAAATGCTTTGAATAAAGCAGGTGCTGAAGATGGCAAACAATATTTACTAACAATCGCTTCAGGCGCAAGCCAACGCTACGCTGATCATACAGAGCTAAAGAAAATTTCTCAAATACTCGATTGGATTAATATTATGACATATGATTTCCACGGCGGATGGGAAGCTACTTCTAATCATAATGCAGCTCTATATAAGGATCCAAATGACCCAGCAGCAAATACGAATTTTTACGTAGATGGTGCTATAGATGTTTATACAAATGAAGGTGTTCCAGTGGATAAACTAGTATTAGGCGTACCTTTTTACGGACGTGGCTGGAAAAGTTGTGGTAAAGAAAATAACGGACAATATCAACCTTGCAAACCAGGTAGTGATGGGAAACTTGCTTCTAAAGGTACTTGGGATGATTATTCTACCGGTGACACAGGTGTATATGATTACGGTGATTTAGCAGCCAATTACGTTAATAAAAATGGTTTTGTACGCTACTGGAATGACACAGCTAAAGTACCTTATTTATATAATGCAACTACAGGCACATTTATTAGCTACGATGACAATGAATCTATGAAATATAAAACAGACTATATAAAGACGAAAGGTTTAAGTGGAGCAATGTTTTGGGAACTAAGCGGAGATTGCCGTACAAGTCCAAAATATAGTTGTAGTGGTCCAAAATTACTTGATACGCTAGTAAAAGAATTACTTGGTGGACCTATTAACCAAAAAGATACTGAGCCACCAACGAATGTTAAAAACATTATAGTTACGAATAAAACTTCAAGCTCAGTTCAATTAAGCTGGACTGCATCCACTGATAACGTAGGCGTTACTGAATACGAAATTACTGCCGGAGAAGAAAAATGGAGTGCAACAACAAATAGCATTACAATTAAAAACTTAAAACCTAATACGGAATACACATTTTCAGTAATTGCCAAAGATGCTTCTGGAAATAAATCACAACCTACCGCTCTTACTGTCAAAACGGATGAAGCTAATACAACACCTCCTGATGGAAATGGCACTGCTACATTTTCAGTCACTTCGAATTGGGGAAGCGGTTATAACTTCTCGATTATAATTAAAAATAACGGAACGATTCCTATTAAAAATTGGAAATTAGAATTTGATTATAGCGGCAATTTAACACAAGTTTGGGATTCTAAAATTAGTAGTAAAACAAATAATCATTATGTAATTACGAACGCAGGATGGAATGGCGAAATTCCTCCTGGTGGATCAATTACAATTGGTGGTGCAGGAACGGGTAATCCTGCCGAACTTTTAAATGCCGTCATTAGCGAAAACTAGACGTAATATCCATTAATTATTTCACTAAAGTTTGAATTTAGGTTTGAGCAATACCTCCTAAATTCAAACTTTTAATTTTATGAAAAATAAAAAGCATCACAATAACCTATTATAATTAATTTCTAATATGAAGTTGATATGAAGTTAATTTGAATTTTACATGAATTTCCTTTAATTTCTATTGTCTTCCTATAATATCCACATTATTCTTTACATATAGGAATTATTTTCATTCCACTTTGAACTATCTATATATATAAAGAAAGATAGTCACCTGTTAGGGAAAGGCTTTCGTATTATTATAAATATAACAAAAGAAAAAGCACGCTTATAAGCGCACCATAAGAGTGCTTCTTCATACAATTCTCATGTAAGAGTTCTCGAAAATCATGTTAATCACAAAGAAAAGACATTAGCTCATAAAAGCTAATGTCTTTTCTTTATTCATATTGTTCAGCATTCCACTCTTCTATATTCCATACTTTTGTTATCCACGATTCATAGAAAGAAGGTTCATGTGAGACAATTAAAACCGTTCCTTTATATTGTTGTAACGCTTCTTTTAAAGCCATCTTAGTTTCTACATCCAAATGATTAGTCGGTTCGTCTAAAATTAAAACATTGCTTTTCGTTGCGATGAGTTCACATAAACGCACTTTCGTTTGCTCTCCACCGCTTAATAAATGAATAGGTTTTAATACATGTTCTTCTTTCAATCCACACTTCGCTAATGCTTGGCGCACTTCTTTCTTTGTCATATCTGGTCGCTCTGCCCAAACTTTCTCTAATGGTGTTATTTCTGAAGCAAACTCTTCCTGTGCAAAATAAGCAGGATTTACTCGTTCCCCAACAAAAATTGAACCACTTAGCGGCTTTATTTGATCTAATAACGTTTTTAACATTGTCGTTTTTCCAATACCATTATGACCAACAATAGCTATCTTTTCTCCTTTCTTCACTTGTAAATTCAATTCTGGAAATAACGAATCACTATAACCCACTCTTAGTTTCTCAGCCTGTAATATACTACTTACTGGCTCATTATAAACAGTAAAAACAAAACGGGACCGAGGTACATTTTTAACCTTTTCAACCCTTTGCATTTTCTCCAATACTTTCTCTCGACTTTTTGCCTGTTTTGCTTTTCGAATTTTATTTTTTTGAATAAATGTTTCTAACTGAGCAATTTCTTTTTGTTGTTTCGCATACGCCGATTGTAATTGTTTCCTTTGCAATTGATAACTTTGTAAAAACTTTTCATAATCCCCTACATATCGCTTAACTTTTCGTTCTTCTAGATGGTAAATGACATTCGTAATATTATTCAAAAATACTTCGTCATGCGAAATGATAATATAAGCTTTTTCATACAACTTCAAGTACGATTGCAACCATTCTATATGTGCTGTATCTAAATAGTTCGTTGGTTCATCTAGCAATAAAACATCAGCTTTTTCTAGAAGAAGCTTTCCTAGTAATAACTTTGTCCGCTGTCCTCCACTTAACTTTAAAACATCCTTTTCCAATCCTATTTCAAACAGCCCTAAACCAATTGCCACTTCTTCAATTTCTGTATGAATTTGATAGAAATTAGAGTTTTCCAATATAGTTTGTAACTCTCCATACCTTACTAACAATTTTTCTACTTCTACTACTTCAGCCATCTCTTCTGCAATTTTTAACATTTCGTATTCAATCGCATACAAGTTAGAAAATGCACTTTGCAAGTATCCTTCAATTGTTATCCCTTCTTGTAAATCTATATGCTGCTGCAAAAATCCAACCTTTACATGTGGAAACCATTCAATGTTCCCATCATCATGTATAAGTTCTCCTGTTAAAATTCTTAGCAGTGTTGATTTTCCAATCCCATTTTTCCCTACTAACCCAACATGCTCCCCCTTTAATAATCGAAAGCATGCATTATATAAGATGGTTTTCTCACCATACGAATGACTTAAATTTTCTACTGTTAATATACTCATTTTTTTCTCTCCTTTACTTATCGTCCATAAGCTAAATAGAGAGACCAACAGTATGAAGCCTTATTTAATTATGCATATAAAAATGGGTAAGGTGAATACACCTTACCCATTACATATTATCGTAAAAAAGGATTAAGGTTCTTTACCTGCTGTCTTCAATTTAGCTTAATCTTAAAAAATGGGCAGACTTCTCCCATATCAAGCTAAAACCATTTGAAGAACAGTTGATAAAGTCATTTTATCCTTTCACTCCTTTAACATTTGTTATATTAAGAGTATAAACTACTCTGTTATATTCTATTCTCTATTTTCCCTTTTGTTCCTTCTCCATCTTTTCATATTCTAAAAAAAGCCTCTTAACAGTAATTATACTAAAAACTGTTAAAAGGCTTTTTCTATTTTTTCATATAAGGAGCTAACACACTTAAAATCTCTTCTTTATCCTTTTTTAATTCGAGTGACGTTAACATATCCATCGTTCTCAGTCTAGGTAATTTCACTTGTACCTCGCCAACTATTGACGCTGGTCTTTGAGATAAAATAAATACGCGATCTGAAAGCAAGATTGCCTCATCTAAGTCATGTGTAACCATAACGATTGTTTGCTTCTCTTGATGCCAAGAGTTTAAAAGCCAGCTATGTACTTCCATTTTTGTAAATGCATCTAACTTTCCAAAAGGCTCATCAAGCAGCATAATTGGCTTTTCACACAAATATGTGCGCAGAAAACTAATTCTTTGACGCATACCACCAGACAATTCATCTGGATAATGGTCTGCATATTCATCTAGTTCGAACTGCTTTAATGCTTCCATTCCTTCTGTCAGCCTTTGTTTTTTCGGCTTTCCTTCAATTTCTAACGGAAGAACGATATTTTGCAAAGCTGATCGCCACGGTAGTAATAAATCTTGTTGTGGCATATAACTAACAACATCTTGCTCTTGTACTTGCTTATCTTTATACGTTACGTTCCCGCTTGTTGGTTTTTCAACATTTGCAATCATGTTTAATAATGTGCTTTTCCCGCAACCACTCGGTCCTACAAAGGAAACAAACTCTCCCTCTTGTATAGAGGCACTAATATTCTCTAATACATTCTTTCCGTCGAAAGATTTCACTATATTTTTTATTTGTAATCCGCTCATTTTTCACTTGGAAGGAATTCATTTGTAAAAGCATCTTTTACATCGATTTTCTTTTTAATAACTTTGTTGTCATATAAGAAATTCATGTAATTCGTCCAAATTTCTTCCTTCTGTACTCCCCATGCTTTCGCATCATCTTGATACTTCGTACTTAACCATTTCTGGCTTTCTTGAACTAAATCTTTATTTACATCTGGAACAGCTTTAATTAGAATATCAGCAGCTTCTTTCGGTTCCTTAATTGCAAAATTATAACCTTCTGTTGTTGCACTCATAAACTTTTTCACAAAGTCTTTATCTTGCTTCGTATGTTTTTCACTCGTAATAATAACAGGACTATAGAAATCAAGCGCTGGGTCTAAGTCTTTCACCATAATCGTATTTAACTCTTTTCCTTGGCGCTTCGCTTCAATTCCATCCCATCCGTAATAAATCCATTCAAAGTCTGCATCACGGCCGATTGATTTAAAGAAATCGGTTTGTCCTAAGATGATTTTTTCAACTTTATTAAAATCAGCTTGATGCTTATCCATAATCGTCTTTAATGTCGCTTCTTCTGCTGGTCCTCCCCAGCCGCCGTAACGTTTACCTTCAAAATCTTTCGGTGACGTCATATTATCTTTCTTAAGTGATGCAAATGCTGAAGTGTTATGCTGAATAATCGCTCCGACAGATACAACAGGAATCCCTTCCACACGAGCCAACGTTACATTTTCTTGTGCGCTTATTGCGAAGTCAGCTTTTCCTGATGCTATCATTTGCTCTGCTGTTACATTGTCACCCGGTTGAATAATTTCTACATCTAATCCTTGCTTTTTGTAATAATCTTTCGTTTGTGCTACATATAAGCCAGTATGATTCGTATTTGGAAACCAATCTAATACTACTTTTACTTTTTGATCTTTACTTTTACTTTCTTCTTTCTTCGCCGGATTACATCCAGCCACACCTACCGCTACTAAGGCAGCTAACATAACTTTCAAACCTTTTTTCATTTTCTGCCGTCCTTTCTATATATCCATGGTGCTGTTATTCTTGCCATAAACTCTACGATAAAATACAGGCACAATGTCACCATAACGATGATTGCTGCAACACCAAATACTCGGGCAGTCAAAAATGATTTTGTAGCCCTCGTAAGCATAACGCCTAATCCTTCACTTGCACCGAGCCATTCTCCGATAATTGCCCCCATTACGCTATATGTAACTGCAATTTTTAAGCCTGAGAAAAAGTATGGAAGCACTGCTGGAAATTTTACTTTCTGGTAAACTTGCCATTTCGTCGCCTTCATTGTTTGTAACAGCTTCAACATGTTTTTATCTACTGTTTGAAAACCTTCTAAAATACTAAGCGCAATTGGGAAGAAACAAACGAGTATTACGACCATTACTTTCGGCAACATCCCATATCCAAACCAAATAATAAATAGTGGTGCAAGTACAACAATTGGAATTGTTTGCGAAATAACGAGCAATGGATTTATTAAAATACGAAATAACGGTATAACGTCCATAATAATTGCGATGCTCGTCCCCAATAAAATTGCAAAGAATAGTCCAATTATAACTTCCTGCAGTGTTTGCATCGTATTTGGTAATAGTAAATCTTTCATCCCAATTAATTCTTGAACAATGGCAGAAGGCTTTGGTAAAATCCACGGTTCGATTTTAAATAATGAAACAGATCCTTCCCATATCGCAATGAGAAGGATAAGCCAAATAGTTGTAATAAGTTTAGATTGCTTCTGGTTTTGCATATTCATCACGGTACTTCCAAACCTTTTCATCTATCGTTACACCAGTGCTTGGACGATAATGGATTTTAATAGAAGTAATCACTTCTTCTGCTCCAGCATCGACGCAAGCTTGTTGTGCACGTTTAACGACATCAAGAAGTACATCTAATTCTCCTTCCAAAGTTGTTTCCATTGCCCCTACTTCATAACGAACTCCCGATTGTTGCACAACTTCAATTGCTTTATCGACAACAGAATATACATCTTTCGTTTTCGCTTGTGGTACTACTGAAAATGACATTGTAACTTGTTGTGACATAATAAAATCCCCCTTATAAAATTAAATTTCAAAAATAAGAAAAGGCTTTCCTACTGCGTAGGAAAGCCTTGTATGCAAGTTATTATAGAATAACATATGCTACATCACTTTAAGTAACTCCCTACGCTGGCATTATCCAGATCAGGTTGAGGGTCGATGTTTACTTACATCCTCTCAGCCAATTGGCTCCCCGGTCCTTAATTCGTTTTCATTGTAGCATGATTTATTTTATTGAACAAACAAAAGCATGCATAATCATTTCATTATTTTTGGAAAATAACCAACTTTTTCACCATGAGCTAATAACTGCTGTATAAATTCTTTATTAATTGCTGGTACTTTCAATTCTTTTTTCTTAATCCATTCATTCGTTCTACGCGTACCCATTACAATTTCAGATTGCTGCGCTCCATCTCCTGCAACTTGAGAAGCAATTAACTCTGCTATTACTTCATTTCCCTTTGCTAATTCAAGTCCGGCATTTTCATATTCTGAAAGTGTAACCAGTTCAAGATTGTATCCACACTCTCCAATTAGCTGTATAAATTGTTCAAACTCAATTTGATGTGGATGACAGATGTGCAATGTTTCTCCATCTATTTGTGAATCTTGTACATACGTTACAATTGATTTACTAGCAAAATCAATTGGTGTGAAATCAACTTTCCACTTCACATTTGGTGCTTTTCCAATTAATAGCATTGTTTTAATAAGACGATAAAATGCGTTTCCTTCAATATTTTGTTGGAACGAACCTGTTTCTGAATGACATGCTAAATTACCTGCACGATAAATATTTCCACGCAAACCATTTTTCATTGCTTCACGAACAATGTTTTCCGCTTGTAGTTTACTATTTGAATATACATTCTCTAAGTCTACACTGTAATTAAAATCACCAGTTTTCATGTATGTATCCCATTGATCTACTGCTAATTCTAACGGGATACCAATCGTAGAAATAAAATGGAATGTAGCATCTTTTTCCACTAATGCTAGCATACGGCTAGTTCCTTGGACATTTATATTTTCAAATTGTTTTACATCTCCAAAATGTCTTACATCTGCACCGCAATGAATTATCGTATCCATCTTAGAACTGATGAACATAAATTCTTCTTCGCTCATCCCAAGATACTCTTCTCCCAGATCACCAGCTACGGCCTGTATACGCTGTAACCATTCTTCACATATATCATTAAAGTAAGCTGTTAATGTATCTATAATTCTTTGCTGCACATCTTTGGTTGGTCTTACTAAACAATAAATAGTAGCAGATGTATCTCTCAGCAATTCATATAATATGTGTGATCCTAAATAACCAGTAGCTCCTGTTAAAAAGACATTTGAAATCTGGGTTTCTTCCAAAACGTTTGCATACGTAATAGTATCCGGTTCGTGAATCACTTTATATTCACGAAATACTTCTTCTTTCTCTACTTTTACTTCTCGCTCAATTCGAGCTAATCCATATATCGTTCTTTCTTTAAAGAAATCTTGAATTGTTAAATGTGAGAAATCTTCTTTTAACAATGTTAAGACTCGTAATACTTTCAATGAATGTCCACCAATTGTAAAGAAATCATCATGCACTCCAACTTTTGAAATTCCTAATACTTCCGCCCAAGCGTTCGCTATTTGTTTTTCTGCTTTATTAGAAGGTGCAACATATTCTTGTAGACGAACCGGTTCATACTTTTCTTCTAACTGAGCTAACTTCTTAACATCAATCTTTTTATTAGGTGTAAGTGGTAATTCATTAATATAAATTAGTTTAGATGGCACCATATAATCTGGTAATTGCTCTTGTAACTGATAAACTAATTCTGGTATTTCTTTTTTATTTAAAGTTGTATAGAACGCGATTAAATATTGGCTACCTTCCTTACTCTTCTTAGCAAAAACAGCATTTTCTTTTATATTATGATTTTGAGAAATTTTACTTTGGATTTCTCCTAGTTCAATACGATGTCCTCTAATTTTTACTTGATCATCTTTCCGATGTAAAAACTCTATATTTCCATCCTCTAGCAACTTAACGATATCACCTGTTTTATATATATTAACTATAGGATTAAAAGGGTTCGGAATAAAAGCTTCAATTGTTTTATTAGGTTTATTAAAATACCCTTTTGCTAATCCTACTGAATCTATATATAATTCACCAGGTACACCAATTGGACAAAGATTCATATTCTCATCCAAAATCATAACTTGATAATTAGAACATGGTTTACCAATGGGAATACTCGCAACATCCTCATTTAACTGACTAGGTATTTTATAAGTTGTCGTCACTACTGTACATTCTGTCGGTCCGTATACATTATGAATTTCAACATCTGTACGTATTCTTTCTCTCCACAATTTAATAACCTCTACAGGCAACATTTCACCGCCAATCGCAATTCTTTTTAGGGAAGCTAGCTTATATATATCTTCTTCTGCTAAATAAGTTGCTATTTGTCGAACAAAAATTGTTGCTAATGCCAAGATCGAAGTTGCTTTCACTTTATAGATTGCATGTGCAAATGCTTCTACAGACAATCGCTCTTCCTCTAATAATACATACAAGTTTCCTCCGCAGAATAAAGAAGCAAATGACTCCCATACAGAAGCATCGAAACTAAAGGAAGGAAATTGGGCAAATACATCCTCTTCTGTCAATTCATATTGCTTTTGCATCCAAGTGTACAGATTAACAACGCCTCTATGTGCTAACATCGTTCCCTTTGGATTCCCTGTTGAACCAGATGTATAAATCATATAAGCTACATCATCACAATGAATAGACAACTTTACATCTATATCTTCACAAGTTTCACTATCATACATTGAAACTGTTTGAACCCCATCACATGTTATAGGCGTCTCTTTCATCAATATAACTTTCGCTTGGCTATCTTGAATAATGTACTGTATTCTACTTTCCGGATAATCTGGATCAATCGGAACATACGCTGCACCAGCTTTTAATATAGCTACCATACTTACTACTGTGTCTATGCTACGTTTCATAAATATTCCAACATAGTCTCCTAATTGGACGCCGTTTTTAATTAACATATGAGCTATTTGATTACTTTTTTTATTTAGCTCCTCATAAGTTAAAGTACCTTCCCTTGAAGATAAAGCTATACGATTTGGAAATTGAGTAACAGTATTATAGAACATATCGACGATGCTTTTCTCAGGATATACTGCTGTCGTATCATTCACTTGACTATAAAGTGCCATCTCGGCCTCTGTAATAACATTAAAATCATTTATATAATTATTATTATTTTGTAATGTATTGATTAAAACACCTTGTATTTGTTGTGCATAACGAGTAATCGTTGTCTCTTTCCAATTAACACTATTAAATATTATTTCTACGCTTTGCATATTTTTACTAAATACAAATTGTAATGTATTCGTGTCTTGTAGCTCATAATATGTTTCACCAATAATAATAGGTGACATTTCATATAATGTATTACCGTTTTGAAACTCTTCTATTTCTTCCTCATTCATTTCTTTAATTTGTTCCAGTTGCTCTTCAATCTGTAAATTCAAACTTTCATAGGAGAGAAAATTAGAAATTTCAATAGTAATCGGAAATAAACTTCCTCTTACATGATAAAGCACGACAATATGTTTTTCTTTAGAAATATGATATAACCACGTTGCAGTCGCTCCTATTAAATCTACAATGTGAGTCAAATTTGGAAATAGTTCAGTTTTTCTTTTTACCCCAAATTCTGTTCCTTGAACATCTTTAGGTATTTTAATACTTCCTTCTACTTTTCCTAAAAATTCTTTTACCATCTCATTATAAGAAATTGCTAATTTCATATTTATGTAAATTCCTCTCTCAAATATAATAAAGGTGTGAAAATTCACACCTTTTTCATCCCTTATTAACGGGCAAATTAGTTCAATTCATAATCAAAGGGGGGATCCCCCTTCGATTAGAATTGATCTTTCTTCTTATTCACTTTTAAACTCACCAATTAGCTCTTGTAATTCCTGAGAAAGCCAACTTAAAGAAGTCGCTAATTCTGCAATATCTTGTACTGATATTTCTTGCTCTTTCATGCTTTCTTCAACATTACTACTGCTGTTGGCATAAGTATTTGCAATATGTGATAATTCATTTACGACTTGAACAATATTCTGGCTATTTTGTAAAATGTCACTCGAATTACCAGAGACAGCTTTTACTTGATCTGTAACAGATTGCGCTGATTTTGAAATTTTTTCAAAGAAATCTCCACTACTTTGAACAAGTGAAATTCCAGTTTCTACTTCTTTTGAACCTTTTTGCATTGAAACTACAGCATCTTCTGTCTCAGCTTGTGTTTCACCAATTAATTTCGCTATATCTTTTGCAGACGCTTCAGTTTGTTCTGCTAATTTTCGTACTTCATCAGCAACAACTGCAAACCCTCTTCCAGCTGCTCCAGCACGTGAAGCCTCAATAGAAGCATTTAAAGCTAATAAATTTGTTTGATTTGAAATACCTGTAATTACAGTTACGATATCACTAATTTCTTTTGACCTTGTTTCTAACGAATAAATGATGGAAGATAAATCCTGTACTGCATTTTGGATTAAACTCATTTGATTAATAATTTGTCCAATCACTTCATTACCTTCAATTGAATGTTGCTCCATACCTTCAGAAGCAACCGCAACTTGTTTTGCAGCCCCAGTTATCTCTTCTACCTTATCTTCCATTCCATGTACAATTCCTAAACATTGTTGTACTGAAGTTTTTTGAGACTGTGCCCCTACTCTTAAACCTTCAATAGAACTTGCAATCTCTTGAACTGCCATACTGTTTTCCTCTGTACTCGCCGACAATTCTTGTGAAGAAGAAGAAACTTGCTCAGCAGTTTGCCTTACTTTATCTATAATCCCTTTAAATTTTTCAATCGTGTTATTGAAATAAACATTAATAATTCCAATATCATCTGGTCTTTCTTTTAATTTAATACTTAAATCACCTTCACCAATTTTACGTAATCCTTCTCGTAAATCTTTTAATGGAGCTAGCGAGTGACGCACGATAAAGAATTGAGTAATAGTCGCAATTGCTAATGAAATAATGATAAAGAGTAAGCCCTGTATCATAAACTTCTCTTTTGTAATAGGAACAATGGAAGCATCTAAGTCAGCCGCAATAATTGCAACAATATTGTTTTCTCCATCTGTAATTGGTTCTAATATTGTCACCCACGAACCTATTTCATCTTCATATACTTCTGTCATTTGGGCCTTTTTCGTATCAATGACCTTATCGTATGCCTTCATCCAATGAGCGGGTTGTTCATAATAATCTCCCGGCTTTATAGGGAATGCATTTGTTAACTCTGTAGTCAAACCAACGAGTTGTAATTCCCGCTTTTCATTCGGTTTTGCTCCTGTAACATACGTTTGTCCAACACTTTTCAATTCTTTTGACACTTCATCTAATTTCTCTGTTAACTTTTCTTTTTTCACTTTTTCGGCTGTAGGATCTTTCGCCATGTCTCTAACTAATTCTACATCCAATTTTTTCAACACTATTTCTCCTGTTTCAATAGACTGTCTTTCAAATAAAGACATCATACTATTTTGAAACATGTTGAAACTTAACGCGCCCATACTTCCAACAAGTGTCAAAATAACTAATACGGTTAATAAGACGTTCTTTTGAAGGAACGATAACTTATGCCAATATTTTTTCATTAATATCCACCTTCCTTAATGATACTAAATAAAAAAACAAAATATATGAATATTTTGTTTAAAGATGTTTCTCAATATGTTCGAGAATAAAAAAAAGCCAATGTAAAAGCATTGGCCAAGACCAACCCTATCCGTCCGGTAACTGGCTAGCATAGCCTTTCGACCTTAGCTCCTGTAGTTTTGCGTCCTCATGTTTCCATCAGTTTGCCTTTCTCGCTGAACGAGTTGAACGATATGGGAGTTCTATGAGAATCATATATTCTCTATCAAAGGTTACAACATATAAATCAAAATGTCTACTTATTTAGAGATATAAATACAAATTTTTAAAGAATTGCTTTTTCGAAATAATTTCAAAAAGTACGTGAATGTTACTTTTTTTGTGTTATATAATAAAAAATGTATAAATAACAAGGATTTCTTCGGGTATTTATTTAATTTTCATTCAAATTAAACTATTCGAATATATCTTAACTAATGAATTTCGGAGGTAGTTTATCATGTTTTGGCTACAATTTCTTACCTTGTTACTCTGTATTTTTATTGGTGCACGCCTAGGCGGAGTTGGTTTAGGAGTAATGGGTGGAGTTGGTATGGCAATACTCGTTTTTGTCTTCCACTTACAACCGACCGCGCCTCCTATCGATGTAATGCTTATGATTTTGGCAGTAATTACAGCCGCTGGTGCTTTGCAAGCTGCTGGAGGAATGGACTATCTTGTTCACCTAGCTGAAAAAGCATTACGAAAAAATCCAAAGCGTATTACTTTTTTTGCTCCAATTGTTACTTATTTATTCACACTATGTGCAGGTACTGGTCACGTTGCCTATTCTGTACTTCCTGTTATTGCAGAAGTCTCTCGTGAATCAGGGATTAGACCGGAACGCCCAATGTCGATTGCCGTAATCGCTTCTCAACAAGCAATTACAGCTAGCCCAATTTCAGCTGCCACAGTTGCTCTTTTAGCAATGTTAGCTGACTATAAAATCACTTTATTAGATATTTTAAAAGTGAGTATTCCTTCTACTTTCATTGCTTGTATGTTAGCAGCATTCGTTGCTAGTAAGATGGGAAAAGAATTAAATGAAGACCCTGAATACTTAAAACGATTAAAAGAAGGAATGATTCCTAAGCTTGAAGAGAAAAAAGAATTTGTAGGTGTAAAGGGCGCAAAATTATCAGTTATCCTTTTCCTTGTAGGAACCTTCCTTGTTGTACTTCTTGGTTCATTTGAAGCACTTCGTCCAGGATGGATAGTTGATGGGAAGTTAGCCCGTCTTTCCATGCCGAACACAATTGAGATGGTTATGTTAACTATCGCGGCTCTTATTATTATTTTCTGTAAACCAAATGTAGAAAGCATTGTGTCTGGTAACGTCTTTAAAGCAGGAGCAACAGCAGTTGTTGCTATTTTCGGTATCGCTTGGATGGGAGATACTTTCTTTAATGGAAACTTAAATATGATTCAAGGATCCATTCAGCATTTAGTAACAAGTGCACCTTGGCTATTTGCCATCGCACTATTCATTCTATCTATTTTACTGTACAGCCAAGCAGCAACAGTACGTGCCTTAATGCCACTTGGACTATCCCTTGGTATTCCACCAGCACTACTGATTGCGATGTTCCCTGCAGTAAACGGATATTTCTTCATTCCAAACTACGGGACAATCGTTGCTGCCATTAACTTTGACCGTACCGGTACAACAGGTATTGGTAAATACGTATTAAATCATAGCTTTATGATTCCAGGCTTAATTGCAACATTTACTTCTATCGGAATTGGAATGCTCTTAATTTCAATTATGTTTTAAAGAAAAAGCACAAACCTTTATTTAAAAAGGTTTGTGCTTTTTTAATCAAACGTTTGTTTAAATTTTTTGGGCAGTCTACTTCTCGATGTAGCACTTAAAATACTACATGTCCTTTTCTACAAACTTCTCTTTACTTCTTCAGCTAATTTTCTCGTACTTTCATATGCAGATTCAGCTAAACTAATTGCTGAAACAACTGAAATACCATCCGCACCCGCTTCTATAACTGCCGCTGTATTTTCAATTGTAATCCCACCAATACCAACGATTGGCACTGTAATTCCTTGTTCTCTAAAATAAGCTAATCCTTTCGTTCCTTGAACCGCTTTCGTATCTTTTTTCGTACTCGTTGGGAAAATAGGTCCAACGCCTAAATAATCTGCTCCGTTTTCGATTGCAAAGCGTGCTTCTTCAATTGTATGAGCAGATACGCCGATAATTTTATCTCCCATTTTTTCACGAACAGATGTAATTCCTTCATCATCTTGTCCTACATGAACACCATCTGCATCTAATTCAATGGCTAATTCTACATCATCATTTACAATGAAAGGAACACTATATTCCTTACAAAGCGTCTGCAATTCTTTTGCAAAGCGCACTCTATCTCCTCCGATTAAAGAACCTTCCCCCTTCTCGCGAAACTGAAAAAGTGTCACTCCACCATCTAACGCTTCTTTCAATACAGCTAAAGGATCCCTCGTGCAGTTATTACTTCCCATAATAAAATACACTTGCAATAGGTTAGACATTTTCTTTGTTTCAATGCGCATCATGTGTTTCATCCCCCTTACTCTAACTCCTCAATCTTCCCATATTTCTCTATATCAGCTGAAGTTGTATTCGCTAATTGATTTAAAAATTCAATTTGGAAACTACCTGGCCCTTTTTCTACTGTTTTAGCAGCTGCCAGTTCCGAAGCTACACCATAAAACGTTAATGCTGCTACAGTTGCCTTTACATAATCTTTTTCAACTGCTACAAATGCTCCTATTACTGAAGTTAGTAAACAACCTGTTCCCGTAACTTTCGTTAAAATAGGGTGACCGTTTCGAATAACAATAGTTCTCTCTCCATCTGTAACAACATCTTCTTTTCCAGTAATAACCGCAACTGTATTTAATTCGTCTGCTGCCTGCCTTGCAATACCTACAACATTGCCATTTCCAGTACCAGCGTCTACCCCTTTAATTTCCCATTTCTCATTAATAACGTTTGCTATTTCAGCCGCATTGCCGCGGATAATTGCTAAATCTATTTCGGCTGGAATATGTCTCGCAACTTCTGTTCGATACGAAGTTGCTCCTGCACCAACTGGATCAAATAGTACTGGCACATTGTTCACATTTGCTGATTTACCAGCAAGTAACATCGCTTCTACTTCCTCAGGACGAAGTGTTCCCATATTTAATACTAACGCTCCAGCAATGCTAGCCATTTCTGCTACTTCTTCTTTTGCATACGCCATTACAGGCGATGCCCCAAGTGCCAACAAACCGTTAGCAGTAAAATTTGTTACAACAACATTTGTAATATTATGAACAAGCGGATTAGATTCTCTCACCAAATCCACTACTTTACTAATTTCTTTCATATTCATCCTTTTCATCTCCTAACTATAATGATGGGAGATACACAAAAAGACACTTTGCGCGTACGCAAAGTGCCTGAACATGTGCTTTTACACTCTCCCTACGCTGGCATTATCCAACAGGTTCAAATGGTCAATGACGGACTAGTAGCCATACTCTCAGTTTGTATCCACAAACTCCCATGTGTTTCTTATTCATCTACTTCAAAGTCTACTCTTATTCTAGTAAAATAACAAGTTCTTTACTTTTCTATTTAATATAGAAGCAACTGATAAAGTGAAACTTTAATCAGTTGGGATTTTGTTCACTCCATTAAAAACAGCTCAAATATGGAGCGAAACTGAATCTCAAGAAGATGTATGCTATATTTAACTTATGGAAATTTGAAAGGATGTTTTTAATATGTCAAAAAGCGTTGTAATCGCTGAAAAACCTTCCGTTGCACGAGATATTGCTCGTGTACTGAAGTGTGATAAAAAAGGAAACGGCTATCTTGAGGGTAATAAATATATTGTAACTTGGGCTTTAGGTCATCTCGTTACATTAGCAGATCCAGAAAGTTATGATATGAAATATAAAAAGTGGAATTTAGAAGATTTACCGATGCTACCTAAGCGTTTGAAATTAACGGTTATTAAACAAACTGGTAAACAGTTTAATGCTGTAAAGAGTCAGCTACTTAGAAAAGATGTAAATGAAATTATTGTAGCAACAGACGCTGGACGTGAAGGGGAATTAGTCGCACGCTGGATTATCGATAAAGTTAAGCTAAATAAACCAATCAAACGTTTATGGATTTCTTCTGTAACCGATAAAGCAATTAAAGATGGTTTTGCAAATTTAAAACCAGGTAAAGCCTATGACAATTTATACGCTTCAGCAGTTGCACGTTCAGAAGCTGACTGGTATATCGGTCTTAATGCAACTCGCGCTTTAACAACTCGCTTTAATGCCCAGTTAAATTGCGGCCGTGTGCAAACTCCTACTGTTGCAATGATCGCTAGTCGTGAGGATGAAATAAAGAACTTCAAAGCACAAACTTACTACGGCATCGAAGCTCAAACAATGGAGAAACTCAAACTTACTTGGCAAGATACAAATGGCAATAGCCGTAGTTTTAATAAAGAAAAAATTGATGGTATTGTAAGAGGTTTAGATAAACAAAATGCTACCGTTGTGGAAATTGATAAGAAACAGAAGAAGTCATTCTCTCCTGGTCTTTATGATTTAACTGAATTGCAACGTGATGCAAATAAAAAGTTCGGTTACTCTGCTAAAGAAACATTAAATATTATGCAGAAATTGTATGAACAGCATAAAGTGCTAACGTACCCTCGTACAGATTCACGCTACATTTCATCTGATATCGTTGGAACACTTCCAGAACGTCTAAAAGCATGTGGTGTTGGAGAATACCGTCCCTTCGCACATAAAGTATTACAAAAGCCTATCAAACCTAACAAATCATTTGTTGATGATAGTAAAGTAAGCGATCATCATGCGATTATTCCAACAGAAGGATACGTTAACTTCTCAGCATTCACAGATAAAGAACGCAAAATTTATGATTTAGTTGTAAAACGTTTCTTAGCTGTTTTATTCCCAGCATTCGAATACGAGCAACTAACATTACGTACCAAAGTTGGTAGTGAAACGTTCATTGCACGCGGAAAAACGATTTTACATGCTGGTTGGAAGGAAGTATACGAAAATCGATTTGAAGACGATGATGTAACTGATGACGTAAAAGAGCAGCTTCTGCCTCACATTGAAAAGGGCGATACATTAACTGTAAAGTTACTTATGCAAACATCAGGCCAAACGAAAGCACCTGCACGCTTTAATGAAGCAACTTTACTTTCAGCAATGGAGAATCCTACAAAATATATGGATACGCAAAATAAACAACTCGCTGATACATTAAAATCGACTGGTGGATTAGGTACTGTAGCAACGCGTGCTGATATTATCGACAAGCTATTCAATTCGTTCTTAATTGAAAAACGTGGCAAAGATATTCATATTACTTCAAAAGGCCGTCAGTTACTTGATTTAGTACCAGAAGAGTTAAAATCCCCTACACTAACTGGTGAATGGGAACAAAAACTTGAGGCTATCGCAAAAGGTAAGCTGAAAAAAGAAGTATTCATTTCTGAAATGAAGAACTATACGAAAGAAATTGTTTCTGAAATTAAATCGAGTGATAAAAAATATAAACATGACAACATTTCAACGAAGTCTTGTCCAGACTGCGGTAAACCAATGCTAGAAGTAAACGGCAAAAAGGGAAAAATGCTCGTATGCCAAGATCGTGAATGTGGTCATCGTAAAAATGTATCTCGTACAACAAACGCTCGCTGTCCGCAATGTAAGAAGAAACTAGAATTACGTGGTGAAGGCGCTGGCCAAATTTTCGCATGTAAATGTGGCTATCGCGAAAAACTTTCTACATTCCAAGAAAGACGTAAAAAAGAATCTGGAAACAAAGCTGATAAGCGCGACGTTCAAAAATATATGAAACAACAGAACAAAGAGGAAGAACCATTAAACAACCCATTTGCGGAAGCATTAAAAAAATTAAAGTTCGATTAAACAAAAAGGTTCCTACCGCTCTCGGTAGGAACCTTTTCTTAATGAATGATTTTACTTCCTTTTGCATTCTCAACAAATTTTTCACTTGATTTGTTAATTGGTGTTTTCAGTAATAACGCAGCAACAATCATAACTACTACGAAAGCACTTAACACAAGTAAATCGCGCGTTACGATATCCCAAAGCATTCCGCCAACTGTTTCACGAATTGCGCTAATTGCGTATGTGAATGGTAAGAACGGATAAATCGCTTGGAAGAACGCTGGTGTCATTTGGATTGGGAATGTTCCGCCCGATCCTGCTACTTGTAGTACAAGTAAAATGATCGCCATCGATTTCCCAACATTTCCGAAAATAGAAACGAGTGAGTATACGATACAAACGAAGACTCCTCCAATAAATAAACTAAATAACACAAACCAGAACTTATCGACTACGTACGTACCGAGTAAGAATATATCTCCCATCGATACGATAAACGCTTGTGAAAGACCTATCGTTAAGAATGTTAATAAACGTCCGAAGTAAATTTCATGGCTCTTATAATTTGCGCCCTCTTCGTGTACTTCTACCGTTAATAATGAAACCATTAATAATGCGCCTACCCATAATGCAAGCACTGTATAGAATGGTGACATCGCTGAACCGTAGTTCGGCATCGCAAATAATTTATTTTCTTTTAAATTTACTGGATTCGCAAAGTAATCACTTTGCTTCTCAACATCGTTTTTCAATAAGCGTATGATGTCTTTTAAATCCTCTTCAGATTCAAAATCACGAATTTTATCTGCTAATTCTTTAATCTTTTTCTCAGTAGCTGGCATTTCAGCTTTAATGTCTGCTAATTTCTTTTTACCATCTACTAAACCTTTTGATGAATCTTCTAGTAATTTTTTAACATCTGGAAGCTTTTTGTCTGCATCGTTTAAAATTTGAGTTGTATTTTTCGACATCTCTTTTGTACGAGCAATTGCTGTATTGAAGTTAGGTACAATCTCTGAATCATACGTCGATAATACATCTGTTAATTGAGCTGATCCGCCCTTCGCAGCATTGTTAATACTTTCAATTACATCTTTTGTAGGTTTCTGTCCATTGTTAAGAAGTGTAATCCCCTTATTCGTTGCATCTACACCTTTTTGCAGACTACTTTTCGCTTTATTTAATTTTGCGATTCCATTATTAAGGTTTTTATCACTATTTACATCCGCTAAAACCTTATTTGTACTTTCTAGAACTGGAATCATATCATCAATTAAACCGATTCCAGATTGGAATTGACCATTTAAGCTTTTCAAGGCTTCCTTCGAACCTTCTAAACCATTAATACCTTTGTTTTGTACATCCTCTAGTGCTTTTTGGACACTAGATTTAGTACTTTCTAGACCATTTTTCGCTTTATCATAATCAGCTTTTGCATTATCGTATATTTCATTCGCATTAGCTTTAGCTTGATCTACTGTGCTAACTGCTTTTTTATAATCTGCTACAAACGTTTCATTATAATCTTTTTCAGCTTGATCAATTAATGCATTTGCTGCATCTAATTTTTGATTTGCTACATCTGTTACATCTTTCTTTACTTCTTGTCCTGTACCGATAACATTTACAATATCTTTAATACCGTTGTTTGCATTTTCCATACCACTTTTCAGCTTAGTTAGGCGATCCACTCGCCCTTGGAAAAAGCTTTTTCCAAAATCAGTCGTCGCTGAGTTTTGAAGTTCAGTAAATACATTAATAAGATACGAAATACCTTCTGTACGAGCTTGCAATTGATTTGATACTGCATTTAAATCTTTCTTTGCTTGTTCTGGATCAAACTGACCATTTTGCAATCCATTTAAAACACTTTTCCCATAAGCTGTTCCTGCACGTGATGAGCTTAAAACATTATTTACTGTTTGATTAATATTTTGCGCTATACTTTTATATCCGTCATTATTCAACTTAGAAAGGTCCGGTCTTGCAGGGAATTCAGGTAATCCATTCATTCCAGAGAAATCAGGAATATTTAAATCCACACCTGGATTCATTAAAAAGTTAGTAAATACAGCTGCACTATCCATAACGCCTTTTGCTACTACTAAATCATTTCTTATCGTTCCTGGAGCGTTTTTTAATGTTTGATCTTGTCTTGCAAAGAACTTATCTAAATTCGCCAATGCTTCCTGCCCATCATTTATTACACTCTCTACAACAGGTAAATCTTTTTGCGCCACTTTCACAATATCTTCTGCTCGAGTCGCATCATCTAACGCCTTATCCATGAGTGTATTCATTTCTGGGAACTGCGCTTCTAACTTAAATACAAGATCTTTTACTTTTTCGATACTTGGTAAGTTTGTTTCTAAATCGATTCCAAGGTCATTGAAAATTTTAAAAATCTCACCGTTTGCTGTTTTAACAAAGTTTTTACTAATTTCTTCTGTAATACCTGATGCACCTTTTGCTGTAATCTTCGGTGCGATCGCGTTTACTTTTTCATTCACATAGTAATCCAGTTCTGGTTTTTTCGGATTTTCATCCAGAACAGTTGCGATTTTTTCAGAGAAGTCTTTTGGAATCGTAATACTTGCATAATAATCCCCACGCTCAACTCCGTAAATTGCTTGTTTTTCATCTACAAATTTCCAGCCAAGATTTTTGTTTTTCTTAAGGGAGTCTACAATCTCTTTCCCGATATTAATATCTTTCCCTCTTAAATTAGAACCTGCATCTTGGTTAGAAACTGCAATGGGAACCTCTTTTGTATTTCCATACGGATCCCAAGAAGCTTTAATGTTAAACCATGCATATAACGATGGTAAAATCATTAATCCTAAAACAATAACAATTGCAGCCCAATGTTTGGCTACATTCCGTAAATCTGTCTTATAAATACGCCAAATCTGTTTCATAGAAGTTATCACCTAATTATATATTTTTCCTTCTTTAGAAAATGATACATGCATTTTGCAATTATATCACTTTCTACATCGTGTATTAACCAAAAACGTACTATTTTTTCCCATTAACTTTCACTTACTTCATTATATAACGAAGTGAGTCAAAGTATGAATACAAAATGACCAAATCGGTTTTACATTCAATAATAACAAATATATATGAAATGTCATAAAAAATACAAGTATTTTCTCTTGGAAATACTTGTATTCCTAAAAAAATCCTCACAGCTTTTATTCTCTGTGAGGATTTCTTCTATTATATATCCAATTGAACCTCTACACCGAAATGATCTGAAATTACATTTCTGTTTGTACCATTAAAAATAACTTTTGAAGAATGAACTTTTTTACTTTGGTTACACAATATTAGATCGATTCGCAAATTATGTTTATTTTCATCCCAACCAGCAATCTCGCCTTGGACAGTCGTTCCTTCATCCTTCTCTATTGCTAATTCATATGTGTCATACAACCCTTTTTGCATCATATACTCATAACCTTCGCCTTCCAAGCGAGCATTGTTATTAAAATCTCCCATTAAGAAGGCGAGCTTATTACTATCTACACGCCCCATCAAACGATCAACTTGACCTTTGAATGACTCTTCTTCATCATTCCACCAACCGAGATGGCAAGAGTAAAACGTTATATCTTTACCATTATAAGCAATTGTTGTACTTACAATTTTACGCGTTTTCCAATACGTTGTATCCTCGTTTTCTGAAATAAAGAACGTATCTTCTTTTATAATATTATGCTTCGTTATAATCGCTAACCCTTCTTCATACACGTCATAACCAATATGAGAGAAATCCCAAGTAATATTGTAATCTTTTACATGTAGCGCTTTTAACTCTTCTAATAGTAAAAGTCCAAAATTATCTTCTTTCTTGTTACCGCATACATTTTCAGCTTGTATGGACTGACTTACTTCTTGCAATGCGATGACATCGTACTCTTCTTCTTGAATTACTTTAGCAAGGTATTGTATCTTTTCTATTTGATTCTCTTCTTGCCAAGAATGACAGTTTAAAGTTAGCAATTTCATATTATTACGCACCTAACATATCTTGAATGTCTGACTTTAATACGTCAGCTTTCGGACCATATACCGCTTGTACACCTTTATCTTTTACAATAAGCCCTAAAGCACCATTTTGTTTCCACTGTGCTTCTGGTGCAACAACATCTAAGTCTTTTACTGTTACACGTAAGCGTGTCATACAAGCATCTACGTCAGCAATATTTTCTTTTCCACCTAATAAATCGATAACTTTTGTTGCTAATGAACCATCTTGTACATTTCCTGTTCCTTCTGATGCCTCATCTTCATTATCAATATAGTTACCTGCACGCCCTGGTGTTGGTAAGTTGAATTTTTTAATTAAGAAATTAAATAGTGTAAAGTTAAGACCGAAGAACACTAATGAAACAATAACAAAGTTGATTAAGTCTCTTGTTAAACCTGCGTTAACCATCATTGGTGTACGAGTAATTAACTCAATAAATCCAAATGCATGAACACGTAAGTTAATTAAATCAGCTAACGCGAATGCAAGTCCTGTTGTAATAGCATATACAACATATAATACTGGAGCAATAAACATGAACATGAATTCAATTGGTTCTGTTACACCTGTTAAGAATACTGCTAATGCTGCTGATAAAAACATTGGTTTATATTTTGCACGCTTTTCTTTATCAACGTTACGGAACATCGCAAATGCAATCCCCATTAACGCTGCTGTTGAGCCGATAACTTGTCCAGCTTTGAAACGAGCTGGTACAACGTTATTTAATAAATCGTTATATGCCTTCGTATCTCCATTTGCCAATAAATTATTTAAATCTGTAATCCATGCAAGCCATAATGGATCTTGTCCTGCTACAACTTGTCCAACTTTTGAACCAGTTAGCATCGTATATGTTCCGCCTAGCTCTGTATAGTTCATCGGAATCGTTAACATATGGTGTAAACCAAATGGTAATAATAAACGCTCTAACGTTCCATATACAAACGGTGCAACAACTGGTGCACTATCTTTTGAAGCTGCAATCCAGCGACCAAATTCATTTAACCCACTTTGGATGAATGGCCATAGAAGTGATAATACAATCGCAGTAACTGTAGACCAAAGAATTACAACGAATGGTACAAATCGTTTTCCATTAAAGAATGCTAATGCCTGTGGCAGTTTATTATAGTTATAATATTTGTTATATAAAGTAGCTCCTAAGAAACCTGTGATGATCCCTACGAACACTCCCATGTTTAATGCAGGTGCACCAAGTACAGAAGTAAAGTAATCTTTTACAATTAAATCTCCCGCTATTACTGAAGAAACTTTCGCTTTTGAATCCGCTAACATTTCAGCGTTTACCCCAAATATAGCTCCTGTAATTCGGTTTGTTAAGACGAATGCTAATAGCGCTGCAAATGCACCACCCGCGCGATCTTTCGCCCAAGATCCCCCAATTGCTACTGCGAATAGGATGTGTAGATTTGTAATGATTGCCCAACCGATGTCTTCCATTACGCGAGCGATTGTATGAACTGCGTTAACATCCCCAGCAGACATACCAATTAACTTACCGATGGAAATCATTAAACCAGCTGCTGGCATTACAGCTACAACAACTAATAACGCTTTCCCGAACTTTTGCCAAAAATCAAAAGACGTAATTTTCATCTGTTCTTCCTCCCCTTTATTTATAACAACATAATGATTTAAATTATAATTTCTGTTCCCTTTATGAAAACGATTCCTTATATTACTTTATTTTTATCTTTACGCAACCGTTTTCATAAATCTATTTTAATAAAAGCGTTTTCACTTTGCAATAGAAATTTATTTTTTTTCATAAAAAAAGATGCTCAAAGAGCATCCTTTTTTATTATGAAATGCGATAAACCCTTGTTTCATAAGGTTTTAAAGCAATTGTTGTTACTTCTTCATGTTCCGCAACTTCATAGTTATTTAAAAGCAAACGTTTGCGTTCTAGTGCAAATGAACCCTCATTATACACAGCTTCCTCTTTTGAGATATTACTAATTACAATGACTTTTTCATCCTGTAACGTACGTGTATATGCATAAATTTGTGGATCGTCTTCTAAAAGTAAATCGTACGTACCATAGTTCAGTACATCGTGCTCTTTTTTCAGGGCAATCATTTTCTTATAGAAATTGAAAATAGACTTTTCTTCATTTTTTTGCTTTTCAACATTAATTTCTTTGTAATTTGGATTCATGCTAAACCAAGGTGTACTTGTTGTGAAACCAGCATTCATCTCATCATTCCACTGCATAGGTGTACGTGAATTATCGCGGCAAGAAGCCCATATAATCTCCATCATATCTTGATGTGGTACGCCCTCTGCAATTTTCTCGCGATATAAATTTTTAATTGCTACATCATCGTAATCTTCAATATTTGGTAACTGAACATTTGTCATACCAATTTCTTGGCCTTGATAAATAAACGGTGTACCGTGCATAAAGAAATACATCGCCCCTAGAGCTGTTGCACTTTCACGCCAATATTGTTTGTCATCTCCCCATGTTGAAACGATACGTGGTTTATCGTGATTCTCAATATATAAAGCGTTCCATCCTTTATTTTCTAATCCTTTTTGCCATTTCGTTAATACTTTTTTCAATCCTACAACATCAAGGTCTTTCTTCTTCTCTGCATCCCATAAACTTAAATGTTCAAACTGGAATACCATATTGAACTTACCTTGCTCTTCTCCAACCCAAAGCTCAGCATCTTCAATCTTAACGCCATTTGCTTCACCAACAGTCATAATATCGTACTTAGAGAATGTATTTTCTTTTAGCTCTTCTAATAAAGGTTGAATACCTTTCACATTCATATGTTTATCAAAAGATGGCACATATTTTAACTCTTTTGGATTTGGCATATCCTTAAAGCCTTCTTCTTTTTTAATATGACTGATTGCATCAACGCGGAAACCATCAATACCTTTATCAAGCCACCAATTAACCGTATCATATAGTACTTCGCGAACTTCTTTATTCTCCCAGTTCAAATCTGGTTGTTTACGTGAGAATAGATGTAAATAATATTGTTCTGTTTCTTCATCATATTCCCATGCCGAACCATTAAAAATACTTTCCCAGTTGTTTGGCTCCGCACCATCTTTACCATCATGCCAAATATACCAATCACGCTTCGGATTATCTTTAGATGAACGTGATTCAATAAACCATGGATGTTCATCACTCGTATGATTAATAACTAAATCAATAATTAGCTTCATATCACGCTTATGAACTTCATCTAGTAAAGCATCAAAGTCTGCCATTGTACCAAACTCATCCATAATATCTTGATAATCACTAATATCATAACCATTATCATCATTAGGCGATTTATACATTGGACAAATCCAAATTACATCTATACCTAAGTCTTTTAAATAATCCAGTTTTGCAATAATACCTTGTAAATCTCCAATACCATCACCATTTGAATCCATAAAGCTTCGTGGATAAATTTGATAAGCAACCGCTTCTTTCCACCATGTCTTATTCATAGTCATTCTCTCCTTTTGCATCCCATCGGAATTTTATGCAAACGTTTTCGTAACACTATCATAACAAAATATGAACAGTTTGCAACTGTTTTCATTGAACTCTATGTAGATTCTTTATTCTTATGCTTTATTTATTTCTCACAAAGGTAAATCTCATTCTTCACCTCTCCTTGTCCACGCGTATTACAGACATTTTTCATATATTAATAAAAAGCTCTGATTATTTTGGAAAGGAGTAAGAAATTGAAGCAAACAAAATTAACAGGTCGTATCGTTGTTCCCACAGATCCTGACTACAATGTAGCCCGAATGAATTTAAATTTAAGTATTCCAAAACTCCCTTGTATTATTGTTTTTTGTCAAAATAACAAGGATATCTGTAACGCCTTAAAATGGGCACGTGAACGTCATATACCATTTCGGTTAAGAAGTGGACGTCATAGCTATGAAAATTTTTCTCTTTTAAATAGAGGACTTATTATTGATGTGAGTGAAATGCATCGCATTACTGTTAATACAGAGAAATTAACAGCAACAATTGAGGCTGGTGCAAATCTTGGCACTGTTTATAAAGAACTTTGGAATTACGGTGTTACAATTCCTGCTGGTACAAGTGCAAGCGTTGGAATTGTTGGATTAGCACTTGGCGGTGGTATTGGTATGCTTTCACGCTTATTTGGATTAACATGTGATCAATTAATGGAAGTGGAAATGGTACAAGCGTGTGGAAAATTTGGTGCAAAACCCATTCGTGCAAATGAACAAGAAAACTCTAACCTTTTTTGGGCATGCCGTGGTGGCGGTGGTGGAAACTTCGGAATTATCACTTCCTTAACTTTTCGAGTCCACCCCGTAAAAAATGTATCAATTTTCTCAATTACATGGGAATGGGAAGACTTTATTGCTGCATTTCAAGCGTGGCAAAACTGGGCACCTTATATAGATGAACGTCTCACTTCATCGATCGAATTATTCGCCAAGCAACGAAATAAAATCGAAGCACAAGGCGAGTTTGTCGGTTCTCCCTCTGAACTCCATTCCCTATTATCCCCTCTTCTTGAAACTGGCAGCCCCTCTCTCTTTATAGAAGAAGTTCCTTATATAAAGGCTGTCGAATTTTTTAATGGCGGTAACATCCCTGAAAATTTCAAGCGCTCTGGTTCCTATGTCTATAAACCTATTCCCCTTAAAGGCATTCAACTCATGCAATACTTTCTTTCTCATGCCCCAAATAAAGATGCTAGTATTTGGCATCAATCGCTCATAGGTGCTGTTGAAAATATTTCGCCGAATGAAACGGCTTATTTTCATCGTAAAGCAATTATTGCCCAAGAATACATTACCTCTTGGAAATGCGATGATGAAGAAAATCGAAATATACGCTGGGTTAAAGATTTACGAGAAAGCTTAGATCCTTATACACTAGGTGACTATGTGAACTGGCCCGATATCGACATTAAAAATTGGCAAACTAGTTATTATGGCTCTAACTTTCACAGATTGCGTAAAGTAAAAACTATGTATGATCCTTGTGATGTTTTTCATTTCCAACAAAGTATTCCTCCTTTTCATACGTGAAAAAGAGGATAACATAAAAAAATCATCCAATATACCGTTACCTCACAGTATGTTGGATGATTCAAGTTGATTTTCTATATCGTTTCAAATTCTTGCTCCTACTCATAAACTTTTACTTACAGATTAATTGTATTTCGTATCATTTTCATGCAATGAATGTAATTTAATATTTGGTACTTTATCTTTTTCCATACCTCTATTATAAGAAACAGGAACTTGAAATTCGAATTGCTTTGTCTCATGTTTTTGTAAATAGACTGGTTTCGGTACTGGATAGCTTTTTGAATTCTCGTTTGCATTATCATATAAAACAACTTTTAATGCTTGTGAATGATTACGATAATTTTTTAAAGTAACAATGCACTTCGGTTGGATATTATCTCCATTTTTCTCCATTCTACACTGGCTATCTTCTTTTTTATATTCTATTGCTTCTACCCCTGTTTTTCCTGCATAGTACCATGTTTTATTCAATGTCTGGAGGATTGTATTTAAAATAAACGGCATCATTACAATCAAAATACTAATGCCTACTACTTTTATCTTATTCATTTTTCTAAATGTACTAGACTCCTTTTTTCCTAGCCATTTTAAAAATAATATAAATGCAATTACATGTAGTATGAAAGAAACAATCAATATATTTGAGACTTTATAATCCATATAAACATACGTATGTATCGGAACCTTATAGACATTGAATAGTTTTTCCCCAATTAATTCATTATCATTTGGAATTTTTAATAATAACAAAACCCCTATACTGTAACAAATAGCTACTAATCGATCATACTCAATACGAATCATTCTTTCTCCCCTTCACTTTGTTTTTTATTATCGATTTTAGCTATTATTACCATACTATACAATCTTTTTATAGAGGATAACGTAAAAAAGTTCCTTATAAATATATAAAGAACCTTATTAATATACATTATGAATTAAAAAATCAATATACAATTTTCACATTGAGATTTCTTCAAAATATGTTGGATTGTGTATTGTAATTTTTTTATCTAAAATTGTAACAATGCTATCATTTTTTAATTGTTTTAATACGCTGCTAACTGTCTCTCGAGATGTTCCAGATATTTTGGATATTTCAATTGTTGTAAGTGGACATGAAATTACAATCTTTTCCCCACTCTGTTCTCCTAAATCCTGCATTAAATAATTTAACGTTTGGATAACACGATCTTGTGCATTAGGAATTGTAATATTTTGCACTCGATTTTCATTCAATTTTAATATAGATGATAATTGCTGAACAACGTACATCAATTGCGTTCTGCTGGATTTTACCATATCTTCAAAGATTACCGTTGGAATATAATATACCTCCACATCCGTCATTGCTTCTGCTGTATAGTTATATCCTCTGTCTGTAAACATACCACCATAAGGAAAAATAGAATACCGCTTTACATAGTCATCGTATAATAAGTTCCCATTTTGATTAACCCGCTCTAACTTTACAAAACCATCTAACATGAAGTAAATTCTTTCCCTTGAATCCCCTTCTAAAAATAAAAATTGACCTTTTTTATAAGTTCGCCAATAAACAAACTCTGTTAAGCCTTTCAATTTTTTTTCTGTTAAATGAGCAAATAATTCGAACTGCTTTAAGTCTTTCACTACGTTCCGTCTATTCATAAAATTCCCTCTCTCTTGCTGTATGTTGGAGCGAAAAATCAAGAAAGCGTATTCAATTTGAATTTTATCATAATTAACTTATATATTCAGATTTCATCATGAAAACTTTATGAACAATGAGTACAAAAAATATTAATAAATAAAAAGAATGAAGTTATTAACCTCATTCTTTTTTTTACTACTAAGTAGCGTACATAATAATTTAAACATACATGCATACATTCTGTTTTGAAATAATAGTACCAGCTTTTTCTTCTAGTGCTTCATATACTTTTTCTAAAGACGTAATAATTGTTTTTCTTTTTGGATTTGTATTAACAAAATTAATAGCAGCTTCAATTTTTGGAAGCATGCTTCCCGCAGCAAATTGTTGTTCTTCAATATATTCTTCTAATTGATTCACTGTGACATGCTCTAATTTTTTTTGATTCGGTTGATTATAATTTACATACACATGATCAACTGCAGTTAAAATAACGAGCGTATCGGCATCTACTAATTCTGCTAATTTCTGCGCAGCGAAATCTTTATCGATAACCGCTTCAGTTCCTTTTAACCCTTCTTCGGAATCAATTACTGGAATTCCACCCCCGCCAACAGCTATCACTATGTTTCCATCTTCCACCAAAGAATTAATCACTTTATGTTCATGAATACTTACAGGCTTCGGTGATGGAACAACACGTCTCCATCCTCTACCAGCATCTTCTTTAAACACTGCTTTTGTTTCATCCATTAATCTTCTGGCCTCTTCTTCTGTATAAAAAGGACCAATTGGTTTAGTTGGATTTTTAAATGCCTCATCTTTTTTGTCCACAACAACGCGCGTTATAACCGTTGCTACATCTTTTTGTATATTCCGTTTTTTTAATGCCTTTTCAATCGCATTTTCCATCCAATATCCAATCATCCCTTGGCTCATTGCCCCACAAGTATCTAATGGCATTGCAGGTGTCTTTTCCGTTTCTGCAGCTTTTTGCTGTAATAAAATATTCCCCACTTGTGGGCCATTTCCATGCGCAATTACTATATCCACATCATTTTCCATTATTTTCACAAGTTGTTCCGCCGTTTTTTCCAACGCTTCTTGCTGCGCTCCCGCAGTAGCTTCTCCAGACTGTATCGCATTTCCCCCTAGTGCAACTACAATTTTTCTTCGTGCCATATTTCAGCCCTCCAGTTCATTTCGCTTTCACAGCGCTTTATAAAGTAATACTGCCTGTAATTAATCCATAAATCGCAAAGAATGCTAAAGCACCAATTGCTACGGATGATGCTAATTCCACTCGAGTAAATATTTGCTTCGAACTCTTTTGCTTTTGAACATTGTAAAAAATAAAAATACCTGGCGCATATAAAGTCATTGTTAATAATAAATACTCTAAACCAGCTGCATAAACTAACCACACACCATAAATACTTGCTATCAAACCAATTATTATATTTTTATTTCGATCTACTTCTTCAGATTTTAAGCTATGCTTCAGTTGATAAAATGCTGAAAAAGCATATGGAATTAAAATGGCTGAAGATGCTAAAGAGAATGCAAAGTTATACGCCTGATCAGAAACGACGAATGTTAACAAGAATATTTGAATTAAACCATTTGTTATCCATAATGAATTTACTGGAGCCTTATTTTTATTTTCTTTTGCGAACCATTTTGGAAATACTCCATCTTTAGCCGCTAAATATGGAATTTCAGAAGCGAGCAAAGTCCAACCTAACCAAGCACCTAATACAGAGATGACCAAACCTAAATTTATAAAGATAGCACCCCATTTTCCAACAACACTTTCAAATAAATAAGCCATAGCTGGATTTTTCAAACCAGCAATATCTGCTTGCTGCATAAGTCCAAGAGACAATAATGTGATTAAAATGTAAATGATGAGTGTACCAATTAAGCCAATAACCGTTGCTTTCCCTACATCACTTCTATTTTTTGCTCGACTGGATAAAACAACCGCCCCTTCTACCCCAATAAATACCCATAGAGTTACAAGCATTGTACTTTTAACTTGGCTGCCAACTGCTCCCCATGAAAAAGAACCAGTTTGCCCCCAAAATCCATCTAAGAATGTATCAATATGAAACGCGAAGATTCCTATGACAATAAATACAAATACAGGTACTAATTTTGCGATTGTAGTTACTAAATTCACAAGTGCTGCTGATTGAACTCCACGTAAAATTAACATGTGAACACACCACAATAATACGCTTGCACCAATAATGGATTCTACATTTTGACCGCCTTCAAAGATCGGGAAGAAATATCCTAATGAAGAAAATAATAATGTACCGTAAGCTACATTCCCAAGCCAAGCAGATAGCCAGTATCCCCACGCACTATTAAATCCCATAAAATTACCAAATCCTGCTTTTGCATAGCTAAAAATACCACCATCTAAATCTGGCCGTTTTACAGTTAGATTTTGAAAAGATAATCCAAGTGCAATCATCCCAATTCCTGTTATAACCCAACCAATAATAATGGCCCCCGCACCAGCACCTTTTGCCATATCACTCGCTAAATTAAATGCTCCACCGCCAATCATAGACCCAACTACAAGAGCCGTTAGTGTAAACAACCCTAATTTCTTATCTTCACCCATTCCACTCACCTCTCTTTAATTGCAATAACAATACAAAAGCAACAGTGAATGATAGTGTCTAAAGGAGGAGAAAGAAGAAAGGAAGACTCCCTTTCTTCTTTACTCCATGTTTCCTAAAGTAGCTGCCATAACCGCTTTAATTGTATGCATTCTATTTTCAGCTTGATCAAATACTTTTGAATGTTTACTGCGGAATACTTCGTCAGTTACCTCCATTTCTTTCAACCCATATTTCTCGTAAACTTCTTCGCCATACATCGTTTCAACATCATGAAATGCAGGTAAACAATGTAAGAAAATCACGTTTTCATTCCCTGTTTCTTTAATCATTTTCATATTTACTTGATAAGGTCTCAATAACTCGACACGTTCAGCAAATTTTTCTTCTTCCCCCATAGACACCCATACATCTGTATAAATTACATCTGCATTCGCAACAGCTTCTTCCACATTACTTGTTATCATTACCTGTTCATTATATTTTTTTGCTAAATCAATTACTTCTTGTGCAGGCCATAAAGATTCTGGTGTGCAAATACGTACATCCATTCCAACGATTGCTCCACCAACTAGTAAGCTATTAGCAACATTATTTCGTCCATCTCCAACGTAAACGAGCTTCACATTTTTCAACTTCCCTACATGTTCTCTAATTGTTAATAAATCTGCTAGTGTTTGTGTTGGATGCCACATGTCTGTTAATCCATTCCAAACTGGCACACCAGAATTTTGTGCTAAAGATTCTACAGTCTCATGATTAAATCCACGAAACTCAATTCCGTCAAACATACGCCCTAACACTTTTGCTGTATCCTCTACGGATTCTTTTTTCCCAAGCTGAATATCACCTTTCCCTAAATATTCAGGATTCGCCCCTAAGTCTGTACATGCTACTGTAAATGCACAGCGCGTACGAGTGGAGGTTTTTTCAAATAAGAGCGCTACATTCTTATCTTCTAAATAATGATGCGGGATACCATTTTTCTTTTTCTCTTTTAATTCTGCTGCCAAATCTAGAAAATATAACAATTCTTCTTGTGTAAAATCTTTTTCTGCTAGAAAGCTTCTTCCTTTTAAATTTGGTCTAGTCATTAACATACTTCATCCCTACTTTCTCCGTTATTTATACTAAATATCTTTACGAACAATTGGCATACTCATGCAACGTGGACCCCCACGACCACGAGATAATTCCGAACTTAGCACTTCAATTACTTCTATACCGTGCTCCCGTAATAACGTATTGGATACATAGTTGCGATCATATGTAACAACTACACCTGGTGCGATTGCTAATGTGTTCGAGCCATCATTCCATTGTTCACGAGCAGAAGCAATTACATCTCCTCCTCCACATGGAATAAGAACTAATTCACTTAAGCCTAATACCTCTTTTAATGCTTCCATTAAAGAAGTACGATGTGTAATTTTAAGAGTTTCCTCATCTGATCCTTTTTCTAAAATATAAATATTCATATTCCCTTTTGGCCCTTGAATGGCTGGATGAATTGTAAACTTGTCATAATCAACCATTGTAAATACTGTATCTAAATGCATAAATGCCCGGCATTTTGGAATTTCTATTGCTAACACTTTCTTAATTTTATTTTGTCGGCTAAAGAGATTTTTAGCTAAACGTTCAATTGCTTTAGCTGAAGTACGAGCAGACACTCCAATCGCAATTGTTTCTTCATTTAAAATTAGCTCGTCGCCACCTTCAATTGGAAATTTATAATCACGATCTAACCAGATTGGTACATTATGTTTTGCAAATCTTGGGTGATATTTAATGATGTACTCCATGAATAATGATTCACGTCTACGCGCTGGTTCTCTCATCTTATTTATCGTTAAGCCATCGCCCACGCTAGCTGCTGGATCACGAGTAAAATATAAATTAGGCATTGGATCTAAGTAAAACGGATAATGATCTTCCATTAATTCATATAAATGTGTCTTCTTACTTGTTTCAATTTCGTTTTTCCGTACACCGCCCATAATTTTTTGAATTAATTCTTCATTTGAAAAGGAAAGTAAATATTCTTTTAAAGTTTGATGTGCAACATTTACGTCAGCCTGTCCTTCTTTTAAAATACGATCAACAAATTCTTCTCGAAGTTTTTTATCTACTAACGCCTCAGCGGCTAGTTTTTCTAAATAAAGAACTTCAACACCCCGATTGCGTAACGTTTGTGCAAAATAATCATGCTCTTTTTGAATAATTGGTAAGTATGGAATATCATCAAATAATAATTGCTGCAAATAATCTGGCGTCAAGTTTTCCACTTCTTTACCCGGTCGTTTTAATAAAACCGTTTGTAATTCCCCAATTTCTGAAGTAACATGTATCGGATGTTTCATTTGTTGTACCTCCTTTTAAATATGTTTGATGTCTTACAAGTACATAATAAATGCTCTGCACTTTCATCTTTGTGAAAGCATCCACATTATCATTGTGAAATATTAAACAAGTTATTTTTTTAAAATCATACGAATTTGTATTTTTATAACAAACTCTCTCGCTTTTTCAATAAAAAACACATATATTACGCATATATGTTGAATATTCAACTTCCGTATTTAAACAAAAATCCTGTTTTTAATTTTATTAAAAACAGGATTTTTACATCTAAATAATTAAATTTAATCTTTCTTCTATAATCTCCCTATCTGATTTCGACTGTGAAATTATAAGGCATGTATCATTTCCACATATACATCCTATTTTTTCTTTCCAATCTAACTCATCAAATAAAACACCAATAACATGTGCATTACCAGGTAATGTTTTAATAACCATTAATTGATCTACACAATCAATTTTCACAACAACTTCTCGTAATTTTTTCTTTAACTTTATATCAGTTTGTAAATGCTCTTCTGAGAAAACTTTATATATCATTAATCCTTCTTGAGAAGGTACCTTCGTTAAGTTTAACTCACGAATATCGCGAGAAACCGTAGCTTGTGTTACTAATACATCTTTTTTTGCTAACAATTCTACTAATCTTTCTTGCTTATCTATTTCATACTCCTTTACAAATTGTTTAATTAACCGTTGTCTTTTTTCTTTTTTCATAAAAGACACCCCTTTTAATATTATAGCTCGCTATAATTTTCATCCGAAAGGGAGAGAAAAGAATGTTGCGGAAACGTTCATAGTTTAACTGTAAATATTAAATCAAACTAAATAAAAAAGAGAAGAACAGCATTCTGTTCTTCCTTTTACATTGAAAATCGTTCAATTGTTTGTTTCAAATCAGTTGCTTGCTTCTCTAAATCTTTTAATAATTGATCGATTACTACCATATTTTTAGACTGTTGTAGCGTCACACGCGCCACTTCTTGCGAACCAGCTGACGTTTCTTCAGCAATTGCTGCTACAGCTTTTGTTTGTGCTCCTGTTTGATGAATGTGGCTCACTTGTTCATTCATATAACTACTAATTTGCTGAGTTGCATCGGCTACTTCCATAACACTTGATGACATTTCTTTTAAAATTAATTCCGTAGCTTCCCCACGTTTCGCCTCTTCTTTAGCTATTTTCACTTGTTCTGTCATTTTCATTGCAACTTGTTGTACTTCATCTTGCATATTCCGTAATAACTGAGATATGTTTCTTGCAGAATGATCACTTTCATCAGCAAGTTTACGTACTTCTTCCGCAACAACCGCAAAACCTCTTCCATGCTCTCCTGCGCGAGCTGCCTCAATAGAAGCATTTAGTGCTAATAAATTCGTTTGGCTAGCAATCGCACTCACAACAGACACAATATGTTCTACTTGTTTCATTCGTTCTTCTAACTTCTGTACATTTTGCATTGAATCTTCATTTTCTTTTGCCAATGTTTGAATACCTTGAATTAAAGACGTAAAGACACGAGTACTATGCCCTAAAGCTTGAACCATTTCTGAAGACAACGTATCAGACTGCTTCGCTTTTTCTTCTACTTCACTTGCAATAGACGTCGTTGTATCAACAGCAGAAACAATTGCTTGAATTGATGCTGCTGATTGCTCAGCGCCTGAAGAAATCTCTGCAAGAGTCTCAGATACACCTTGCGCTTGTCTCGTTGCTTCTCCTGTTTGTTTTCTAATCTGCTGTACTTGATTGTTTGTATAAGAAAATGTTGTATCAATATTTTTTACCATGCCCCTTAAGTTTCCTAACATCATATTAAATGCAACACTTAAAGATTTAATTTCATCATCTGTCTTCGGTAATGGAACATCTTCACGAATATCACCCTCAGCTGCTTTTCTTGCCGCTTCCTCTAACTTGCGAAGTGGTTTAATTAAAAATACGGCTGCTCCATATGCTAAAATTCCAGACCATACTACCCCTAATAACATAACGATAATATTATATACAGTTTGACTTACATAACTTTGAAAATAATCGTATATCACGTAAATAAAAAATATACTTGTTGAATATGTAATAAAAGCTAAAACTGTAGTGAATAGCATAAGTTGTGTACGTAATCCAAAAGAAAATGTTTTTCTTTCTTTTTCCATCTTCCCTTTCCCCCTTTTTATAAGCAATATAAATACTACCTATATATTATTATCCATATTTTCATTATAGAAGGATATAGAGATTTTAAAAATCATTATTTCTTTGAATATCAAATTGCACGAAAAAAATAAAGGATTCTGACAATTTATGACTAATAACAGAAATACGGGGCAACATTTGTAAAATATATTTTTAACTGGGGGTTTTGTATGATTCAAGTTCGAAATCTAGTAAAATCATTCGGTTCACTTGATGTGTTAAAAGGAATTGATTTAGAAGTAAAAGAAAAAGAAGTTGTTGTTTTAATTGGTGCCAGTGGTTCTGGTAAAAGTACATTACTTCGCTGTCTTAACTTTTTAGAAATGTACGATGAAGGCGAAATTCACTTACAAGGTGAGCGAATTGATCCAAAGCATTCAAATTTAAATAAAGTCCGTGAAAATGTCGGTATGGTTTTTCAGCACTTTAACCTCTTTCCTCATATGACCTCACTAGAAAACATCATAGAAGCACCTATTCATGTAAAAAAATTAGAGAAAGCAAATGCACAGGATATTGGAAATCAACTTCTCCAAAAAGTCGGCCTTCAAGATAAAGCGGATGTAACTCCTCATCTTCTTTCAGGTGGTCAAAAACAGCGCATTGCCATTGCACGAGCTCTTGCAATGAGCCCTAAGATTATGCTATTTGATGAGCCTACCTCAGCTTTAGACCCTGAACTTGTTGGAGAAGTATTGCAAGTTATGAAAGAACTTGCTGAAGAAGGGATGACAATGGTTATTGTTACTCATGAAATGAATTTCGCAAAAGATGTAGCTGATCGCGTCATCTTTATGGACGATGGAAAGATTGTAGAAGATGCTCCGCCAGCACAATTCTTTTCAGCTCCATCACATGAACGAGCA
Source organism: Bacillus sp. NEAU-Y102 (assembly GCF_054788175.1). Lineage (NCBI taxonomy): Bacteria > Bacillati > Bacillota > Bacilli > Caryophanales > Bacillaceae > Bacillus > Bacillus sp. NEAU-Y102. The sequence goes on along the minus strand of NZ_JBTWFK010000009.1, from coordinate 85,742 downwards.
AAACAATTTTTACGTAACGTTTTATAATGTAACTTCTGTTTCAAACGAAAAGGAATACATTCATACGGTGCACAACTAATCATCCAAATAAAATATTTCAATAACATACTGAAAAACATCCGTATGATCAATATATAGGAGGGGTTTTATGAAAAGAAAACTATTAACCATTGTTGCGAGCATTACACTATGTACATCTTTCATACTAGGAGCTTGTAGCAAAGAAAGTTCTACTACTTCATCAAATGGTGAAAAAGAATTTCGCTATGCGATGAGTGGATTATACAAACCTTTTAACTATAAAGAAAATGACGGCAAACTTGTCGGTTTTGATGTAGAAATCGGTGAAGCTCTTGCTAAAAAGATGAACATGAAGGCTACGCCAGTTACAAACCCATGGGAAACGCTAATTCAAGGTCTTCAAGCGAAGAAATATGATGTAATACTGGGTAGTATGGCAATTACAGAGGAGCGCTTAAAAGCTGTTAGTTTCTCAAATCCGTACTATCGCTCTGGCGCCCAAATTTTTGTAGCTAAAAAGAATACCGCTATCTCTTCTCCAGAAGATTTAAAAGGTAAGAAAATTGGTGTTGTAAAAGCTAGTACCTTTAAAAATCTTGTTGCAAAATATACAGATCAAATCACAGAATATGACAGTGATATTACTGCTCTTATGGATTTAGAGCCTGGGCGTGTTGACGCAGTAATTACGGATCAAATGGTTGGTCTACGTATGATAAAAGAAGGAAAATCGAATATAAAAGAAGCCGGAAAACCATTAAATCTTGATGAAATGGGAATTGCTATTCGCAAAGATAATAAAGAAATGGTTGAGAAAGTAAATAAAGCGTTAGATGAAATCATTAAAGATGGTACGTATGATAAGATCAGTAAAAAATGGTTCGGACGTAATATTCTTGGTGAAGAGGAAAAAACGAAGTAAGTAAGTTAGCCATTCAAAAGATTCATAAACAGTGCCCCACTGATTAAGTGTTCATTTTATGTGGGGCATTTCATTCTCTACTAAAATCTATACAATATGAGGTGAAACGCATGTTTGAAATTTTTATCTCTTCCTATCCCACACTCTTAAAAGCTACTATTGTCACATTACAATTAACATTAACTTCCCTAGTACTCGGTTCATTAATTGGATTATTATTCGCTTTCTTTCGAATCTCTAACAATAAAGTTTTAAATAGTATCGCTCATGTCTACATTGCTATTATTCGTGGTACACCTTTAATTGTTCAAATTGCCATTCTCTATTTTGGAATTACATCTGTTGTTGTTTTCACCCCTTTTTGGGCAGGAGCAATCGCTTTAGCAATTCATAACGGTGCATATATTACGGAAATTTTCCGTGGATCTATTCAATCCGTTGACCGAGGACAATTAGAAGCAGCTCGCTCTTTAGGCATGCCTTATCCTTTAGCTATGCGACGAATTATATTACCACAAGCATTTCGTCTGTCTCTTCCTCCTCTAGGAAACCAATTTATTATCGGATTAAAAGATTCTTCACTTGTTGCTTATGTAGGAATGTCCGAATTATGGGGATCGGGTTTATCAATTGCAGCAGGTAACTTCCAACAATTAGATACTTACATAATCGTTGGTGCATACTATCTCGTACTTGTTCTTCTATTTACTTATTTTGTTAATCTTTTAGAAAAACGATTACAACGAAAAGAAACTAACTCCTTCCAAGTCAATAAAAAGAACAAAAAGGAAGTTTCTTTATAAGAAAAAGCAAGCCTGAGATGGCTTGCTTTTTCACTGCAAAAATATATTAATTTTTACTGATTTATTTTTTTAATACTCTCTTTTTCTTCTATATGTTCCTCACGATATGAAATATTATGAGGGTCTAAGCCATTTCCTAAAGAACCGTAGAAATGCTCTCTATGCGGATCAACTAATTCACTTCCGTGATAATACACACGTGGTGTATTCCAAAGTGCTGCCAATGCTTTTGTCATCGGCATTTCGTGATAACGTTCCGGCCACATTTCTTTAATCTTCTCTTTTACTAACGGATAGTATTTAGAGCTCATAGCAGGGAACAGATGATGTTCTGTATGATATGAGAAATTGAAATGCAAAACGTCTACCCAGCGCGGCACTGTTACTGATAAGCAGTTTGCTAACGGATCATTTACTGGAACAATTGGATTTAAGCGGTGATTTGTTGCGATATATGCCATTACAATAAAGTTAGCAATTAACAACGGAATGACATATGCAAATAACCATTTTCCAGGTCCCATAATAAACAATAAACTAATCCAAACTGTCCAAGGCAAAAGAAGTTGAAGCCATACAGATTTTTGATTGGATGACTTGAACTCTTTTATAAAATGAAAGAACATTCGAGTCGAATGCAATGTAAATTGAATTGTTAGTGACAGAAAACTAAAGAATGAACGTACATGTAGAGGCATACGATATACCCAACTCAAAAACTTACTCTTCTTAAGTTTCTCAAGTGTCGGCCATGCATCCGGATCATTCTCTTCATGCTGTGTATGAACATGATGCGTTGCATTATGCCACTTTCTCCAAAGCTTTGGCCCTGTTGATAATGGCATAAATGCAATCGCTCCTAAGAAGTCACGAAGCCATGCCTTTCTTACAACAGTTCCATGTAAAATTTCATGCCCTAAAAATCCTAGTGAAGCAAAACATAATCCAAGAACAATCGCAATTCCTAGATTCGCCCACACATTCAATTCAAATACACCAATCGATATTAATCCCGACAATGCCACAAGCAAATAAGCCAATCCACCAAATAAACGAGTAGGCACTGGTTTAAATGCTTTTTTCGGCAAATGTGGTGATACACGTGCTGCATACCACCCAAATGTATGAAGCTCCTTCATCCTTTTGCCCCTTTCTTATGCCGCGCCTTGCGCAACTTACATATATCAATTCTTGCTTCCAGATTGATTTTACTAAATGATCCAAAAAGCATCTATTATAAGGAAAATATACTCACTCTATCGTCACTTATTTTTCGCTTTTATTATCAATGAAAAACATTTCTCTTTTTACTCTCTATCAACCTTTCCACATGATGAATCATAACAATAGAATTTCTATATTGTCAACAACTTTTATGACCTAGTAATAAAAGTTGGTTATATTTTTATAATCATACTTTATTTCACTAAAGAAAATGTATAGATTACATAAGGATTTACCCACTATCTATAGACATTTTCTTAAACGCCATAGACCCTATCTCATTCAATAAATCTCTATGTAATCAACAAACAGAATCACTTGAATTTAGTTTTATATAAATCCTACTTCTTCATAATGCCCCACCTAATTAATTATATTAAAATAATTTATAACCTCTTTTAATAAAAATAGACTTCTTCTAAAACAACACACATGAATTTCATATAATATGGAAATATTAAAAGGAAAATTGTTCTAAAATCAGGAGGTTTCAGCAATGACAAGTGATACATTTCCACAACTGCCGCTATCTTATTGGATTGAATCTACTCAGTTTCCTACTTTCCCTCGTTTATCCGAAAATATAAAGGCGAAAGTTGCTATTATCGGTGCTGGTATTACAGGTATTACTACTGCCTATTTACTTGCAAAAGAAGGCATCGATGTTGTTTTAATTGATTCTGGTCGTATTTTAAACGGGACGACTGGGCATACAACAGCGAAAGTAACAGCACAACATGATCTTATTTATGATGAATTAATAAATCACTTCGGTGTAGAAAAGGCCGGGCTTTACTATGAATCAAATAATCAGGCTCTACAATTCATAAACGAAACTGTTCAAACATATAAAATCGACTGTAATTTCTCAAATGAAGATTCATATTTATATACAACTACTGATAACGGATTAAGAAATTTATCGAAAGAATATGAAGCTTATCAAAAATTAAATATACCTTGTGATTATGTTCAATCTCTATCGATTCCTATTCCAGTACAATCTGCACTTGTCATGAAAAATCAAGCACAATTCCATCCCCTTCTTTATTTAAAAACACTTTTAGAAAAGTTTGTGGAGATGGGTGGAAAGGTCTACGAACAAACAACAGCTATGGATGTGGAAAAGGGAGATTATCCACAAATAATTACAAAAGAGGGCCATCATATCACTTGTGAATATGTTGTCTCTTGTTCACATTTTCCTTTTTATGATGCGAATAGCTTTTTCTTTACGCGAATGTATGCAGAACGCTCTTATGCTCTTGCAATAAAAGCAAAAATGGATTATCCAGGTGGCATGTATTTAAGTATTGATGATCCAAAGCGCTCCTTACGCTATATAACAAAAAATGGAGAGAAATTAATTTTAATTGGCGGAGAAAGTCATAAAACAGGACAAGGAATAAATACGATGCTTCATTATGAAGCACTCTATTCTTTTGCTGAAGCAACTTTTGGAATAGACGAAGTTCCTTATAGATGGTCAGCACAAGATTTAATCACTCTAGATAAGCTTCCTTATATCGGACATATTAACGAAAGAAATCCAAATATATTTGTTGCAACTGGATATCGCAAATGGGGAATGACAACTGGAACTGCTGCCGCTCAGCTACTGAAGGACTCCATCCTAAAAGTCCACAGTCCCTATAAAGAACTGTATGCACCATCACGCTTCCATGCAAATCCAGATATAAAAACGTTCCTCTCCCAGAACATTGATGTTGCGAAACATTTAATTGAAGGAAAGATCGAAACCGCATTACGTAAGCCAGAAGATCTCGAAGTTGGTGAAGGATCTGTCGTACATGTTAACGGTAAACGAGCAGGTGCTTATAAGGACAAAGAAGGAAAATTACATATCGTCGATACAACTTGTACACATCTCGGCTGTGAAGTTGAATGGAATAATGGTGATTGTACCTGGGATTGTCCTTGCCATGGTTCTCGTTTTTCAATTGAAGGAGACGTTCTTGAAGGTCCAGCAGATCAACCGTTAAAACGAGTTGATAATGAGTGAACAAATAAAGAAGTTCAACATAATTACTGTTGAACTTCTTTATTTGTTATAAAACCTTTTCAGATAAATTTCGACACAGGGAGGAAAATATTAACATTAAATAAAATAATATATTCATCTACAAATTAAAAAGGGGGGGAATATTATGCAGCCTTCAGCTCCACCTCATCTAGAATCTACAGAAACTATCTTTTCAAGCTCTATTACAAAACTTGTTGTTTTTATTTGTTGGCTAGCCATTTTAGCTGATGGATATGATTTAGGTATTTACGGTGCCGTTCTACCAAAGCTCCTAGAAGACAAAAGCTGGGCGCTATCACCATCACACGCTGGCACAATTGCAAGCTATGCTTTATTTGGGATGTTTATTGGGGCTATTCTAGTTGGAACGATTACAGATCTAATTGGACGTAAATGGACGCTTATATGCTGTTTAGCACTTTTTTCTATCACAATGGGTTTAGCGGCTATCGCTCCTTCTCCTGAGTTATTTGGATTATCTCGATTTATAGGAGGAATCGGATTAGGCGGTGTTATCCCAACAGCTTCAGCACTTACTGTTGAATATTCACCCAAAAAAAGGCAATCTTTTATTTATGCTCTTATGTTTACTGGCTATCCTTTAGGTATCGTGTTAGGTGCTATTTTGTCCATGCTTATGTTAGAAGATTTCGGATGGAGAATTATGTTTGGTATCGGAATGATTCCACTACTCCTCATTCCTTTCATTATTCGCTATTTACCTGAGTCCATTCAATTTTTATTATCACGTAATCGCCAAGAAGAAGTGAACCAAATTCTTAATCGTTTTCAAATTGAATTTCATGTAAAAGATAAAACTCATCAAGACCCATCTACTATACGAAAGAAAAATGGATTTTTTACTTTATTCTCAAAAGAATACATAAAAGCAACGCTACTTTTTTGGATCACTTATATGATGGGAATGTTTTTAATATATGGTTTAAACACTTGGTTACCACAGATGATGCGCCAGGCAGGATATCCTCTTGGGTCTAGTCTGTCATTTCTACTTATGTTAAATATTACCGCAGCTATCGGCGCATTATTCGCTGGAGCAATTGCTGATCGTATAGGAGCAAAAATTGTTATTAGCATCTCTTATCTTATGGCAGCCATATGTATCGGACTATTAACAATCAAACCATCTGTTACAATCATTTATCTTTTAATTGGCCTTGCTGGTATTGGATCGGTCGGTATTACTCAAATATTAAATGCATATGTAACACAATACTTCCCATCACATATCCGAGCTACCTCCTTAGGCTGGGGATTGGGGCTTGGCCGAGTTGGTGCAATTGCTGGCCCTATTCTCGTCGGTATTATTATGACAATGCAATATGACTTATCATGGAATTTTTACTTATTCTCCTTTGCAGGTCTTATCGCAGCTATATCTGTTTTCTTCATTCCTACAAAATAAAAAGAGCACAAACTTACTTGTGCTCTTTTTCATATGCTTCAAACAGCATGTCTCGAAATAGTGTATTTAAAACCTCAATATCGATCCCTGATCCCTTTTCAATTCCTTTTACATATTGCCCATAGTAATGAATTTGTTCTTCTAAAAATTGATTTAGCACCTTAATTTTCAATCCAACATCTAATTCAGTACCTGCTTTTTTCTTTATTAACAACTTTTCAATTTCATCTAATACACTACGTTCTAATGGTAATTCTGTAATCAATCGATCAAACTCTACAGGAGGTAAAGTTGCTTTCTCTTCTAGCCACTTACAAGCTAAAATGGGACGTAATACGTAAAAGTACTTTTTCAGCTTTACATTCTCACCTTGCAAAAATTCACGATAATTTTTCGACGCCATATGTAAATAGTGATATATCGTTGCTTTTGGATCAAAATTCTTCTCACTCATCTGTTGAAGTAGTTCTGGAAAATTAGAGTTTTTCGAATAAAAAATTGGTGATCGAATCCACTCAAGTAAAGCTGGATTCGACTTCGCGAATAGTTGCAATGCCTTTTTAATATCCCAACCACTTATATCTAAATCATCGCTAATTGGATATTCAATTACATCTCGTTTATCATGAATTGATAAATACCATTCTACTGGATGTATATAAATAAACCTAACATCATAATCGCTATCTTTCGATGGAAACCCCCAAGCACGACTCCCTGATTCCACCGCAAATAAAATTTTCACATCATTCTCTTTTTCAATTCTTTCTAACTCCAACTCGATTTTCTCTCTCATTTCATAACAACTCCATTTTTTGATTATTTCCTTGGAAATTCGACAATACACTATTAATTTTACTACATACTAAAAAAACTGTCAGAAATTACTGACAGCCTAATGAAACGTCTATTGTTGCTTTTCAATTACAGTAGCAGCAATTCGTTCAAACTCTTTTTGAATCTCCTCTTTATATGCATCTACTATTGAAAAATCCATAGCAGCAATATAAATTCGTTCTAATTTATCACGAACCGATTTTGCTTTCGCTAAGAAAGACATCGCCTCATTCATTTTTGCTTTATACTGAATGGAGACATCACGAATTTCCTTCGCATATTTCTCATCCGTCCCTGGCGTAACAATAAGGGCATACATATCAATAATTTCATCACCCTCGCGACTTGGAAAATATTCATGTGGTGCGGTGCTATCAAAAATTGCAAATCCTAATTCTCTTACGATAACCATATCAAGACTATTCGGGTCAAATCCGCAATGATATACTTCAACTTCAAACCCTTTTTCTTCAGCTTCCTTAGCTAACTTTTTGAGCATCGTTGATTTTCCAGAGCCTGGGCGCCCTTTTATAAAATAACGATGTGGTAACCCTTCTGTTAAATTAGGAACAAAATCAACTGCTCCTTTCGGTGTAGCAGCTCCTAAAAAACGATGTTTTACAAGCGATTGTCTCCCGCTTTTATCTGCAAATAATTTCTGGATTAGCTGATCGGTTAGTTCATTTGCTTTATTAAAATCTATATTATCAATATATATCTTCTCCCACTCATCATGTATAACCAATGCCTCTTTAAAATGTGCGTAAGCAGACTGAAAAGCTTTGCTTGCTTCTGAAACAAATCTTTCAATTTCTAACTTCTGCTTTCTTAGTTTATTTGAGTCCCAAGCAATTCCTAAATTTATATATTCTTCAACAACGCCTGGCATTTTTGGCTCAATAACATGCGGCGATGTCCCATCAACAATTCCTACTTTTAATTTTGGGATAATTACACCATCAACCGATTTATTGTCAGAAGAACAATGTAAAAATTCAATATCATATCCTTTTTCAACCCATTCCCGACCTATTGCCTTTATTAAAGAAGATTTTCCCGTTCCTGGGCCACCCTTTAAGATAAATAATCTGTCTAATCCTTTTAAATTCTCTTCGTATAAATTGTGAAATCCCCTAGCTGTATTACCACCAGCATAATAATTCAATACATTTCCTGTCACTGCACTCACTCCTTCGCAGCATTCTATTTACATAAGCTACAATATGCGAGCAGCTTTATTTGGGTGAATACCTATTTTGTATTGCACGAAAAAAGGAAATGAATTACAATTTAACTATCGGAAAATTCCGATTTCAAAATTAAATACTTCTTTATCAAGAGAGGCAGAGGGACCGGCCCTTTGAAGCCCAGCAACCTCAGTTTATACAAACTGAATAGGTGCTAATTCCTGCAAAATGCATTGCATTTTGGAAGATAAAACTCAACTAGCATGTAAAGCTCATCTTTCTTGATACTGAAGGATGAGCTTTTTATTATTTGAAAAATATATATTGGAGGTATGTAAAATGAAAGTAATTGATCTATCGCAAACATTTGAAAATAATATGTCTCAATTTCCTGGAACACCTAAAATACAACTAGAAGCTGTTACAAGTGTTGAAGAATCAGGCTATCAAGTTACAGATTTTCATTCTGTCGTTCACGTTGGCACACATTGTGATGCCCCTGCGCATTTTATTTCAGGCGCAACGACCATCGATCAATTACCGCTGGATCAATTTGTAGGCGAAGCTGTTCTTATAGATGTAACACATATTCAAGAGCGAAAATTACCTAAGGCAGTATTGCATAATACTGACATAAAAGAAGGTGATATTGTTATTTTTCATTCTAATCTATCCACTAAATGGAATACAGAAGCTTATGAGAAAGAAGCATTTTACCTTTCTGAAGAATTAGCTAAAGAACTAGTGCGATTAAAGGTAAAATCTATCGGTTTAGATTTCATTTCTCCTGATGAAGTCACAACAGAAACATCACCGATTCATCACATATTACTAGGGAATAATATTTATTTAATCGAAAACTTAACAAATCTAGATGCTATCGAAACAAAACGTTTCTTTTTCTCAGCCGCACCTTTAAAAATTAAAAATAGTGACGGTGCTTTCGCAAGAGCATTTGCTGTTATATTTTAAACACAACCTATAAAGCGAACCTTTAATCAGTGGGGGGTTTGTTCATCCCACACCTAACTTCTTTGCTTCCGCTGAATTTTGAGGTGGGGGTCTTACTGCCCGGCAAATAGCGGGATTAAAAAAAGCAAAGGCCACTACTGGTCTTTGCTTCTATATTTTCTATTTAAATTAAGAAAGAATTGTTCCACACGGGGACGCACCCAAGCTAAACAATCTATCTCTTTCTTCTTTGTGCAAGCTATCTCTTCTCCATCTACCATTTCAACAAGTTCTAGTTCTAACAGTTGCCTCGTGAATGCTAACATATTCACTTCTTCAGATGGATACTCTTCTTTTAATTTCTCCTCAATTTCTCCCAATAAAAAACCGTCACGCATCATTGCCAATGCATCAATCCAAAGTGGCGGCATTTCATATTTTTCTCCTGTAATTGTATCTTTTACAATATAATTCTTTTGCTCTTTTCGAAATTGAATCGTGTGTAAACATACAGTCGAATTTAATGTTAATTCCATCATACCACCTCTTTCATAATATCTGCATAGAAAAAAGGATGCGCGTGCACCCCTTCTTATCTTTTCATAACACTACTGAACCGTTACATGAGCAATCAATCTCATGTCGATATTTTCCTCCATTATAAACGAAGTATTTTATAAAAAAAACCCTTCTTGAAACATTTTATAAAATGTTTATATTTACACAACAAGAACACTTTTCTGAAAAATCTTTTCTCCCAATACATTAAACGGTCGGCAGAAAAATTTCGACTTTCGTTCCTACTCCTAGACTACTTTGGATCGTGATACTCCCTTGATGTTCCTTAATAATTTTATATGTAATCATTAATCCAAGTCCTGTACCATTCTCCTTTGTTGTGTAAAACGCCTTGCCGATTTTTTCCAACTTTTCATTCTCTATACCAAATCCTTGGTCTTCAACAGAAATACACAAATGTCCTTGCGTTTTTTGATATGCACGGATATGAATTTCTCCACCCTCTGGCATTGATTCTATTCCATTTTTAATGATATTTAATAACACTTGTTTTAATTGCTTATCATCACCGTTTATAGCCGGTAAATTCCCATCTACTTGTAAATGACATTTAACTCTATATTGCGTTGCATAACTTTCCATTAGATGCACAACATATAGAAGGATGTCTCGTATATTACACCTTTCATAATTTGTTGGCTTTGGTTTTCCTAACAACATCAATTCACTAACAAATCCATTAACCCTTTCAATTTCTTGTAACATAATGTCGTAGCTCATCGTATCAGCTGGATTTCTTTCTTTTTGCATTTGCGTAAACCCTTTTAACGCTGTTAACGGATTTCGAATTTCATGGGCAATTGTTGTAGACATAGTTCCAATCACAGCTAAATTTTCCGTCTCTTTCATATTGTTCATCATTTCAACCACTGTTCTTACATAAGATTGAAATCGTTTTAATAAAGAATGTGAAATAATGAAATAGAATACACATAAAACAAGTGGAATTACCACTTTTAAATCTTGTAATAGCAATGTGAAAAATACGTACTTTCCAATTACACTAAAGGAAACTAAATAAAAGTATTTTCTATTCACGAAAACTGGGGCAAATAAAATTAATAACATTTCTACCATACTACCATGTTCAAAAGGTCTATCCGTTCGCAAATAAATCATTAAATTATTAACAAGATTGATAAACATGTACCCAAATAAAAATAAATATTTTACAGAATATACATACCCTCTTTTTTGAAGGTATATAGAAATAGGAAATATTGCTATTACAAATATAGGCACACCTATCCCAAGACTACCTTCTGGCCAACCTACCGCTGTTCCACTAATATTCATAGCAGGATACACAAAATAATATATAGCGTCATATAAAAAGAATATAATATAGAATAATAATATAAATACCTTTAAGGCTCTTCTTTCTTCATAAATCAAGCTCTTGTATTTGTTCATATAAAAACTCCCCTTGATCGATACAAAAAACTTTCATTGTTATCTCCTTAAAGTATAAGTATGAAATTGCTTTCAGGGCAATATTTAACCTTATAATACTAAAAGGAAGGAGATCTCTCCTTCCTTTTGGTAACAAATTACACCCATTTTACCCTGTCATGTAACAATCCATCAGTAAAATTATTATGCCCCATTACAAAATCCTTCATATATAAATTTAAATACTCACCGTACTTACTTTCTGTATTTAATAACAACTCCTCGACGTAATAAGCACCTTGTTCAAATCGATCTAAAAGTAAACTGGACAAGCCCGCATAAATCCCGCACCCTACCTGAAAATACGTTGCATTCGTTTTATATTTACGAAAAACTTGGCTACTATTCATCACATTATACATATATGTCTCACTATTTTCATAAACGAGTAACACACCGACCAAGTCCTCTCCAGCAACCTCTTCTTCCGCTGGATTAAACACTTTACGATTCCAGTTCCATAAATCTTCTACTTGGTCTAAATTCTGTCTAATTATATTTGTTGTATACTCATTAATTCGGTAAAGAAAACCAACTTCCATATTAAAGTTTTTCCCTAAAATTAATACTTCCTCATGTGGCATTAAACAACCATAGAATTCTTTTTCTCCCAACTTCACTTTATACTCTGAAGCATATACATCTTCATAAAAGTAAAGAGGACGATGTTGACTCATATACATCGGATAACTCCAGATTGCTTCATCTAAAAATCGCTCTACTGCCCATGAAGCATAAAGTGTATGTGGCTTTATAAGCGCTGTATCATTCAAAAACGACGTGTCATGTTCTACAATATAACATGCTCTTGGCCTTTCATTTGGTCGTTCCTTCATAAGTTCAACAACCATCCATTGAACAACACCTGGATTCATACCTGAACCTATAATCGCTTTTGTATTTGTAAATTTCTCTTTCTCCTTCTCAAACCTTGTATATCTTTCCGTAAGCTGAAAGCCGATTAAGCTATCGTCCTGATCTACGGCCTCATTTTCCAAGGCTGAATTAATATAACAAATTCCTAGTTCATTACAGCAGCTTAATACTCTAATTGTATCTGCTCCTGAAACATCAATCACAACACTCGTTCTTTTTTCTTTTAAATGTTGTTTAAATTCCACTACATTTTGAAGGTTTATTTCATATAAATATAAGCGACCTTTCAAATTCGAAAACAACTCATCATAATAAGTCCTATCTTTTTGTTTTATATCCACCAAATGAAATTTGGCATTCTTTAATACTTCATAAATTGGATCTTTTTCATTTGCTATCGCTTGATTTAAAATTGCTAAAACTGCTTTTGCTGCTCCACCAGCACTACCAAGCAATGTAATTGATAACGAATTCGGAAACTGCTCCACAAACAAAACCCCTTTAATAAATTAGTTGAGCAGCTCCTCCTCAAAAAATAAATTGAATACATAAAAAGATAGCTCGTACATATTTCTTTATAAAGTAGTGCAAAATTATTTTTAAAAAGATCACACTATAATATATTTATATTCAATTCATTTTTCCCCTCATATCCAAATTAAACTAAATAAATAGGCTCGACCTTTTCTTCTGCATATAAAAGAAAAAGCCAGCCCTTCCAACTAATCTACGGACAATGGACGGATTTTACATGTTGAATATTCACATACATTTTTGCATCACGTGCTTTTGATATTTCAATATGACCTTCATCAATTTTCGCCATTTTTCCAATTTTATTGGACTCCTCACCTAAATCGAACACCATAATTTTCCCTGTCATTTTAATAAGCTGTTCTTCAAACGTTCTAGCTAACGTAATATTTAACGGATTTACGGGGAGTTCATTTTTATTGAGGGCATACGGTACTTGGTTTTCTTTATACGGAATTAACCATTTTAAATGCTTTAAAGATATATATACCGTTTTATAAACCGGACTATAAAAAACAATATAATCGTTCATCACACTTGTAACATAACCATGTATTGGAGCATTTCCTGCTACATAAACTTCTGTAAAAATACCTTTAGAAGTACTTAATACTTTTCTCAAAGAAATTGAAGGGGATTCCCTCTTAATTACAGAATCAACATCTGGTTTTGATATTTCTTCGTCATATGGTCTTAAAAATTTATAGTATTGTACATGATATAAAGATATATATACGTAATCTTGTCCATTGTAAAGAACAACGATATCATTTCCTACATCAATTAATACACCTTTAAATCTTTTTTCACCGATTAATTTAACATATATATTTTCTCCAATACTTTTATTCAACTCATTCATCTATATCCTCCTTCCTATGAATATCAGCTTTCCTATCTTCTGTTTCAAAAAAAATAATCAGGGCAATGTTTTGTCTTAATAGTAAGTAATTCCTTTTCATACTATCGAAATAAGAAATTGTTCTTCTCTTTCCCTCATAATGCCCCTCTTATTTATTAAACATTATTCATCTTCATTCTTTTTACATTTCACTACTTGACTCACACTCTTAATATGATAATTAATGATATAAATGACTTCATCGCAGTTTACTAGTGTAATACATTCTTCATGCACTTCACTTAATAATCCTTCCACACATTCTGGACCGCCACGATTAATCTTTACCCACTTATACTTCAAGTCACGTAATACATCGACAAAAGTATCATCATCAGAGCAGAAACATGAAACATAGGAATCGCCACATTTACTTTCTTTCACTTTCTTAGCTAGACTCTTCACATGTTTCAATTGGTAATATACTAATTCACCAAGAGGAAGTTGTAATGTAAGGTAATCTCTCCCTAACGATACAAGTACCCCCACTCGACTCTCTGGTCCACGAAGATTTACTTTTACAGTCTCACCGACTAAGCATTTAATTTGCTCACAGCATAATATACTTTCCAAATTTGTATCCTCCTTTCTTATTATCTTCCTCTACTTGACTGTCTTTGTGCGCGAGCTCGACCTGAATTATCGCTACTACTTTCCTTACTATTACTATCTTCGCTCTCATCGCTCTCTCCGCATGCTAATGCATTATAGTTAACACTTTTAATATGCTTTATTGCAATTAATATAACTTCTTCTTTTACAATTAATGTAACGAAGTCACAAGAAACATCTTGTAAAATGCCTTCCACTTTCTCTGGACCACCGCGATTAATTTTCACCCAGCAATATTTGAAGCTTAGAAGTAGTGCTTCAAAGTCGTCTGCACATTCGCAATCTTCCCAATCACAATCACTTGATCCACAGTCTTTTGCATTTTTCGTAATACTTTTCAGATGGCTAAGTTGATAGTAATAAAGCTCACCTTTTTCATTCTTCAATACGAAGTAGTCCGGACATACTGATATTATTGTTCCTTTTTGAGATTCTGGACCACCCCTGTTTACTCTCACAAAAGATCCAATTAAGTCTTTCAGAAAATCACAATGAAATAAACTCACGAGAAAACCCCTTCCATTAATTTATAAGCTTTTGCACTGATAGTATATGTATCTGTACAGGTTACGTTCTCTATGTTTGTCCTAGCTAGAAAAAAATATGCTTTTAACATGGTAGACTACTACCTATCAAAAATATAAGAAATTCTGCGTGCCCATTAGGATTTTGATACATTTAAACAAAAAATCCCGTATGAAGATACATTTCTGCATATCTTCATACGGGATTTCCCAAAGTTTAGTCTTCGTCTTTAACATCCATATCTTCTGGAATTGGTTCATTTAATATTTCTTCCACTAACTGCTTATATTTCTCCATTTGTTCTAAATGTGTATTGAATTGTTCTTTATTTACTAAATATTGCTCTCCATCGAATAGCGTACGAATTTTCTTTTGCTGAATTAACTCTTCAATATACGATTTCGGTAAATTCAAATACTCCGCAGTCTCTTCTACTGTTATATACAATGCGTTCATTCCTTTATTATTTTTTCATCTATACTGTATCTTACTTTACTTTATTTTTGTAAACAAATAAAAAAGATTTTGTAAATGCAGTTCAAAAAGCAGGTAGATGCATTCCATATATTGTATAGTATTATATAGTAAGAATTTTTTAAATATAGAATGGTATTACCCATTTACACAAAGGAGAGTTAACATATGGCTACTCGTCACATCATTACAATGTTAGAAAAAACACTACAAGTTGAAACAGAAAACACAATTTCTCATTTGAATGTATCTTTATCTGATCGTTTTCTTTCTCAAAGCACAGCAATACATGAAAACAATTGTTATCATACAATTGGTGAATGGTACAAAAATCATTTCTTATTCCAACAAGATGATTTCCTTTGGGCTAAATATGCTTTCTATGACGCATATTGTGAAGCCATCAAAAAACAAGGCCATCTTACAAAACGCGTCCGTCAAATATTAGAATCATTGGCTCGAAAACATGGAAAACAATATATTGCTTCTATACTAAATATGCCATTTCCTAATGAACGCGCTAAAGGGACAGCGTAATTTAGCCATGTTCTGCGTAAGCAAAACATAGCTAAATTGTTTTCTAGGATGCTTTACCAATAAAATGTTCATATCATATGAACTGATGAAACCGGTGTCATTATAATGATTGAAAATATAGTAAACAGGAAAACCCCCACGTACATCTCTCATCCATTTGAATAGAGAAGTATGTGGGGGTATACTTGTTCCTTATTATTTCATCATCTGTTTAATCAGTTCTCGATTTCTCTTCTTAAATACTTCATTATGAGAAGAAACCATTCCGTACTCACTTGCATCTGGTTGGATAAATTGCTTTGCTTTATTCACAGCATTTCCAGCATCTTGGAATGCACCTGCAATTAAGTGTAGTTTCCCTTCGTGCTTTAAAATATCTCCAGCAGCATATAATCCATCTACTGAAGACTCACTATTTGCATTACCTGCAATATAATAATTATCTATAATCGCAACGTCTAACTCACTATTTTCTAATAATGTAATGTCACGTTCATATCCATGATTAATAATAACTTCATCAATAGGTAAATGAGAAACCTCACCTGTTTCATGATTTGTCAATTCTACATATTCGATCGCTTCATGATTATCACCAGCAATGAGTTTTGTAATCGATGTATTAAAGAAACACTCCGCCGAGCTGTTCAGCAGTTGTTTTACTTGTGCTTCATGACCAGATAATTCTTCTTTTCTATATGTTACATACACTTTTTTCGCAATTGGTTCTAATTCATTTGCCCAATCAACCGCAGAATTTCCTCCGCCGGAAATAATGACCGTCTTACCTTTGAAACGCTTTAAAGATTTCACTGTATAATTTAAATTAGATACTTCAAATCGCTCAGCACCTTCAATTGATAACTTTTGAGGTTTCAATATACCACTTCCAGTTGCGACGATAACTGTTTTTGAAAAATGTTCTTCGCCATTGCTTGCTTTTAACGTAAAAGTGCCATCTTCGTTACGAATAATCGATTCTACTTTTGTATTTAATACCACTTCTGGCTTAAATGTTAGCCCTTGCTGTACAAGTTGTTCAATTAATTTATCACCTGTAACTGGCAGCAGCCCTCCTACATCCCAAATCATCTTCTCTGGATAAACATGTATTTTTCCACCTAACTGTGGTTGAAATTCTATTATTTTCGTTTTCATCTCTCTGAGTCCACTATAAAAAGCTGAATAAAGCCCTGCAGGTCCTCCGCCTATCACAGTTACATCAAACAATTCTTCTTGATTCATTCGTGTCACTCCTCAGCTACTAGTCATTGATTATCATTCTCAATAAAATATAACCTGTTTCCGCAAAATTTACAATCAAAATTACTATTGACAATACACCTATATAAAATTATATTATTTAAAGAATCAATAGTGATAATCATTATCAATTTGTTAATAATTAGCAAATTGAGATTACATCTTCTTTCATTAATATGGTTAATACTATATTATAAAATCTCATATTCAAGATTTTCAATAAATTATTTTGCATTACCACTACTCTTTCAAAAAGATTACAGTTAAACAAATTATTGTATACACATATCATCTATGTTAAAGGAGAAAGACGATGAAAAAGTTATTTATTTCACTAACAGTTCTTTTCGTTCTTGTTATGAGTGCTTGTAGCAATGGCTCTACAGACAAAAAGAACGATGCAAAAGGTAGTAAATCAGAAACAATTACATACCAATCTGAAAATGGTAAAGTAGAAGTTCCTGTAAATCCAAAACGCGTTGTTGTATTATCATCATTCGCTGGTAACGTAATGTCATTAGATGTAAATCTTGTTGGGGTAGATTCATGGTCTAAACAAAACCCACGTTTTGATAGCAAACTTAAAGATGTTGCTGAAGTATCAGATGAAAATGTTGAAAAAATCGCTGAACTAAATCCAGATTTAATCATTGGTTTATCAAATATTAAAAATGTCGATAAGTTAAAGAAAATCGCTCCTACTGTAACATACACTTACGGAAAAGTTGATTACTTAACACAGCATTTAGAAATTGGTAAGTTATTAAACAAAGAAAAAGAAGCAAAAACTTGGGTTGATGACTTCAAGAAACGTGCACAAGAAGCTGGTAAAGAAATTAAAGCAAAAATCGGTGAAGATGCAACAGTTTCTGTTGTAGAAAACTTCAACAAACAGCTTTATGTATACGGCGAGAACTGGGGCCGCGGAACAGAAATCCTGTACCAAGAAATGAAATTAAAAATGCCTGAAAAAGTAAAAGAAAAAGCATTAAAAGAAGGTTACTACGCATTATCTACTGAGGTATTACCGGAATTTGCTGGTGATTACTTAATCGTAAGTAAAAATAAAGAGACTGATAACTCATTCCAAGAGACAGAATCATATAAAAACATCCCAGCAGTAAAAAATAATCGCGTATATGAAGCAAACATGATGGAATTCTATTTCAATGATCCACTTACATTAGATTTCCAACTAGACTTCTTCAAGAAGAACTTTCTTGGTAAATAATACAAACATGAGGAATTCTTAATTTAAGAATTCCTCTTCCTTTATTCTATGAACAGAAAAGATGTGAAACGAATGACAAAAGATCATGAAAATCCACGTTCTATAGCTTTTACATACAAACTAATTTTAAGCTTAATTG
This sequence comes from Bacillus sp. NEAU-Y102, assembly GCF_054788175.1. NCBI lineage: Bacteria > Bacillati > Bacillota > Bacilli > Caryophanales > Bacillaceae > Bacillus > Bacillus sp. NEAU-Y102. Next base: position 67,204 of record NZ_JBTWFK010000009.1, on the reverse strand, counting down.
CATTCTTTCTTATTTTTATGGTTGCAATGGTATTAGGTGCTGCAGATACTTCGATAAAAGATGTATGGTTAGCACTCACTTCCTCCGCTAAAGGAGACAAAATATCTATTATTCGAGAAATACGTTTACCACGTGAAGTTGCTGCTATTTTTGTAGGAGCTGGATTAGCCGTTTCTGGAGCAATTATGCAAGGATTAACACGAAATCCACTTGCAGATCCTGGTTTATTAGGGCTATCTGGTGGAGCAAATGCTGCGCTTGCACTGACACTTGCTTTCAATCCTTCCATCAGCTATCTTTACTTAACATTAGCTTGCTTTATCGGTGCGGCAATTGGCGCAATCATGGTATTTGGAATTGGTATGGTGAAAAAAGGCGGCCTTTCTCCTCTTCGAATTGTATTAGCGGGCGCTGCAGTTTCCGCATTTCTACTCGCAATTTCAGAAGGAATCGGCATTTATTTTAAAATTTCACAAGATGTATCACTTTGGACTGCTGGGGGTGTAATTGGAACAACTTGGAGCCAATTAAAAATTATTATTCCAGTCATTTCAATTAGTATCTTTATCGCTATCTTACTAGCAAAAAAATTAACAGTTCTTAGTTTCAGTGAGGAAGTGGCTATTGGACTTGGTCAAAAAATTATTGTTATTAAAACTATTTTATTTATCATTATTATCTTACTTGCAGGTGCATCTGTAGCGCTTGTTGGAAATATGGCATTTATCGGTTTAATGGTACCTCACATGGTACGCCCAATTGTCGGTCCAGATTACCGATTTGTTATACCGATGTCAGCAATTGCTGGAGCTTCCTTTATGCTACTTGCAGATACAATCGGACGTACTATTAACGCTCCGTACGAAACACCAGTTGCGGCAATTGTCGCGATTGTAGGGTTACCATTCTTCCTATTCATTGTACGTAAAGGAGGAAAAACATTCTCATGATGCAATCTATTCTAAGAAAACAACGTCTTATTATACTTGCTTTACTAATACTGACCATCACCACCATTGTAGTTGGAATGGGACTTGGTTCAGCATCTTTATCTTATGATCGACTACTCCCAACATTAATGGGACAAGGGACTTTTAAAGAGGAGTTTGTTTTATACTCTTTAAGACTACCTAGAATTGTGATTACATTATTAGCTGGTATGGCTCTCGCTTTATCAGGGGCTATATTCCAAGGAATTACTCGAAATGATTTAGCTGAACCTGGTATTCTCGGGATCAACTCTGGGGCCGGTGTTGCTGTTGCTATTTTCTTTTTATACTTTCCAATAGATGTAGGTTCATTTCTTTACTTACTACCAGTCGTTGGATTTATCGGGGCTTTTCTGACAGCTGTTCTAATTTACGTATTTTCATATAGTAAATCAACTGGGCTTCAGCCAATCCGACTAACATTAACCGGTATTGGTTTTGCATTTGCACTATCTGGAACGATGATTGTCCTTATTTCATCCGCGGATCGTATGAAAGTAGACTTTATTTCAAAATGGATTGCCGGAAATATTTGGGGAGATGACTGGATCTTCGTTTTAGCAATGCTCCCATGGCTAATCGTATTAATTCCGTTCGTTTTCTATAAAGCAAATCGATTAAACATTCTAGCATTAAACGAGCCAGTCGCAATCGGTGTTGGAATTGAAATTGAAAAAGAACGCAGATACTTATTAGTTGCAGCCGTTGCGCTTGCAGCTGCAGCTGTTTCCGTAACAGGAGGAATTAGCTTTATCGGACTAATGGCTCCTCATATCGCGAAATCTTTAGTAGGTCCAAGACATCAAATTTTCATGCCTATTGCCGTTTTAATTGGCGGATGGCTATTGCTATTAGCAGATACAATTGGCCGAAACATCGTTGAACCTAACGGCATCCCAGCAGGTATTGTCGTTGCTTTAATTGGGGCTCCTTACTTTATGTATTTGTTACTTAAAAAAGCGTAAAAAACACCCTCAAGATCTTTTCTTGAGGGTGTTTTTGTTTCATTCTACTGCTGCCCATACCCTTCAAACTTCTTCGCCAAATTCTCCATCTCATCTTCTGGCAAAAGCTTCGGTTCTCCGACGCTTTTCGTTTGATAATAAATTTGAGCACAAAACTCAATCTCTTCTGCAACAGTAAACGCCATTTTTATATTATTTGCACCAGCAATTAAACCGTGATTTGCAAGTAGCACAGCACGACGATCAATCATGCCTTCAAAAGCAGCATCCGCTAATTGCTTCGTACCAAATGTTTCATACGGTGCACAGCGAACATTCGGGCCTGCGAAAGCAATTAAATATGAAACAGCAGGAAGCTCCCATCCTAATGACGCAATCGTCTTCGCATAAGGTGAATGTGTATGCACAAGCGCATTTATATCTTCACGATTTCTATAATAAATAAGATGCATATCTAGTTCGCTTGATGGCTTTCTCTCTCCCTCTACCACTTCACCATCTAAGTTTAATATAACTACATCTTCAGGTTTTGTTTCATAATACTCTAAACCACTTGGGCTAATCGCAACAAGACCTTGTTCGCGATTGAAAATACTAATATTACCCCCAGTCCCCTTTGTTAAACCACTAGAGATCATTTTCTTTCCATACGCTACAATTTCTTCTCTTTCTTTTTGTAATAACATATACATCCCCCTAAGTATGAAGCTTATGATGACTGAATTTTAAAAGCTATTTACTTATTGAAATAGCTTTTTTAAGTTCTCCGTAAACGGTGCTTTTACAATCCCTTTTTCTGTAATAATTGCTGTTACATTCTCATATGGTGTGACATCAAACGCCGGATTATATACTTTACTTTCTTTCGGGGCAGAATATTGTCCGAAGCGATTAATCACTTCAGAAGCATCTCTTTCCTCAATCGGAATTTCTTTTCCTGTCGGTGTTTTTAAGTCGATTGTTGGTGTTGGCGCTGCTACATAAAACGGAATGTTGTAGTATTTAGCTAAAATAGATACGCCTAATGTGCCAATTTTATTTGCTACATCACCGTTTGCTGCCACGCGGTCACATCCAACGATTACAGCATCGATTTTTCCTTGTGACATGACCATAGCTGCCATATTATCTGTAATGACAGTAACATCAATTCCCGCTCGCTGTAGTTCTAATGCTGTTAACGTTGAACCTTGTAACCTAGGACGAGTTTCATCTGAATAGATTTTTAAGTCCCATCCTTTTTCTTTCGCTAAGTACATTGGTGCTGTCGCAGTACCATACTTAGTCGTCGCTAACGCACCAGCATTGCAATGTGTTAATACTCCCATTTCATCATGGAATAATGTTAATGCATGCTCTCCAATTTGACGATTAATTTCTTCATCTTCTCTATGAATCTCTTTTGCCTCTTCTAGTAATCTGTCTTTCAACTGGACGATTGATAAGTGCGCGTTCTCTGTCGCTACCGCTTCCATTCTTTCAAGTGCCCAGAATAAGTTTACTGCTGTTGGCCTTGATGTTGCCAAATATGCACATACCTTTTTGACTTCCTCTATAAAGTCTTCCATCTTACTTTGAATAACTTCCTTTGTTCCTAAATACACACCGTACGCTGCCGAAACACCAATTGCTGGTGCTCCTCGTACTTTCATTACTTGAATGGCATCCCACACACTTTCAGCTGTCTTGAAAGATTCATAGACAACCTCATTCGGTAATAATGTTTGATCTAATAAAACTAAAGCATCATCTTTCCACTGAATGGGTATTAATTGCTCTTCCATCATATTCTCCCCTTACTTCGCGTAGTGCATTGACTGTTCTTTTAACGTTTCTACAAAACGTGTACCCGTTCTATATTGATTCGCTCGTAAAATAAAACTCTTCGCTACTTGAAGACAAATTCGCTCCGCTCTAGCACGTGCTTCCTCATTCTCAATACAAGTAATATCTTTTACTTTAGCTAATCCAACAATACGGCGAATTAATTCCAGACCTGTCACTGCAGCCGTATCCTCTAATACAGATTGTAAATATACTTCGCTAAAGCCTTCTTCCTTCGCCATAATCTCGGTCACATGAATATCCCAAGCATCTAAAAACTTCTTCTTAAATAAATCAATTACCTCTACCATCGTAGTTTGTAACCAATCCATATACGTATCTTTCTCCGCTCCAGGTGGCATCGTTGCATCTGCATTCACCCAAGCAAACATTAAATTCGCCATTACATTCCCAACGTCATATCCCATAGGTCCATAAAAAGCAAACTCAGGATCAATAACCTTTGTAGAATCATCTCTTACAAAAACAGAACCAGTATGTAAATCACCATGAAGTAATGCCTGTGCATTCGTCATAAAAGAGAATTTACGTTTCGCTACTTCCATACGAAGCTCTTTATCACTATAAATATGTTCCCTAATCCATCCCTCATTTAACGGAAATAACTCATTACGCTTATTATGATTGGTAAATGGTTCTGAATATACGAGGTCCTCTGTAATCTCACATAATTCAGGATTTATATAATTCTTCACAAGTTCCTTCTTCTCTTTATGATTCATTACAACATCCGATGTTAATAAAAGTGTATTTACCATAAAAGTAGTTAAATCATCCGCAAGCCTCGGAAATATTTGATGATTTATAAGTGCTGTACGTAATATTGTGTGATCCGATAAATCTTCCATTACGCAACAATTCATCACACTATCAAATAAATACACCTTAGGAACAAGTCCGGGTGCTAACTCATCCTCTAACTGCAAAACATCTGATTCTATACGAATACGGTTTGTCGACAACTTAAACTCATCTGAAATGCGAGCTGTATCCCCAGCTTGCTTTACGATGACTGACATGTTCTCTTTTTCATCCCAAACGCGGAACACATAATTTAAATTGCCATCACCTATTTCTTTACACTGTAACTCCTTTGCATGTTCAAACTTAGACAATTTCTCTTTCACATATGCAATCACATCTTTAGCTTCCATTAAAAAATACTTCGTGAACTTAGACATGGTTTCCCCTCCACACTAATTGTAAGCGTTTTCTAAAAGCTATAAAAAATAATAGGTTGAATTTTTTCATCCTATAAATATGTATTCTTCTTTTTGAAAGATATATCTAGGTTTTATTATATCTTGTTAGCACTTTGAGTCAATGTTTCTAACTATCATCTTAATATACTTCCTAATTATATATTTGAGATGACAAAAATTGTTCAAAAAATTTCCGATTCATTTTATTTTATTTATCACAAAATTCTTTGTAAAATAGAAGTAAGCAGTTCCTTTTCAAAACCAAAACTTCTAAGAAATATTTCCTTCCTAAAAAATTAAACTTACACACTATCTCTAACATACACACTAAACTTTTCAAACACTCATCTAAAATTTATAGACTTAAAATTACCTTTCTATTCCCTGATAGCCTTAATTGAGAATAAATATTAATTAAATTGGAATAAAGTTGGTTTATTCGCTTGACAAAATAACCAATTCTATATGATAATTAATATCGAATTAGAATTATTATAGTTAATTAAAAAATATATTTTATGAGCACACTATTTTTTGATGCTCAAACCAACATTTAGGAGGAATTTTAACATGTTATTAATCGGCACAGAAGTAAAACCGTTTAAAGCTAATGCTTACCATAATGGAGAATTTATCCAAGTTACTGACGAAAGTTTAAAAGGAAAATGGAGTGTAGTTTGTTTCTACCCAGCTGACTTCACATTCGTTTGCCCAACTGAACTTGAAGACTTACAAAACCAATATGCAACTCTAAAAGACTTAGGCGTTGAAGTATACTCTGTATCTACAGACACTCACTTCACTCACAAAGCATGGCATGATAGCTCAGAAACTATCGGCAAAATCGAGTACATCATGATCGGTGACCCAACTCGCACAATCACTACAAACTTCAACGTTTTAATGGAAGAAGAAGGTCTTGCTGCTCGTGGTACATTCATCATCGATCCAGACGGCGTTATCCAATCTATGGAAATCAATGCTGACGGTATCGGCCGTGACGCAAGCATTCTTGTTAACAAAATTAAAGCTGCTCAATACGTACGTAACAACCCAGGTGAAGTTTGCCCAGCTAAATGGCAAGAGGGTTCTGCAACACTTAAACCAAGCCTTGACCTTGTAGGCAAAATCTAAGGAGTTCGATCAAAATGATACTAGATGCAGATATAAAAACACAACTATCCCAATACCTTCAGTTAATGGAGAACGATATTTTACTTAAAGTAAGCGCAGGAGACGATAACGTATCTAAAGATATGTTAGCTCTAGTAGACGATTTAGCTACTATGTCATCTAAGATTACAGTAGAAAAAGTTGAATTAGAGAGAACACCAAGCTTTAGCGTAAACCGCCCTGGTGAAGACACTGGTGTCGTATTCGCTGGTATTCCATTAGGACACGAATTTACATCATTAGTGTTAGCTTTACTACAAGTAAGTGGACGCGCTCCAAAAGTTGAACAAAAATTAATCGATCAAATTAAAAACATTCAAGGCGAATATCATTTTGAATCTTATATCAGCCTAAGTTGTCATAACTGTCCTGATGTTGTACAAGCTCTTAACGTAATGAGCGTTCTTAACTCTAGTATTACACATACTATGATTGATGGCGCTGCATTCAAAGAGGAAGTAGAAAGCAAAGACATCATGGCAGTACCAACTGTTTACCTAAACGGCGAATCTTTCGGAAGCGGTCGTATGACACTTGAAGAAATTTTAGCTAAAATGGGTAACGGTCCAGATGCATCAGAGCTTTCTGATAAAGATCCATACGATGTTCTTGTTGTTGGTGGCGGTCCTGCTGGTGCAAGTGCAGCAATTTACGCAGCACGTAAAGGCATCCGCACTGGTATCGTTGCTGAGCGCTTCGGTGGTCAAGTAATGGATACTATGGGCATTGAGAACTTCATCAGCGTAAAAAAGACTGAAGGTCCTAAGCTAGTAGCAAGTCTTGAAGAGCACGTAAAAGAATACGATATCGATGTAATGAATCTACAACGTGCGAAACGTTTAGAGAAAAAAGAACTTATTGAAGTGGAACTTGAAAACGGCGCTATTCTGAAAAGTAAGAGCGTAATCGTTTCAACAGGTGCTCGCTGGCGTAACGTTGGCGTACCGGGTGAAGCTGAGTTCAAAAATAAAGGTGTAGCATACTGCCCACACTGTGACGGTCCATTATTCACTGGAAAAGACGTAGCAGTTATAGGCGGAGGTAACTCTGGTATTGAAGCAGCTATCGACTTAGCAGGTATTGTTAAGCACGTAACTGTTCTTGAATTCATGCCAGAATTAAAAGCTGATGCTGTATTACAAGAGCGTCTTAACAGCTTACCAAACGTAACTGTTCTGAAAAACGTTCAAACGAAAGAAATTACTGGTACTGATAAAGTAAACGGTATTTCTTACATCGATCGTGAAACTGAAGAAGTTCATCACGTTGAATTACAAGGTGTATTCGTACAAATCGGTCTTGTGCCAAACACAGACTGGTTAGGCGAAACAGTTGAACGCGCTCGCGGTGAAATCGTAACAGACAAGCACGGCGCTACAAACGTACCAGGAGTGTTTGCTGCAGGTGACTGTACAAATAATCCGTACAAACAAATCATCATCTCTATGGGTTCAGGTGCAAACGCAGCTTTAGGTGCATTTGATTACTTAATTCGTAACTAATAAAAAAACAGGTGCCTTAGCACCTGTTTTTTTTACCTTAATGTATAAACTAAAAACCTCTCATTCCCATTCTTCTCATAAGCACCTGGCAATCTAACTTCTTTCTTCAGCTCAAACGCAGTCTGATTTTCTAAGAAGAAAATATAGTCCTCAGAAGGATAATATAAAATAATATCCACTTCTCTCCCCGTTTCTTCTACCGAAAGCAAAATGTTATTTACTACATTCATAAACACTTGTACAGAAAATGGATTAAAAAAATAAAACCTATTATCATGCGGATCAATCTCATATTCCTGCGCTAAACAACATTGGAACTGGATTTTCCCCTTACTGTTTCGTGTCTTTCGTGCATAACGATCTCGATTATCCATCGCTTCTTTATAAAACTCTTCATTCATTTCAATTCCAACTGCTGATGCACCACATTTATGATGCATATAAAAGTTTAATCTTCCTTTTCCGCACCCAAAGTCTACAATTCGGTCGCTACTTCGTATTTCATATTGATTCAGTAACTCATCTAATCCGCTATAGGGCGTCGGTTCATAGCGGTGATAATGCATAGACTTGTTAAACCCCTTTTGCTCACCGACTGTTTTTATATGTAAAACTGCATCGTAATATTGTTCGTTCATTCGTTTTCTCCTATTAAAAAATGGTACTTATTATTATACACCATGTACTGGAGATTCATTTTTAATCAAATTAATAGGTACGTGAAATTATATTAACGATTTTCTTAATATATCTATCGTAACTTCAAATATATCAACGATTTTTCAAATATATCGATTTACCGACAATCCACGACAAAAAAACAGGAGCTCTCTAGCCCCTGTCTTCTAACACTTTCAATACAGTTTGTTTCAATATTTCTACTCCATCCATAATACAACTATGATCAAACCTCATATACGGATGGTGTAATCCAGGTTGTAGGTCTGCTCCTAGTCCAAGCATGACAGCTTTTAAATGTGGTCTTTTCACTGTGTAATAATGGAAATCATCGCTTCCTGTCGTATAGAGAGGTCCCGTACATCTCTCTTCCCCATACACTTCGATAATACCTTTACGCATAAAGCGCTCTGCTTCTTCGGAAACCTCTGCTCCTGGTGCAAGATCCATCCATTCATATGAAGTTTTCGACCCCATCGATGCAGCTGATTCTATTACATGCTCAATCTTTTCCTTTAATTCTTCTAATAGTATATTACTCTCTGCTCTTACATCTAAACTGAAATGACCATTTCCCGGAATGATATTTAAATTATCGCCACCAGCTTGGCATCTCGTCATTTTTACTGAATAGGAACTTTGCGGTGGCAACCAAATATTTTTCAAACCGATATTAATCATGGAAATGACATCAATTGCATTCACACCTTGGTGTGGTCTCGCCCCGTGTGCATCCTCCCCATGAATCATCCCCTCTAAAAATCCAGCTGCTCCATGGCGAATAGATGAGGCTCCTTGTTTCAAAGATAGTTCTTCAATCGGTCTTAGATGGACACCAAATAAGAAATCAGCATCATCTACAGCACCTTTCTCCACCATCTTCAAAGCACCATTACCCTTCTCTTCTGCCGGCTGAAAAATAAACCTAACCGTACCACTTTTCCATCTCATATTTTTCAATTGTAAAATAACTCCCATTACAATGGTCATATGAGCATCATGACCACATGAATGGTTCGCTTTAAATTCTCCATCTACTTCTTGCCAAAGTGCATCCATATCAGCACGAATCGCAATAACTGGATTCCCGCCTCCAATCTCAGCAATTACACCTGGACAATCATCAAATGTTCTATATGAAATTCCTTCTTCTTTTAAAAAGTCAGTAATATACGCTGTCGTTTCATATTCTTTCCAACTTACTTCAGGGTTTTCGTGTAAATGCTGAAAAATCTCCGTTAAGCGCTCTTGTAGTTCTAATGTTTTCAACGTTCCAGTCTCCTTCCCAAATTATAAACCATCAGGTTAATTATACTTATGAAAAACAGATGTTTTTATGAACATATTGAATTTTAAGAAAAAAGTCAATTGTTTATTTTTAAATACGATCGACAACTCACTTCATAACGATAGAACATTCCTTATTTTCTGTTTTTATGTTGACGCTTACATAAACTTTTAGTTATCATAACCTAATAAACGTCTATTTTACGACAATTCTAAAAATACAAACAAACATACGTAACAAGGAGGAACTTTATGAAAAAAGAAATACCTTTTGGAATAGCGATTATCCCTATTATCATTACCGTTGCAGTTATGATGGTTACAATTGTTGTATTAAAACAAAGCCCTCACGTTCCACTTATTATCGGTACAACCGTTGCTTCTATTGTCGCTTGGCGTTACGGTTACAAATGGAATGATCTTGAAGAAGCAATGTATAAAGGGATTCGTCTTGCATTACCCGCTATCGTCATTATTATTCTTGTTGGCTTAACAATTGGTGCTTGGATTGGCGGTGGAATTGTCGCAACGATGATTTATTACGGTTTAAAACTTTTAACTCCATCACTATTTTTAGTTTCCATTACTGTCATTTGTTCTATCGTTGCATTAGCGATTGGTAGCTCTTGGTCTACAATGGGTACAATTGGTGTTGCTGGAATGGGAATTGGCCTAAGTATGGGAATTCCAGCTCCAATGGTTGCTGGTGCCATTATTTCAGGCTCTTATTTTGGCGATAAAATGTCACCGCTTTCAGATACAACTAACTTAGCCGCAGGATTAACAAATACAGATTTATTCGCACACATTCGTCATATGTTATTTACTACAGTTCCCGGTTTAATTATTACTCTTATCGTATACGCGGTCTTAGGAAGAAGCTTCGGCGCTAACAATATTGATGCGAAGAGCATCGATCAAACGTTACAAGTATTGCAACAAAACTTTGTTATCTCACCTTTCCTACTCATTATACCCGTAGCCGTTATGGTATTGGTCGCTAAAAAGGTTCCTGCCATACCAGCCATTCTCGTCGGTATTATTTTAGGATTCTTATCACAAGTCTTTATTCAAGGTGGTTCTGTCTCAGCATCTGTCGGTGCACTCCAAGCTGGATTTGTTATAGACACTGGAAACAAGCTAGTAGACGAACTATTTAACCGCGGTGGCTTAGATTCGATGATGAATACAGTCTCTATGACAATTGTCGCTATGACTTTCGGAGGAGTATTAGAACATACAGGTATTCTTCGCTCAATTGTAAATCAAATTTTAAAGTTAGCGAAATCAGCAAAAGGGCTTATCGCTTCTACTATCGCATCTTGTTTTGCAACAAACCTTACTTGCTCTGAACAATATATTTCAATTGTTGTCCCTTCAAGAATGTACGCAAATGCATACACAGAAAAAGGACTACATTCAAAAAACTTATCCAGAGCATTAGAAGATGGCGGAACATTAACTTCTGTCTTCGTTCCTTGGAATACGTGCGGTGTATTTATTCTCGCTACACTTGGCGTAGGTGCATTTGAATATGCTCCTTATGCTATTTTGAATTTCATCGTACCTATTATCTCAATCATTTATGGTATAACAGGTTTCACAATTGTAAAACTATCAGACATTGAAAAAGCAGAACTGCTAAAGAAACAAAAAGCTCAACTAGAAGCTTAAAAATAGCGGTAAATTCAGTTCATATAGTGCGCGAGGTCGCCCTTGTTGATAGGGCATTTCCTCGCCGCAAATATGAGCATACCCGTAATCAACTAATTTCTTTAACAACCTTTCTGTCGATCTTCGAGTCACTTGTAAGTACTCAGAAAGGTCAGCTGCTGTAAATTTCAATGACGGATGCGATTGACTAAATTGAATAATTTTTGACAAGTTGGCCGGACTAAGCTTCGTTTCCTTCGCTATTTTCATTAGTTCCGGATTATCATTTTTCAAACTTTGTACTCTCTGTTCTTTCGGGAATGGACCAAACAAATCTTTATCACTTGTTAGTATATAAAAACAACGATCTATTGGATTATTCTTTGCAAAACTTTGAGCAATTTTTGCATTTTGCTCCGCTTCTTTCACGGTTTTTCCATAACCAAATCCAATAGCTATCGTTCCTTCTACACTCGCAAACAAGTTATCTATCGCATTTGTTTTAATAATTGATTCGATATCACCACGAGTTGTATACAAAATGCATGTCATTTCATCCACTTGTTTAAATGAACCACGTAGTTCTTTTGAAATGACATCTAGTTTTTCAAGCAAACTCGTTCGTAATTCTAAGGACGAAATAATACAAGTACCAACAGTAGCTGAATAGCTTTTTGCTAACTCAGCTTTTATTTTTGCATCTTTTAGCCCATGTATAATGGATTGTGTTGGATCAATCATACGCTCTGAAGGAACACCCATTTTTTGAAGCTCGTCGTAAACAGCGTGAATACTAGTTAAAGCTAAATGAGCTTCTCCAGATTGATATTTAGCTACATGAAAATCGATAACTCTATTTATTTCATCTTTACTCCACAGCATATTTTCATAATCCAACACTTGCGGACTTTCTCTTATACCGATATCATGGAACACATTTGTAATAAACGAGCGGTCTACTAAATCGATGGAAATGTTATGTGGTTGAATACTTTGATGATACATGATAGAAAGAATGGAAGATGCGACAGTTGTCTCGTCTTGCTGTAAGTATGTACTTGGAATTCGTAATTGTTCTCTTACTTCTTTTGCCATATAATAAGGTAAAGCACCTGAGAAAAAGATGACATCACAAGGCTTTAGACACTTTAATAGTTCAGAAGATTCTGCCGGATGAAGGTAAATATAGGAATCAATTTCTATTCCTTCTAATTTTTGAGCAATAGGAAAAAGGTTCTCCATAAACTCCTTTGAACCGACAACTGCAATTTTTATCATCATTTTCTCTAACTCCTTATCATTAATTAACGACTATTTAACGTCAACTATATCAAATGTATAAAACTATCGTAAACAGGAAGGAGTTTCTATTCAATGAAAATTACAGCTATTCATCTTTACGCAATTCGTTTACCGCTTCGCAGTCCGTTTGTTATTAGTTATGGCTCTTATTCTGATATGCCCTCTATTATCGTCAAAATGGAAACAGATGAAGGTATTATCGGTTACGGTGAAGGCGTTGCTGATGATCACGTCACAGGTGAATCATGGGAAAGTACTTTCCATACTTTAAAACATACGCTAACCCCTGCTCTAATCGGGAAAAATCCAATGAATATCGAAAAAATACACGACATGATGGACAATACAATTTACGGTGTTCCAACAGCGAAAGCCGCAATTGATATTGCTTGTTTTGATATAATGGGCAAAAAACTAAATCAACCTGTATATCAATTAATTGGTGGGCGCTATCATGAAGAATTCCCTGTCACTCACGTTTTAAGTATTGCCGATCCTGAAGATATGGCTGAAGAAGCTGCTTCTATGATTCAAAAAGGTTACCAATCTTTCAAAATGAAAGTTGGTACGAATGTAAAAGAAGATGTGAAACGTATTGAAGCTGTACGAGAACGTGTAGGAAATGACATCGCTATTCGCATTGATGTAAACCAAGGCTGGAAAAATAGCGCGAACACATTAACAGCACTGCGTTCATTAGGACATTTAAACATTGACTGGATTGAACAACCTGTTATCGCGGACGATATTGATGCCATGGCTCATATTCGTTCTAAAACAGATCTCCCGCTTATGATTGATGAAGGACTAAAAAGTTCTCGTGAAATGCGCCAAATTATTAAATTAGAAGCTGCCGATAAAGTGAATATAAAACTAATGAAATGCGGCGGCATATATCCAGCTGTAAAGCTCGCTCATCAAGCTGAAATGGCCGGCATTGAATGCCAAGTGGGATCAATGGTCGAATCCTCTGTTGCCTCTTCCGCAGGATTCCATGTCGCTTTCTCAAAGAAAATCATTACGAGCGTAGAGCTAACAGGACCATTAAAATTCACGAAAGACATTGGAAACTTACATTACGATGTACCATTCATTCGCTTAAACGAAAAGCCGGGACTCGGCATTGAAATAAACGAAGATACACTACAAGAACTAACCGTCTTTCAAGGCGTTGTACGCTAAAGGAGGACTATCATATGACGGTTCTATACGAAGGAACATTAAAACAAAATAACGAATCATTTCACGTTACATTACTATCACTAGAGCACATCGAACAAATTTTATCACTACAAAACATTGTAGTTGAAGCACTAGAAGATAAAAGTCGTTTACAACCACTCTCACAAGAAGAATTTCAATACATTCTAAAAGGAAACGGCATGATGATCGGTGCTTTTATCGAAAACGAACTCATCGCATTTCGCGCTCTACTCGTCCCGCCTATCGATGATGAACATTTAGGGCTTGATATTGGTTTGCCAGAAAATGAACTACACCGCGTCATCTATCAAGAAATCTCAAACGTTCATCCGAACTGCCGAGGAAATGGTATGCAAAAAATATTAGCAAACGTCATCATGGACGAATTGCAAAAAGAAGATAGCAAATATAATTATGTATGCTGCACCGTTGCTCCTTTTAACATCCCGAGTTTGAAGGATAAATTTGCGCAAGGGATGGAGATTGCTGTGTTGAAGGAAAAGTATGGTGGTAGTCTGCGGTATGTTTTTGTGAAGAAATTGCGCGGAGATAATGAAAGAGATTGGACGGATGTTCAAAGTATTCTAATGAGTGATGCTAGTGGACAGCAGGCTTTGCTTTCGGAGGGGTATCGTGGGTATGAGATGGAGAAAACAGCAGATACTTTCATTGTGAAGTTTGGGCGATAATCTATATACTCGAAAAAAGGAGATGTCCCTTGTGGCATCTCCTCTTTTCGATTTGTTGAACAATCCTGTAGTAAATGAAATTATATCAACGATTTTTCGAATATATCTATCATAACTTACAATATATCAACGATTTTTAAAATATATCTATCAAAACTCACAATATATCTATCAAAACTCACAATATATCAACGATTTTTAAAATATATCTATCAAAACTCACAATATATCAACGATTCGACAAGAAATATCGATTTACCGACAAAAATCGATATCCCTTCCTAAACCGTCATCTTCCAACTAGATAAAGCTAACCAGTTCTCCATTTCCTTATAATCAGGCATTATCTTCCCGACAAGACGCCAAAAAGAGCGATCATGATTTAAATGAACCATATGACACATTTCATGAACGACTACATAGTCAATTACTCGCTGTGGTGCCATTGCTAGCTTCCAATTGAATGTTAGTTGTAAATTCGAATCGCAAGTACCCCAAGTACGACTACTATCTGTAATACGAATAGAACGTGGTTTTGTCTTAAAGTTACTTTGATGCACTTTAATGCTCTTCTCTACTAAAGTTTTACACTGCTTATAATAAAATCGTTTTAAAGCTTGCTGTATTTTCTCATCCTTTAGCTCTTTTACATAAATATGTAACTTATCCCCTTCAAAAATCGCATTGTCTTGCTCAATGCTTGCATCTTGGGAAATCTGTATCGAATACGTATTCCCTAAATACAAAAAGCCTTCTCCTTGATCGTAATCCTTTTCCTGTGGTCCACGCGCTCGCTCCGCCATTTCCTTACGAGTTGTCTGAATCCAATTCCACTTTTCCTCTAGCAACTGGACTAAGTATTCAACAGGTGTCCCTTTCGGAGCCTGCACTTCCACATTTCCATACGAATCCACAAAAAGACGCACGGACTTTTTCTTCTTATAAGTTATATGAAAATTAATTGTCTCACCTAAATATGTATGTACCATTTCATCACCTAGCATAGTATTTTTACAAATAAAAAAGAGTAGGATACGAACGTCCTACTCTACCTATTATATCATTTACTGCTTTAACGAACTCATTATCCTCTATACTTTACACCTAATCCCTTAATGAAATTCCTTGCGTATCTATCGCCGCACTCTTTGTAATTTTTATGACCTTTTTTTCTTAATAGAGCGCCTAACTCTCCTTTTGTTACCGTAACGCCTACGCTATCTAATATATCAAGTACATCCTCACTCGTTAAAGATAGTGCGATTTTCATTTTCTTTAGAAGAAGGTTATTGGCACTCTCCTTACTCTGTACAGGTGCAGGCTGCCCTGGTTTCGGATCTTGCTTTCCTCTTTTTAAAGTAATAAATCCATTGAAAAATGCCTCTAACATCATCATATCGCATGTTTTTACGTACTCATCTTCGATTACATCCGCATCTTCAGCTTCATGCTGAGGAGCTCTCTTTATTTTTGTAAGCATATCAACTACGTCTTCTTTCGTTACTTCCATCCCGCCGAGTTTAAAGATTTCCACCATATCTATATCTCTTATATCTAAAGCGTATCGTACTCTTTTTAATATATCGTTGTTGCTCATTGCCATTGGGTTTCCTCCTGAAATGTTGATTATTTATTCAGCAGTTAAAGTTTATCCTATAACGTGCTTTAAATTATCATGTTTAAATCTAACCTTTTAGTTATTGTCCGCTAAATTAATACTTTAACATTTTAAAGATATGTTTTATAGTCTTACCCGAACTTTTCTCTATCATTGTATCTACAGAGCTCTTACGTGTTTTTTATATGCCTTTAAAAAGATTTCTCTCTTAACATTAACTAAAAGAAAAAAACAGTGCTTTGATTTCTCAAATACACTGTTCTTTTCCAGCTCTACGCTTATTTTCAACTCACTCATGTCATACACTACATATGAAATGATTTAACTGCTTAAAAGTTAAACCGTCTCACTATCCTGAGCAACACCAACACTATCCTCAAACTTATCCAACAAAGCACGCACCTCATTGGTCGATTTCGTACTCATCAATTGATTTCTCAATTCCGCAGCTCCTGGGAAGCCCTTCACATAAATTTTGAAGAAGCGGTGAAGTCCTGTGATTGAGCGTGGCAGTACTTCTGCATATTGATCTTGAAGATCAAGTTGTAGTCTTAAAAGATCTAGATGTTCTTTACTGCTATGCTCTCTTGGCTCTTTTTCAAAAGCAAATGGATTTTTGAAGATGCCTCGTCCGATCATTACGCCATCAATGCCGTATTTTTCAGCAAGTTCCAGTCCCATTTTACGATCAAGGATGTCTCCATTGATTGTTATTAACGTATTGGGTGCGATACGGTCACGTAATTTTTTAATTTCCGGAATTAGTTCCCAATGCGCATCTACTTGGCTCATTTCTTCTCTTGTGCGTAAATGAATAGAAAGGTTCGCAATATCTTGTTTGAAAATGTGCGTTAACCAATCTTCCCACTCGCTTAACTCTTTAAAGCCAAGTCTTGTTTTTACGCTGACAGGTAGTCCGCCCGCTTTTGCTGCTTGGATAAGTTCTGCTGCAACGTCTGGACGTAGAATAAGACCACTACCTTTTCCTCTTGATGCTACATTCGGTACAGGGCAGCCCATATTAATATCAATGCCTTTAAATCCTAACTCTGCCATACCAATACTCATTTGACGGAAATATTCAGGATTATCTCCCCAAATATGTGCCACCATTGGCTGTTCATCTTCTGTAAAAATTAAACGACCACGTACACTTTTCATACCTTCTGGATGACAATAGCTATCTGAGTTTGTGAACTCTGTAAAGAATACATCTGGACGACCAGCCTCACTTACTACGTGACGGAAAACAACGTCTGTCACATCTTCCATTGGTGCAAGTACGAAAAATGGTCGTGGTAATTCACGCCAAAAATTATCTATCATTTCAAATTCAAATCCTCTCACTATGAATACAATTTCAAAATCTCAATTTATAATTTGTGAAAATCAGCAATATTTATTTTAACTAAAATCGCTTATGAATGGTATTTTTGTAAACCAAAAAGCAGATGGTATAGATTTTCCTATATCAACTGCTTTCCTATTATACTAACTTAAGCCAAGCCACACACTCCACATGAGTCGTATGCGGGAACATATCAACAGGCTGTACTTCCTGTGTTTTATATCCGCCTTCTTCTAGTACTTTTAAGTCACGTGCTAATGTTGCTGGGTTACACGATACGTATACGACGCGGTTTGGCTTCATGTCGATGATTGTGTTTAGTAATGCTTCGTCACAGCCTTTACGCGGTGGATCTACGACCATTGTGTCGGCAATTACGCCTTCTTTGTACCATTTTGGAATGACTACTTCTGCTTCTCCTACGCCAAATTCAGCGTTTGTCATGTTGTTTAGTGCTGCGTTTCGGTTTGCGTCTTCGATTGCTTCTGGGACGATTTCAACGCCGTACACTTTTTTCGCTTTTTGCGCTAGGAATAACGAGATTGATCCGATTCCGCAATAGGCATCGATTACTGTTTCGTTACCGTTTAATTTTGCGTATTCTAACGTTTTATCGTATAGCACTTTCGTTTGTTCTGGGTTTACTTGATAGAATGAACGTGCTGAAATCGCAAATTTAATGTCACCGATAAAGTCATAAATATATTCTGATCCGTACAGTACTGTCGTTTTATCTCCGAAAATTACATTCGTACGCTTCGTATTTACGTTTTGAACAATCGATTTTACTTCTGGGAATTTCGCTGCAATTTCTTCAATAATTGCTTTTTTGTTTGGTAGTTCTGCTGTACGTGTAATGAAGACAAGCATAATTTCCCCTGTTACTTGTCCGTAACGAGCCATTACGTGACGAAGTGTTCCTTTGTTACGCTCTTCGTTGTACGCAGTGATACCGTGCTTTTCACAAATACGTTTTACTTCTTGAATTAATGTATCGTTTTCTTCTGCCTGAATTAAGCATGATTCCATATTAATGATGTCATGCGTTCCTTGACGATAGAAACCAGCTACAAGCCCACCTTCACGTTCTCCGATTGGTACTTGTGCTTTATTGCGGTATACCCACGGGTTCTTCATACCAAGTACAGGATGAACAGGAACATCGCCTAGTCCTCCGATGCGCTGCATAACGTCACGTACTTGCTTTTCTTTCGCCTGTAATTGTCCTTCATAAGTTAAGTGCTGAAGCTGACAACCGCCGCACTGGTTATATACCGGGCACTCTGCATCTTTACGATATGGACTTTCTGTATGAAGCTTCATTAAACGACCAAATGCAAAGTTTTTCTTCACTTTAATAATTTTAATTTGCGCTTCTTCACCTGGTAATCCGTTTTTAACGAAAATAGGATAGCCCTTTACTTTCGCAACACCGGAACCATCATGTGTTAAATCTTCAAATACTACATCTATAAACTCGTTTTTCTCAACTGGTGGCGTCATTTTAGTACTCATTTTCCGACCTCTCTTTTTCATAACACTGCGTTACATTTTATCATACTTATATGGTCTTTTTCTATTGGAAGAAAAAAAGCTATTGACGATACTTCTCTGTTAATGTTACGCTACTACTAATTTAATACGGACGATGTTACCTCATATATACTTGATAATATGGATCGAGAGTTTCTACCCGGCAACCTTAAATTGCTGGACTATGGGGAAAACTAATGAATATTAGCCTATGCGTAAAAAAGGACTCATATTGATTAGCTTTCTCTCATAGATGAAAGTGAATCCATATGGTTCTTTTTTTATTTTTATTTTTCTAAAAGGTCAGACATCTTACGTATGACATAAAACCTCGTTCTTTTATTTTTAGTAATATAACGAACGTTTTATGTACAAACTTTATACGAACTTCTGAAAGGGGCAACTACATGCAATATGTAATGAGCATTATCGGTATTCTTGCCGTGTTAGGTTTATGTTTTGCTTTGTCAAACAACAAAAGTAAAATCAACTTCCGTGCAATTGCAATTATGATTGGTTTCCAAATTTTAATCGGTTGGTTTATGTTTGCTACAAAGATTGGTCAACAAATCATTATTTTCATTAGTAAAGTTTTCAACAAACTAATTAAACTTGGTACGACAGGTGTCGATTTTCTCTTTAATGGAATTCACAGAGATTTTGTCTTTTTCTTAAACGTATTATTAATTATCGTATTTTTCTCAGCACTACTTTCAATCTTTAGTTATTTAGGTGTTTTACCATTCATCGTTCGTGTTGTCGGCGGTGCAATTTCAAAAATTACTGGTTTGCCACGCGTTGAGTCATTCCACGCAGTAAACTCTGTATTCTTCGGTTCAAGTGAAGCGTTAATCGTCATTAAAAACGATTTACAGCATTTCAATAAAAATCGTATGTTTATCATTTGTTGTTCTGCGATGAGCTCCGTTTCTGCTTCTGTTACAGCATCATACGTAATGATGTTAGATGCAAAATACGTACTAGCAGCTCTTCCGCTAAACTTATTCTCAAGCTTAATCGTTTGTTCGTTATTAACACCAGTTGATACGAAAAAAGAAGATGAAGTGATTCAAAAATTTGATAGAACTCTATTCGGAGACAGCTTTATCGGCGCAATGATTAACGGTGCGCTTGATGGTTTAAAAGTAGCTGGTATCGTTGCCGCATTAATGATCGCCTTTATCGGTGTGATGGAAGTTGTAAACTACGTAATTAGTGCAGCTTCAGGCGCAATGGGACATGCTGTTACTTTACAACAAATCTTCGGTTACGTACTTTCTCCATTCGCATTCTTAATGGGTATTCCAACTCAAGATATTATCCCAGCTGGTGGTATTATGGGTACGAAGATTGTTTTAAACGAGTTTGTAGCAATCCTTGATTTAAAAGACACAGCTACAACATTAGCTCCACGTACAGTTGGAATCGTTACAGTATTCTTAATTAGCTTCGCAAGTATTAGCCAAATTGGTGCAATCGTTGGTACAATCCGTGCCCTTTCTGAAAAACAAGGAAGCGTTGTTTCTAAATTTGGTTGGAAAATGCTATTTGCATCAACACTTGCTTCTATTTTATCTGCAACAATCGCTGGATTGTTTATTTAATAAAAAATCACCTTACTTTAACGAGTAAGGTGATTTTTTTGATTCTTTATGAAATCGAACGGAATTCGACTACTTCCTCGTTACTAATAAGTTTTCCTTCGTGTATGCCTTTTACTGAAATAACCATAACAGATTTATCTTCTCCTTCAAGCTTTCCTAAAGAGAATAAATAGATTAAATTTTCTTTTTGTAACATCCATTGTTTTCCATTTACTCGACCTAATATTCTTTTTTCTGAAGATGGCTTTATTTCTCCAACATACTGACATTCTCCAAAAGAAGTTTTTATTATATTCTTCTCTGTATCAATTACTAGATGCTGGAATAGTTCTAGGTTTCTACTTGAAACAATTTCAATTTCATGGTTACTTTTTTGCTTAAATTGAAGTTTTCCATCACTTGTATTAGATAAACTACTATTCTCAACGGCGTTTCTAAAAAAGTTATATTCTTCTTCTGTAATACCAAAGTTAGGATGATACGGCTTCACCTGTTTATCTATATGCCCTGATATATAGTTTGTGTACCACTCTTTATCATTCTTTACATGATCACTCATCTTTTTAGTAATAATCTCTACTTTTTTACGTGTATCACGATCCATCTCTAGTGTCATAATATCCGCCGTCACTTCCGCATTCATAAGATGCGATGGAATATACTCTTCCACACTATTTGCTTTACTCACTTCACTTTGACAACCAACTATAAATAGCGATATGAAAAAGATATATATTATTTTTTTATATTTCATTTCTATTCTCCACTCCATACATTATCCTTACTTAGTTTTATAGCGGTTTTTATTATAGTATAAAATCTTTATATTTTAATAGAATCCATACCCGTATGCAAAATTGCATATTAATAAGTCTTCTTCTTACTTTAAAATTAGCTTAAATCACTTTCCAAATTATACAAATAACAAGTTTAAAATGTTATAATTTTCAAAAAGCCATTGGAGGATATTATGAAAGCCCACGCAATTTTCGATTTCTTACATTTACTAGTCTTAACCCTAAAAAGCTATTATGTATGGGGAATGCCTATCTATGTCTTTATTATTCCTCTTATCTTTGTAGTCGGTTATATTATTATTAATTCTAATAAGAAACAAAAAAATACATCTATTCAAAGTCACTAATCTATTACCTTAATAGCCTCCTAAAAATCATATTCCCCTCATTTTCTTCAAATGATATGATGAACAAGGGTATATCCCCACCACTCTTATAGCGGTGGGGATTTTAATGTCAATATGCAACATACTACACAATAGAAGGTGATTTTCATGAGAAAATACGCAGCAATTGCTTTATGTACGTCTGCCATTCTAGCAGGCTGCAATACTAGCAATGTAAGCCAAGAACCTAAAAAAGAGAAAAAGGTTCAAGAAGTAGCTAAACAAAAAGAGACTGTACAAGAACAAGGTAAAATTTCTTATACTCCCATCACATACGAATCTACAGACACTACTATTCATATGACAGACATAAAAGATTCTTTAAATGAAGTACAATATAAAATTTGGCGCACAGCTGATGGCAAGGAAAGTGCTAAATCTTTTTCTTCTAAAGAAAAAGAGAAACAATTCACACTTCCTTTTGATATAAAGGAATTTGAAGGAAAACGCGGTGAGTTCCAAATTGAAGCAACAGGAATGAAAGAAGATGGGAAAACAATCTCGCTTACGAAATCTACTATTACTTTCGAACAAAAGGTTCCTGTTCTTATGTATCACGCAATTGATGATTATCATGGTCAAGGTATTAAAGACTTATTCGTATCACCAGCTAACTTTGAAGCACAAATGAAACATTTAAAGGACAATGGTTATACGCTGTTAACGTTTGAACGCTGGGGCGATATAAATAAAGTAAATAAGCCGATTTTTGTTACATTTGATGACGGTATGAAAAATAATATGAATGCATTTCGCGTTTTACAAAAGCTAAAAGATGATACTTTCAAACCGGCAGCAACAGAATATATGATTGTTGATAACGTTGATGTAGAAGGAGCATTGTCTACTTCTGAAATAAAAGAAATGATTGATTCCGGCATTTTCTCCGTGCAATCTCATACTGCAACACATGCAGACTTGCCGAAAATTACAAACTATGAGGAAGAGTTAAAAGGTTCAAAAGAAAAGCTAGAAAAAATAACAGGTAAGCCTGTTATCGCGATTGCTTATCCATTCGGTCATGTAGATGATAAGGTTGTTGCAGAAACGAAGAAGTATTATCAATTTGCGACGACGACAAAGCCTGGGCAATTCATTACGAAGGGTGAACCTGATGAATTGTTAAAGATGAAGCGCGTTCGTATACACCATACAACGACTGTAGAGCAGTTTGCTTCTTCAATTAAGTAAATGTAAGAGCTCAATACATTTTGAGCTCTCTTTTTACTTTATATTTATATATATTTTTAGAATTTTCTTGTATTATATATAGTAAGAAATCTTTCAAATTAAAGGAGATTATACATATGTCATTTGAACAAACGTTAGAGAAATATGCTGCTCTTGCAGTTAATGTTGGTGTTAATATTCAACCTGGACAAACTTTATCAATTAGTGCACCTCTTGAAGCTGTACAATTTGTACGCCTCGTTACAGAGAAAGCATATAAATCTGGTGCAAAACACGTATATGTGGATTGGAATGATGAGACGTTAACACGCTTAAAGTTCGATCTAGCTCCTGAAGAAGCTTTCTCTGAATTCCCTTCTTGGAAAGCACATGCTCGTGAGGAATTAGCAAAAGAAGGCGCTGCATTTATGTCTATCTATGCAGAAAACCCTGATTTATTAAAAGGTGTAGAAGCAACACGTATCGCAACAGCTCATAAAGTAGCTGGAGAAGCGATGAAAGTATACCGTGATTACGTACAAGCCGATAAAGTAAGCTGGTGTGTAATTTCTGTTCCTACGAAAGAATGGGCTGCGAAAGTATTCCCTGACATAGCGCCAGAAGAACAAGAAGCAAAGTTATGGGATGCTATTTTCAAAGCTACTCGTGCTGATTTAGAAAATCCTGTAGAAGCATGGAAAGAACATGATGAAACATTACATACAAAAGTGGATTACTTAAACGAAAAGCATTATAAAGCTCTTCACTATACAGGTCCTGGAACAGATTTAACAATCGAACTTCCAGAAAAACATGTATGGGCTGGTGCTGGTAGCTTAAATGAAAAGAACGTACCATTTATGGCTAATATTCCAACTGAAGAAGTATTTACAATGCCACTTAAAACAGGTGTAAACGGCCAAGTTTCTAGTACAAAACCGTTAGTATTTGCAGGTAATATTATCGATAATTTCACGTTAACATTTGAAAACGGACGTATCGTAGACTATAAAGCTGAAGCTGGTGAAGAAGCTTTAAAACATTTAGTAGAAACAGATGAAGGTTCTCACTTCTTAGGGGAAGTAGCTTTAGTACCTCATGACTCACCAATTTCAAACACAAATGTTTTATTCTACAATACACTATTTGACGAAAATGCATCTTGCCACCTTGCGATTGGAAATGCTTACGCATTTAACTTAGTTGGCGGAAAAACAATGTCTAAAGAAGAACTTGCTGAAAACGGCGCAAACGCTAGTATTACACACAACGACTTCATGATTGGATCAGCTGAGCTTGATATTGACGGTATTACTGCTGATGGCAGACATGAGCCTATCTTCCGTAAAGGTAACTGGGCGTTTTAAATTAATTACCATAAAAAACACATTGGATAATCCAATGTGTTTTTTATTTATTTGGTTTCAATTCAAATTTTATCGTTCTATTTTCACGCGTAAACTCCGGTCTATACGTAGCGATATACGTATTTTCTTTCGCTACGTCAAATAGCATGATATCTTGAATTTTTTCATCTGGTGCTAACTTTTTACTAATAAAGCTATCAGGGTTATTATATTCTTTAAATCTTGTACCTTTCTTATCGGTAATCTCAAATTCATAAAATGCAAAAGGTATTTCCTTTTTACTATTATTTTCTACTTTGAAAATAATCCCCAAAATCTCTTCTTTCTTTTTATCCTCATCATAATCCGGATATCCTAATTTAACTGAATCGATAGTTACTTGCAAACCATCTACGTCTACTGTCTCCCCTATTTTATACACTTTATCTTGAACATCTTCTTGTTTACTTTCATTACTATCTTTAGTCTCAGTGCAAGCACTTAAACTAAAAGCTATGCCAAAAATTAAAACAATTTGACTCACCTTTTTTAACATACTCTTTCCTCCACATAAGACAATATTTCATATGTATCATAACAAAACGCTTTACTCTTTCTTGTCATATTTTGTCGTATTAATTGCTAACTGCACAAATAGAAAAAAGCTATCTTCTACAAAAGATAGCTTTCAGGATGCCGATGAAACCTTAAGACCAATGACACCCAAAACAATAAAAAGAATACAAAATGCTTGGAATAAGCTAATGTGCTCTTTAAAAAAATACACACTAATGATTGTAATAAGTAATGTTCCAACGCCAGACCAAATAGCATAAGCAATACTTAAATGAATCTTCTTCACAACGATGGCGAACACGCTGAAACAAATTCCATAAAATACGAAAATCAATACACTTGGAACGAGCTTTGTTAAACCATTTGATAGTTTCATCGCAATTGTTCCAGCCACTTCAAAAATAATTGTAACAAGTAATAATAGCCAATATACCATACTAGAATCTCCTTCTCTGTTACCTTATAGAGATTCTAGTATACTACTTATAGTCCTAATGAAATATATTTAATTTCTAAATATTCCTCGATGCCGAAATGGCCTCCTTCACGGCCGATACCACTTTCTTTAAAGCCACCGAATGGTGCTTGTGCAACTGATGGAAGACCGTCATTTAGACCAATAATACCGTACTCTAGCGCTTCACTAATTTGGAATGCTTGGCTAATGTCTTTCGTGAAAATATACGCAGCTAAACCGTATGGTGTATTATTTGCACGTTCGATTACTTCATCAACTTTTTTAAATTTCGCAACTGGTGCCACTGGCCCAAATGTTTCTTCGTTCATACAAAGCATCGTATCATTTGCCAACCCAATTACAGTCGGTTGAATGAAATGTCCCTCTAACTCTGCGACCTTTTGACCACCATATAAAACTGTTCCACCTTTTTGAATAGCATCTTCAATATGTTCTTGTACTTTTGAAACTGCATTCTCATCAATAAGTGGTCCGACAGTCGTTCCGTCACCGAAACCGTCTCCTACTTTCAACTGCCCTACTGCCTTTTGGAACTTCTCTACAAATACTTCGTATACTTCTTCTTGAACGAATACTCGGTTTGTACATATACACGTTTGTCCTGCGTTACGGAATTTCGAACCAATCACCGCTTCTACTGCTTTATCTAAATCTGCATCATTCATTACGATAAACGGAGCGTGACCACCTAACTCAAGTGAAACTTTTTTCATCGTTTGCGCCGCACTAGCCATTAACTCTTTTCCGATTTCCGTTGACCCTGTAAAGGACACTTTTCGCACACGACCATCTTCCATCCACGTATCAGCAATTGCTTTTGCACTACCTGTTACGATATTAATTACACCCTTTGGAATATCCGCTTCATGTGCTAATTCAGCTAATTTTAATGCAGTTAGTGGTGTTTGACTTGCAGGTTTTACAACTGCTGTACAGCCTGCTGCAAGCGCTGGGGCTACCTTTCTCGTAATCATAGCAGCTGGAAAGTTCCATGGTGTAATAGCTGCCATAACGCCAACTGGTTGCTTCATAACTAAAATGCGCTTATTCGGATGAGAAGCAGGAATCATTTCACCATATACACGTTTCCCCTCTTCTGCATACCATTCAACAAAGCTATTTGCATAATTTACTTCACCAAGCGCTTCTGCAAACGGCTTTCCTTGTTCCTTCGTCATAATCGCTGCGATCTCTTCCTTATTTTCATCAATAAGTGTGAACCACTTTTTTAACTTCGCTGCACGATCCGCTGCCGTTAACTTAGACCACGTTTTAAAAGCTTCATGTGCAGCATCAACAGCTTGCTTTGCCTCTGTTACTCCGCCTTTTGGTACAGTTGCAAATATTTCCTTCGTCGCAGGATTATTTACTTCAATTTGTTCTTGTAGTGTAATCCACTCACCATTTATATACATCGCCTTTTTATCTATACTTACGAAAGTCGCCTTTTTATCCAATGTTTTCTTCCCCCTCTATGAACTTCTTAATTTTCCTAGTAGCAGCAGATTGACTAATTTGCAAAAACTCAGCCACTTTATAACTTGATCCATACGTTTTATACGCTTTAAGAATAATATTTCTCTCTACCTCTTCCAGCATTTTATAAAGGCTTTGCCCCGATTGTTCAACTGCAGCCTCTTGCATAGAGAGTGGCAAATCCTCTACCGTTACAACATCATCGACAGTAATAACAATTCTCTCAATTACATTCTCTATTTCTCTATTGTTTCCTTCCCACGGATATCCAACAAACATTTGTAATGTACCCGGTGCTAGTTTCACATCACGTCCGTACTTTTTATTAAAGTGCTGCAAGTAATGATAAATAAGCGGTAAAATATCTTCTGTTCTTTCCCTAAGCGGGGGAATTGCAATTGGAATGACATTCAGACGATAGTATAAATCTTTCCGAAATGTTCCTTGTTTCACCATCTCGCTTAAATCTCTATTTGTTGCCGCGACAATTCGAACATCCACTTTTTTTAATTCTCTTCCGCCTATAGGACGAAATGTTTTTTCTTGCAATACTTGCAAAAGCTTCGCTTGAATTTCAATCGGCATTTCACCGATTTCATCTAAAAAAAGAGTTCCTTTATGCGCGGATTCTAATAGTCCCTTTTTCCCTTCACGATTTGCACCTGTAAAAGATCCACCTGAATATCCAAAAAGCTCCGATTCAATTAAATTAGTTGGCAATGCCGCACAATTAATTTCATAGAAACTTTCATTCTTCCGATGACTCACCTCATGTAAATGGCGTACTAATCGACTTTTTCCTACTCCAGTCTCGCCTAAAACGAGAACAGTACTATCCACTACAGATACTTTTTTGATTGTATCGACTATTTTTTGCATAGCTAGACTTTTAAAAATAAGTCCTTCATGCTCATATGTTTCTCTTAATTCTTTTTTATATGTTTTTAGCTGATTATCCATTTCCTCTACCTTTTGACGTAATTGATAGAGTTCAGTAAGGTCGCGAGAATAACTAATCACTCTTCTTAAATTTCCCTCATCATCAAAAACAGGCCTTGTACGAACGTGTAAATACTCTCCTGATTTTGTAGTTTGAACGAGTTCAATTGGCCTCTTTTTTTCAATCACTTCTAATGTCGCTGATGGATAAAAGATTCCATCCTTTTGTAGTTCTTTTACATGCTTACCCACTAACTCTTCGGCAGCTAGTTGGTAGTGCCTTTCACATGTACTATTTACACGCACAACGATCCCTTGCTCATCTGTAACAAAAATTTCGTCAAACGCATATTCAAATACATCTTTTAAATCCATTAACACTCGTTCCTTTTCTGCAACCATCCTAGCCACCCCTAACTTCAAATCCATCGATCCACTTCACTACCTTTATTATAAAGTGAATTTTCTGCATTTAATATAGAGTCAGCTAGAATGTTTGCTATTTATACTTCAGTTTTTAAACGCGAGCGATGTTTGTTTGCTCATAACAAGCTTGCAACGATTCTTCAATTATTGTTAATCCTTCTTCAAGTTGCTCATCTGTAATAATTAAAGGCATTAACACACGTATAACATTTCCATACGTTCCTGCTGATAATAAAAGTAACCCACGCTTATTTGCTTCTGCACATAGATTAGCCGTTAACGTTTTGTCAGGTGCTTTCGTCTTACGATCTTGAACGACCTCAAATGCACACATTGCGCCTAACCCACGCACATCACCGATGCAATGATATTTATTTTTCATCTCTTCGAATCGGTTCATTACGACTTTTCCTAATTCTATCGCTCTATCATTTAGTTTCTCATTTTCTATTACATCGAGAACAGCTAATGCAGCCGCACATCCTAATGGACTTCCTGCATACGTTCCACCAAGTTCACCTGGTGCAGATTCATTCATAATTTCTTTACGTCCAATGACACCACTTATCGGTACACCAGCCCCTAATGATTTAGACACTGTAATTAAATCTGGAACGACATCATAGTGATCAATTGCAAAATATTTTCCTGTACGACTAAAGCCTGTTTGTATTTCATCCGCTACAAATAAGATGCCGTTCTCTGAACAAATGCGGCGTACTTCTTGAACAAATTTCTTACTTGGGACGATAAATCCACCTTCCCCTTGAACAGGTTCCATTACAAAAGCTGCAATTGTTTCTGGTGCTACTTCCGATATGAAGAAGTTCTTAAACTCTTCAATAATAAAATCATCATACTGCTCTTCCGTTAATCCCTCTGGGCGACGGTATTCGTATGGAAATGGCGCTTTATATACTTCTGGAGCAAAGGGACCAAACCCAAATTTATATGGCTTCACTTTACTTGTCATCGTCATTGTCATTAATGTACGCCCGTGGAAACCTTTAGAAAATGCGATAATACCAGGTCTCTTCGTATATTTACGAGCGATTTTCACCGCGTTCTCAACTGCTTCTGCACCACTATTTAAAAATAGGACTTGCTTATCGAAACTTCCTGGTGCCAATGCCGCAAGCTTTTCCGCTAATTCAATATATGGCTCATACATCATGACATTAAATCCAGTATGAATGTATTGATCGACTTGTTTATGGAGCGCTTCTTTAACCGTTGGATGACAATGTCCTACGTTAATTGTCCCGATTGCTCCTGCAAAATCAATGTACTGATTGCCATCAACATCCGTTACAAGAGCACCATTTGCAGATTGTACAAACGTTGGGATGCCGTTACTTACTCCTTTTGGTACTATATTTTGACGGCGTTCCAATAAAGATGCCGCTTTCGGTCCTGGAATTTGTTCATTTACTTTAGCAAATTTTTTTGTGTTCATTGCGTACCCCATCCTTTTCTTTACATTGTTTTCTCTTCTTATTGCAAAATGTATGCCAACTTTCCTTTCTAGCATTTATCCTATATTCTTTGTATCCAGGCATAAAAAATAAGTCTATAAAGACTCATTAAGAGTCTTTATAGACTTATTTTCCTTACACATTAGACTTTTCTTTCTCCCAGAAAAACTCACCCGATTGAGAAATAAACTCTCCAACAGAATCTAACACTAAATCAGCAAGTGGTTCTAATGTTGGACGGTCTCCCGTACCAGATAGCACCCCAATTGCATAGCAATCACCACCATTTTTAGCTAAATGTAAATCAGTTGGCGTATCTCCAACAACCGCAACCTCACATGATTCTAAATTAAATTTCTCACAAAACACTTCTATAATCTTTTTATCTGGTTTTTGCGCAAGGAATGTATCCGAGGCTATAATATAATCAAAAAAGTTCTCCAACTTATATTGTTTTAAAAATAATTCTGTTGGTGCGAAATCATCCGCCGTGACAACCCCTAATATAAATCCTTTATCTTTTAATGCCTGTAACACTTTCGGTAAATCTGCTGTCATTTTCATATGCGAACGATGCTCATACATAAGGGAAAATAACTTCTCACTTACCCAATGATGCATCTCTTCTTCTCTAGCAGACTCAATATAATTACAAAGCCCCTTCGCTACATCAAGGCTTGTTCCAGCAGCTATTGCACTCCTCGGATTAACAAATGCTCCCTCTACACCAATCTCTTCTAATAAGGTCTGCCCTATTGTACTTGGTAAATGATATAAACTTATACATTCAGCTACAAGTTCTTCAGCTACTTTTATCCAAATTGAATGAAAATCCATTAATGTCCCATCTTTATCAAATAGTATTGCTTTTACCTTCTCCATAGCATCCTACCTCTCGTTTCTTATCTCCTCCAGTGTATCAATAAAATATGGATGTAAAATAAAAGAATTGTAAAAATACCATAAAAATCAAACTAACTCCCAATTTACAATTCATTTTAACAAAGTAAAAAAGGATGCCTTTACAAGGCATCCTCTTGATGTTCAGGAACAAATAGTTCTAAACAATGATATATATTTTCGAATTCCATCGGTGCATCTCCACCATACTCACCATCTAAATTAATCATTAGTTTATCTGGTGAATGTACTTTAATTCGGTTCGCTTGTGTATATAACACTTTTGGATTATTAATATGTTCACCACGTTGTGCTTGTGTTGCTGCTTTAATTAAATCAGCGATAGAACCTTTTTTCAGTACTAATAGGTCAAATAACCCATCGTTAATAGATGCATACGGTGCTACCTTTTCAAATCCACCTACTGAACGAGTATTCGTAATTAAAAACATCGTAATTTCTTCTTGTAGTAACTTTCCATCATACTCAATTTCAACATATGTCGGATGCAATGATGGTAACATCTCGATACCTTTTAGGTAATAAGCAAGTTGTCCTAATACTGTCTTTAACTTACTCGGTACTTCGTATGTTAATTCTGTAATACGACCGCCACCAGCGATGTTAATAAAATATGTATCGTTCGCTCTACCGAGGTCTAATGGCACTGTTTTTCCTTCGCAAATAATATCTGCTGCCTCTTCAATAGAACGAGGTACACCAATCGCACGTGCAAAGTCATTTGTCGTTCCAACTGGAATAATTCCAAATTTCGGGCGGAATTCATGTCCAACTAAACCGTTTACTACTTCATTTAATGTACCGTCGCCACCAGCGGCAATAACAACATCAAACTTACGATCCGCAGCTTGCCTCGCCGCCACAGTAGCGTCTCCAGGACCCGTTGTCGCATGACAAGATGTCTCATAGCCAGCTTGTTCTAATTTTTGTAATACTTCTGGTAAGCTCTTCTTAAATAGCTCACGCCCAGAAGTAGGATTATAAATAATTCTTGCTCGCTTCATCATTTATTAGCACAGGAAATTTCTTTATGCATCGAAAAAGAACATACCGAACTTCTATTCAGTATTCCCATGCCTACCTCCTCTCATCTTGCTATCCTTCTTTTATCCCGCTCAAACAGGCAGTAAGAACCCGATTCGTGTAGTCCATCAAAAGTAAATATTCATTTCAATGGTTTTGTTTTATTTGACCAAAAAATTTATCCCGCTATTTGTGGGCAGTAAATGCCCGATTGGTGTGGGCTAATAATCAGCTTTGGATGAACCTCCCACTGATTAAAGTTTCACTTTATTTCTATCCATTCTTCCATAAAAATTTACATATAACGAATAATAACTATCTATTATTTCATGAGATGAAAAAAACCTCTATGTTTAGATTTATCATTATTCCCACCTTTTTGCAACTATCATACCATAGTTGCTATACAAACATTTTTCCACTTTTGACAGTTAATCAAACGTTTGTTTAAACGATTTTGTCTCATTTAAACAAACGTTTGATTAACCTAGAAAAACACCCATGTACGGGTGTTTTTCTGCTTAATCTTTAAAAGTCACTACTATTATCGCTTATTAATCTCTTCAAGTAAGATTTTGTTAACAAGCGGTGGATTTGCTTGTCCTTTTGTAGCTTTCATAATTTGACCAACTAAGAACCCAATTGCACGGTCTTTACCGTTTTTAAAGTCTTCGATAGATTGCCCATTATTATCAAGAATTTCTGTTACAACTTTACGAAGTGTACCCTCGTCAGAAATTTGAACAAGACCTTTCGCTTTAACGATTTCTTCTGGGTCTCCACCTTTTTCGATTAATTCATTAAATACTTTCTTCGCAATTTTAGAAGAAATTGTACCTTTTTCAATTAATTGAACCATTTTAGATAAACCAGCAGGCGTTAATGCAACGTCTTTTAATTCTTTTTGTTGTTTGTTTAAGTATGCAAGTACTTCACCCATTAACCAGTTCGATGTTAATTTCGCATCAGCACCGTCTGCAACAGTCGCTTCAAAGAAATCAGACATTTCTTTCGTTAATGTTAATACGTGTGCATCATAAGCTGGTAAGCCAATTTCTGCAACGTAGCGAGCTTTACGCGCATCTGGAAGTTCTGGAATAGAAGCTCGAACTGCTTCTTTCCACTCATCGTCGATGTAAAGTTCAACTAAGTCTGGCTCAGGGAAGTAACGGTAATCGTCAGATCCTTCTTTCACACGCATTAAGATTGTTTTCTTCGTTGCTTCATCATAACGACGTGTTTCTTGTTGGATGATACCACCAGATAACAGTTCTTTTTCTTGGCGCACTTGCTCGTGCTCAAGACCTTTTTGTACGTAAGTGAATGAGTTTAAGTTTTTCAGTTCCGCTTTTGTACCAAACTTCTCTTGTCCAACTGGACGAAGAGAAATGTTCGCATCACAACGCAGAGAACCTTCTTCCATCTTACAATCAGATACACCAGTATATTGAATGATTGATTTTAACTTCTCTAAGTATGCATATGCTTCTTCTGGCGTACGCATATCTGGCTCAGATACGATCTCGATTAAAGGCATACCTTGACGGTTGTAGTCTACTAATGAACCATCAGCTGTATGCGTTGATTTACCAGCATCTTCTTCTAAATGAAGACGTGTAATACCGATACGTTTCTTTTTACCGTCTACTTCGATTTCAATCCAACCATTTTCACCAATTGGCTTATCAAATTGAGAAATTTGGTAAGCTTTCGGATTATCTGGATAGAAATAGTTTTTACGGTCGAACTTCGTTTCCGTTGCGATCTCACAGTTTAATGCCATTGCAGCTTTCATTGCAAAGTTAACTGCTTCTTTATTTAAAGTAGGAAGTACCCCTGGGTATCCTAAGTCAATTACACTTGTTTGTGTATTTGGCTCCGCTCCGAATTCTGTTGGACTCGCAGAGAAAATTTTCGAATTTGTTTTTAACTCAACGTGAACCTCTAAACCAATAATTGTTTCTAAATTCATCTATGCTCGCCTCCTTACAGACTTGCTTTTTTTGTATGATAGTCTGTTGCTTGCTCAAACGCATGTGCAACGCGGTAAATTGTCGCTTCATCGAAGTGTTTACCAATGATTTGTAGACCAAGTGGCATGTTGTTAGCACCGAATCCACATGGAACTGAAATCGCTGGAACACCCGCTAAGTTTACTGGGATTGTTAAAATGTCATTTGCATACATTGTCATTGGGTCGTCAACTTTTTCTCCAACTTTAAATGCCGGAGTTGGTGTTGTTGGTCCAATAATAACATCATAGTTAGCAAATACATTTTCAAAGTCATTTTTAATTAATGTACGTACTTGTTGTGCTTTTTTGTAATATGCATCATAGTAACCAGAGCTAAGGGCAAATGTACCAAGCATAATACGACGTTTAACTTCATCACCGAAACCTTCACTACGTGTGTTTTTGTAAAGATCTAATAAGTTATTTACATTATCAGAACGAACACCGTAACGCACGCCATCAAAGCGTGAAAGGTTAGCAGATGCTTCAGAAGAAGATAATAAGTAATACGTTGCTAGAGCGTATTTAGAGTGCGGAAGAGATACTTCCTCCCAAGTTGCGCCCATACCTTCTAATACTTTTAAAGCAGCTAGTACTGACTCACGAGCTTCTTCGCCAACACCTTCGCCTAAGTATTCTTTCGGTACAGCAATGCGTAAACCTTTAACATCGCCTGTTAAACCAGCTAAATAGTTTCCAACTTCAACATTTGCAGAAGTTGCATCCATGCGGTCAATACCTGAAATAGCTTGTAATAAGTATGCATTGTCTTCTACTGTACGTGTAATCGGTCCGATTTGGTCAAGTGAAGATGCGAATGCTACTAATCCGTAACGAGATACGCGTCCGTAAGTTGGTTTTAAACCTACAACACCGCAATATGCAGCCGGCTGACGGATAGAACCACCCGTATCAGAACCTAGAGAGAATAGTACTTCTCCCGCTGCTACAGCTGCTGCAGAACCACCACTAGATCCGCCCGGAACGTAATCTAAGTTCCATGGGTTTTTCGTAGCGTAGAATCCTGAGTTTTCATTTGAAGAACCCATTGCAAACTCGTCCATGTTTAATTTACCGATTGTAATCGTGTCAGCAGCTTTTAGCTTTTGCACAACTGTCGCATCATAAATTGGATCGAAGTTTGCTAACATTTTACTCGCACAAGTTGTACGAAGGCCGTTAGTTACAATGTTATCTTTTACACCAATTGGCATACCGAATAATAAACCATTATCTTCAGCGCCGATTTTTGCATCTAATTCTTTCGCTTTTGCGCGTGCATTTTCTTCATCTAATGTAAGAAAAGCTTTTACGTTATCTTCAACATCCGCAATACGTTTGTAAGATTCTTCTACTAAATCCGTAACGGAAATTTCTTTGTTGTTTAATTTCTTATGTAACTCTGATACTGAATGATCAAATAATGACATCGAAATTCCCCTCCTCTATTCTAATACTGCTGGAACACGGATTTGATTATCTTTGTGATCCGGTGCATTTTTTAATACTTCTTCGACTGGTAAACCTTTTTCTGGTACATCTTCACGCATAACATTTTTCATAGTTAATACATGAGTTGTTGGTTTTACATCTGTTGTATCTAATTCATTTAACTGTTCTGCAAATGTAACAATTGCATCTAGTTGTTTTTGAAATTTTTCAGCTTCTTGATCAGTAATTGCAAGACGTGCTAAATGTGCTACGTGCTTTACATTCTCAACGGAAATTCTTGACACGGCTAGGCCACCTCCATAATATATCGTTCAATCTACAATACTATTGATGATACCAAATTTTCAGTACTTCAAGCAAGTCAACACACGGCACTTACGCCATTTTTACATAAAAAAAGAAAGGCAAATGCCTTTCTTTACAATTTACTCTTTATCTAACGGTTTATTTTTCGGAAATCTCTCGTTATCTTCTTCATTATCACGAATTGTTTTTTGTAACACAAAACAAGACATCGTTAAAAATAGTGTTCCAATTAAATAGTATCCTTTTACACTAAGCGTTTCATCTAACGTATAAATCCCAATTAGCATACCTGAAAGCGCGCAAACAAATGAAGTCCATGCTAAAAATGTGAACGCTTGCGTATTACGTCTTCTCATCGTTCTCCCCCTCGTTAGCTGTATACCCATTATAGATAAGTATATTTACCATGATGGATTTTTATGTAAATTCTAGTTTTATATTTATAAATCTATCATAAAAGAATACTATTTTAAAGATAGTTTTCTTTTTAATCTGAAAAATCAATCAAAAACATTGACAATTATTTCTATTCTACATAAAATAAAAATAAATATTACGAACCTCGAAATATATGGGAGTGGAATTAATTGTTGCAATATGAACATTTTTTAGACTTACTGCTAGATAACGCCAAGAAACTTTTCTATCCTGAAGAATGGGTAAGCCTAGATTTAACACTTTCTAAAACAGAAGTATTTTGTTTACTTTGGATGGAGCGAAATACAGATATTACAATGACAAAAATTGCTGACCTTCTTGATATACCGATGAGTACAACGACAGGTGTTGTAAATCGCCTCGTAAAAAAGGGATATATTGAAAGGTACCGTGATGAAAACGACCGACGCATTGTATTAATTCGTTTAACAGAAAACGGCGTAATGCTCGTCCAAGAAGTAAAACAAAATGCAGCCCATTACTTTAACCTAGTGACAGAAGCATTATCAGAAGAAGAAAAAGCATTCTTACTACAAATCTTCCAAAAGATCATGAATCACATCGCTACGTCACAGCAAAAAACAGAAGAAAAGGTTTCTACACCTAAAATGAAAAACATTCCGATTGAATAAAACCCTAGTTGGGTTTTTATTCAATATTTTATTTCGATACTCGTAATATTCGACACTCGAAACAAAGGGGATAGAATAATGAGAATTATTTTGTATACAGGTAAAGGCGGCGTAGGAAAAACTAGCATTTCAGCAGCAACAGCGCTTCAAAGCGCAAAACAAGGATTAAAAACATTAGTAATGAGTACAGATCCTGCTCATAGTTTAGGAGATTCATTTGGTATAAAGCTATCTTCTGAGCCATTAGAAATTCGTGAAAATTTGTGGGCACAAGAAATTAATACGATTTATGAGATGGAAAAAGGCTGGGGGAAATTACAGAAATATATTACGCTACTCTTCACTTCCAAAGCAGCTGATGATATTACAACAGAAGAGTTAACGATGTTTCCTGGTATGGAAGATTTAATTAGCTTACTTCGCGTACTCGATTATTATAAACAAAACACATATGATGTTATTATCATTGATTGTGCTCCAACAGGAGAAACATTAGCAATGCTCAGCTTTCCAGACATGCTCAGCTGGTGGATGGAAAAACTCTTTCCTATTAAAAGAAAAGTTTTAAAAGTTGTTCGCCCTGTAGCTCAACCACTTCTTGGTGTTCCTCTTCCAACCGATGATATTATGGACGAATTAACGAATACACTTGAACAGCTCGGAGAAATGAGAGATATTTTATCAAACCGAGAAATAACAAGTATCCGCATCGTTGTAAATCCCGAAAAAATGGTCATTAAAGAAGCTCAGCGTAGCTTTACTTATTTAAATTTATACGATTATAACGTAGATGCCATTATGATTAACCGCGTCATCCCTAACACTGTCACCGATCCTTATTTTCAAGCATGGAAAGATACTCAAAAAAAATATAAAACATTAATTCAAGATAGTTTTCAGCCGCTTCCTATTTACGAAGCTCCAATGTTTGAACAAGAAGTTGTTGGTTTACCTATGTTAGAGCGTGTAGGAGATGCTTTATTTAAAACTGATCATTGTCCTACTGAAGTGAAATTTAACGGCCGCACACAATATGTAAAAAAAGATGGCGATGATTATATTTTCATTCTTTCTATTCCCTTCTCAAATAAAAGTGAACTTTCATTAAATCAAAAAGGTGATGAACTTATTATTCGAGCCGGTTCTGTTAAACGGAACATCACGTTACCCAAAACATTAACACACCTTTCTATTCAAGGAGCAAAATTTGAAGAAGATGTACTAAATATTCGCTTTGGAGGTGTAGTACATGCATGAGGAATTACTACGAAGGGTAATTCGTACAAAAGTAAAAGTCGGGATGCATATATTAGAAGAGCTACCTAATCCAATCCAGCAATCAGCTAAGCAAATATTAAATATTTTACAAGAGGAACTAGCTGCTTATCCGAAAGAACGAGAGCATCATGATGTTAATTTAAAAAATATCATAATTGAATAACTATCTCTGTATAGAGGGCCTTTTTTAGGCTTTCTATACTTTATTGGAGTGATGTAAGTTGATGAAAAAGCATTCCACTACTATACTCTGGATCATTCCCTTATTATTTTTCATTCATAACCTTGAAGAAGCTTTCCAAATGCCACAATATCTTGCTAATCAATTTTCAATCCGTATTATAACTAGCCAACAATTCTTCATTGCCATTTCCGTATTAACAATCTTTGTATTACTTATCGTCTTTCTATATCAACTTAACTTCTTGTCTTCTATATGCTGGATTATTTTTATACAAGGGGCCATCTTCTTTAACTCTGTTCAACATATTATTTTGTTTTTCATTTATCGCTCCTATAACCCCGGCGTAATATCAGCATTTTTCATTACTCTCTTTTCTATTTTCTTTTTTTTATCAAAAAAACACTTAATTCATCAAAAGCAATTCGTAATTACACTCCTTTTCAGCTTATTTTCTTATCCCATTATAATTTGGATTACCTTACTGTTCGCTATCTACTTTCATTCATAAAAAAAGACCAGGAAAACTCCTGGTCCATTACTCTACTTAACAAACATTGGATTCTACGTTATACAAAATTGGAAGGTACAGAATTAGGGTTCGTTTGTTAAGTAGATTATATGTTGAACGAACTAACAGCGGAGGGGTTCCTTCTGTTAGTCCATTAAACCCAATCATTATTTTACGATTTTTTCAAGCTCCTCAAGTGAAAGGTCAACTGAAATTGAACCATCATTTGTTTCTT
Source organism: Bacillus sp. NEAU-Y102 (assembly GCF_054788175.1). Taxonomy (NCBI): domain Bacteria; kingdom Bacillati; phylum Bacillota; class Bacilli; order Caryophanales; family Bacillaceae; genus Bacillus; species Bacillus sp. NEAU-Y102. The sequence goes on along the minus strand of NZ_JBTWFK010000009.1, from coordinate 28,553 downwards.
TCTTAATTGCATCTGTTACTTCTTTTGAATGATATAATTCAATTACTTTTTTCAGTGTTGGATCATCTTTATCTTTCGTACGAGCTGCGAAAATATTAATATAAGGCTTCGCATTTTCATTCTTTGGATCTTCTAAGAAAATAGGATCCTTCGCTGGATCTAATCCAGCTTGACCAGCAACACCGTTATTAATAACTGAAGCTGCTACATCTTTTAATACACGAGGTGTTTGCTGTGCGATAACCGGCGTGATTTTTAATTTCTTCGGATTTTCAGCAATGCCGCTTGGATCTCCAAATAAGCCAAAATCTTTTTTAAGCTTTAATAATCCAGCTGCATCAAGAAGTTTTAATGCACGTGCTTGGTTCGTTGGATCGTTTGGAATTGCAATTTCTGAACCATCTGGGATTTCATTTGCTTTCTTATATTTTTCAGAGTATAAACCCATTGGTGCAATTTGCGTTGTACCAACAGCTGTAATATCTAACTTATGCTCTTTTTTAAATTGCTCTAAGAAAGCAATATGCTGGAATGAGTTTAATTCAATATCTCCATCAGCTAACGCTTTATTTGGCGTTGTGTAATCAGAGAACTCAATCAGTTTAACTTTAATCCCTTCTTTTTCAGCTTTTTTCTTCAAAATTTCCCAAGCGTCTCCATCCGTTCCAGTTACACCGACGCGAACTACTTTTTCTTTCGCTCCTGCACCCGTGTCTCCACTTGAGCAGCCGCTTAATGCTGAGACTCCTACAATCGCTGATAATGCAAATGCTAAAATTTTCTTCATTTTCTTTTCCTCTCTTCCTTTTTATGATCTGCGTAACAAGACTTTCGCAAAGTAGTTTCCTAAATTTTGAGCTATCTGTACGAGAATGATAAGTAACACGACCGTTACGAACATAACCGATGTATCAAAACGTTGATAACCATATGTCATTGCCAAGTCACCAAGACCGCCACCACCGACAAGCCCAGCAACTGCAGAAAATTCAATTAAACCAACTGTCATAAACGTGACACCTAAGATTAATGGTGCTAACGCTTCTGGTACAAGGATTTCAAAAACGATTCTAATTGGCGAGGCGCCCATTGCTTGCGCTGCTTCAATTACTCCTTTCGGAACGGAAACAAGATTTGTTTCAACCATTCTAGCAATACCAATTGATGCGACTAACGTCATCGGGAAAATTGCCGCTGCTGTTCCAATCGTCGTTCCAATAACGCTTCTTGTTAGTGGGCTTAAAGCTACTAAAAAGATAATGAATGGTACCGGACGAATTGTATTAATTATGATGTTAAGAATAGAAAAGACCCATTTATTTTCTAAAAAGTTTCCTTTTCTCGTTACATATAAAAGTAAACCTAGAGGTATACCCAGAATTGTAGCGAATATAAGTGTTACAATTACCATTAAGAGGGTATCTCCCGTCGCATCTAGTATGCGCGGCCAAAATATACTCCAATCAACTCGCATGAGCTTCTACCTCCTTCAGCTGCACTTGCAGTCTTAGATGTTGTAATGCTTTTTGAATTTCCCTCTGCTCACCTTGCAATTCTACAAGCAGATTTCCAAATAGCACATTTTGAAGTTCAATAATATTTCCGTACAGTACATTTACATCAACGTTATAGTTTTTTGCGATATATGATAGTACCGGCTGTCCTGTCTCCTCACCAGTAAATGTTAGACGATAAATTTGACCACCATTTTGAATTTTCGCTAGAACACTTTCTGGTAAATGATCATTAATAACAGAACGTACAAAGTTTTGAGTCGTCTTTGTTTTTGGTTGCGTGAAAACATCAAACAGTTTTCCTTCTTCAATAACTTTTCCCTTCTCCATTACAGCTACACGGTGACAAATTTCTTTCACAACATGCATTTCATGTGTAATAAGAAGAATTGTTAAATTGTATTCTCGATTTACTTTCTTTAATAAGTTTAGAATTTCTGTCGTCGTTTCTGGATCTAAGGCTGATGTTGCCTCATCACATATAAGAATATCTGGCGATGTCGCAAGTGCTCTAGCAATACCAACACGCTGCTTTTGTCCCCCTGATAGCTGTTCTGGATAATAGTTTGCTTTATCTTCTAACCCTACAAACCTCAGCAGTTCATTCACTCGTTCCTTTATCTCGTTCTTTGGCAATTTCGCTAACTTTAATGGATAAGCAATATTCCCAAACACTGTTCTTGAATTAAATAAATTAAAGCTTTGAAAAATCATTCCGATTCTTTGTCTTAGTTTGCGTAATTCTTTCGTCGATAATGATGTAATATCTTTATCATCTATTGAAATCGTTCCTGCCGTTGGTCTCTCTAACATATTTACTAAGCGTAATAATGTACTCTTTCCAGCTCCACTAAAACCGATAATGCCAAAAATTTCGCCTTTCTCAACTGATAATGTTACATCCTCCACCGCATGAACAGATTGCCCAGCTGATTCATACACTTTACTTACATTGTTAAAAGAAATCATTTTTCCCCCTCCTATATGCTGTAAAAACTTGAAGCAGAGCTTTCGAGGTAAAATAAAAAGTGCCCTCCTTCTTATCAACCATAAAGATAAGAAGGAGAGCACTTATATGTACTCGTTCACATCTTCTCATCTTCCAAGCCTTTATATGGCTTGCTGGAGTTAGCACGGTATTAAAAAACCCGTTGCTGAGGTATCGTAGGGCCAGTCCCTCCACCTCTCTGGATAAGAATGTATCGATTTAATTGTCGTTTAATTAATTCTCATTATAGAACTCAGAATAATAAGAGTCAATACATTTTTTAGAAAAATATTAATTATTCCTTTATTAAAATTTTCAGATGAATATTCATCTGAAAAATAGTAACTTTCAAGGTTATTTAAAATTCCTCTTCCTCATATTTTTAAACAGGAGAATCCTCTCTACAAATTGAATAAATTTATTTGAATATGAAACTCGGAGGAAGATAAATATATGAAAACAGCTCTTTTACTCGTCGATATTCAAAACGATTATTTTCCAAATGGAAAGATGGAATTGCGTAATCCAGTAGAAGCAAGCGAATATACTAATCAGTTATTACAACACTTTAGAAAAAACAGCGAACCTATTTTTCATATCCAACACGTAGCTATAAAAGATGACGCTACTTTTTTCCTACCTAATACAGAAGGTGTACATATTCATGAAAGCGTACGTCCACTTAGAGAAGAAACAGTTATAGTCAAACATTATCCAAATAGCTTCCGAGAAACTAATCTTCTAGAGCAATTAAAACGTTTAAATATTGAACATGTCGTTGTATGCGGGATGATGACTCATATGTGTATCGATGCAACAGTAAGGGCTGCATTCGATTTTGGCTTTCAATGTACCGTTATACATGACGCTTGTGCTACAAAAGACCTTTCTTTTAAGAACGCTACTATACCAGCTGTTTATATTCACAATACAGTTTTAGCTAGTTTAAATGGCGTATATGCAAATGTAATAAGCACGCAAGAATTTTTAGCTACATAAAAAAACACTCCTTTCAGTGAGCAAAACTGAAAGGAGTGTTCCTTGTCGAACCATAGATTTTCTTTCAAATTGTATTATACAGGAAATTCTCAAAATGAATACTAAAAAATATGACTAATAAGTCAACTTTTCTCATCATTTTATTTCTGTTCACATGTTTATCACGCTATTAATAGGTTTTAGCTCATTCCCTTCGAACGATGGTAATATATAGGATTTCAATTTTAAAAGGAGCTCTTCACATTCTGTGAAGAGCTCCTCTACTATTTCTTATAAAGTTTCAGAAGTAGTTTTTGCTTGCATGTGAAGTGCTAAGTAATCAGGTCCACCAGCTTTAGAGTCTGTACCAGACATGTTAAAGCCACCGAATGGTTGGTAACCTACGATTGCACCAGTACATCCACGGTTGAAGTATAAGTTACCAACGTGGAAGTCTTCGCGTGCTTTTTCAATATGGTCACGGTTGTTAGTAATAACAGCACCTGTTAAACCGTATTCCGTATTGTTTGCAATTGCAAGTGCATGATCGAAGTCTTTCGCTTTACAGAATGCTACTACTGGTCCGAAGATTTCTTCTTTCATTAAGCGAGCATCTTCTGCAACGTCAGCAACGATTGTTGGTTGGATGAACCAGCCTTTAGAATCGTCTCCTTCGCCACCTGCTAAGATTCTACCTTCTTCTTTACCAATTGCAACATAGCTCATTACTTTATCAAATGCAGCTTGGTCATTAACAGGACCCATGTTTGTACCTAATACAGCTGGGTTAGCAACTGTTAATTCTTTTGTTAATTCAACAGCACGATTTAATACGTGATCGTATACATCTTCATGGATTACTGCACGAGAACATGCAGAACATTTTTGTCCTGAGAATCCGAATGCTGATGCAACGATAGACTTAGCTGCTAATTCAAGATCTGCTTCTTTATCAACAACGATTGTATCTTTACCGCCCATTTCAGCGATAACACGTTTTAACCAAATTTGTCCTGGGTTTACTTTCGCTGCACGCTCATAGATACGGATACCTACATCACGAGATCCAGTGAAGCTTACGAAACGTGTACGAGGGTGATCTACTAAGTAGTCACCAACTTCAGAACCATTACCTGGAACGAAGTTTACTACACCAGCTGGTAAGCCAGCTTCTTCTAATACTTCCATAAATTTCGCTGCTACTACAGGAGTTGTACTAGCTGGTTTTAGTAATACTGTGTTACCAGAAACTAAAGCAGCTGTTGTCATACCTGCCATAATTGCGAATGGGAAGTTCCAAGGAGAAATGATAACACCTACTCCTAATGGAATGTAAGAGAAACGATTATATTCAATTGGACGGCTTTCTACTGGAATACCGTCTTTTAATTTTAACATTTGACGACCATAATATTCCATAAAGTCGATTGCTTCTGCTGTATCAGCATCTGCCTCATTCCATGGCTTACCTGCTTCTTTTACAAGAATAGCAGAGAATTCATGTTTTCTGCGACGAACGATTGCTGCAGCACGGAATAAAATGTCTGCACGCATTTCTGGCTTTGATTTTCTCCAAGTTTGGAATGTTTCATCCGCTACTTGCATTGCTTTTTCAGCTAACTCACGGCTTGCTTTTGAAACACGACCAACAAGTTCCTCTTTATTTGCAGGGTTTACAGAAACAATTTTGTCTTCTGTAGTGATTTTTTCTCCCCCAATAATTAATGGATAGTCTTGTCCAAGATAAGATTCTACTTTCTTTAAACCTTCTTCAAACGCTAATTTGTTAGCCTCCACTGAAAAATCTGTAAATGGCTCATGTTTGTATGCTACTACCATTTTTTTTAGCCTCCCCTTAGAAAAACGTTTACATTTTACAACATTATTCTACACGATAATTTAGATTTATTCAAATATTCCTAGACTTATATTTTAAAAATTAATAAATTTTTAAAATATAATAAAAAAAGAGATTCATACATGCGTATGAATCTACAAAATATGAGTATATTCCAAAACATTTTTCCCGATCAATAATATAGTAACTAATAAAAATAAAGTTCTTACATATCCAACACCTTTTTGAACCGCAAACTTCGATCCAAAATAAGCACCTAAGATCATTGATAATCCCATGATAATACCGTATTCAAAATGAATTATGTCTAAAAATAAAAAAGTAATTAAAGATACAATATTACTAACAAAGTTCAAAAGTTTTCCAGATGCTGCCGCTTGAATAAAATCCAAGCCAATTAATAAAAATGCAAAAATTAAAAACGACCCTGTCCCTGGTCCAAAAAATCCATCATAAAATCCTATCATTAAAATAGCAAAGAAAAATATTAATGTTTTTCTTTGCGTCATCTTCTTATAGGTAGACACACTTCCCCAATTCTTTTTTGCAATAATATAAATAGCAATAAATACCAACATTACAAGTACTAATGGGCGTAAAATATCCGATGGAATAAATTTTACTACTAAAGCGCCTGCAACAGCTCCAACAATAGTTAACGGGATTAACTTTCCTACAATTTTAAAATCAACTTTTCCTGATCGAATGAAATACATCGCACTCGTAAACGTCCCCATCGTTGCCGCTAATTTATTCGTTGCAATTGCCGAAGCTGGCGATAAGCCAACAAACATAAGCGCCGGAAGCGAAATTAACCCTCCTCCTCCAACAACCGAATCAATAAAAGCTGCAAAAAAACCGAATGCAATTAATAAAATAATGACTTGAAAACTTAATTCTTCCATGAGCTTTACCCCTTACCCCTATTATTTACAACATTTTAAATTATAACAAAATTACATAAGAAAAAAAGCTGTTCCTTAGAGGAACAGCCTTCATATTTAATCTAAAATTTTCACAAGTGGTTCATCTTGTTTTGCTTCACGTATAATAATGGCTTCTGGGCGTTCTACAGATTTAATTGTTACTTGTACTTTCATATAATTCGGGAAGTATTCCATAACAAGCCCTGCCACATATTGTGTAAAACCAACTATTTCAGCTTTTCCATTAAATTGGACAGGAATATCAAGCTTCATTTCTCTTAATTCATCATCTCTATACATACCCGTACCAATAACAGCTGTATAGTCGCCTTGGAAATAATCGCTTAGTTTTGCCTTAAAGTTGGATACTCTTGCAAGATCTTCACGTTTATTATCTGTTTTCGCTTGCTCTGATGGGAACAAATAATATTTTTCATTAATTTGTTTCCAATCTTCAACCGTTTCACTACCTTTTTCAACATTTGCATAAGAAACAAAATTACCTGGCACAAGTGACGCCTTCGGAGCCTGACGATAAATTGCAAATGTTATCGGAAGGTTTTTTGTTTCAGGATCTTTTTGATGCATAAACTTCAAGACTTCTTGCGCCATTTTTTTCCCTTCAGCTAACATTTTTTCATTCGAGATTGTAGCTTCACGCGGGTAACCATGTTCTTCATTATAATAATGCACTGAATTCATTGCTAATCCAACTACAATGCCGCTACGCTCATCTTTGTCGCCGTTTTTCACATAATAATCATGCTCTAAAATATTGGAAATATATATTGGATTTTTTTTGTTTTTTTCTTCTAGTATTTCGGATCCTTCACCTAAAGCTGGATTTAATCCTATGTTTGGAAATTTAACTGCATCTTTTTTTAATGTATCTTCTAGTTCTTTCTGTTCAGCATTTGTACGCTTTCTTTTAACAAGCATTTGTACATATTGAGCCTCTAGAGTATCTCCGCCTTTAAAGAAATGATCTTTCGTACTAAATGATTCCTTCGCAATACGCATTAATCCTGTTTCAAATTCATCTATATCAAGACGATTATTTACTCCTTGCACGACTAAACCACGTGCCTTTCCACCATAAAATGGAATAGTCGTCTTATAATATTCATCCGACATAGCGTATTTTGGGACAACTGATTGTTCTTTTGCTTTCCCCGATTTCTCAGACACTTTTTCATCTTTGTCGGCACCTGCACTACACCCACTTACAAGTAGGCCAAGGCTTAATACCGCTAATGCTATTTTTTTCATGGTAAGTTTGCACCTCTTACTTATTTAGCTCTTGTAAGAACCTCTCTTCATTCCAAACCTCAACATTATGTTTCTCCGCTTGTGCTAATTTCGAACCAGCCGATTCACCTGCAACAACCAAATCTGTACTCTTACTAACACTTCCTGTTACTTTTCCACCTAATGCCTCAATCTTCTTCTTCGCTTCACTTCGTCCCATAACTTCTAGCTTACCTGTTAAAACAACCGTTTTTCCTGCGAAGTAAGATTCAACATTTTGTAAATCTGCAATTTTTATACCTTTGTATGTCATATTCACGCCATACTCTTTAAACTGCTGTAATAACTCTAATACATCTTCATTATCAAAATATGTCACAACAGATTGAGCCATTTTTTCGCCAATTTCATTAATTGCTTTTAGTTCTTCTTCTGTTGCTTTTACAAGCTCATCCATCGTTTCAAAGTGCTCTGCAAATGTACGTGCTGCTTTCGCTCCAACGTGTCGAATTCCAAGACCAAATAATAATCGCTCTAACGAGTTTTCTTTAGAATTTTCAATTGCTTGTATTAAGTTTGTTGCTGATTTTTCACCAAAACGTTCTAACTGTAATAACTGCTCTTTCGTTAATGCATATAAATCAGCAAATGTACGAATATAATCTGCATCAAAAAGTTGTGTAATGACACGTTCTCCAAGCCCATCAATATTCATTGCATTTCTTGAAACGAAATGAATTAATCCTTCGCGAATTTGAGCTGGACAAGTTGGATTTATACATCGAAGTGCTACTTCTTCTTCTAAACGAACAAGTTCACTCTCACATGCTGGGCAATGCGTTGGCATGCGGTATTCTTCTTCTTCACCAGTACGCTTATCAAAAATAACGTTCACAACTTCAGGAATAATATCTCCAGCCTTCTTCACAACAACGTAGTCACCAATTCGAATGTCTTTTTCACGAATTAAATCTTCGTTATGTAAAGAAGCACGACGAACGATCGTACCAGCAACTCTCACTGGCTCTAGCTCTGCAGTCGGTGTTACAACCCCTGTTCGGCCAACACTTAATTCAATGCCTGTTAATCTCGTTACAACTTCTTCAGCCGGGAATTTATAAGCAATCGCCCATCTTGGACTCTTCGCTGTAGTTCCTAGACTTTCTTGAAGAGCAACATCATCTACTTTTATAACGATTCCATCAATCTCATAATCAAGATGCGGACGTTTTTCTTGCCATTCTTCTACATAAGCTATAACCTCTTCGATTGTTTCACATGTACGGCGATTTGGATTTGTCTTAAATCCGAGTTCACCTAGGAAATCAAGCGATTCACTGTGCGATGGAATTGTTTTTTCTTCTACATTCGCAAGACCGTACACAAACATAGATAAGTTACGCTTCGCTGCAATTTTCGGATCAAGTTGACGTATTGAGCCTGCTGCCGCATTACGCGGATTCGCAAATACATCTTCTCCATTTTGCTCTTTTTCTTCATTTAGTTTAACAAATGAACGCTTCGGCATATAAGCTTCGCCTCGTGCTTCTAACGTTACTTCTTCATTTAAACGAAGTGGGATAGCTTTAATCGTTTTTAAATTTTGAGTAATATCTTCACCCGTTACACCATCACCACGTGTCGCCCCTTGAATGAAGCGTCCTTTTTCATAATGAAGCGAAACGGCAAGCCCGTCAATTTTTAATTCACATATATATCTTACATTCGCATCATCAATTCCTTGACGTACTCTTCTGTCGAAATCACGTAAATCTCCTTCGTTAAATGCATTTCCTAAACTTAACATTGGTGACTTATGTGTTACTTTTTCGAATATATCAAGAATAGTTCCCCCAACGCGAACGGAGGGAGAATCCTCACTCATAAACTCTGGGTTCTCTGCTTCTAATTTTATAAGCTCCTGCATATTACGGTCATATTCCGCATCAGAAACAGAAGGATTGTCTAATACGTGATATTGATAATTAAATGTATTTAACAAATCACGCAGTTCTTCTATACGTTTTTTTGCTATCTCTTTTGACATATCCTCATTCCTTTCTATTGTTTCGTCACAGGTGCAAATTTTGCTAACAAACGTTTAACACCAATCGGGCTTGGGAAGGCAATATCTAATTCTTTTGCATCACCTTCACCTTTTACACTTACAACTGTACCGATTCCCCATTTTTGGTGGGAAGCTTTATCGCCTACTGCCCAGCCAATTTGCTCACCGCCTGTCGTCTTAGCTGCAGGACGCGCGAAAGCTGAACGAGAGCGTGTTGTGGTTGTCGTTGTCATTTTACTGCTACTTGCTGTTCTGCCTTTTGCACCAAACGAATTTTCACGCTTCGGCGCTGTTTCATTTAATGATTCCACTAGTTCTGTCGGGATTTCTGTAATGAAGCGAGACGCAGCGTTCATACTTGTTCTACCAAATAAAGTACGCATTTGCGCATTAGATAAATATAGCTCTTCTTCTGCACGAGTAATACCTACATAAGCAAGACGACGCTCTTCTTGCATTTCATCCTCTTCCATAAGAGAACGAGTATGAGGGAATATCCCTTCCTCTAAACCAACAATAAAGACAACCGGGAACTCTAATCCTTTCGCTGAGTGCATCGTCATTAAGATAACTTCTTCACCAGCAGTTGGGTCTTCATCTACACGATCAATATCAGCAACAAGTGCTAAATCTGTTAAGAATGCAACAAGACTCTTATCTTCGCTTTGAGATTCAAATGTTTGCGTAACAGATAAGAACTCGTCTAAGTTTTCTAAACGACCTTCCGCTTCTAAAGAACGCTCATTTTTCAACATATCGCGATAGCCTGTTTTTTCAATAACTTCTTCTACTAATTCTGTAACAGATAAATACTCTTGCATATTTACCCAGTTGTGTAATAAACTTGCGAATTCTTTTACTGCCTTTGTAATTTTTGCACTTACTCCAACATGCTCAATCTCATCAAATACAGCAGTTAATGAAATTCCGTTTTGCACACCATAATTAATAATTTTATCAATAGAAGTCGCACCAATACCACGCTTTGGCATGTTAATAATACGTGCAAAACTAATTTCATCATCTGGATTACCGATTAAACGTAAGTACGCCAAAATATCTTTAATCTCTTTACGGTCGTAGAACTTCGTACCCCCGACAATTTTGTACGGGATGTTAGATTTAAGGAAAATCTCCTCGACCATACGAGACTGAGCATTCGTACGATATAGTACTGCAAAATCAGTGTATTTTCGTTTCCCCATTTGAAGATCGTCACGAATTTTTTTCGCAACAAAATATGCTTCGTCCTTTTCAGTTGCAGCACGATAATACGAAATTTTGCTCCCAACTTGATTGTCCGTCCATAATTTCTTCGGTTTACGATTCGTATTTTTTTCAATAACAGCATTCGCTGCATTTAAAATATTTTGTGACGAACGATAGTTTTGTTCTAACAAAATTACTTGTGCATTCTCATAATCTTTTTCGAATGACAAAATGTTAGAAATATCTGCACCACGCCAGCGATAAATAGACTGGTCAGAGTCACCTACAACGCAAAGATTTTTAAAACGCGCTGCCAAATGTTTAACAAGAAGATATTGCGCTTTATTCGTATCTTGATACTCATCAACGTGAATATATTGGAACTTACGCTGATAAAACTCCAATACTTCTGGAACACGTTCAAATAGCTGAATCGTCGTCATAATTAAATCATCAAAGTCTAATGAATTATTTTTCAAAAGACGTTTTTGATACTCTGTGTATACATCGCTCGTTAATTTTTCATATGGATCAGCCATTGTAATTTTTTTTGCATATTTATCCGCAGATAACAGTTCATTTTTCGCATTACTAATACCCGCTAAAATAGAGCGCGGCTCAAATTTCTTCGGATCAATATTGCGCTCTTTCATAATTTTTTTGACTACCGTTAACTGATCACCTGAATCTAAGATTGTAAAGTTACGATTAATGCCAATACGATCGATATCACGTCGTAAAATACGTACACACATAGAGTGGAACGTCGAAATCCAAATATCTTCTGCTTCTGGTCCCACAAGTGTATCAATACGCTCGCGCATTTCACGAGCTGCTTTATTTGTGAAGGTAATAGCTAATACATTCCATGGTGCTACACCTTTTTCACCAAGCAAATACGCAATACGGTGTGTTAACACACGTGTTTTACCACTACCTGCACCTGCCATTAATAGAAGTGGTCCATTCGTTGTTTGTACCGCTTTTTGTTGCTGTGGATTTAAACCGTTTAATAACTTATCTGTCATACTCATATACGCCTGCACCTACTCTCCTTTTACTGCTTTAACTGTTTTTAACGCCGATTTTATATCATCATAAATAATATTTCCAACAACTACTGTATCAGCATATTGTGCCATTTCTTTCGCCTGTTCTGCATTAGAAATACCGCCGCCATAGTATAACTGAGCTTGTTTCAATTCTGCTTTTACATTTTTAACAAGTTCAACTTCTCCATACGTACCGCTATATTCTAAATAAAATATCGGTAAATGTAATAACTTGTCTGCTAAACGAGCATATGCAATAACGTCATCTTCTGTTAAATCACATTTCGCATCTGTAAGCTGGGCTACTTTCGCTTCTGGATTTAAAACACAATACCCTTCCATAAAAATTTCGTCCCAGTCCATAATATCCCCAAATTCTTTCAATGCCTCATGATGAACACCTGTTACCCATTCTACTTTTCGGCTATTTAACACACTTGGGATGTAATAAAAATCAAATCCTGGTGTAATTGCTTCTACATCAGAGACCTCTAATACACAAGGAACAGCATATCTACGAATGCTAACTAGCATGTGTAATACGTTATCAATTGTAACCCCATCACTTCCGCCTACAATAACCGCATCAGTTCCAGACTCACAAATCATTTCTAAATGTTCATCGCTTAACTCCTTATTTGGATCAAGCTTAAATACATGTTTCCATCCGGAAATATCGTACATGAAAACACCCTTCCTTTTCTCTAGTTATATCTATAGTTCTGTTTAAAATAACAGTTAGTTTTCATCTTGTTTTTTAAATATTTTTCAAAAAGAATGATTTAATTTCATCTTCTTTTTATGCATTCTTTCATTATAACAAAAAAAGCTACTGACACACACGCCCATTCCAACATCTTTTTCAACGTCAAATGTTGGATTACATATCCCCAAAATCACACGGGATACTAATAAGAGAAGTAGTATTCACTATTTCAATTTTCATAAAAAGGAGTGTTTTTCTAATGAAGCAAAACATCGGGACAATAAACGCTCTAATTCGAATTACACTTGGGCTTGTCCTCTTCGGATGTAGTGCAACTAAACTTGTACGCAAGCCATGGTGCACTTGGTCTAACATTTTTCTATGGATTGGTGCAATGAAAGTTGCAGAGGGAATTGTTCGCTTCTGCCCTATTGTTGAAGCGTGGAAGTTTGGAAAATACATGAATATGGGTGCATTTAAAATGCCTAGCATGAATTTTACTGAAAAAGGACATGCTAAAGAAGAAGTGAATCAAACTTCCTCTCATGACAAGCCAAAGTCAAAAGGAAGTTATGACGCTTCTGACAAAGAGATTGAGTCAGCGATTGAAGAAATAATCCTGGCAAAACCGCTTTGAATCATTTGTCACGATGCAAGATGCTCTCAAAGGGACTTAGCTGCTGCAGTGGGCGGTTAAGTCTTCTTTATTTTACCATAAAAACAGAACGTATATTCCCTTTTTAAGCTTAAAATGTATATAAAAGATATCAATCAATAAAATTCAGAAAATTAGGTGCATACCTCTTGCTTAAAATGATATAAAAGTGATATCATTTTTATATCAGGAGGCGATCATATGAAAGAAAAACAAGTATTTTATGTAAATGGTTTTCTCGGTATTATTGGAATTTTGATTTTAGCGGCTATCGGTGTATTTTTCCTTGCACAAGAAATTTTTATAGGAGCAGCACTAACTATTGTATTAGCCGCAATTCTCGCTACGGGTATCGGGATTGTTCAACCAAATCAAGCGAAAGTTATTACGTTCTTTGGTAATTATTTAGGAACAATTCGTCAAAACGGTTTATTTTTAACGATTCCGTTCGCATTCCGTCAAACTGTATCTTTACGTGTTGAAAACTTTAATAGTAAGAAATTAAAAGTAAACGATGTTGAGGGAAATCCGATTGAAATTGCAGCTGTTATCGTATATAAAGTAGTTGATTCTGCAAAAGCAATGTTCGGTGTTGAACATTACGATCGATTTGTAGAAATTCAAAGCGAAACGGCAATCCGCCACGTCGCAACAAAATATCCATATGACAATTTCCAAGATGAAACTTGCATTACGTTACGCGGAAATACTGAAGAAATCTCTGAAGAATTAAAACGTGAGTTAGAGGCACGTCTTGAAATTGCTGGTGTAGAAGTATTGGAAACTCGTTTAACGCATTTAGCTTACGCAACAGAAATTGCCCATGCAATGCTACAACGTCAACAAGCAAAAGCAGTATTAGCTGCTAGAAAAGAAATTGTTGAAGGTGCTGTGAAGATGGCCAAAGATTCAATCCATATGTTAGATGAAGAAGGCGTACTGGAACTCGATGACGAGCGTAAAGCAAATATGGTAAACAACTTATTAGTTGCCATCGTTTCAGATAAAGGTGCGCAACCGGTTATTAATACAGGAAGCCTATACTAAGGGCTATAAGTAATTATGGCTAAAAAGAAAAGCTTTCCATTACGTATTGATCCTGAATTACACGCAGTCATCGAAAAATGGGCAAATGATGAGTTTCGTAGCGTCAATGCACACATCGAGTATTTACTTCGAGAAATGGCAAAGCAAAAAGGGAAATTAAAAAAAGATAAAGATGCATAAAAAATCCCGCTGATTCCTCAGCGGGATTTTTACATATTAACTTCTCGTCATCTTATGCTCAATTGCACGATATCCTATATCACTTCGATAAAATAGACCATCACTCTCAATTTTACCGATTTCTTTATATACTTTATCTTTTGCTTCTTGTAAACTATTCGCCTTGCAAGCAACAAATAGTACACGGCCACCGTTTGTTACAAAATCACCATGCTTCATCGCTGTGCCTGAATGGAAAACAATCGCATCTTGCAGTGCATCTAATCCTTTAATAATGTCACCTTTTTTATATGCTTCTGGATATCCTTTCGAAGCAAGTACAACACCAATTACTGCTTCCTCTGACCATTGTAACGTTAGCTCACTTTCATCTAATACAGCGTTACATACATCAACTAAATCGTTTTCTAAGCGAGGTAATACTACTTCTGTTTCAGGATCACCAAAGCGTGCATTAAATTCAATTACCTTTGGACCATCATTTGTTAAAATAAGACCTGCGTATAAAATGCCTGTAAACGAACGGTTTTCTGTAATCATCGCTTTAGCAGTTGGATGTAATACCGTTTTTATCGCCTCTTGAACTGCTGATTCTGGAATTTGTGGCACTGGAGAATACGCACCCATTCCGCCCGTATTTGGACCTTTATCACCATCAAAAGCTCTTTTATGATCTTGGGCGATTACCATTGGATGTACAGTTGTTCCATTCACGAATGCCATTAATGAAAATTCTTGTCCATCTAAAAACTCTTCAATAACGACCTTCTTACTTGCCGCGCCGAATTTCACATCTTGCAGCATTTCTTTCACAGCTTGTAATGCCTCTTCAAGTGTCATTGCTACTGTCACGCCTTTACCAGCAGCTAGGCCGTCAGCTTTAATAACGATTGGTGCACCAACTTTTTGAATGTACTGTACTGCTTCTTCATAATCTGTAAAAGTTTCATACGCCGCAGTTGGAATATCATATTTTTTCATTAATTCTTTCGTAAAAGCTTTACTACCTTCAATAACAGCAGCCGCTTTATTCGGACCAAATACGCGAAGTCCCTCTTCGTTAAATCGATCAACAATTCCATTCATAAGTGGAATTTCTGGTCCAACGAAAGTTAATTCAACCTTATTCTCTTTAGCAAATAAAACTAATGCATCAAAATCATTTTCATCAATATCAACTGGTGTTGCAACATCGCGCATACCTTCATTACCTGGTGCTACATACACCTTTTCTACTTTTTCAGATTGTGCAAACTTCCAAGCTAAAGCATGCTCACGCCCACCGCGGCCAATTACTAAAACATTCATATTTCATCCCCCAATAACTAAATAAGTACAAACTAGAAGCTATGCTCCTAGTTTGCTTTCTCATATCAATAAAAGTTTAAAAGGAGGATCGAGAGAACCGAGCTGGTCTAGGCGCATTTGCCAGGAGGACACGGAGTGTAGCTTTCCTACATGAGTACCGCACTGGCATTGCAACGACGACTTGCGAAGGTTATCTCGACCGGACCTTTTAAACATCCTCTATTAGTGTTTGAAATGACGTACGCCAGTGAACACCATAGCAATCCCATACGTATCCGCCACTTTAATAGAATCTTCATCACGGATTGATCCGCCCGGTTGAATGATTGCTGTAATTCCTGCTTTTGCTGCTTCTTCTAATGTATCTGGCATTGGGAAGAAAGCATCAGATGCAAGTGCGCTACCTTGTGCTTTTTCACCAGCTTGTGTAATTGCGATTTTTGCAGAACCTACACGGTTCATCTGCCCTGCACCGACACCAATTGTCATATCATCTTTCGCTAAAACAATTGCATTTGATTTCACATGCTTTACAACTTTCCAAGCTAGTTTTAAATCTTTCCATTCTTGCTCTGAAGGTTCACGTTTCGTTGGAATTGAAATTGTACTTTCATCTAATGATAACGTATCTTCCTCTTGAACGAGAAGCCCACCTTGTACAGAAGTTAGTTTTTTGCTTGCACTTGTCGCTTTTTCAATATTTACAGTTAGTAGACGTAAGTTTTTCTTACTTTGCAATACTTCTAAAGCTTCTTTTGAGAAAGAAGGTGCAATAATGATTTCTAAGAAAATTTCGTGTAACTTTTCTGCTGTAGCTTTATCAATTTCACGATTTGCTGCAATAATACCGCCGAAGATTGATACTGGATCTGCTTCATAAGCACGAGTATATGCTTCGTGAATATCAGTTCCTACTCCAACACCACATGGATTCATATGTTTTACTGCTACTACTGCTGGTTCTGTAAATTCTTTTACGATGCTGAGCGCTGCGTCTGCATCATTAATATTGTTATACGATAATTCTTTACCGTGTAATTGTTCTGCGTATGCAACAGAAGAAGTTGCTGCGAATGGCGCTTTATAGAAAGTTGCCTTTTGATGTGGGTTCTCGCCATAACGTAAGTCTTGCTTTTTCTCGAATGTCACAGTTAATGTTTCTGGACTTTCTTCACCCATTTGCTCTGTTAAATAGTTAGAAATTAGCGCATCATATGCTGCTGTATGACGGAATACTTTCGCTGCTAGTTTACGTTTCGTTTCATCCATTACTTCGCCGTTCTCTTTTAGTTCTGCTAATACAACATCATAATCTACTGGATCTACAATTACAGATACGAATTGATGATTTTTCGCAGCAGAGCGAATCATTGTCGGGCCACCGATATCAATATTTTCAATTGCATCAGCAAATGTTACATCAGGCTTAGCGATTGTTTCTTTAAATGGGTATAAGTTAACAACAACAAAGTCAATTGGCTGAATACCTAATTCATTCATTTGTGTTACGTGTGTTTCATTATCACGAACTGCTAATAGACCACCATGAATATTTGGATGTAATGTTTTCACACGGCCATCCATAATTTCAGGGAAACCAGTTACTTCAGAAATACCAATTACTTGTAAGCCGTTTGCTTCTAGTAACTTTTTCGTACCACCTGTTGAAATAACTTCAATCCCTTGTTCTAGTAATCCTTTAACAAATTCTACTACTCCTGTTTTATCTGAAACACTTACTAATGCACGCTTTTTCATTTATCTTTCACCCCTGGTTGTATGTTAGTTAACAGTTGATTCTTTCACAGACTGAACAATTTGATTCACTGTATTTACGTATAATTTATGTTCAACTTGTTGAATTTTATTTTGTAAGCTTTCTCTCGTATCCCCTTCAGAAACAACTACTGCTTCTTGCGCAATAATTGGCCCTGTATCCATACCTGCATCTACATAATGAATCGTTACTCCAGTTACTTTCACACCTGCTTCTAATGCTTGACCGACAGCATCTTTACCCGGAAAGCTCGGTAGTAATGATGGATGAATATTAATAATCTTCCCGCCGTATGCTTCTAGTAACGTCGGCCCAATTAAACGCATATATCCAGCTAAAATAACATAGTCAATTTCATATTCTTCTAGCTTCTTTAATATCTCTTTTTCAAACGCTTCTTTTGACTCATATGCTTTCGCTGAAAAAGCAAAACACGGAATATGATGATAATGTGCCCGACCAACAGCGCGTGCTTCTGGTTTATCACATACTAATAAACTAATTTCTCCATCCAATCTTTTTTCTTCTACCGCATTAACGAGAGATTGAAAGTTAGATCCGCTTCCAGAAGCAAAAACCGCTAATCTACTCATAGTGCTGTGCCCCCATTAAAAGTAACACCAGCTCCTTGTATAGTACGTCCAATAATACGAGCCGTTTCTCCTTGTTCTTCAAGAAGACGAACAACATCTTTTGCATCTTCTTCCTTTACTGCCACTACCATACCAATACCCATGTTAAAAATATTGAACATGTCTTTCTCTTCCAGGTTTCCAACTTCTTGAAGTAAACTAAAGATCGGCTGAATTTTCCAAGATCCTAGTTCAATCTCAGCACCGATTCCTTCTGGCAACATGCGTGGAATATTTTCAATAAATCCGCCACCTGTAATATGCGCCATACCGTATACTTCATGTTTCTTCAATAGTTCTAAAATAGGTTTGACATAAATTTTCGTTGGTTTTAATAATTCTTCACCAAGAGGTAGCTCTAAGCGACCATAAATACGCTCTAAAGATAGTTCTCCATCTTCTAGTAACACTTTTCGTACTAAAGAGTAACCATTGCTATGAATACCGCTAGATGCTAAGCCAATTAACACGTGACCAGCTTCAATTTTTTCACCTGTTATAATTTTCTTCTTATCAACAATCCCAACTGTAAAACCAGCTAAATCATATTCTTCCGTAGAATACATTCCTGGCATTTCAGCTGTTTCTCCACCGATTAATGCACAACCAGCTTGGCGACAGCCCTCTGATATACCTTTGACGATGTTTTCAATTTTACTAGGTTCAGCTTTACCACAAGCAATATAATCAAGGAAGAAAAGCGGCTCTGCTCCTTGGACAACAATATCATTTACACACATTGCTACTGCATCAATACCAATTGTGTCATGTTTATCTGCCATAAAAGCGAGCATCAATTTCGTTCCCACGCCATCTGTTCCAGATACTAATACAGGTTCTTCTAATGCAAATTTTGATAGATCAAACATACCTCCAAAACCGCCTAAACCGCCTAGTACTTCTTTTCTCATAGTTGTTTGTACGTGTTTTTTCATGCGAGATACCGCTTCATATCCAGCTTCAATATCTACTCCTGCTTGCTTATATGCATTCGCCATCGTTATTTACACCTCGTCTTTTAATTTCTCCCCATCCAGGGCGGGCTATTTTAAGAAAGGAGCTAGCTTCTACATCAAAAGAAGTAGAAGCTTTTTTCACTTTTCTTATTTCATACTTTCTAAAAGCTCTTGCTCATAATCATAAAGAGCTGTTGGATAGTCCCCATTAAAATAAGCCATACATAGACCGCCATATTTCCCTTCATATGGACGCCCAATTGCATCTACTAATCCATCTTCGCTTAAAAATGTTAAAGAATCTGCTCCGATCATTTCACGGATTTCTTCTACTGTATTATTTGCTGCAATTAATTCTTTTCTCGTTTGAATATCAATGCCATAAAAACATGGATACTTAAGAGGTGGTGAAGCGATTCTTACGTGAACTTCTGTCGCTCCAGCTTCACGAAGCATACGAACAATTCGTTTACTTGTCGTTCCTCTTACGATAGAATCGTCAATCATAACAACTCGTTTCCCTTCCACTACACCTCTTACTGCTGAAAGCTTCATCTTAACCCCTTGCTCACGCAGTTCTTGAGAAGGCTGAATAAAAGTACGTCCAACGTAACGATTTTTAATTAATCCTAATTCATACGGAATGCCTGTTGCCTCCGCATAGCCAATCGCTGCTGAAATACTAGAGTCTGGTACACCAGTAACAACATCCGCTTCAATAGGAGCTTCCGCTGCTAAACGTTTTCCCATATTTTTACGCGCTGCATGAACGTTAACACCAGCAATATTAGAATCTGGTCGTGCAAAGTAAATGTATTCCATACTACAAATCGCATGTTCTACATCGTTTGTAAAACGATCTACGTGAATTCCTTCATCATTAATGATAAGTAATTCACCAGGTTCTACATCGCGAATGTATGTTGCACCTACTACATCAAAAGCACATGTTTCAGATGCTACAACGTAAGCATCCCCCATCTTTCCAATTGAAAGCGGACGGAATCCATTTGGATCTAACGCAACGATCATTTCATTTCCAGTTAGTAAAAGATACGCAAACGCACCTTTCACTTTATTCAGAGCCTCTTTTACACTTTCAATTAAAGAGTCTTTCGTACTACGTTTAATAAGATGTAAAAGTACTTCTGTGTCTGAACTTGTTTGAAAAATACTTCCCTCTGCCTCTAATTCACGGCGAAGCATTTTTGCATTAATTAAATTCCCGTTATGAGCTAGCGCCATACTATGATCAGAAAAACGGAACAACAATGGTTGAACGTTAGCAACTTC
Source organism: Bacillus sp. NEAU-Y102 (assembly GCF_054788175.1). Classification (NCBI taxonomy): domain Bacteria; kingdom Bacillati; phylum Bacillota; class Bacilli; order Caryophanales; family Bacillaceae; genus Bacillus; species Bacillus sp. NEAU-Y102. The sequence goes on along the minus strand of NZ_JBTWFK010000009.1, from coordinate 8,158 downwards.
ACTTCCACCAGCTGTTGCATATCGTACATGTCCGATTGCTGATTTTCCATTTAATCCTTCTAGCTCGCCTCTTGAAAACACTTCTGATATTAAACCTAACCCCTTGTGACCGACAATTTTCTCACCATTATTTACGACAATGCCTGCGCCTTCTTGTCCACGGTGCTGTAAACTGTGCAATCCGTAGTATGAAACTTGTGCTGCATTTTCATGCCCCCAAATTCCGAAAACGCCACATTCTTCGTTTAACCCCTTTATTTCAGCAAGCATGGGATTGCCCCTTTCCAAGCCTTTCTCATTTCATCTACATTTGCTGTAAGTAATACTTCATTTTCTTCATTATGAATTGTTACTTCATTTGTACTTGTTACTTCTCCAACTTGGATTGCTTCTACCGCTTTCTCAAACGCCTCTTTATTTTCACGTTTTACAGTAATCACGAAGCGAGACTGTGATTCAGCGAATAATGCTGCTGTTGCTTCTCCATCTAATTTCACAGTAGCACCTAAGCCTTTAGCACCAATTGCACTTTCTGAAATCGCAACTGCTAAACCACCCTCAGCAACATCATGTGCAGATTGAACAAGACCAGCTTGAATTGCTTCTAATACTTGTTTTTGGCGTTTTAATTCTACATCTAAATCGATACTTGGTGATTGCCCGAAGATTTTACCGTGAATCATTTTCTGTAATTCACTTCCGCCAAACTCAGCTTTCGTCTCACCGATTACATAAACTAAATCGCCAGCTTGCTTAAACTCTTGTGTTGTTACATGTTTTAAGTCATGTACAAGTCCGACCATCCCAACAGTTGGTGTTGGATATACAGCTTCGCCACTACGCTCGTTATACATCGATACGTTTCCGCCGATAACTGGTGTTTGTAATGTGCGACAAGCTTCACTCATACCGTCTACTGATTTCTCAATCTGCCAGAAAATCTCTGGTTTTTCTGGGTTACCGAAGTTTAAGCAATCTGTAATTGCAAGTGGCTCCCCGCCAGAACATACGATATTTCGCGCTGCCTCTGCTACTGCAATTTTACCGCCCATTTCTGGATCTAGATAAATGTAGCGAGAGTTACAATCTGTCGTCATTGCTAATCCTTTTTCTGTACCGCGTACACGTACAACTGCAGCATCTGAACCTGGTGTCACAACTGTACTTGTGCGAACTTGGTAATCGTATTGATCGTATACCCACTCTTTACTTGCAATTGTTGGTTGCTGTAATAGAGCGAATAACGCTTCTTTATAATTTTCTACTTTTGGCGTTTCCATTTTCATTGCTTGGAATTCAGCAAAGTATGCTGCTTCTTTTGATGGCTTATGATAAATTGGTGCTTCTTCTGCTAAAGCATCTGCTGGAACTTCAGCTACCTTTTCACCTTTATGGAATAAACGAAGCATTTTATCTTCTGTTACTTTCCCCATCGTAACTGCTGCAAGACCATACTTCTCAAATAAATCTACTATTTCTTGTTCTCTACCTTTTTTCACAACAATTAACATACGCTCTTGTGATTCAGATAGCATCATTTCATATGGTGTCATTCCTGTTTCACGCTGTGGTACATCATCTAAGTACATTTCAATACCCATTCCTGCTTTACTTGCCATTTCTGCAGAAGATGATGTTAAACCAGCCGCACCCATATCTTGAATTCCAACAAGTGCATCAGATTGAATTAATTCTAAACACGCTTCAATAAGAAGTTTCTCCATAAATGGATCCCCTACTTGAACCGCTGGACGTTTCGCTTCTGAACTTTCAGATAGTTCTTCCGACGCGAATGTTGCACCGTGAATACCGTCACGACCAGTCGATGCCCCTACGTACATTACTGTGTTACCAGCACCGTGCGCTTGCCCTTTTTTAATGTCTTCATGATTAATCAAACCTACGCACATTGCATTTACAAGTGGATTTCCTTCATAACATGGATCAAATTGTACCTCGCCGCCAACAGTCGGAATACCGATGCAGTTACCGTATCCTGCAATTCCTGCTACTACTTCTTCGAATAAATATTTCACACGTGGTGACTGTAATTCACCGAAACGAAGTGAGTTTAATAGAGCTACCGGACGTGCTCCCATAGAGAATACGTCACGAATAATACCACCAACACCTGTTGCAGCTCCTTGATATGGTTCAATAGCTGAAGGATGGTTATGACTTTCCATTTTAAATACAACTGCTTGATTATCACCTATATCTACAATCCCAGCACCTTCTCCAGGTCCTTGCAGAACACGCTCACCTGTCGTTGGAAACTTACGAAGAACTGGTTTTGAATTTTTATAACTACAATGTTCAGACCACATTACAGAGAATAATCCTGTTTCTGTATAATTTGGCAGACGACCTAAAATCCTTTCAACCATGGCAAACTCTTCGTCTGTTAGCCCCATTTCCGCATATATACGCTCTTCTTTAATTTGTGTTGGATTTGGTTCAAGCATTAACGACATATGTTTCCCTCCACTGTTTTAAGATAGATTGAAAGACTTTTAACCCTTCAGCACCGCCAAGTAATTCATCTACAGCACGCTCTGGATGTGGCATCATACCAAGTACATTTCCTTTTTCGTTTACAATACCAGCAATATCTGAAACGCTACCGTTAGGATTTTCTACGTAACGGAATGCGATTTGATTATTCTCTTCTAATTGTTTAAGAGTCTCTTCGTCACAATAGTAATTCCCCTCACCATGAGCGATTGGAATATTGATTATTTCATTTTTTTCATATTGTGATGTAAACATCGTTTCATTATTTTCAACACGCAACTGAACAGTGCGACACATAAATTTTAAGTTTTCGTTTCTCATTAACGCTCCTGGTAGTAATCCTGATTCAACAAGAATCTGGAATCCATTACATACACCTAAAATCGGCTTTCCTTGCTCAGCAGCTTTTTGCACTGCTTTCATTGCATTAGCAAAGCGAGAAATAGCACCGCAGCGTAAGTAGTCACCATAAGAAAATCCACCTGGTAGTAGAATTGCATCATATTCATCTAAATTCTCTGTATCGTGCCAAACGTAATCTACTTCTTCGCCAAGCTCATCTTTAATTGCATGGAACATATCGACATCACAGTTCGAACCCGGAAATACTATTACGGCAAATTTCACTGTGCGACAACCTCCTCAACTTCATAACGGAAGTCTTCCATTACAACGTTCGCTAATAGTTTTTCACACATTTCTTTTACCTTGCTATCTAAATCAGATACAGATTTATCAATTGTTAGTTCCATGTACTTTCCGATTCGAACGTCTTGTACTTCTGTAAATGAAAGACTATGAAGTGCTCCTTTTACTGCTGTTCCTTGTGGATCTAATACGCTTTCTCTTAATGTTACATATACCTTAACTTTATACATGTGAAATTCCCCCTAAACGTTTTAAAATCTCTTCATAAGCTTCTGTTAAATTTCCAAGATCACGACGGAATACGTCTTTATCAAACTTTTCATTGCTCGTTTCATCCCATAAACGGCAAGTATCTGGTGAAATTTCATCCGCTAAAATGATTTCTCCTTCTTCCGTTACACCAAACTCTAATTTGAAATCTACTAATCTTACACGACAGCTTGCGAAATGATCAATCAACACTTGATTGATTTGTAGAGCCATATCTCGTAATACACTTACTTGCTCTGGCGATGCAACGTTTAATACACGAATATGATCTTCCGTTACAAGCGGATCTCCTAAATCATCATCTTTGAAGTAAAATTCTACGATTGGTTCTGCAAGTACAGTTCCCTCTTCCATTCCTAATCGTTTTGAAAGACTTCCTGCAATTACATTTCTTGTGACAACTTCTAAAGGAATAATACTCACTTTTTTAACAAGTTGTTCTGTTTCAGATAACTTCTCAACAAAATGTGTTTTAATTCCCACTTCTTGTAACTTTCTGAACAATAAAGTTGTAATTTCATTGTTCAAACGACCTTTTCCTGTAATCGTCTCTTTTTTCTCCCCATTGAAAGCAGTCGCACTATCTTTGTACTCTACCCAAACCATATCTGCTGATTCTGTACGATAAATTCTTTTTGCCTTACCTTCATACAGCAATTCTAGCTTTTGCATTTCGCAAGCCCCCTGTAGTTTGAAAAATGTGAATAATGTTTTTATAAATAATGGCACAGAATGACTCTATTCTGTGCCATATGAAATTTTACGCTTCGTTTAATCCAAGGCGTTCAAAGATTGTATCAACGTGTTGCATGTGATGCTCATAGTTGAAGCATTCATTAATTTCTTCTTGTGTTAACTTGCTTGTAATACGCTCATCAGCTTCTACAAGCTCTTTAAATTGTACTTGTGTTTCCCAAGCTTCCATCGCTTTAGGCTGTACGATATCATAAGCTTCTTCACGTACCATACCTTTGTCGATTAGTGTAAGCATTACGCGCTGAGAATAAATTAAGCCGTATGTTCTTGTCATATTGCGTTTCATATTCTCTGGGTATACAGTTAAGTTTTTAACGATATTACCAAAGCGATTTAACATGTAATTTAACGCGATTGTAGCATCTGGTAAAATTACGCGTTCTGCTGAAGAGTGAGAAATATCACGCTCATGCCATAATGGAACATTCTCATAAGCTGTCATCATATAACCGCGGATAACACGAGCTAAACCAGTCATATTTTCAGATCCAATTGGATTACGCTTATGCGGCATTGCAGAAGAACCTTTTTGACCTTTTGCGAAAGCTTCTTCAACTTCACGTGTTTCACTCTTTTGTAAACCACGAATCTCAACTGCCATCTTTTCGATAGATGTTGCGATTAGTGCAAGTGTTGACATGTAATGAGCATGGCGATCACGTTGCAATGTTTGTGTTGAAATTGGTGCTGCTTCTAATCCTAAGTTTTCACAAACATACTTTTCTACGAATGGATCGATATTTGCATATGTACCAACCGCACCAGATAATTTACCAACGCGAACTGTATCAGCTGCTTGCTTGAAACGCTCTACGTTACGTTTCATTTCTTCATACCAAAGACCAAGTTTTAAACCAAATGTTGTTGGTTCTGCATGAACACCGTGTGTTCTTCCCATCATGATTGTGTATTTATGCTCTTTCGCTTTGTTAGCTAAAATGCTTACAAAGTTCTCTAAGTCTTTTAATATGATTTCATTCGCTTGTTTTAAGATGTAAGATAATGCTGTATCTACTACGTCTGTAGATGTTAAACCGTAATGAACCCATTTACGTTCTTCGCCTAGTGCTGGCGTTTCTGATACAGCACGAGTGAATGCAACTACATCATGACGTGTTTCTTTTTCAATTTCATAAATACGATCAATATCAAATGATGCATGTTCACGAATTTTTTTAACATCTTCTTTTGGAATATCGCCAAGCTCAGCCCATGCTTCACAAGCTAAAATCTCAACTTCTAACCACGCTTTAAATTTGTTCTCTTCCGTCCAAATCGCACCCATTTCAGGGCGTGTATAACGACTAATCATCTTTTTCCCTCCAACAGTTGTTCTTGATGGTCCCAAATATGCAAACTCTTCGCTTTTTCTAGAGCAACTTCAATATTATCATTTAAAATATTAACATGCCCCATTTTTCGCTGTGCTTTTGCTTCTTCTTTTCCATATAAGTGTAAATAGCACCCGGTTAATCTATTCACTTGTCTTAGGACCCCTTCTATATGTTCGCCTAAAATGTTTACCATGACAACTGGTTTTAACAAATTTGTTTCTCCTAGAGGTAAATTGCAGATTGCTCGAATATGTTGACCAAATTGGCTCGTTTCACATGCATCCTGTGTATAGTGTCCTGAATTGTGAGGTCTTGGTGCTAATTCATTAATGTAAATCTCACCATTATCTGTAGCAAACATCTCTACCGCTAGTGTTCCCACAAGTTCTAATTCATCCGCAAGTACCTTTGCATACGCAATTGCTTTTTGAGAAAGCTCTTCTGTAATGCGAGCTGGAACGATAGATTCATGCAAAATGTTATTTACATGGATATTTTCCGCTACCGGAAATACTTTCGTTTCACCACTTACACTACGAATCACAATAACGGATACTTCTTTTTCAAAAGGCACCCATTTCTCTAAAATACACTCTGCTTTATCCACAAGATTTCTTGCTGTCTCAACATCAGCCTCACTTCTTAAAACAACTTGCCCTTTCCCATCATATCCACCTGTCGTCGTTTTTAAGACGGAAGGGAATGATAACTCAGTAATTGCTTCTGTAAGCTGATCTTGATTTTGAACTAATCTATACGTTGCTACTGGTAACCCAGCCTTCTCAATTGCATTCTTTTCTGTAAAACGATTTTGCGTTTTATTTAACAACTGACTACCTTGTGGCAAGTAAGCATGTTTTTCAAGCCATTGTAAACATCTATAATCAATATTCTCAAATTCATATGTGACAACATCACTTATCTCTGCTAAATACTGAATTGCCTTTAAATCGTCATACGGTGCAACAATTTCAATATCAGCAACTTGTGCACATGGTGATTGCTTTATAGGATCTAAAACAGCAATTTTATATCCCATCTCCTTGGCTGCCAATGCCATCATTCTTCCTAGCTGGCCGCCTCCAATAATGCCGATCGTTTTTCCAGGTAAAATGATTCTCGTCATACTAGCTCACTACCTTCACGCACATCTTTTTCAATCGCTTCTCGTCTCAATTCTAATGCATCATGTATATCATCATGGAATGATCCAAGTATTTGTGCAGCAAGTAATCCAGCATTTGTTGAACCGGCTTTACCAATTGCAACAGTTGCAACTGGAACGCCTCCTGGCATTTGGACGATGGATAATAATGAATCTAGGCCGTTTAATGCTTTTGATTGAACTGGAACTCCGATTACAGGAAGATTTGTCTTCGCTGCAACCATTCCTGGTAAATGTGCTGCTCCACCAGCTCCAGCAATAATAACTTTCAATCCACGTTCACGAGCCGTCTCTGCATATTCAAACATATAATCCGGAGTCCGATGAGCGGATACAACTTTTTTCTCATACGGTATATTTAATTCATCTAAAATGTCACAAGCATATTTCATTGTTTCCCAGTCTGACGTACTTCCCATTATGACTCCAACTAGTGATTTCATATTAGAATCCCCCCGATTCAAATAAAAAAAGCCTGAAATAGAACAGTTTCTCTTTTACTATGAGAGAAAGCGCTCTACTCAGGCATACGTATCCCTTGTGAATAGAAAAATACCGAGTGACTTTCCCTCATAGTCTAACGAATAACGGTCGTTAGGTAGAGACTTGCAGGCCATATCCCCGCGATTATATGAGGTCTTATATTATTGTTTCTATGGCTATATTAACAATATTTCATAAACGATGTCAATAAATAATCGAATGTTTTTTTATTAGTAGTCAATAACGTTCGTGTTTTAGTTATATTCAAAAGAAGAATTGCAACTATATGCAAGAAGAAAAGGGAATTAGAATATATATTTCTAGAGATCTATTTACTTATAATCGTTTATATAGTACTTCAGTATGTTTTAAATCAAAATATGTACACTCTTGTATTCTACACATCAATAGAACTTTTATTATAACGATTTAATTTCTAAGGAGGATAAACGTGAAAGAAAGAACTATACTATTATCCTATTTATTTTTTCTATCGCAGTAATTTTAAAATATATACTTATGATAGAAATAATGTGTCCTATTTTAAGTATTACTTTAGCGGCATTCGAAAAATCAGGAAAACCAAAAATCATTGCTATTATTTTAAACTTTTTTCGTCTTTAGCGTTATTAAATTTATGAATTATAACATTCGGTAAATAAAAATAAACACAAAAAAACCTAAGTCGAAACGACTTAGGTTTTTGCTTGGCGACGTCCTACTCTCACAGGGACAAGGTCCCAACTACCATCGGCGCTAGAGAGCTTAACTTCCGTGTTCGGTATGGGAACGGGTGTGACCTCTCTGCCATCATCACCAAACTATGAAGGCATATTCCTTCAAAACTAGATAACATTGCTACATATTATATGGTTAAGTCCTCGATCTATTAGTATTCGTCAGCTCCACATGTCACCATGCTTCCACCTCGAACCTATCAACCTGATCATCTTTCAGGGATCTTACTAGCTTACGCTATGGGAAATCT